>CAYRTL010000036.1:14743-39244 GCA_964427005.1 uncultured Acetobacteraceae bacterium
GCGGGCTCGCCGCCCTGTCATCCAACGGATCACGTGAGGTCCGGGCAATGCGTAATAGAACAGCAGCAGGGCGTACATCCCCACGCTGAGATACGGGCTTATCAGGGTAAGCGCGAAGGCGAGCGCGTAAAACACTGGCACGAACGCCCAGTGCCAGGTGAGTGCATGCAGACGATGCGGATCGGCATGCGGGTTGACCAGGCGAGCACTCAGAGCGTGGCGCCAGACAAGATTGAAGAATACGCCGGCAAGGCCCAGCGCCGCGCTGTAAATGAAGGCAGCCACCTGGATGTCCGATCTGATTGCGAGGCCATACTCCGCGAAGATCGCGGTGGTGAATGGCAGCAGCGCAGTAAAAAGCAGCAAAAGCAGATTGTAGACCAGCAGGACGTGGTCGCTCCGCTGGATGTAGTGGAACATCGTGTGATGATTGGCCCAGACCACGCCAACCTGCAGGAAGCTGAGCACGTACGCCAGGTACAAAGGCCACTGCTGCAGCAGTGCCTGCGCGAGAGACTGCCCATTCAACGCCTCTCTTTGTGGCACATGCAGGTCAAGCACGAGCAGTGTGATGATGATGGCAAACACGCCGTCACTGAATGCCTCGACTCGCGCGGGTGAGGGCATTTCACGTTGGTTTGCGATCGCGTCCGGGTCCGCCACGGCTTCCAGGTTGGTAGCTTGAAGCGGCCGCCCAAGCCTTGATGGCCGTCAACTCTTGTGCCTACCGCAGGCTGGCCAGCACGCCGAGGCGAATGGTTTCGGCAAGTGTATGTACCCCGAGCCGCTCCATCAGACGCGCGCGATGGACCTCGACTGTACGGACGCTGATATTGAGGCTGGACGCAATCGCCTTGCTCGATCTGCCCGCCAGCAGGCCCGTAAGCACCTGCTGTTCTCGTCCGCTGAGCGCCGCAACCCGATCGACCGCCTGAGCGACCTCGAGTTCCCGCCGGTAAGGGCTGGGTTCGGCAATCGCCTTCTCGATCATCGCCAGCAGCGGCTCGTCGGTGAACGGCTTTTCCACAAACTCCGTGGCGCCGGCCTTCATAGCCCGTACAGCAGTTGCCACCTCGCCGTGGACCGTCACCACGATCACCGGCAGGCGAATGCCCAATTTGCGCAGCGCCTCCAGGATTGCCAGTCCGTCCATCCGGGGCATCTGCACGTCCAGCAGCACGCATCCTGCCGATAATCTTGGCGCGACTGCGAGAAATGCCGGGCCCGATGTGTAACTGGTCGTGGTGTATCCGGCAGATTCCAGCAGCCGGCTGAGTGAGTGGCGGAAATCCGCATCATCGTCGACAATGTGGACGATCCGTTCACCGGCCATCATTATTCGCATTCGCTGCAGGCACGGTGAATAGGAAGCTGGCTCCGCCCCCTGCGCGTGGCTCGTACCAAAGTCTTCCTCCATGTGCCTCGATGATCGAACGGCAGATAGACAGCCCCAGTCCCGTGCCGTGCGGCTTCGTCGTGACAAACGGTTGGAACAGGCGCCCAGCCAAGTTGTCGGAAATACCCGACCCACTATCGGTGACTGAGATCTCGACGAAGTTTCCATTCGATTGGGAGGCCGTCAAGATGAGTTCGCGACGTACACCATCGGTCATTGCGTCGATGGCGTTCCGAATGAGATTGAAGAGAACCTGCTGAATTTGCGTTCGATCGACGAAAACCAGCGGCAGGCCCGGGGCTACTTGTCGGTAAACCTGGATTGCTGACCCAGTCGAACCAACCAAGGCGAGCGACTCCGCCTCTTCGATCAAATCTGAGACATCTTCAGCATGCCATTCCGGTTCGCCGCCGGCGACGAAGTCGCGCAGCCGTTGAAGGATACGGCCGGCGCGCAATACCGCCTCTGCTGCGTCGTTCATATTCGCAAGTGCCAACTCCGTCCTCTCTTCTCCCTTCCCCATAAGAAGACGGCGAGCAGCGTTGATATAGTTGATGATCGCCGACAATGGTTGGCCGAGTTCGTGGGCCAGCGTACCCGCCGTCTGTCCCATCGCGCTGAGGCGGCCTGCGTGGAAAAGTTCCGACTGCAACTCTTGGAGGCGGGCGTGTGCGAGCTTCTGCTCCGCTAGCGTCTTTTGCAGATCAGAGTTCACGGCAGCCAGCGCTTGGGTGCGTGATGCAACTTGCTGCTGCAGCGTTGCATTGAAGTGCCGCAACTCGGCTTCGGCCTGCTTCTGCGCGGTAAGGTCCCGGCTTACCGTTGCCATTGCCGAGGGTCTTCCCGTTCGCCTGTCATCGATTCGGAACCAATCGACCAGAAAGGGAACCGTAGCGTCGGCGCGAAAATTCTTGAGACGGATCTCGCCGCGCCAGCGACCGGTCTTTTCCATTATTGGCCAGTACTCGTCGCGAGCTCTCGCGCGGTCTTCTGGAGCAATGAAATCGAGAATGCTGGCTTGTCCTCCCTGATCGAGATCGTCGAGGCCGAGAAGCTGCAAGCCGGCTGGGTTAATGTATTGCGGGACGCCTTCGAGGCTGGCAATGCCGATGAGGTCCGGGGAATTCTCGACGAGCTTCGAAAACCGGTATTCGCCCTCCTCGGCGCGCGAGCGCTGAATAGACATAGTGGCAAGATTGGCGCCCAGCAACAGAACTTCTCTCTGCGAAGCAGTCGGAAATTCCTGATCGACCGACCCCACAACAAGCACGCTGTTGCCGCTGAGGCCCAGTGGCACAAGCAGGATGCGGAGTTCCCCGGCGTCGGCAAGATTGGCAGCCAGGACCGTGCCGCCCGCCGGCCGGTCCGATGACACAGCGGACACGACACTGCGCAGCGCATCCGTCACATCATCGCGGGTCCAGACATTGGAGCGCGCAAATGCCAGGCGAAAGCTTTCCGCGCCCCCTCCCAGTGAGGTGGTTCCGACGAATTCCGCATTCACCATCGAGGCCAACCCCGAAGCCATACTGTCGATGATGCCTGCCCAATCATGCCTCCTCCTGGTTGCCGACAACACCGAGCGGGCAAAAACGACACGGTGCCTGTGCAGCAGTTCACGCACCGTCTCGCTACGGGATTCCCATTCCTGGGCATGTCTGAAGTACGGGTTCGGCTGCGAACGCAAGCCAATGAGCACCATCGGATGGATGGACATCATCTCAATCAGGGTTGCGCTATTCCAACCAACCATCGTGTAGGCAAGAATCAGCTCGCAATCATATTGCGAGGCCAGTTCGCTGAGTTGCCGTTCGTAAGATGCGACGACGCGCCGGTCGCTGCTTCCCACGGGCAGCGATTCCATGTCGCTCCAGGCTCGTATCGGCCGGAAGCCTGCCGCCTGACTTTCAGCCAACGCGCTGCCGATCAGGCCAGGAATGGCATTTGGCCAGGAAGGGCTTTCACCGTGGTTAAGCTCCTCCCAGCTCCGAACCTCAAAACAAGTGCTCGGATCTGGATTGGCGAAGCCAATGCCATTGTCACGCAGGTGCCGAAGAAGTTGCGGACGTCTTGCCTCGCTGCAGATCAGCAGAGTGCTGATACCGGATGCTGACGTGTCGTGAAGCAAACGCAACAGTGCTGCCCACGCCTCGGTTCGGCTCCTGAAAAAAGCACCGGAGTGGTTCGGGCTCTGGTGGCGCATTGCCAGACTGCGATGTTCTGCCTCCCTCGCGTCGATAGTCGGCTCTTTCTGAGGTGACCACAACAGACATATTGTTACAGCGCCGCCGTCTCATGCCGGGTAGCGCGGCTGGTTCATTTAAGTTGACAGGCATCAAGGCAATACGAGACCGCAGCATTTAGCCTCGGTCAGCCGCTATACCCGCAGGAGGTCTTCTTATGAGTGCCACCACATGGCGATCCACGCTCACTTTGCCGGTTTCCCCAGCCAGAGATCATATCCGGGGACCAGCCGACGCGTTGGTGACGTTGGTTGAATATGGCGATTATGAATGCCCGTACTGCGGCATGGCACACACTGTCGTCAAGGAGATCCTGGAACAGGTTGGGGATGCCGTGCGTTTTGTGTTCCGGCACTTCCCGATGACGACAATACATATTCATGCGGAAAACGCCGCCGAAGCAGCGGAGGCGGCTGGCGCCCAAGGGAAGTACTGGGAGATGCATGACATGCTGTATGCGAACCAGCAAGCGCTCGATGGTCCATCGCTGCTGTCGTATGCTGCCGCGCTGCAACTTGACGTCGAGCGGTTTGGCAATGAAGTTGCCCAACACAAATATCTGCCGAAGATCAGCGAGGACTTCATGAGTGGCGTGCGGAGCGGGGTGAACGGAACCCCCACCTTCTTTATCAACGGTGTACGGCACGAAGGCGCATGGGATTACAACTCGCTGATCACCGCGCTGCAAAGAGCAGCAGTGGCCGGCGCCGCAGCCTAATGAGTGAATCAGCGCGCCATATTGTCTGTCCATCCTGCGGAGCCGTGAACCGCATTCCCCAGTCGCGCCCTGCCTTGCAGGCCAAGTGCGGCAAGTGTCATCAGGCGATGTTTACCGGAAAGCCCGCAGCAGCCGATGGCAATCTGTTTGAACGCCATATTACGCGCAATGACATTCCCACTGTCGTGGATTTCTGGGCATCGTGGTGTGGCCCTTGCCTGGCAATGGCACCAGCCTATGAGCGTGCGGCTGCTGAACTCGAACCTGATTTCCGGCTGCTGAAGGTGAATGCCGACGAGGAGCAACAGCTCATGGCTCGGTTTGGCATTCGTAGCATTCCGACACTCATGATGTTCGCGAAAGGTCGCCAGGTTGCCATGACAGCCGGGGCCATGGACACACGCCGCATCGTAGAGTGGGCAAGATCGCACGCCACTTAATGGCTTCAGCGATATTGCGAACTTGACCGGCATCAAGGTGTTGAATCCCGGTATTCCCTAACATCCCCTGCAAGCGCGTCATCCCGAGCACGATGCGTGACCGAGTGCAGAGGATCAGCTATGGCAACTGCTACCAGCGTGGCCATCGCCAACGACGCCAACAGTCTTCGCTGCTATCTACGGCAGATCCAGAAATTGCCGATGCTGAGTGCTGAAGAGGAGCTGAGGCTGTCGCGCCGCTGGCGAATGCATAAGGATGACGACGCAGCCGGTTTGCTTGTTGCATCCCATCTTCGTCTGGTCGCGAAGATTGCGCTGCATTACCGCGGCTATGGACTTCCCCTCAGTGATCTGATCAGCGAGGGCAATGTCGGTGTCATGCAGGCGGTGAAGCGGTTCGATCCAGAATTGGGGTTTCGGTTCGCCTCGTATGCGAGGTGGTGGGTGCGTTCGGCCATCCAGGCATACATTCTGCAGAGCTGGTCATTGGTGAGAATCGGCACAACACCCGCGCAGAAGCGACTGTTCTTCAATCTCCGTCGGCTGCAGAGCAGAATGCGGATTTCGCCGGACGGCGATCTGCGTCCCGACGAGGTGGCCAAGATCGCCGGGGCACTTGGCGTATCTCAGCAGGCGGTGGTCAGCATGCATCGCCGGCTCGACGGACGCGACCGCAGTCTGGATGCACCAGTCTACCCGGATCGAAAGCATACGTTGCAGGATACGCTGGTGGACTCCGAGGATGTCGAATCTACCGTCAGTGAGCACGAGGAAATGGCAATGCAGAAAGCGATGCTGCCAATGGCTCTCGACTCTCTGGATCAGCGGCAGCGGCACATCCTGATCGAGCGGCGGCTGAAGGAGAGACCAGCCAAGCTCGAGGAGCTGGCGAGCCATTACCGGGTTTCCGCGGAAAGAGTTCGTCAGATCGAGAACCGCGCGTTCGAGAAGCTGCGCAAGGCGATGCGGCTCCGGTTGTCGCCATCAACGGAAACAACAGCCCCTGTCACGCAGAGCAACAGGAGTGCTCAGCTATGAGACCTGACATGGAGATCAAGCTGGATGTCGAATCCGAGCTGCGGAGCGATCCGTTACTGCAGTCAGCGGATATTGCAGTGAATGTGAAGGACGCGGTCGCCCTGCTGAGCGGATTCGTTCGCCGGTATAGGCTGAAGCGCCAGGCCGAAGCAGCAGCAAAGCGCGTAATAGGTGTTGTCGGAGTGGCGAACGACATCGAGGTCCGCTTGCCCCTGCTGCATCAGCGGCCTGATCCGATGATCGTACGCGACGTAGTCGAGGCGCTGCAGGAGGATCTCCCTGATGTTGCCGATCGCATCAAGGTAACTGCGGAGGAAGGCTGGGTGACCCTGGAAGGGGAGGTCGAGTGGAATTACGAACGTGAGGAAGCCAGGTGGTGTGCCTACCGCCAGCGTGGTGTGGTGGGCGTCAGTAACCTGATCCGACTGAAGCGCAGAGAGGTTCCCAATGACGTCTTGCAGCGGATTGTCGAGGCTTTCAAGCGGAACGCCGCGATCGACGCCGATCATATCACTGTCGAAGTCGCCGGCAGTGAGGTTCGGCTGCGCGGGACTGCGCGATCCTGGGCCGAACGTGAAGAGGCGGAACGAGTGGTCTGGACGTTTCCTGGCGTGACGAAGGTAGATAACGAGATCGTCGTGGAGCCCTGATCATTGCGAAGCGTCTTTCTGACGCGGCACTGGCAGGTATTCTACGCCACCGGATTGCGAGTGTACCGGCTGTGGGTACAGTGTCATAAGTTCCAGTACTTCTGATGGGATATCCGTACTGACTGCCAGTCCGAACGTCCTGGCTTCCTCTGGTTCTATTGGATAATCATGGGTCCACGTGCCGGTCGATAGCTTCTCCGCCAGCTTGCCAGCCTGTTCGGCCGAGAGACGCCGCTGAAGCAGACGAGATGTTACTTCCTTTACCTGCTCAATCGCCTTGCGCCCCAGATCGGCCAATATCACGGTTTCGTCGTCGATCTTTTCCATCGGTTTCTGCTCAAGAACCTTGATGATCGAAGCAGCGGCATACTTGTCGAGCTGCGGATCGACTGGGCCGAGCGCCGCGTGTGGGCTCATGATGATTTCGTCGGCGGCCAGAGCGATCAGGGTGCCGCCTGACATGGCATAATGCGGCACAAACACCGTGACTTTGGACTTGCGATCGCGAACGGCGCGCGCAATCTGGGTCGCCGCCAACACCAGACCGCCTGGCGTATGCAGAATGATATCGAGCGGAACATCCTCATCGGTCAGACGGATTGCGCGAAGCACCTCCTCGGAATCATTCACATCGATGTAGCGCATCACTGGAAAGCCGAGCAGCTTCATGGTTTCCTGCCGATGCACCAGCAGGATCACCCGGGACTTCCGTAACCGCTCCAGCTGAGCAATCTTTCGTGTGCGCATCGCCTCCAGCATGCGCTGACGCAGCAGCGGCTGTAGCGCCGACAACATAAAGAATAGCCAGAAGAGATCGAGGACGGACATGTTCTGATTTCCCCTTGCCTGTCAGCGCCCCATAAGGTCGAAGCCGAGAACTCCCTGGTCGGCGTAGCGCGGAAAATTGGGACGCTGTGAATATCGTATAGGTGATGCGAGCGCGAAGCCGCCGATGAATCCGCCTATGTGCGCCCACCACGCGACGGCGCTGCCTGTCGATGGCAGGAAGAGATCTGTCGTGCCCTGCAGCACCTGCATCAGAAACCAGAGGCCAGCGAAGACCGCGCCCGGCAAAGCGAAGAAAAACGGAATGAAAATGATCGGCACCATCACGATGACCCGTGCGAACGGGAACAGTCGCATATAGGCGCCGAGTACCCCGGCGATCGCCCCGGAGGCACCAAGCGCAGGGATCGTCGATGTTGCATTGAAGACAACATATGTCGCAGAGGCGAGGACACCGCAGACCAGATAGAACACGAGGTAGAGGCCCGAGCCGAACTGATCCTCCACCGGCGGCCCGAACAGCCACAGCGTCCACATGTTCAGGATCAGATGCAGCCAACCTCCGTGCAGGAACATGTTGGTGAGAAAGGGTAGGTAATCGAGCGCGTCGGTCGGTCCCAGGTAGCGGGCAGGAACAAGCGCGAACTGCGCCAGAAAGACCTCAAGCTGCGCGTCTGTCAGACTCAGTTCAAACAGAAAGACCACGCAGTTGATGGCGATGAGGGTCCACGTCGCGACTGGCGGATAGCGGACCGGGACGGTACTCTTGATGGGCAGCATCAGAGACTGTGATTCATCCAGCGGCCCAGCTCGCGCTCATTTCGGCAGTCGCTCCAGAGCGTCAAGAATGCCGTCGGCTCCGGGATTCACCGCAATTGGCGAAAGGTAGCTCCAGAACACGACACCGTGCCTGTCGAGCACGAACAGAGCGCGTTCGCAGACCCCTTCCTTGTCGCGATAGGCGCCGTATTGCCTCGCAACGGCACCTTTCGGCTCGAAATCTGACAGAAGAGGAAAATGGATATTGCGGTGCTCTGCGTATGCCTTGTGGCACCACGCACCATCGACTGATATGCCCAGCAACTCGGCATCGGATTTCCGGAACATCGGAAGCACCTGATTGTAGAGTGCGATCTGGTCGCCGCAGACCGGGCTCCAATCAGCGGGATAGAAGGCCAGAATGACGGGTCTGCCGCGAAGTTCATCGAGTGAGAGGTTCTGGTCTGGTGTGACGCGAAGGGTGAACTTTGGCGCCGGTGTTCCCGGCGCCAGGATCTGTGCCATGAGCCCTTGCTCCCAATCGCTGCTTACGGATGCGGTTTGCTGCGAACAGTTGGTTTGCGATCGGATCCAACCTGCGTGGACGCCACCCTCGGACCCTGGACGGGTGTCCAAGGCGGCGGATCACTCGCGGGAAATGACTCCAGCGACGCTTCCATGACCACGTCGATGTCCTGTGGTTTGGTCACGTCGCTGCTGTCACCTCGCTTGACGTTCTTCCGTGTCATGCCTGATACGCTGCTCGAGCTGGCGGGACATGGCCGCGTCTGGCGCGCAGCCTGAATGCAAGGATCAGCATGGTGACGCCGAACACCAGGGCGTAGGCGCCAAGCCACCATGTCAACGCGACTGCGCCGGCAATCGGCCAGAACAGCAACAGGAAGCCCCAGATGAACGAGAGAATCCCGCCCAACGCGAGCAACCATCGTCCGTGTTCAAGCTCCAGACGCAGAGCCGCGCTGAAGGCGAGCGCGCCGGTCACAATGGCCCATGCGGCCAACAGATAGACGAACACCACGACTGTGATCAGCGGCCAGATGATGGCGATGGCACCGGCGATGAAATCGATGACGCCCTCGAAGATCAGCAGGCCCCAACGCTCATGCCGCTGGGCGGCGCGGACGGCAGCGATAATCGCGAAGACACCATCCACCAACATGTAAGCGGCGAACAGGAGCACCAGTGCCGTGATAGTCACGCCGGGCAGGACGATGGCAATGAGGCCGAAGATCAGTGCCAGCACGCCGCGCAACGCCACGAGCCACCAGTTGCGTGCAAGCGCCTGGCTCATCGCATAGTCGGAGCCGAACGTGAATGGATCTACCACTCGCTTGCTTTGATTGTAGTTGTCACTCATGACAGCATTCCTCTTCGATTGAACGTCAGGAGGCGCGGCGCTGTTGCTGATCCACCTCCTCGAATTCCGCATCCACGACCTCATCGCTTGATGCGCCCTGGGCGCCTGAAGTTTGCTCTTGCTGCTCTGGTTGGCTTGCCTGCTGCCGCGCCTCGGCAATGCTTTGCGCAGCCTGGGTCAGTGCGGACATTTGCTGCTTTATCGCGTCGATACTATCGCCGGCCGCAGCATTGCGTAGTGCGTTGATCGCATCTTCGATGCGCTGGCGATCCGCCGCGCCAAGCTTGCTGCCGGCTTCCCTCAGGTCCTTTTCCACCATATAGATCAGCGTGTCGGCCTGATTCCGCGCCTCGATCAGCTCGCGGCGCCTGCGATCCTCGGCGGCATGCTGCTCCGCCTCGCGGACCATACGCTGAATGTCGGCCTCGCTCAGTCCGCCGGATGCCTGGATGCGGATCTGCTGCTCCTTGCCGGTTGCTCTGTCGCGCGCGGAGACATTCACAATGCCATTCGCATCGATATCGAATGTCACCTCGATCTGAGGTGAGCCGCGCGGTGCGGGCGGAATGCCGACCAGGTCGAATTGGCCCAGAAGCTTGTTGTCCGCGGCAAGTTCCCGCTCGCCCTGGAAGACGCGGATGGTGACGGCGGTCTGGTTGTCTTCGGCAGTGGAGAATACCTGACTTCGCTTTGCCGGAATGGTGGTATTTCGCTCAATCAGCTTGGTCATCACGCCACCCAGCGTCTCGAGGCCGAGTGAGAGCGGCGTCACATCCAGCAGCAGGACGTCTTTCACCTCGCCCTGCAGCACGCCTGCCTGAATGGCAGCGCCTATGGCAACGACCTCGTCCGGGTTCACGCCCTTATGCGGATCGCGGCCGAAGAAATTCCGGACAGTGTCGGCGACTTTCGGCATGCGCGTCTGCCCGCCGACCAGGACGACTTCGGAGATATCCTTCGCGGACAGGCCGGCATCCTTTAGCGCGGCCTGGCATGGTCCCACCGTCCGCTCGATCAGATCGGCGACCAGACCTTCCAGCTTGGCGCGCGTGATCCTGACGTTGAGGTGCTTCGGACCACTCTGATCGGCGGTGATGAACGGCAGGTTCACGTCGGTCTGCGTTGTGGACGACAGCTCGATCTTTGCCTTCTCCGCTGCATCCCTTAACCGCTGCAGCGCGAGCTTGTCCTTGCGTAGATCGATACCCTGCTCCTTCAGGAACTCGTCTGCCAGAAACTCGACAATGCGCTGGTCAAAATCCTCGCCACCCAGGAATGTGTCGCCGTTGGTAGCGCGCACGTCATAGACACCTTCGCCAATCTCGAGGATCGAGATGTCGAAGGTACCACCGCCCAGGTCGTATACCGCGATCTTGCCAGAGCCTTGCTTCTCCAGACCGTAGGCCAGGGCTGCGGCGGTCGGTTCATTGATGATCCGCAGCACCTCAAGACCGGCGATGCGTCCAGCGTCTTTGGTCGCCTGGCGCTGGCTGTCATTGAAATACGCCGGCACGGTAATGACAGCCTGCGACACCTTCTGCCCAAGATGCGCTTCCGCGGTCTCCTTCATCTTGGTCAGCACGAAGGCGCTGATCTGGCTGGGGCTGTAGCGCTTGCCCATGACCTCGACCCAGGCATCGCCATTATCCCCGCGTACTATCTTGTAGGGGACCAGTTGCTTGTCCTTCTCGACGACAGGATCGTCGTAGCGACGCCCGATCAGCCGCTTGATGGCGAAGACGGTATTCTCCGCATTGGTTACAGCCTGCCGCTTGGCTGGCTGGCCGACGAGTATTTCACCAGTGTTGGTGAACGCGACCACCGAGGGCGTGGTCCTGGCTCCCTCTGCATTCTCGATGACTCTGGGTGCGCCCCCTTCCATGACGGCAACACATGAGTTTGTCGTTCCAAGATCGATTCCGATTACTGTGGCCATAGTGGCGCTCCGCTGCGTGCTTTTCGCGCACCAACAGCGGTTGCCCTTCGACATCCGCAACAGGCGCACGACACTGGAACGGCCAATATTGGCGTGCCAGACGGGGGCCACATTGACGGCCATCAAGCCTCACGGTTTCGTGCGCGAATTGTTCGACACTCCAAGACACACGAAGTTGTCAGGCTGTTGTCGCGCGCGTGTCGCTGTGAAGTTGACACGCATCAACGCAAGGCAACACCGGCCCTGACTATCTGACCATGGGTGCACCCAGGTCAGTAGAGGCGAGACAGCACATGAGCCAGACATCGCAAGTCGGAACTCCTCGCGCGGCGGCCAGGCGGCGGATGCTGCTACATGCGGCGTTGCTCTCTGGAGGAGCCAGTTTGTTTGCCGTTTCCGCGCGCGCAGGCGAACTCGTCGCAGTTGACGTCCGGCCGTTGGCGGAGGCCTACCGTGCGAGCCGTCTGATCGGCGCGAGCGTTGTGAATGACAAAAACGAGAGGATCGGTACGATCGATGACCTGATCGTCAGTCCGCAAGACCAGGTGCTGTACGCGGTCATTTCGGTGGGTGGCTTTCTTGGGATCAATCGCCGTCTTGTCGCCGTGCCGTATTCGAGCCTCCAGGTCGACGACCAGGGCCGGAAGATCGTGCTGCCAGGCGCTACCAAGGATGCGCTCAGCAAGATGCCCGAATTCCACTACGCCTGATGCGATGAACGAAGGAGAAAGGCATGGCAAATCAGTTTCGGCCATTGCTCGACCGCGTGCTGCTGAAGCGCGTCGAGGTCGAGGAGAAGACGCCGGCCGGCATCATCATCCCCGATACTGCGAAGGAAAAACCGGTCGAAGGTGAGGTGTTGGCTGTCGGCCCTGGTGTGCCCAACGAGGCAGGCAATGTGCGAAAGCCCGACGTCAAGGTCGGAGACCGCGTGCTGTTCGGCAAATGGTCTGGCACCGAAGTCATCATCGACGGTGAGGACCGGCTGATTCTGAAGGAGTCGGATATCCTAGGTGTGATCGAAGGGGATCTTCGGGTGTCGGCAAAGGCTGCCTGACGGAAACTCCGTCACTTCGTCTTCGGTCTCAAATGTTTCTAGTCATGGCGGGGGTTGTTCCCCGCCATTTTCGTGTTGTCCGGCCCCGATGGGCAACGAATTGGGCCGGTACGTACTTGTACCATACGTGGATTAGCCGAATTCAACAGTCAGCTCCCGCTCGCCACTATCCATCCGATAACGAGAGAGCCGTCGCAGGACGGCCACTAGCACAGCGGAGATGAGGAGATGTGGCATGAGACTGCTTCCACCAGGCCGGTCCACTCCTGGCACCATGACGTCCGCACGACGAGGGACCAACAGGCAGTTGGGTTGGACTCCATAGCCGTCATCGCAAGACGAAACCGCGGGGAGGAAATCCATAGTTGGGAAGGTAGTGGCGACTATTGGTACCGGGTGATCTCGGGAGCAGTGAAGTTCTACGTGGTTTTACCCGGCGGACGTCGGCAGATACTCGACCTGTTGCTGCCGCAGGACTTCTTCAGTTGCCCGCCCCATTCCGGCCACTACTGCACGCTGGAAGCTGTGGTGAACGAGACCACGGTCGCCTGCTATCCCCGCAAGGCCGCGCAAAGCCTGGCGGAGAAGGATCCCGAAATCGGCCGCCAGGTGCAAAAAATGGCGTCGGATACCGTTGCCCGATTGCAGGAACTGATTCTGATCCTGGGCCGCACCACCGCACGTGAGAAGGTGGGTGCGTTCCTGCTCAAGATGACAGAGCGCAGCTCTAAGCTACCGACAGATCGGCTGATGCTGCTCACATCACGCTACGACATCGCGGATTATCTGGCGCTTTCGGTGGAGACCGTAAGTCGTTCTCTCACTGACCTCAGGCAGAAGGGCTTGATAGCGCTCGCCGGCCCGCGGCGGGTCAAGATCGTCAATCGTCCGGCGCTCGAGGAAGGTCACCATGCTGGCATTGGGCACGAGGTGTGAAATCCCGTTCAGGATCGGATAGGAGAATTACGGGGGCGTCCAAACATGTGTCAGGTAGCGGAAGGAAATCATACGGTCTGGATGAAAGAGGCCATGCACCGCGCAGCCAATCTTGAGCACATTGCCGCGAACTGGCAGCGCGTGGCCGGCCGTAACCGAATTGGCTGGAGTAATCCAACCGAGACGATCAAGCGAGCCAGTACCTTGGCGAAGGCGTACAGGAGCCTGCACAAGCTGGACCATTCCGGCGTGTGCCCCTGCGTGGACGAACTCAAGAACATCGCTTACGGCCTGGTCGCGATATTCAGCCACACCGTTGGGCCTGTGATGCTCTCGCTGAATCTGCAGCCAGTGATGTTGGAGCCCGAGCAACGCCGCGCAGTGTTGCTCGTGGCATCAGAACTCGTGATGAATGCGATGCGCCATGCCTTCATCGGCAGGCAGTCTGGCGCAATACGAGTCTCACTTCACTGGGAAGAAGTTCGCGAGGAAGGAATACTCGCAGTCGCGGACGATGGCCGAGGACCAGACGGTATTACGGTGCGCTCCGGTCATGGCCACGGCATTCTCCGCGGTCTTGCTGCTGTGCTGGAGGGGACGATCACCTGGCGCAAGTCGCAGCTAATGGGCGGCACTGAGGCAGTGCTCTGCTTTCCGGTGACGACACCCGCCTTGGCGCTCGCCCCGGCCAGTCTGGAATAAACCCAGGAAACTTGACGCCCATCATGGCGAGACGCGGCACGTCTCCCAATGATCTGTTTGACGGCGTCAGGAGGGACCATGAGATCCGATAGCGACATCAAGCGGGACGTGGAAGACGAACTCCGCTGGGATCCCGACATCAACTCGGATGACATTGCTGTGGCGGTCAAGGACGGCGTCGTGACGCTGACCGGCTTTGTGCCGAGCTACAGCCAGAAACTACAGGCCGAGGCGGATGCAAAACGGGTCACCGGCGTCGTGGCGGTAGCAAATGATCTTGAGGTGCGCCTGCCTGAAATCGACCAGCGGCCCGATCCCGATATCGCACGCGATGCGGTGGCCGCCTTGAAAGCGCAGCTTCCGTACACCTGGGAGGCTATCAAGGTAATCGTCCATAACGGCTGGCTGACGCTGGAGGGCAACGTCGAGTGGAACTACCAGCGTGAACGCGCGCAAGAAGCTGTTCGGCGGATCAAAGGCGTGAAAGGAATCACCAATTCGATCGTAGTGAAGCCAAACGTCACGCCATCGGAAGTCAAGCGCAAGATCGAAGAAGCATTCATGCGCAATGCAGAGCTGGACGCGCACAACATCACCGTGGAGGCGCACGGGGGTGAGGTGATTCTGCGCGGCACAGTGCGATCCTGGGCAGAGCGTCGTGAGGCAGAACGTGCCGCGTGGTCAGCGCCTGGTGTTACCAAAGTAGATAACCGGATCACTATCAGTGTGTGATTACGCACGCTGCTGGCTTGGTGACTTCCTCCTCCAACAACCCTTTGCCGAAAGGAGAATTGCTCCATGAGTGGCACGTTCCTGCAGCCCCGTAGTGGTAGTCGAGCGATGGCACGCCGCCAGGACGAGGGGGATCCCTTCCTGCCGCTCCGCCGCCAGATGAGCCGGCTGTTCGACGATTTCTTCAGCCCGATGTTGCCGCAACTCCAGGGCATCGTCCCCCCGCCGACGCTGGACGTGGTCGTAAGCCCGCGGATTGAGGTCAGCGAGACGGATAAGGAGGTCCGGATCACGGCAGAGCTGCCTGGCATCGATCCGCAAAACGTTGAAGTCAGTCTCGACGACGACGTGCTCACTATCCGTGGTGAAAAGGTGCAGCAAGAGGAGCGGGACGACCAGCAGCGCAACTATCACCTGACCGAGCGTACGTACGGCACCTTCGCTCGCTATCTGCGGCTGCCTTTCCACGTCGAGCCGGACAGCATCCAGGCATCGTTCAGGGATGGCGTTCTAACGATCACGATACCGAAGCCAGAAGAGGTGCAGCAGAAGGTGCACCGGATTCCTGTGGAGGCGGCGCAGAGCGGCAACGGGTCGCAGCAGTCTGCTGGCTCGCAATCGGCAAGCGGCGAGGGTTCGCAGCAGTCCAGCGGAACTCAGGCGCAGCAAGGTACTGCTGACTAGCAGCGACTCTGCTGTTTCCACTAGATGGCCGCCCACGTGTCATGCGTGGGCGGCCATTTTTATGCGGCGACCGTACTTGCAGTGACGCGCGATCACGTGATGAAACGGATTGATTGCCATCAATGTCGTGGGGACGCCTGTCAGGCATGTGTTGCATCGAGGTCTGAGCGTTTGCCGGACCTCTGGCGTTTCCTCCCCCAACTCGGCGGCGCTTCGGGCGCCGCCTTTTCTTTGTTAACTTACCAGCGAAGCAGTGCTGCGACAGGTCCTATGCGCGTCAGCATTTGTCGCGCCGCCGGGCTGCGTACCATTTCGAATGTGCCATCTTCATCCAGCGTCTGCTCGATCGCCAGTTCCACGACGTCTTCGACACCGTCGATAGTTTCGCTGCCGCACACCGGGCAGGATTCCCTCGCCGTCTGTAATAAGGCCGCGCATGTGCGACAGCGTGCACCTGGTGCAGCGTACATGTCGTCCACCACCAACGTCGCTACCCTGCGTTCCCACAGCGCGCGAAGTGCAGGCTCTATCCCGTACGCCGAGCGCTGCGGCCCTGCGTCCAACAAGTGCTGCACGGTGGCCACTTCCTCCCGTTCCTCGATTGCGCGCTGCGCCGGTTCGGCTGCTGCGGCCATTTCCGCGGGTCGCGCATGAAGCTCAGCAGGAAACTCTGCGCCGATGCGCTGTTGGAGCTCCTTGTGAAGGTGGCGAATGACCGCAAGACGCAAATCCTCGGCCTCTGCCAACACCAGGTAACGCGCCTGGTAGCGCGCGACAACCTGTTCGATTGCTCCCGCGAAAACCTCCCCTTCAATCCATATGTGCTCGAGGACTCGATCGTCATGGGGATCCTTCGGTCCATGATCGGTCAGCATCCTGCGCATATTCGCGCCTCGGATCTGCAAGACCTCCTCTATCTGGCCGATCTGGCTTACGAAATAGCGCCCCAATTCCTCCGACAGCACCGCTATGACGAACCGATCATGCTCGTCGCGGGTCCGCACGAGTGGCCGAACGTAGGGTCGTGTGCCTTGGTGCGCGCCGTCGGCCAGTGGCAGCGGCACCGCTATCTGCCGCCACAATCCAAGCGATCGACATGCAAAGAACGCAACACCGCGGCCGAGCGCTGGCAGCTCCTCTTCCATCGCCTGCTGAATGCGTGCGAACTCTTCCTGCAGAGTCTTTCGCGTATGCTTATCTTCTGTTGAACGAAGCATCGCATCGGACATGGCCGAAAGGTAGCTACGCCACGCTCCGCCAACTCGTCGTTCAGGCGTCAGTTGCAGATAGAAACTCAGAACCGGGCCATTCTTCGATACTGCATCGGCCAGTTCGCGCAGCAGTGGCGGGGTCAGGACATGATACGCGGCTTCGGACGGAGCTGTCCGTAGCTTATCGACTATCTTGTCACGAAGCTCCGGCGTGTAGCGGTCATGCAGGTTTACCGACACGGTTGGTACGGCCATGTCGGCTACCCGGCTGTGGATGGTGCGGGAAGCATCAGCGGCTCCCGAAGCGTCACGATGTGACGAGCACCTGCGTTATCGACGACTTCGAAGCTGGTCAGCCCGCCCGCATCTTCGTCCACAAAGATCTGCCGCGGTTTCGGTATCAGATGATCGAGACCATCAAGCGAGATCTCCAGCAAGTCGTCCTTCTGATCATAAGTGACGCCGAGAAGAGGTATCCATTCAGCTTCGACCTGATCACCCAGTTCAAGCGATGCAACCTCTATTTCGGCACGCTTTCCAAGCAGTCCTCTAGCGATGCGATCGAAATACGGATGCCATTCGGACTTCTCGAGTTTTCGTACAGCCATACGCGGCCTCCAATAGTTTGAGCAGCGAATGACAATGCGCCAAGCCGCCGCGTGGCACCTTGATGGGCATCAATTGCCGGACTTGACGGCGGTCAAGGCGAAGTCCCACGTGGTCCACATAGTTTGCCCGGAGTGCGGCGGGTCGATGCCCTGCCCTGCCGTGCCAGGTGCAACCGCAAGACACAGGTGATCACATGAGATCCGATATCGACATCAAGCGGGACGTGGAAGCCGAGCTGCAAGCCAATCCAGATATTGATGCTACCGACATCGCTGTGGCCGTGAAGAACGGGGTGGTCACACTGAGTGGCTTCGTTCGCAGCTATCTGCAGAAATGGGAGGCAGAGAGGACAGCCAAGCGCGTGGCCGGTGTTGTCGCTGTGGCGAACGACATCGAAGTACGCCTGCCGATTTTCAATCAACGCCCCGATCCCGAGATTGCCAGAGATGCTGTTGCGGCAATCCAGAACCGGCTGCCCTACTCGTCCGATCACATCCGCGTGGTCGTAAGAGATGGCTGGGTGACGTTGGAAGGTTCGGTCGAGTGGAACTACCAGCGCGAGCGGGCGGAAGAAGCGGTTCGCCACATCCGCGGCGTCAAGGGCGTCACCAATCTCATCCAGGTTCAGCCGAGAGTTCCGCCTAGCGAGATCAAGCGGAAGATCGAGGAGGCCTTTCGCCGCAGCGCGGAGGTCGATGCAGAGCGGATAGCAGTCCAAGAGGAGAACGGCACTGTCATCTTGCGAGGTACGGTGCGCTCCTGGGCCGAGAAGGAGGCGGCCGAGCGCGCCGCCTGGCAGGTGCCGGGCGTCATCAGGGTGGATAATCAGCTCGTGGTAAGCCCCTGAGTGGATGGGCGGCGCCAATTACGCGCCGCCACCACCTCCGATCAGGGTAACGGAATACTCCTGACCCCGTCTCACGATTGCGCGACTCGCCGCCGATGGCTATGTCGTGCCGCGCATTCGAGAGAAGAGGATTGCCGCAGTGAGTCTGTTACCGATCGTCACGTCATCGACTCGTGAACGCATTGCCATGGAGTTCGACGACAAAGGCCCCAACGCCTGCATGATCCAGGTGGAAGATAATTGGCGGCGCCACAATCCGGAGTTGCTTGATATGGCGCTGAAGTGCGCGCGGAGCCTCGGTGACCACAACAAGATCATGCTCGGCTTCTGCATGTTCTACCGGCTGCTTCTCACGTCTGCCGCTGCGGACAGCGAATGCGACTGGTTGAGTCCGCTCCCGAGGGTTACCGAACAGACCCGGAATGACATCGTCCGCGCCATCGACCGCACGGGTCCTGAGGAGTTCACCACCGAGGCGGTCGCCCTGCTGCAAGCCGATAATCCGGAGCTCCTGCAAATGGCGCACGGATTCGCGTCGCGGCAGAAGGATTACCTTTCGGTCATGCAGGGCTTTGCGCTGCTGTACCGCTCACTTCATGAGCAGTTTGCGGCTGACCGAAGGTTGTTACACTAATCGCTCCATCGGCCGGAACCCTGCCGATAGTCGGCACGATACCCGCACCGAATGACGGAGACACAGTCCGGACCGCCTAAACCTTCAGTACGATATCCAGTATGATGCAGCAGAGGAGGTCACAGAGATGCGGGTCAGATATGGGCTTGTCGTCCTCGTGCTTTGCGCGGCACTGGCAGCGCGCCCGGCACGCGCCGCCGTCACAGAGAACAGCTTCCTGCTTCACAGTACCGGCGATCTGGTCGATCTGTGCTCCGCGCCCCAATCAGACCCGCTCTACACAGCGGCGACGAACTTCTGTCATGGCTTTGTCCTGGGCGTCTTCCAGGTGCTGCAGGAGGAAGACATGGCGCGACGGTCGCGTCACCTGTTCTGCCTGCCGAATCCGCCACCTCCGCGCAACGAGGCTATCGCGAACTTTGTCCAATGGGCCAAGGCAGATCCCAGTCACCTTGCACAGCCGCCGGCTGATGCAGTCGCGGCTTTTCTAACGCAGCAGTATCCGTGCCCGCGTGGGCGCTGAAGCAAGCAGGGGGAGCAAACACATGAAAGCTTCAGTCGCTGTCCTGGCCTGCGGCCTCGCCTTGACGGGTTGCTCGGGTCTCAGTGAGACGCAGCAGCGAGCTCTGACAGGAACCGCCATCGGTACTGGCGGTGGTGCCGTCCTGGGGGCCATCGGCGGCAATGCCGGACTTGGCGCCGTGGCCGGGGCGGCAGCCGGGCTAGCCGGTGGCCTGATCTATGACTCGGTCAAGAAGAACGAGCAGTCCGCCTATCAGGAGGGATACGTCGCTGGCAAGCGTTCCTCCGGCACCCACTGAGGTCGGGGACCAGGGGCTAGGCGTGTCTCTCTTCCCGCCTGCGCCGTAGTGCCTCGTTCAGTGTCTGGCGTTCGAGCGCCGTGAGGGCTGGGGGCTCCCCCAGCTTCTGGGCGAGCGCGCGGATCAGATCCGAGCGTGCGACAATCCCGACCAGCTTGCCGTCCCGGACCACCGGCACCCGCTTGATGTTGTTGGCGTGCATCAGCCGAGCCACCTCGCGTGCCGGCGTGTCCTCGGTCACCGCCGTGACGCCAGGCGACATAACGCTCTTCACCTTGCGATGCTGCTCCTGGATGCCATGAAGGAACTCTGGCGCGAGGTCAAAGCCCTCCGCCAGCATATCGAGCCAGCGCGCCTGTCTTTCGGTATAGCCTTCGTGCCAGCGCACCAGGTCTCCTTCACTGATCGTCCCGACAATGTTGCCGGCATCGTCCACCACCGGCATGCCGCTGATCTTGCGATGTGCCATCAGTTTCACAGCTTCGAGCAGCGAGGTTTCCGGATGCACCACTGCCACGTCGCGCGTCATCAGATCGCCCGCCGTGAAGATTGCCTCATCTAACATCGTTCGGTTCCCCATCACCTTGGCGCCGCAGGCGCTACGTCTCCGCGTCGCCTCGTTGCGGACGATTAGCACAGGCCCGATCTGTTCCCATTGACCCAGATCAAGTGCCATCGTCACGGGCGGCCGACATGACGGCCAGTGGCAGCCGCAGAATGCCTTGCAGTCCCAGGCGGCGAATCAGCAGCGGCATCGTGAGGCCTTGGACGATTATCGAGAAGGCAACCACGGCAAAGGCGGTAGCCAGGATCTCAGAGCGGCCAGGAACATTGGGCGGCAGCTACAGGCCAGAAGGTGCGGCGGTTCGTTCACAAACCTACCGCGGCGCTATCTATACTGACGGCGCATCAAGGGAACCGGCATGCGGCCTCTCCTGGTCATCGACGGAGACTCATTCGCGCATCGTGCCTACCACGCTCTGCCGAAATCTATCAGGCGCGCGGGCGACAAGGGCGGTGGTGCGATCACGGGTTTCGCCACCTTTCTGTTGCGCTTGTATGCCAGCGAGCAGCCTCGGGCAGTGCTGGTCGGTTGGGACACGATCGGCGCGCCCACATACCGGCAGCGCCTCTTCCCCGACTATCAAAGCGGCCGGCAGTTCGATGAAGAGTTGCTCGAGCAACTGGAGGTCCTGCCCGAATTCGTCGCAGCGTGCGGGTTCGCGAATGCAAAGGCGGCGGGTTATGAGGCCGATGACTTTCTGGCCGCCGCCGTGGCGAAGGAAGAACGCCGTCATGGCGTTACCCTGGTCGCCAGCGGCGATCGCGACGCGTTTCAGCTTGCCTCCAATTCCACGACCATCCTGCATCCAGTGAAGGCCGGCGAAATGGCGCGCATCGGCCCGGCCGAGGTGCGGGAGCGTTATGGCGTTGAGCCGCGCCAGGTGCCCGACTTCATCGCCTTGCGCGGCGATCCGTCGGACAAGCTGCCAGGCGCACGGGGCGTGGGTGCGAAGGGCGCCGCAGCGCTTCTGCGCCGTTATGGCACGCTGGAACAAGCCTTGGCTGATCGCCGTTTTACTGAGCAGGCCGATCAGTTGAGGCTCTACAAGAAGATCGCCACGATGGATGCGAAGGCACCCATACCCACGCTCTCCGATCAGTCCCCAACCTGGGCAAAAGCGGCAGCGTTGGCGCGAGAGTGGGAACTCAACCGTCTCGCGACACGGCTGGATGAACTGGATGGTGCGAGTTCGGATCGTCCGGCCGCGAAGCCCGCGCCTCGTCGGCGCAACTCGCCGCCGGTCCTGAAGATAGCGACGTTCAACATCAACAACATCAATCGCCGTCTGCCAAATCTGCTTGCCTGGCTTGCTGAAGCGAAGCCAGACGTGGTCTGTTTGCAGGAATTGAAATCAACAGACGATGCATTTCCGGCAGACGAGATACGGAAAGCCGGGTATCAGGCGATCTGGCGCGGGGAGCGCACGTACAACGGCGTCGCCATCCTGTCGAGAATCGGTGAACCGCACCTGACCCGCGATCGGCTGCCAGGCGGTAACGACGATACGCAGAGCCGCTACATTGAGGCCGCTGTGCAAGGCATCCTGATCGCCTGCGTCTATCTACCGAACGGCAATCCGCAGCCTGGACCGAAATTCGCTTACAAGCTGGCGTGGTTTGAACGCCTCATCACGCACGCGAAGACCCTGTATCAACTCGATGCGCCTGTAATGCTGGCCGGCGACTTCAACGTCGTGCCGACTGACAACGACATCTACCCAAGCAAGTCGTGGTCGAAGGACGCGCTGCTCCAACCGGAGAGCCGCGCCTGCTTTCGCCGCCTGCTGGACCAGGGCTGGGTGGATGCCGTGCGTCTCCGGCATCCTGACGAACCGATGTACACGTTCTGGGATTACAAGCGCGATCGCTGGCGCCGTGACGCAGGACTGCGCATCGACTTTCTCCTGCTCAATCGCGTTGCAGCCGACAGGCTGGTCGATGCTGGCGTGGACCGCTCCGTTCGTGGCGAGGAAGGAGCCAGCGACCATGCGCCCGTTTGGGTGACACTGCGTCAGGACCTCTAGCCTCGTTCGTCATGGCCGGCCTTGTGCCGGCCATCAGTAGTGGCAGAGTGCCGCGACGGATGGCCGGGACAGGCCGGGACAGGCCCGGCCATGACGGCAGCCTATGTCGGTCTGCGTCGCCATCCCAGCCAGTCGCAGACAGCCTGACCCATCACCAGTTCCAGGTCATTCCCCTTCAGCCAGGGCAGCTCCTCGGTGAACAGCGTCACGCATTCCCGATAGCTGCATGGCATACGAGTTATGTCAGTGCCCCAGAAGAAGCGCTTCGGCCCATACGCGTCGAAAATGCGATGCAGGCCATCATGAATGTCACGGAACGGATATGGTGCGGCCGAAAACCCTGGCGCACCGGTCGCCTTCACCGCCACGTTCGGCAGCTTCGCGAGCGAACATAGTGTGTCCAGGTCGGCGAATGCAGCATCGCCTTTGGCCGCACGAACCAGCCCGAGATGATCGATGATCAGCTTCAGATTAGGGTGCCGTTCCGCGATCTGCTTGAACAGCGGCAGGAAGCGCCAGGCCATCGTCGCGATCGGTGTGCCGGCACGTTCTGCGGCCGGCCATAGCCAATCCATAGTGCCGTCCTGGTGCCAGTTCTCCTGTCCGGCCCGCGTCAGTGACCAGCGCAAGCCGAGCATCCCCGGCTGCTGCTTCCACGTCTCAATACGCTTGCGCTCCTCGGGCTTGTCGAGCGGGAACCAGCCAAGAATGCAGAACCTGTCCGGATATTTCCTGGCGGCCTCAACTGCCATCTCATTGGAACCCGGATCCCAGCTCGGCGGATGCAGCACCGCGCCATTCACGCCCGCCTCATCCATCTCCTTGATCAGTTCCTCGGCCGTGTAGATCGAGGTCTGGCGATGATGGCCACTCGGCGTGCCACTGCCCCAAATATGCACCTGGGCGTCGATGATCTGCATTGATCGGTCTCCTCCTGCCCGCGGCATGCTGGACGCGGCGCACCGGACGCGTCAAACAGGGCTCGAGTGGTGAAGCGGAGCGTGCGCGTGCTGGATCGGATCTTGCTGACGAACGACGATGGGATTGACGCGCCAGGACTGGTAATCCTGGAGGAAATCGCCGCCGAACTGGCGCGCGAGGTGTGGGTGGTCGCGCCGGAGCACGATCAGAGCGGTGTCTCGCATGCCATCAGCCTGCATCATGCGCTGCGTATCAGCCGGCAGGGGGAGCGGCGGTTCGGGATCACCGGCACACCTGGCGATTGCGCGGTGATGGGCATCTGTCACCTGATGGAGAATGCGCCACCGCAACTGCTGCTGTCCGGGGTGAATCGCGGGCTGAACCTGGGGATGGAGACAGTGTTCTCCGGCACGGTCGGTGGCGCCATGACGGGCATGATGCTGGGTGTGCCTTCCATAGCGTTGAGCCAGGCCTACAAGGACCGGAACAATGTGCTGTGGGAAGCGTCGCGCACGTTGGGCGCGAAGGTGGTGCGCGAGCTGATGGCCATCGGTTGGAGCAAGGACGCATGCCTGAACGTGAACTTCCCGGCCTGTTCAGCGGCCGAGGCGGGACCGATGACGCTGGCGCGCCAAGGCGTGGGCATGGTCGCCGGCATGCATGTGGACACGCGCGTGGACCCGCGTGGCATGACCTATCACTGGCTCAACTTCCGTCGCGGCGATCGGCAACAGGGACCGGAGAGCGATTACGACGCGTTGCGTGCGGGCAACATCGTTGTGACGCCGTTGCGGTATGACCGCACCGACGAAGACGCGTACCTCGAAATGGCAAAGAAGTTGCCGCGGTTCACGCCGTAGTGCCTCGAAAGATCGAGTTCTTTGTGAAGCCATTCACAGCCAGGGAACCAGCGGCACTGGAAACTTCCCCTCGTTGATCTTGAACGAGGGAGGTTCTCATGAAGTCTTCAATGGCTGGGTTGGTTCTGCTGATGGGCATGTTTGGTGTTCCTCTGGCGCAAACCAGCACGCCTCTCACGAATGATCGTCCGACCCATCCGGGCACTGCCATTCTGGACTCGATGGGCATCGCCGCAGGTGCAGAGCGGACGGCCACGAACAATCCTCCGGTACATGCGGACGCCCCAGCAATGCCCGCGACCCCCGCCAGCGCTGCTGGCAAGCAGCGGCCATGAGCGAACAGGTGCAGGTAGCCGTGTCGGGCGAGCGGTCCAGGCCCGAAGTCTGGCTGCTCCGCCCGACGGTGCTGATGGCAGTCGTTGCCGTCGTGGCGCTGGCAGGCGCGATGCTGCCCAAGGTCGCAGGATATGGCGCGTACGGACAGCAGGAGATCGATCAACAGATCGACCGGGAAGACAGCGCGCTCTGCGAAAAATTCCAGTTTGCCGCCGGCAC
>CAYRTL010000037.1:0-38565 GCA_964427005.1 uncultured Acetobacteraceae bacterium
CCGAGAGTGTGATAGGATTTTGGGCAGAATGGAATAGGAAAAATTACAGGATCGCCGATCAGCCTGTCCCATCCGCCAGGGTCAGCCGGATGTTGCCGAACGCGTCCAACTCAGCCGTCGCCCCATGCGGCACCAGGCAGGTCGCGTCATATTCCTGCACGATCAGCGGTCCTGTCCATCGCCGTACTGCCAATCCAGAGCGATCGAGTACCGGCGTGTCCACCCATCCAACATCTGGAAACCAGGCGCGGCGGCTGGCGGGAACCTGTATCCCGGATGGCGGAACTTTGTCGGGTAACCGCGGGCGATCGGGGAGCCCGCGCGCGATGACCGAGAGGCCCATCAGCTCCACCGGCTCGTCCGATGGAGCCCGGAAACCGTAGTTGCGCTCGTGTTCCAGGCCGAACAGTTCACCAAAGTCGGCTGGAAACCGGCCATCGGGGAGCCGCACCTCGATCTCGCTGGACTGCCCGACATAGCGCGCCAGTGCCGCACGGCGAAATCGCTGACGATGTGGTGGAAAGCCGCCCGCCGCCAGGCGCTCCTCACCTGCCTTCGTCAGGGCGGCAAGAACACTGGCAACGCGTGCTGGATCCATCTCGTCCAGCCGCATGCGAAGGCTTTGGCTGGCATGATGCTCGGTGTCGGCGACCAGCAGCCCGAAAGCGCTGAACACGCCCGGCATCGGCGGGACGATCACGCGCCTGATCCCCAGCTCCGCCGCAATAGCCGCCGCGAACAGCGGGCCATTGCCGCCAAAAGCCAGCAGCGTGAACTGCCGGGGATCCCGTCCGCGCTCCACCGAAACCGCGCGGATCGCACGCATCATCGACGCCGAGGCCAGGCGCAGCATCCCGTACGCCGCCTCCTCGACCGAGCGGCGCAGCGGTTCGGCAAGCGACCGGGCGATCGCGGCGTGCGCTCCATCCATGTCCAGCTTCAAGGCTCCGCCGACCAGTCCCGCCGGATCGAGGTAGCCCAGAACAAGATTGCAGTCCGTGATCGTGGGCTCGGTGCCTCCGCGGCCGTAGCACACCGGACCGGGGTCCGCGCCGGCGCTGTCCGGTCCGACCTTGGGGGCGCCAGCCGCGTCCAGTCGGCAAATCGAACCTCCGCCCGCACCGACTTCTGCCAGATCGATTGCTGGCAGCTTCAGCAGATACCCCGCGCCCACGAGCAGGCGCGATCCAGCCATGACACCGCCGCCGACTTCCAGCGCTTCGCTGCGCAACACCTCGCCATGCTCGACCAAGCCGGCCTTTGCCGTTGTACCCCCCATGTCGAAGGTGATCACGCGAGGCTCATCGAGTTTCATAGCCAGCGCCGAGCCTCCCACGACACCGGCGGCCGGGCCGCTTTCGATAATGTGTGCAGGTGCGGCGGCCGCGAACTCCGCCGAGGCCAGCCCGCCATTCGATTGCATAAGTTGCAACGGCGCCTCGATACCCAGCCCACGAAGGCGCGCGGCGAGAGAGGTCACGTAGGTGCGGACCACCGGCTGCACATACGCATTGATCACCGCGGTGCTGGTGCGTGGGTACTCCTTGATCTCCGGCAGGATCTCGTGACTGACCGAGATCGCCACATCCGGCAGCGCGGTGCGCACGGCTCCGGCTACAGCACGTTCATGGGCTGGATTGGCGTAGGAGTGCAGGAGGCAGATGGCAACGCTTCGCACCTCCTCCCGCCGCAGCATGTCGATCGCTGCCGCCACGGTGGCCAAATCCAGCGGGACCAGAACCGATCCGTCTGGACGTAGCTTCTCGGTCACTTCAAGGCGGAGCCGCCGCTCCACCAGCGCGCGCGGCTTGGTCCAGTGCAGGTCGTACAGCACGGGCATGCGGAGGTCACGGATCTCCAGAATGTCGCGGAAGCCTTTGGTGGTGATCAGCGCGGTGCGCGCGCCCTTGCCTTCCAGGACGGTGTTGGAGCCGACGGTGGTGGCATGCAGCACTTCGGTCACCGTATCGGGGTGACAGCGCAGCAGCTCGCGAAGCCCCTCGATGATGCCGTCGCCATAGTCCCGCGGCGTCGAGGCGATCTTGTGCGTAACCACCTGCCCGTCCGCGGTGATCGCCACCAGATCGGTGAATGTGCCGCCAATATCTATCCCGATGCGCATGCTCTGACCGCCATTGTTCGCGCGTCAGTTGACAATGCCTGCGCGGGAGAGCCAAGGCACGGCCAGCCGGCCAGTCAGCGGATTGTGATGGTCGAGCCAACCAGCGCGGACTTATGTTCACATCGCGGGGAGCCGTGGCTCTCTCACGGCTGCCGCTCCCTGACCATCGGTTCGGGAGGAACGAGCATGGTCATCCAAAGTCCGCCTGCTTGGGGATTGGATCAGCTCCGCCAGGCAGCGCACGAAGTCGGCTCCGCGCGACCCGAGGAGTACTGGCGCGAAGATCTCGGCGAGGGCGCACGCCCCGCCGTGCGCCACATCAGCGGTCGAGACCTTTGGGATGCATTGGGAAAGGGGCTGGAGGACTTCGAAGCGAACCGTACCGACGTGGTGTTCCTGTGCGTCGTCTATCCGGTCCTTGGTCTGATCCTGGGCCGACTCGCCTCTGGCTACGGCTTGCTACCGCTATTCTTCCCGTTGGCGTCCGGCTTCGCATTGGTCGGTCCGTTTGCCGCGATTGGTTTGTACGAGATGAGTCGCCGGCGCGAGATGGGTCAGGACGTGCGCTGGGTGGACGCATTCCATGTGCTGCGCGCGCCGTCCATCGGATCGATCATGCTGCTTGGCATGCTGCTGATCGCGCTGTTTCTGCTGTGGCTCGTGGTCGCGCAGATCATCTACATGGTCACACTCGGCCCCGCACCGCCCGCGTCAGTGGGATCATTCGTCGAGGACGTGTTCACCACGCCGGCAGGGTGGCTGATGATCGTCGTTGGCATCGGTGTCGGGTTCCTGTTCGCGCTACTGGCGCTGGCGATCAGCGTCGTGTCATTCCCCATGCTGCTCGACCGGAATGTCGGCATCGGCACGGCTGTCTCGACCTCAATGCGCGCCGTGGCGGCGAACCCGGGTACGATGGCTCTGTGGGGCTTGATCGTAGCCGGCGGCCTGGTGCTTGGATCGCTGCCTTTGTTCGTCGGCCTGGTCGTGATCTTGCCGGTGCTTGGCCATGCGACCTGGCATCTATACCGGAAAGTGGTGTACGTACAACGCAGTGCGTGAAGTGATACAGTCTTCGGCGAACTGTTTGGACTAGCTCGCGCTCTCCGCGGCCAACCTCTCATACCATTCCGCCAGCCGGATCAGCGCGGCGCGCACGCCAAATCGCTGGCTCATCGCCGCGCGCGCGCGGCACTCCGCCGCGCGGGTGAGTAGCACCTCGCGCATGAGTCCAGACGCTTCGGGCGCCACTTCTCCAGGCGGGTGTTCGTCGTCGCCATTCATGGCGATCATTTATGAGCGATCAGACTACCACGCCCTGATCTAGATCAATCCACCCGCCCGGCCCCGGAGGGCGAGGAAACACCCGCGAGCGTGTGCCCGCATGATCCGGCCGCCCAGGTGAGCTCAGCCATTACCTATGCATCTGAAGTGTTAGGCGATCCTGTGCGCGAGCCTGAACGTATCAGTTTCCCGCGGTACTCCAAGGCGTGTGCGGCCAAACACGTGATGCGCTATCACGGCTTGCGACATCGGTGATCTCCTTTGGCGCGAGCCACACCGTCAATACAACTATAGCCGCCACGAACAGCAAGCCAACCAGCAACCGCTTAGCGTCATTCGGCCCTTTCCGTCTGCACCCGCACGGCGAGTGCCGCGAACTGTGCTTATCCAGCTCGCTGTATTGGCTGCGGTCGCGGCTGGACAAACCTCGGAACATCCGCGCGTCTCTACCATCTGTCGCAACACCCGTTGATCATGGATGCACGACCCTGATTCGCTCATTCTCATTATTATATCATAAACGAGCCACTCGCCGCGAATTTCTTTTTCTTTCGCGGCGACGCAGGAGCGTCTCCGCAAGGCAGGGTACGCATGTAACTGGCACACATGTACAGCGAATCGCGCCTCATGCACTCGCTTGCGAGTCAGGCCGATGTCGGTGTGGAAGCTCTCATGTTCCCATTTGGAACATGAGCGCTGATCAGATCAATGTCGGCCGATCGCCTTCGACGATGATGCGCCACAGCACACGGCTCTGGCTGCGGTCATAGTCGCCGTGCGCGCGGTGCATCGTCGCCCTGTCGTCGATCACCAGCACGTCGCCCTTGCGCCACTGATGATGATAGACGATATCCGGCGTCATCATCCGTTGCAGCAGGTCATTCATGTATGCCTTGCTTGCTTCCGGCGTCATGCCTTCGATGTACATCGTCTTGGTGACGTGGAAATACACCGCCCGTGATCCATGAAGAGGGTGCGTGCGCACCATTGGATGCACAACAGGTTTGCCGAACTTCTCCCGGTCCTCGGTACGCGTATCGGTATGGTGCTCATCCAGGCTGTTGACGGTGCGCAGCGTTGCCAGCCGCGCGCGCTCCTGTTCCGGCAGCGCCTGATACGCGGCGCGCATGTTGGCGACGCTGGTCCCGCCGCCGGCCGACGGTATCTCGACGCCGTACAGCAAGGTCGCTGCGGGAGGACGCTCGCGGTTGGTATGGTCGGTGTGCCAGCGTTCGGCAGGTCGTTGGCCATTGCGATGCCACACCAGGCCAATATCGGGAAAACCAGGCATGTTGTGCTGCGAGTAGTGCTGCCGCATCGGCGGTCCAAAGACTTCGGACGCCGCCAGATACTGCTCCGGCGTCAGCGACTGGTCATGAAATACCAGGGCCAGATGCTCGGCGAGCGCCTGCGACAATCCCTGCCGTGTCGCCATATCCATCGGCTTGCTCAGATCGACGCCGGTGATTTCCGCACCCAATGAGGCATGCAAAGGCCTGATCGCCATTTCGGCCATGGCGTTACCTCCATTTCGAGCAGTCGTGACGTGGTGAAAACGCGCAGACCACAAACTTCTTGACATACGCTAGCAGAGTTCCTCCGATTCAACCAAACGTCCAGTCAGCAGCAATCGGCACACTTGGGAGGGAAGAGATGAGCAGTCACGCTACGCCTGCCGAAGTCCACGCCAAGCTGAAGCATCCCGTCATCGACGGGGACGGACACTGGGTCGAGTACGATCCGGTGTTCAGCGAGCGGATGCGCAAAGTCGGCGGTGACAAGGCCGCGGACGGTTATCTGGCCGCGATGAAGACCACCAAGGACGCGTTGAAGATGTCGGTGGCCGAACGTAAGCGCCGCCGCATCGCTATGCCTGGGTTCTGGACACGCCAGGCCGAGATGACGCTCGATCGTGCGACGACGATGATGCCTCGTCTGCTCTACGATCGTCTCGACGAACTCGGCACCGACTTCGCCATCATCTATCCGACGGCGGGCCTGCGTCTGCCCCGGATCCGCGATGATGAAACGCGCCGCGCCGTCATTCGCGCCTACAACATCGTGTCGGCCGAGTACTTCAAGGACCTCGGCGATCGCATGACTCCGGCCGCTATCATTCCGATGCACACGCCAGACGAGGCGATTGCGGAACTCGAGTACGCGACGAAGCAGCTCGGTTCGAAGGCTGGCATGTTCGGCAGCGCGATGCCGCGCCCGGTTCCGTCGATCACCAGCACCGATCCCGACGTGCAGCGGCTGGCCGTCTGGTACGAGGTGTTCGGCATCGACAGCGATTACAACTATGATCCGGTCTGGGCGAAGTGCGAGGAACTCGGCATCGCGCCCACCTTCCACAGCACGGGCAGCAACCAGGCGCTGCGCAACTCACCCACAAACTTCGTATACAACCACATCGGCCACTTCGCCGATGCGGGTCATGCGGCCGCCAAGGGCATCTTCCTCGGCGGTGTGACGCGGCGCTTCCCGAAGCTGCGCTTCGCGTTCCTGGAAGGCGGCGTCGGTTGGGCATGCCAGATGTTCGGCGATCTGCTGGAGCACTGGGAGCGGCGCAACGCCAAGGCGCTGGAGCGCATGGATCCAAAGAAGCTCGACCGCTCGCTGCTGATGAACCTGGTGCAGAAATACGGCTATGACGACATCGCGGCCGTGCTGAACAGGCAGGACGGCTGGCCCGATCCTGAAGCGGATCTGACCGGCGGGGTCGAGAACCTGGATGACTTCGCCGCCTGCAAGATCACGCGGAAGGAGGACTGGCAGGACCTGTTCCTCACGCCGTACTACTTCGGCTGCGAGGCGGATGATCGGTGCAATGCCTGGGCGTTCAACAGGAAGAACAACCCGTTCGGCGCACAGATCAACGCGATCTACAGCTCGGATATCGGCCATTTCGACGTCATCGACATGCGCGACCCGCTGCCCGAGGCGTACGAACTGGTCGAGGACGGGCTGATCACCGAAGACAACTTCCGCGACTTCGTGTTCGCCAATGCCGTGCGGCTATGGGGCACGCAGAACCCGAAGTTCTTCGAGGGAACGCGGGTGGCGAAGGAAGCGGCGGCGGTTCTCGCGGCAGAGGCGACGCCGATGCGGACCGCGGCCGAGTAGCGCCAGGAACCTGCGAGGCGGATGAGGGTCACGGTTCAGCACCTTCATCCGCCATTTGGCGACTCAGAGTACTGTCCGGCTGCCGAACATTCCGTTAAGCTTCGGATCTGGCTTAGCGGGTGGCACGCCGCATGTTTGACCTGAGCACGCTGACCTTGATCGCGTTCGCATTCGTCGGCCTGGTGGCAGGCAATGTGGCGCTGTACGGTGACACGCTGATCCTACACATCAGTGTGCCGCCCAAGCTGGTGGAGTTGGGCTTCACTGAATCGGCGGCCGAGCACACGTTTCTCGGCGAGGCTGGCCGCATCACTCACGTGATCTCCGCGCTGCCCACGCCGGAACTGCGCCTGAGTTCGCAGCCGACAGTGTTCACAGCCATGGCGAAGCCGCTCGGGCTTGAAGCCGTCGCAGGCTCTCTGGCCATGGACCCCGGGATCGGCCGCCTGGCGGTGAATGGAGCGATCCTGGTCCACCCAGGAACGCCACGCCTCGACCTGCTCATGAATGTCACCCAACCCGGCAACGCGCCCCGTGAGATCAGCCTCACTCAGGACGATGGTGATCCGGTCACCCTGGTACGCCGGGGAGCCGATATGGCACTTGAGGAGATATCGACCTACCGCGTTGCCTTGGCGAATTACGCCAAAGGCGTATCCGGCGACGCCGCAGCGCTCGCCCAATGCCGCGAGGCCGTGCTGCGGGATCTGGCGGAGCCGTGGGTACCGAGCGAGGCGTCGGAGCGGGCGATGGAGCACAACCTGTTGGCATTGCTGGCGACACTCGACGGCGACCTGAACACCGCGCAACAGCAACTGGAGAGGAGTGCCAACATACGCGGTATCGCGCCACCAGCCCGCGCCATCATCAACCTGAACAGTGCCTTCGTTGCCGTAGCCCTGAAGCAGCCGGCGCAGGCGCTCAAGTTGTATCAGCAAGCCGAGCAGACCACGGCGACGCTCACGGTTCCTGATATCGGCCCGCGTATCATGGTGGTTCATGCCCTGGTTCTGTGGGCCAATGGCGATATGGCGGGAGCCGAGAAGGTGCTGCGGCAGGTCATTGTGCTGCGGCCGGAAGACGAGGGAGCGCACGCCTATCTCGGCCGTCTGCTCGCGGCGAAGGGCGATGCGGCAGGATCAGCGGCGGAAAAGGCAGCAGCGGCGGTGAGCCACTACTACGATCCGCATATCATGGACCTGGTGCAGTCCGTCGTCTGGGTTGATCCGGTGAACGGCGGCGTGCGCCGGCGCACCTGACGGGGTTGGCAAGGCTGCTATAACGGGCGGAACCTCAACGCAGGAGCCGCCATGCCCCTCCCCGCCATTTCCCTGGTCGCCGTTCCAGGACGCCGCCGGCTCACCATCGACATCGCACGCGACATCGAGCGGCGGGGCTATTCCGGCATCTACACGCCCAGCATGTACGGCAACATGTCACAGTGCGAGGCGATGTGCTGGAACACCGAACGCATTCCGTTCGGCACCGCCATTGCGCCGATCTACGCGCGCACGGTGCTGGATTTCGCGCAGAGTGCCGCGTTCATGCATGAGGTCTCCGGCGGGCGGTTCCGCCTTGGTATCGGTGTGGCGCATGCACCGGGTCACCAGCGCATGGGCGTCACCGTCGGCAAACCACTCAGTGACACGCGCACCTTCGTGGAGAAGCTGCGCGCGGTGGAAGGCGTGGGCGAGTTTCCGCCGATCATCATCGCGGCGCTGCGGCAGAAAATGGTGGCGTTGGCTGGCGAAATCTCGCAGGGCGTGGTGTTTGCCAATGCATCCCTGTCGCATATGTGCGCCTCGCTTTCGGCACTGCCGGCGAGCAAGCGCAATGATCCGGATTTCTTCGTTGGCAACATGCTGCCGACATGCATCAGTGATGATGTCGAGGCAGCGAAGGCGGTGTGCCGCAAGAACCTGATCCACTACGCGTTCCTGCCCAATTATCGGAACTACTGGAAAGAGGCAGGCTACGTCGAGGAGATGACGGACATCGAACGCGCCATAAGCGAAGGACGACGAGACGATGTGCCGCGCTATCTGACGGACCGATGGCTGGCGGATGTGACTCTGTTCGGGCCTGCGTCGCGCGTCCGGGAAGGTGTAGAGGCCTGGCAGGCGGCGGGCGTCCATACACCTGTCATTGTACCGTCCTCGACCTCAGGCGGGCAATTGAAAGCGTTGGAAGAGATCTTTGCCACGTTCGCATAAACGAAAACGGCGGCCCGAGGGCCGCCGTCCCGAATTCGGTCATGGCATGTCCCAATAGGGACGCGTGCCGTAGTAGTCATACACACGCTTGCCCCAGGCCGGATCCTCCCAGCCAACAGTGTCCGTATCGCTGTATGAGGGCGCACCTTCCAGGGTGCGCTTGTCGAGATCGACGACAAAGCCGCCCATGTTGGTGTCGTATTTCAGCTTCTCCCATGGCAGCGGGTAGTGGCGGTCGCCGATGCCAAGAAAGCCGCCAAAACCGACTACCGCATAGGCGATCTTGCCACTGATCTTGTCGATCATAACGTCCTCGACGCTGCCGAGATTCTCACCTGCCGGGTTGTAAACCGTGGTGCCCTCGACCTGGTCCGCTGCGATCAGGCGGCCGTGCGTGTCGTTCGGGTCGTTGATGCTTGCCATCTGGGTACCTCTGGCGTTGTTGTTGAACCAGAGGAACGCCCCGGGCGGCTCTTAGGTTCCGCACAAACGGATGACGCCTCGCAGGTCAGTGAGTGTGTCGATCCGGCCGATCTGCCCCATCAGATCACGCGTCTTCGCGCTACCCAGGATAGGTTCCGCCAACGCGGCGAACTTCTCCTCGAGGCGCCTGCCCTGCTCCGCGATATCGGAGGCGGGAACACCGGAATCATACGACGTCGTGAGACGCCGTCCATCCGTCAGTTCCAGCTCGAGTTCAGCCAGAGTGTTTGAACGACCTGGGGCGAAGTCGAACTCCACCTTGTCGCGCAAGGCTACCAGCGTGGGATCCGACGCCGTCGCTTCCGAATAGCTGGCAAGACCGCCGGTATCGACACCCGCCAGTGCCATCGCTGTGGTCAGCCGCAGGCTGAACTTTGCCTCCAGCCCGGTGCGCGGCGCGGGGATGTTGCAAATTCGGTCGCAGGTTTCGTCAAGGCTGAGGCAGATGCGCTGGATCTGATCAGGCTTGAGTCCGTGCTGCTCGCGCAGCTTGCGCGCCGCTTCAATCGGCGCGTGCGTCATGTAGCAGGCCGCATGGTACTTGAAGAGATTGTTCAGGATATGGAAGCCGCGCGGCGGTTCGGCGAGCGCTCGTTCCGGGTGGTAGTCTGGGCTGTGGGTGCGGGCAAAGCCTTGCGCACATTCCACCACGTCGGTGCGTGCGGTGAAGCCGCGCTTGGCCAAACGCGCCGCGAGCAGCCCGTGATAAGCCGCCTTGCCGGCATGCAGCGGCTTGCACATCGTGCCGAACATCGACTTCAGCCCTGCCGCCTGCGTGCCAGCGATGCCGAGTGCAGTGGCGAATTGCTCCGCATCCAGACCGAGCAGATGGGAGCACGCTGCGGCCGCACCAAAGCTGCCGAGTGTGCCGGTGGCATGGAAGCCAAGTACGTTATAGTGGCCTGGCGCCATCAGCAGGCCGAGCCGGCATTGCAGTTCGTAGCCAGCAACAAACGCGGTCAGCACGTCGATGCCGGAACTGCCGCGCTCTTCGGCTAATGCCAGCAGCGCCGATAGCAGCACTACCGAAGGATGTCCCGTCATCGCCAGGTTCACATCGTCGAAGTCGAGTGCGTGCGACGCGGCGCCATTCACCAATGCAGCAGATAGCACCGGCAGCCGCGCGGAATGCCCGATAACAGTAGCGGCCGGTGTGCCGCCCTGTTCCTGTGCTTCCGCCAGCAGGATGTGGGTGAGCTCCTCCTGCGATCCCGGCAGCGTGCACGCCACGTAATCCAGCACGCATTGCCGCGCGAGCGCGCGCACATCGTCCGGCAGATCGGCCCAGGTCAGTGTGCGCGCCTGTTCGGCCAGTACGCGGGTGAGACCTTGTGACGCGATGTCGGTGATGACGTTCATGTCGTTCCTCCTCAACGTCCCTGGAATTGCGGCTTGCGCTTCTCGTTGAACGCGCGGATGCCTTCGCGCCGGTCCTCCGTTGGGACCATGCGGTTATACGCCTCGATCTCGAACATCATCCCGCTTTGCAGATCCATGTTAAGGCCGTAGTTGACCGACTGCTTGATCTGCCGTGTCGATATCGGCGCGTTGCTGGCGATCGTGGCGGCGGTCTCCAGCGCTTCTGCCAGCAGCGTTTCGGGCTTGCAGATGCGATTCACCATGCCCCATTCGAACGCCTGCTGCGCGGTGAAGGGTTTGCCGGTGAGCAGAATCTCCTTGGCACGTCGCGCGCCCACCGCGCGCGGCAGGTTCTGCGTGCCTCCCGCGCCCGGCATGATGCCGAGTGTGACTTCGGTCAGCGCGAAACGGGCATGCTCCGCGGCGTAGATGAAGTCCGCGCACAATGCGATTTCCATTCCGCCGGCGTAGGCCGCGCCATTCACCGCGGCAATCACCGGCACCGGGCAGGCGATGATCGCACGAATGGCCCGCTCGAAGATCAGGTGCTGGTCCTGCCACTGCTGGTCGGTCATGCCGAGGCGCTCTTTCAGGTCCCCGCCGGCGCAGAAGGCGCGCGGGCCGGAGCCGGTGATGACGATGCAGCGCTGCTCGTTCGGCGCCCCGCCGATGGTATGGAACAGATCGAGCAGATCGAGGCCCATCTGCGTGTTCATCGCATTGGCGACCTCGGGGCGGTTCAGCGTGACCTGCAGCGTGTGCGGCTGCGGGGAGGAGAGCTGCAGGGTTTCGTAGGTCTTTGTCATGGGATGGAGACTGCGCGAGACGGGGGGCTGGTGCAACGTCGTCTGGTCGAAGAAACACAGAGCGACGCACGGATTGCACGGAGTCCGCGAAATCCGTGTGCCTGAATCCGTGCTATCCGTGTTATTCTTCCTCGAAGAATTGTTCTGCCGTAAGAGGCGTGGAGGTTGAAATCCCTGCCATCACCAGCCGGATGAAACCATCCACCGATCCCGGATCCATCCAGCGCATAACAGCCACCAGATCGTTTGCAGGATCGACCCAGGTGATGTTGCCGCCAGCACCCGTGGCAAAGAAGCTCGACGCGGTCGCGTTCGCATAGCGTGTCTGTCCAGTGTTCAGCCACCACAGCAACCCGTAGTTCGGGTTGAGCGGACACGACCGTAGCGACTCATCGATCCAGCTATCTGGCAACAATTGGCGCCCGTTCCAAGCGCCCCGACGCAGCATCAGCAGACCGACGCGCGCCTGATCTTCGGCATGGATTGCAATCCCGCCGCCCCAATGACTGCCGCCTGAGACCGACTCCATCATGCGTCCGTCGATTTCGACCATCGACGTGCGATAGCCATGCCAGCTCCAGTCGTTCGAAGCGCCTATCGGCCGCATGATGCGCTCGGCGAATACCTCGGGCAGCGGACGGCGAAAGCGTCGCAGCAAGGCCAATGAAAGCCGGTTGACCCGGACATCGTTGTATTCCCAAAAGCTGCCGGGCCGATGCAGCGGCCGCGCGTCGCCCTTCCGCCCCTTCCCTTCCACTGCGAGATTGCGATTGCGGTCGATGATGTCGGACTTGCCGAACAGCGTTCCCTCCCACTCGGAGGTCTGCTGCAAGAGATGGCGCCAGGTGATTGCGCCGTTATGCGGACCTTCGAACCCGCCATCATGCACCGTGTGCGCCACCGGTTCGTCGAGGTCAGTTATCAACCGATCGGCCACGGCAATGCCGGCAAGCAGGCTCAGGTAGCTCTTCGCGACCGAAAAGGTGAAGTCGATCTGTTGCGTGTCACCCCAGCGCGCGACGAGTGATCCACCTCGCAGAATCAATCCGTTCGGCCCGCCGCGCGGGCGGATCGGCCCAAGGATCTCGTTGTGCGGCGGCGGCTCGAAGAACCCGGCTTCGATATGTGCGCGCAGATCGCGCGGCCATGGCGTTTCGTGGGTGAGGGCATAGCGAACCGCTTGGTCCAGGGCCGGCATGAAGTCTCCTTCGGGGTGTTTCGCGCGGCGGGATACCACATCGGCGGCAAGGCGCGCATACTGACGGTGGGAATCGCCCAGCGCGGGACCACCGTCGGGCGGGGCATTGGGACCGGGAGACGCTTGTGGCAAGGCTGGAACGCAACGCCAAGCGCGACGCCCTCTTGGGCAGTCCGTTGTTTGCCGCCATGCAGCCGGCAGAACTCGACGAGATACTCAAATTTGCATCCGAGCGGCGCGTGCGACGGGGCCAGACCATCTTCCAGCGCGGCGACAATGGTTCCTCGCTCATGGCGGTCCTGCGCGGCCGTGTTCGGATCAGCTCGGTCTCCGCCGATGGCAAGGAGGTCACGCTCAACGTCATCAGCCCCGGAGAGATTTTCGGCGAGATTGCCTTGCTGGACGGACAGCCGCGCAGCGCCGACGCCACCGCTACGGAAGACACGCTGCTGCTTGTGGTCGAGCGGCGCCAGTTCCTGCCTTTCCTGCGGCAGAATGAGGACCTTTATCTGCGCCTGCTGGCCGTGCTCTGCGCCCGTCTGCGCCGGACCAGCACGGCCCTGGAAGAGATCGCGCTGTTCGATCTGCCGGTGCGCCTCGCCCGCGTGCTGCTGAAGCTGGCAGACGATTACGGGCGGCCAAACGGCCACGGCACCCGCATCGATCTCAAGCTTTCGCAGCGCGACCTGAGCAATCTGGTCGCCTCCTCGCGCGAGAGTGTCAACAAACAGCTGCGCGTGTGGCGGGAAGAGGGCGTCGTTGACCAGGAGGATGGCTTCATCGTGCTGCGCCGGCCAGCTAGGCTGCGCGATCTTACTGACGCGAAGTAGCCAGCGGCAGCGCCGCTGTTTAATATCGTCCATCAACCGGTGAAGCACCAGTTCATCCAGCAAGGGCAGCGCAGCGCCTGTTCCGTCATTGCGCGCGTGACGATCAGGGATTGGACCGGCTCGTCGTCCGCCACCAGCAGACGGCGAACAGTCTCGATCTGTGTGCTCACGCGACGAAGTCAAAGGCGTTGACACGGCGCGGTGCAAACCGGTGTTCTGCACGCATGCGGATGGCAGCTTCCATTCTGGCGGTGTTGGCCCTGCTGTTGGCTCGGCCTGCTTCGGCCCAGGAGACGCCGCAGAACCGCTACTTCATCACCGGCGACGGGGTGCGGCTGCATTACCTGGAGGCTGGATCGTCCCTCGGCCACACCATCGTTTTCGTACCAGGCTGGACCATGCCAGCCTGGATCTGGCAGCCCCAAATCCAGGCGTTTGGCCGGCAATACCACGTCGTGGCGTTCGACCCGCGCGGCCAGGGCGATTCGGATGCTCCCGCTTCAGGCTATGAGCCGGTACGCCGCAGCCAGGACATCGCTGAGCTGATCGCGCATCTCGCGCCAATCCCGGTCGTTCTTGTCGGCTGGTCACTGGGGGTGCTCGATTCGCTCGCCTATGTGCGAACTCATGGCGACATGAATCTCGCCGGGCTGGTGCTTGTGGATAATTCAGTCGGCGAGGAACCGCCACCGCCGCCGCGCGGACCGCGCCACGCCACGCCGGCCCTGCCGCGCTCGGTGGCCATGCACCGCTTCGTCCAAGGCATGTTCCATCACCGGCCGAGTGAGACCTATCTGGACCAACTCACGGAAGCAACATTGCGGACGCCCGAGTGGGCAAGCCGCGCGCTGCTGTCGTATCCAGTGCCGCGCACCTATTGGCGCGATGCGGTGTACTCGACCAGCAAGCCGGTGCTGTATGTCGTGCGCCCAGGCTGGCTGTCCGAGCAGGCGGCGAACCTCGCCCGTAACCGGCCTGGAACCCAGATCGCCGTATTCGGCGACGCTGGCCACGCCCTGTTTGTCGATGATGCGGCGCGGTTCAACGCGCTGCTCGCCAGCTTCATTTCCCGGACCGTATGGCCGTGACGGCGCGCACCGCTCTGGTGCCGTTGTTCCTCGTGTCATTGGCCGCGGTCGGATACGAAACGGCACTCACCCGCTACTTCGCGGTCGCGAAGTGGTCGGAGTACGGCTACTGGGTGATCTCCATCGTCATGGTCGGGTTCGCATTCAGCGGCGTGATCTTGGCGCTGTTTCGCGACGCCTTTGCCAGGCGTGGCGAAGCATTGCTGACCGTGCTTCCCGCTTTGCTTGTCGCATCGGCAGCCGTGGGCTTCCACTTCACCACAACCAACCCATTCAACCCGCTGCAATTGCAGAATCCGGTGACGTGGGAGCCACAGCTTTGGAATATCGCCGGCTATTACGCTTGTCTGCTGCCATTCTTCTTTCTTGCCGGGCTGTTCGTCAGCCTGAGTTTCGTCCTGAACGCGGACCGCATCGGCCGCGTCTATGGCTATGACCTGACCGGTGCGGGTGCCGGCGCGGCCTGTGTGCTGGCGGCGATGTTCGTGGTCCATGCGTTCTTCCTGGTGCCATTGCTGCTGGTCCCATTGGCGGCGAGCGCCTGCTTCATCGCAGGGCGCTGGCGATGGGCAGGCGCTGCGGCGGCCTGTTTCGCGCTGCTTGGTGGCGAGGCGCTGCTGCTGCTCGACAATCGGGCGGAATTCAACGACTTCAAGGCGATCTATGCACCGCTGAACACGCCCGATGCGCATATCGCCGCCACCGTGCTGTCGCCACGCGGCGACTACATGCTGCTGGACGACTTCACCGAGCGCGTCGACACCGACATTTCGAACAATGCCGGCATGCTGGGAGTCCCCGGCCCGCCGCAGACTTTCGGCCTCTATCGGGACGGCAACCGCATTGCTGCGTTGCCCAAACCAGGAGAGCTTGATGCGCGCTATGCACCAGCCTCGCTGGACGCAGCACCCTACGCACTTATCCCGCATGCGAATGTCTTGCTGGCCGGCGCTTCAGGGGGGTTTCGCATCGCGGAGGTCTTGGCACTCGGGGCAGAGCATGTGCGCGTGCTTGAGCCCGAGCCGGTTCTGCTGCGATCCCTGGAGTATGGCCTGGGGTCCTCGCCGGCGTGGTCCGTGGACGCCCGGGTCAGCCTATCGGGCGAAGGACCGGTTGCCGCGGTGGGCCACGGCGGCAGGTACGACATCATAGATTTGTCGGCCGATTTTCTTGACAGCGCCGAGGCGAACGCCACTGCCTTCACCATCCAGGCTCTGGCGGACGATGTCCGCGCGTTGAAACCCGGCGGCATCGTCTCGATCCCTGTGTCGATTCGCGATTTCCCGGTCTATGCACTGCGCGTGCTTGGTACGGCGCGAACTGCCTTGCAGACCGCTGGCGTGACCGATCCGGCTGCGCACACTCTGGTCTATCGCTCGGCTTGGAGCGCACGCGTCCTGATATCGAATCAGGTGTGGGATGCGCCGCGGATCGCTGCTCTCCGCAAGTTTTGCGATGAGCGTTCGTTCGATGTGTCCTGGTATTCCGGAATGGACGCGGCGGCCGAAAGAAGCCGCATCTACAACGATCTACCGGCCGTATCTTTCTCGAGTGGCGAAGTCACGTCGGACGGTCCCGACGACTCCATAGCCGATGAAGCGCGCGCGGTTTTGTCAAACGCACCGACGCCGTCGCAGGCGGCATTCAATCTGTCGCCGATGACCCTGGACCGACCATTCTTCTACGCCGTGCTGCGACTGGACCAGCTCGATACCATCCTGAAGCGGCTCGAAATTCTGCCCCAGGCGGAAATCGGTGCTCTGGTGAACCTGGCCGTTCTGGCGCAGGCAGCGGTCATCGCCCTGCTCGTGCTGCTGGTCCCGGTCATCGCCCCCGGCCGACTGCGGTTGCCCGAAATCGGACTGCTGCGGCCAATCATTTACTTCCCGGCACTCGGTCTCGGATTCCTGTTCATCGAGATCTTCCTCATTGAGAAGGCAAGCCTGTGGCTGAATGACCGGACCTCGGGCTTTGCCCTTGTGCTGACCGGGATGCTGGTATTCTCCGGGCTGGGCAGCATGGCAGCGGACCGGTTCCGTATCAGTCATGCCTGCACCGTCATCGTGGTCTGGTGTGGGCTCGCGCTGTTCGCATTGGAGCCGGCAATCCTGGCAACACTCGATCTTCCGTGGCTCATCCGAGCGGTCCTGGTTCTGGCCGTGCTGGCGCCGGTGTCACTGGCCCTTGGCCTTCCCTTCCCGCTGGGGCTGAACCGCACCGGATCAGGCGGACTGCTTCCCTGGGCCTGGGGGTTGAACGGCGCCTTCTCTGTTGTTGCGACGCCACTCGCGAACCTGATTGCGCGCGAAGCGGGGTTCAGCCGGGTTCTGCTATCCGCGGCCGTGTTGTATGTGATCGCGCTGATGACATTCCCAGCAGCAAGGAAGAGCCGCGCGTGGCAGTCTCTTTCAGCACGATCACGCGCCGCGGAGTGATCTCCGCCGCCGGCGCACTTTGCCTGGCGCGTCGGTCGCAGGCCGCATCGTCATGGACCCGTAACGCCTACGAGGCGGCAATGAATGCCTCGGGGCGGCCGGTCAGCCTGACGGATGCGCAGTTCGACGCCATTCAGAAACGCAAGCCCGCGGCCCTGCACCGCATCGAGTCGTATCTAAAGGAGCGTCTGGGTTCGGCCGATGCTGCCGTGATGGCGGCATTCGAAGCGGTCCCACGGGAGTACTTCCACTACATCTACTCGGAGCATCGTGCCACTCCAGGAGACGCTTACGAATCGGAGCCGAAGCCTTGGGGTTTGGGCTACGGTTCGGCTTTGTCCGACTATCTCGGCCAAGCCTATATGACACAGGTCTGCAAACCGACTGCGGACGACGTAACGCTGGAAATCGGCACCGGCAGCGGCTTCCAAAGCGCGCTGCTGTCGCGCATCGTCAAGCAGGCCTATTCGATCGAGATCATCGAACCGCTAGGCAAGGCAGTCGGCAAGATCTTCGCGCCGCTTGGCTACAACAACGTCCATACGCGCGTGGGCGACGGCTATTACGGTTGGCCGGAAGTGGAAGGCGGCTTCGACATCATCATCGTGACGTGCGCCGCTCAGTACGCGCCGCCGGATCTGTTCAAGCAGATGAAGCCGGGCGGCCGGCTGGTCATTCCGATCGGGCAGCCGTTCAAGAAAGGTCAGGTACTCTACGTCTACACCAAGGATGATGAGGGCAAGATTCACTCGAAACGCGACGTGGGCGTGTTCTTCATTCCGATGACCGGCGCCATCTCCAAGAATCCGCCGCCGCACGCCGGCTCAACGGCGGCAGCTCCCACGAGCACGACGACCGAGAAGACCACTGGCGGCTGAGCCCTATCTTCAACAGTTGATTGCAGGCTTCCTCCCAGGCCGTTAAGCTTTTTGTCAGCAGAACCAGCCGTTTCGGGGGGAGCGGCGCCGATGTTGCATCGGATAATCCTGGCGGTGGCGGCCATCGGCGCTGCGGCCCTCACCGGCTTCCTTTGGGTGTTTTGGTGGCCGCTGGGCATCGCCGCGCTGGTCATAAGCGTAGCGCTGGTCGGCACTTACTGCATCGTCACCGCTCCTGGGGGCGGATTTGGCGCCGCCATCTCATCATGCATCCGGCGTACAGCCACGATCTTCGGCATTGCGGTCGTCATGGCGGCGGCCGTGCTGCTGTTCGCACCGCGTTATCCAGAGCGAATCGTGGACCGCGGCTTCGACCTCGTCGCCGCGTTCGAACGCAAGCTTGGTACGCCTGAGAACCAGGTTTCAGTCGCGGTGGGCTCGCCATCGGTCCAGACCCGCGAACGGCTGATCAATGACCGGTTCGAGCAGGTGGCATGGGCGGACCTCCTGCTCAAGAGCACCATGACAGTAACGGCACCCGGCCTGCACATGCCAGGCGCTGCTCCAGGCAGTGTGGCCACCGACAGCAATGGTGAAGCGACTCATCCTACCGCGGCAGCAGACCAGCCCAAGCCGCAGGACACACCGACGAAGGATGCTTCAAAGGAGGCAGCGGCCGAGTTCAGCGGCTCGGCCATGCTGCGCCGACAGATCGAGCAGTATGGCGGCGAACAGGCGGCATGGTTCGACAGGATGCTCGGCTTTCGTGATCGCCTCCGCCTCGAACGTGCCGATGCGATGCTCGATGATCGGCACGACATGGACAACAACACGCTTTACAACCTGTCGTTCGACGCTGCGGTTGTGCCCTTGTCAGGCGTTCATGGCTATGCCGTCGTGGAGGTGACGCTGACCGACGATCCGGCGGAGTTGCAGTTGCATCTGAGTCCGGAGATCGAAGGTGTGCGGTACGCCCTCCGGCGATTCACCACGCTGCGACGCCAGGATGTGTTCGAAATTTATTTCGACTGGCTTGGACGGACGCAGCAACTCGTGAAGGACAATCTCATTGACGCCGATCTGAGTCTCGCGGATCAGACACAGGCCAATCTGGAGTTGGCGGATCGATTGAGGCGTGACCTGTGTGAATCGCTCATGGTGACGCAAGGCCACGACTTCAACGTCTCACGGGATGCGTGCAGACGAGCATTGGGCGAGCGGCTGGTCCCGCACACACTGCCGCGGATGGACAATGAATCCGCTGAAGCGCGGCAGGTAATGCAGGACATCGTGGCATTCGAACGCGAAGCCGAGGACGGCCTCCGCACGCTGTTCAACAACAGGTATCAGACCACACTGGTGCAGAAGCTGCCCGAACTGCGGGAACACGTTGCGGCTTTGCAGAAACGAGCGGCTTCAGCCATTGAGTTGTCGGAATCGGAACATACGGTGCTGGAGGGCGCGGCAAGTAATCCGCTTGGAATTGTCCCAGACTATGACGAGGCCAGCATATTGTGCCGGCTGATCTACCTACCATCGGAGAGGCCGCAGGGCGGTGCAGGTGCCACCGTTGATGACCAGCCATTTCCGATCGTGAAGTTGCAACGCATCTATGAGGCGCTCCACATCCAGAGTGATCCGCCGCCTCCACCCGGTCCCTCCGCCAACCTGCCCGTGACCCCTGCCAGTACCGGAGCTCCGATAACGCCTGCTCAGGGCGCAGCAGGCGGAGCTGCATCGCAGGATACATTGCGTCGGGTGACCATCCCGTGTCCGCCTCAGGTCTATCCTCGCCATCAGCTTCTGGTGCTCGAGACGATGGAGCGGCTTGTCGATGGCTTGAAGAGCACGTCGCCAGTCAAGCAATTGCCAAAGCTGCAGCAGGTCCGAGAGATGCAGCGCGTTCCGGGTGAATTCGGCCTGCTGTTCCGAGCTTCATCGAATGAAGCCGACGATGCCTCTCCCAAGATGCTGTCCGCGATTACCAGCCGGCCGTGTCTCAGTGTCATGCAGATCGCGGATCTGCTGCGATCAGGCAGGGCGGGCGTGTATCCTGGGCGGGACACCAGAAACTACGGTCAGTTCTTTGAAATCGACCGCCGCAGCGACGACAAGGGATCGTGCAGCCTTACAATTTTTCCTCGTGTTGTATCGCCGGCCGGAGGAACGAACATCCTCTCGGGGACTCCGGTTCAGTTCAAATGGGCAAAGGCACAAGACGACTGCCATCCGGAAGACCCTGCGACGTGGCCAGAACTGGTCGTTGCCGAAAATCAACTCGAATTCGAGGGCCTGAGCGACGTCCTGGGCACGGACGGCTACTACCCGTTCCCCGCCGGCTATGCACCAATCAGGATCGGTAGCGGATACTACCCTGTCATCGCGGTGAATGCGGCGAAGAACCTGCTGCGTCTGGGTTTCTGTGTTGCGCCCAATGACCGCAAGCAGGATCATTTCTATCGCCGTGGCGAAGTTGATGTGCTGGGCCGCCTCGCGGTCGAGTTGGCTGGACCGGCTTACACCGGCGACACGCCCGTTCCGACCACCGAGGCGTTTCCCTACGGCCTGACGCCACGAACGGCGCAGAGCTACAAACTCCAGGGAACCGAACGCAACTCGTTGAGCGCCACCATCTACGGCCAGAAGGGGGAAGTCGGATCGGAGGATAGCGTCAGCCAGGACGTGACCGAGCGCGAGGTGGTGGGCTTCATCCCGCACCACTGGCACCAATCGACCGGACGTTCGGCTGATTTCGGCTGGCTGATCGCACCGGAGGCAGCCAGCCAGGGTTCGCGGTCACTCGCGCTGAAAGCCATTCCACTCGGCGCTCTCGTCGCGGTCCCGAGTTGGTGGCGCACCGTCTTGCTGCGCATCTGTGCTGCCAGCGTGACGGAGCGCGACCTTCCCACTCTGGTCAAAGGCAAGTTCTGGGACAACGATGACAGAATCAAGCAGCATTGCCGCGTCGAGACGCTGCGGCTGCCTGGAACGGCGCAGGATCTGTCACGCCGCCTGGGCATCGAGATTCTCTCGACGCCTTTCGTACGCCAGCTGACGTTCAGTGCTGCGGGCGGACGGAAGAAGGTTCTGCAGGCGGGAATGCCAGCCAATCTGCTTCTGGAGGGCGGACGACTCTGGCGCAGCACCGTGGTCACACTCGGCGGCCAACGAGCCGATCAGATCGTTGTTTTGCCTGACCTGCGCGGCATCATTGCCGAGTTCAAGTGCGTGGAAGCTCCGCATGAGCCTTTCGTGGACCGATCGGCGGTGGCGGCACAGAGCGGCGCATACGCGCCATTCTGGGAGCTTGCCGGTTTGCACGAGAACGTGCCGGTGCAGGTATGGACGAGTGAGGGCCAGACCGATCCACTGACCGTGGACGTTTGGGTTCGCGACGGGTTCAAGGGTTGCAACGCCAGTCCTCAGCCAGCCACGAACGCGGCTGAGCGGACAGCGAGAGAATAGGAGTCAAGGCATGAACAGCGAAAATCGCCCGCTGCTTCTGTTACTCGCTTTGGCGGCAAGCAGCATGACCGCTCCTTCCGGCGAGGCCCGTGCAGCCGCGGTGCCCGCAACCAGTAATCCATCAGATGTGGTGGCCGCTCTCCGTTCCGTTGCGCAGGAACGGCTCGCCGGTTTCGTCATGCGACCGGAGCACCCGCCATCTGGCACACAGACGGCGCAGTTCTATAATTTTCCGAACTTTCCCAACTACTTCTACAATTGTATCCGGGGCTGGTGGCGAAACTGCTAGGGAACGCCCGTCGTGCTGCCGACACGAATGCTCGTGCTGCAGCCCACGCCCTTCTGTAACATCGACTGCGACTACTGCTACCTCCGCCACCGGAGCGATCATGGCGTGATGGCGCACCACACGGTGCAAGCCATTGCCGAATCCATTGTCGCGCAGATCGCACCTGAGGTGGAAACACTCGTCGTCTGGCACGGCGGCGAACCTACCACCGTCAGCCCGAACTGGTACCGCACCGCCTATCCCATCCTGCGCCAGCACAAGCGCGGCAAGCCGCTCAGCTTCTCGCTGCAATCGAACGGCATCGCGCTCGATGCCGAGTGGGCAGCGTTTCTCAGAGATACCGAGACCAGCGTCGGCCTCAGCATCGACGGTCCACAGGACCTGCACGATCGGCATCGCCGGACGCGCGGCCGCAAGCCAACCTGGCACCTGACCATGCGCGCGCTCGACAGGCTGCGAGCCGTCGGGGTCGAGCCTGGCGTCATCACCGTGCTCACCGCCGATTCGCTCAACCGTGCCGATGAGATGCTTGCGTTCTACCTTGAACACGACGTCCGCAAGCTCAGCTTCAGTATCGAGGAGCGCGAGGGAGCCAACGCGAGATCATCGCTGGACTTCGACGGCGTCGAAGCTTCGATGGAAGAGTTCATCGGGCGGTTCATTCAGGGGCTTGCGGCGTCCGGTGCGCCGCTGCATCTGCGCGAACCGGAGCGCATTCTTGGTTTGCTTGCCAGCAGCGAAAGCAATGTCGGACGGAACGAGCAGACAGAACCGCTGGCCTGCATCACGGTGGATTGGAGAGGTGGCGTTTACACTTTCTCGCCGGAGTTCACCGAGCATGCGTCGGGCGAGTGGCAGCATGCATGTCTGGGCAACGTCCACACGCACGCGCTGTCGGAACTCACCCAAGGCGCCGCGCTGCATCGGCTGTCGGCTGAAGTGGCCGTCGGGCTTGCTGAGTGCGAGCGGAGCTGCGGGTTCTGGGAGATCTGCGGCGGAGGCTCTCCGGTCAACCGGCTGGCAGAACACGGAACGTTGGCCGTGGCAGAAACGCAGTTCTGCCGCCTGACCGTGCAGGCAACTGCGCGCGCATTGCAGCGGCTGCTGGCAACCGGCGAGCTTCGAGCGCCTCGCGAAACGACCGCGGTTTCCGCCGCGTAGTTGCCGTCTTGGCTCGCTTCTCGCAAAAATAGCGAAGTGGCCGGAGGACAGCATGAGTTACGAACATATTCTGGTTGATGTCGCCGATGGCGTGGCAACGGTGACGCTGAACCGCCCCGACAAGCTGAACGCCATGAACCGCAAGCTGTCCGCGGAGCTGCACGACGCGGTGAAGTCGCTGGACGCGAATGATGCCGTCGGCTGCATCGTGATCACCGGCGCGGGCAAGGCGTTCTCGGCTGGCGGCGATATCCATGAGCAGCGCGAAGACGACAGGCGCTACACGTTTGAACAGCTCGAAGCGATGCGCGAGGGCCGCCGGGCATACGACATTTCAGCCAGTGCCAAGCCGACAATTGGCATGATGAATGGCCTGGCCTATGGCGGCGCGGCGGTACTGGCTTCCTCGCTTGATATGCGGGTGGGATGCGAGGATACGAAATTCCGATTCCTCGCGGCGGCTTATGGGCGGATCAACAGTACCTGGTCATTGGGTGCGCAGATTGGCTGGCCGATGGCAAAGGAGCTGCTGTTCACCGCCCGGATCGTGGAAGCCGAGGAAGCCTATCGTATCGGGCTGCTGAATCACCTGGTCCCGCGGGAGAAGCTGCGCGACAAGACAATGGAGATCGCGCGCATGATTGCCGACAACCATCGCGGTGCGGTGATGGGCGTCAAGAAGCTGTTGCTGGAACAGAAAGGCGAAAGTCTGGAGAACGCCTATGAAATCGAGCACCATTACACGACGCACGTGATGCGTGGCGCCAAGGCCGAGGACGCCTTCCCCGAATTCATCGCGCGCAAGGGAAGGGCGTTGACCTGATGGCGATCAAGTACGAGAAGCGCGACGGCGTCGCCTATATCACGCTGAACAACCCGGCCAAGGCCAACATCTTCGACAAGGAAACATCGGACGAGATTTCCGAGGCGTGGATCGACATGTGGGAGGACCGCGCGATCCGCTGCGCCATCCTCACTGGCGCGGGCGACCGGTATTTCTGTGGCGGCCACAACCTGGCGCCCCGCAAGAACATCACCGAGGAGGAGCGCGAGTATCTGCGCACGCAACGCATTTTCTGGCCGCTTGCGGGCACGGTGCATGGTCAGAAGACTGGTGTGGATGGGCGCTTCGGCGATCACTACCCGCGCGTGTGGAAGCCGGTGATCGCCGCTGTGAACGGCTGGGCGGCCGGAGCCGGTCTTTATGTGCTGCTGTCCACCACTGACATCCGGATCGCCAGCGCCGAGAATGCGCGGTTCAAGTTTTCGCTGCTGTCGCAGGGATGGATCGGCCACGGCCCAGGCGCCGCCCTCCTGGTCAAGCAACTTCGCTATGCCGATGCGATGAAGATCTTGCTCACCGATGAACCGTTCGACGCGCAGGAGGCATTGCGCATCGGGTTGGTGAACGAGGTGGTTCCCCACGACCAGCTGATGGAGCGGGCCGAGAAATACGCGCGCCACATCGTCAAGCTGCCGCCGGTGGCGGTTCGCATGATGAAGGAGTTCGTGGTGCGCTTCGGCGATCTGCCGACGGACCAGGCCTGGCATGTACAGAACCTGATGAACAATCTGCTGATTCAGGTGACCACGGACGGCGAGGAAGGACGCGCAGCGTTCAATGCGAAGCGGCCGCCCGACTTTACCGGCGCGCTGCGCCGCCGGGGCGAGGCATGGCCGGAGCCGTCGGAAGAAGACGCGGAGCGTTTGGACGAGGCGTACCGGAGCGGCGAGTTCTAGCGGTGATCGTCATGGCCGGCCCATGTGCCGGCCATGACGAAGTGTCAGACTCCTGGCGAAGTACGTTACGCTGATGCCCTGCCCATGGAGTCGCACTCAGTGCCCCGCTTCGTCACCTGCACGGCATTCGCTCTGCTGTCCATCATGGTGATTGGCAGCGCCGTCTCGCTCCTCAAGACGCGCCTTCCCGACGGATCGACGAACAAGCCTTACCTGTTCTCGCTCCCCGACCTATCGAGCCCGCGTGCCACTCTGGAGACGCTGATCACCAATGGGGACATCGCCGCGCGTGACATTTTCACCAATGGTGTCCCGTGGGCTCCAACGCCTGCCATGCTGCGCATGATGGACACGATCAATGTTGTGGACGTTGCGGCTGCCAACCAGGAAGTTGCAGCTGCTCTGGCCGCCTCTCAACTCAAGGATGTACTGCGACGTATCGCTCTGCCGCCGCTGTCGGAGGTTCCCGATGCAACGGCGGTGAAGGAACAGAATATCACCGAATGGCACCTGCCCGGTACGCCTATCGCGATCGCCAAGGTCACCAGCGGGCCGCGAACGGGTCAGTTCCTGTTCTCGCAGCAGACCGTGGCACTTGCGGCTCAGCTCTATGAAGCCGGACGCGGTGCGCCTTATATCGATGGCCTGGGCGGATACGCCTATGAGGACTGGCGCTACATGCCAGGCCCTCTCATTCCCCGTGCCGCCATCGCCGCGCTGCCGGCGCCTTTGCGATTCCCTGTGGGGGGCCAGGCGATCTGGCAGTGGATTGGGCTCGCGTTGCTCCTCGCGGTGAGTACCGTCGTCGCGTTGCGTATCGTGGCCTGGGGTATTGGTCAGGACGCACGCGCAGCCAGCATCTATTACCGCTTTGGCAAATTGAGTGCTGCACTGGCGGTAACAGCCCTCAGCTTTCTCACTTTCGCGCTCATTCAGTATGCACTCAAGCTTTGGGGTGGGTTGCTCGAAGAACTGATTTTCATCCTGGAATTGACGGCGATTGCCAGCGTCGCCTGGTTCATTGTGGTGGCAATCCTGCGTGCAGGCGAACTGATCATCCGGGTGAACGAGCTCCACGAATCCAGTGTCGATGGTCAATTGGTGAGGGTGATCAGCCAGTTACTGGCGATCGGCGCGGGCGTGACGGCCGGCTTGGTTGCCGCCGACTTCATTGGCATTCCCGTTGGCCCGTTGCTCGCAGGTCTCGGCATCGGCGGCCTGGCCGTCGCACTAGCCGTCCGTCCCACTCTGGAAAACGTCATCGGCGGCCTGACACTGTTTGCCGACCGCCCGGCTCGGGCTGGCGAATATTGCCGGTTCGGCAGCGAATCGGGGACAGTCGAGGAAATCGGCCTACGCACCACCAAGATTCGTCGCGTCGACGACACCATCATAACGATACCCAATGCCGAACTCGCGCAGGTCCGGATCGAGAATTACTCGCGCCGCCGCAAGTTCCATTTCAACCCAACATTGCGGCTCCGCTACGAAACCACTGAAGCGCAATTGCAGCAGATCACCAAGGCTATCGAGACCCTGCTCGCGGAGCATAACAAGGTTCTGTTCGAAACAGAATGCGTCCGACTTGCTGCCATTGGCGAATATGCGCTTGAGCTTGAAGTTCGCGCCTATGTCGACGTGACCCGAATGTCAGATTTCGCCGAGGTGCGGGAAGAGTTGAATCTGCGCATCCTTGATATTGTCAGGAGCGCCGGCACGAACTTCGCTTTTCCGTCCCAGACCAACTATCTCACCCGCGCCGAAGCTGTTCAGCCGAACAGTTGAGTCGGATAGCGCACGCCCGTCAGGCATAATCCGTCAGCCGGCGCTGTCGGCCCCGCTGCCGATCGGTCGCACGCCGCAAGCGCCTCGGCAACGCGTCCGACAGGCCAGCTTCCATCGCCGACAAGCCTGAGCGTTCCCACCATGTTGCGCACCTGATGGTGCAGGAAGCTGCGCGCCTCGGCGATGATCTCGATGATCTCGCCATCGCGTCGCACGTCGAGACGATCGAGTGTGCGGAGCGGGCTGTTGGCCTGGCACGCGGCAGCGCGAAATGACGAGAAGTCGTGCCGGCCGAGCAGGCTCCGCGCGGCTTCGTGCATCGCCGCAGCGTCCAGTTCCGCAGGAACGTGCCACACACGGCCAGCAAGCAGCGCGGGCCGGGCACGGCGGTTCAGGATACGATAGCGATAGGCTCGACCAATGGCCGAGAAGCGCGCATTCCAACCCTCTGGCGCAGCCGCGGCTTGGAGCACGGCAACAGGATGCGGCTTCATATGGTAATTGAGCGCGTCCCGCACCTTCTGGGCCGGTATAGTGGACGGAAGATCGAGTTGCGCGACCTGTCCCTCGGCATGGACGCCTGCGTCCGTCCGTCCTGCCACGGTGCTGTGCACCGCATCGCCACGATTCAATTTCGACGCCGCGGTTTCCAACACCTCCTGGATCGAGAGTCCAACGCCCTGGCGCTGCCAGCCGACAAACGGGGCACCATTGTACTCTAGGAGAAGTGCCCAACGAGTCTTGGGGATCTTGGTGGCACCCCCTCCCCAACCCTCACCCGCTTCGCGGGAGAGGGGGAGATCTGTTCCCCTCTCCCGCGAAGCGGCGGAGGGTTGTGGAGGGGGGGCTGGTACCATCTAACTAAGTGCCCAACACAGTCCCAACCCTCACCGCATGACCCCGCAGGAACGCATCGGCTGCCATCGCTGGCCGGCTTGCCAACTGCACGCGCGTAAGCCGCAGCGCACCAGCCCCGCACCCAACCGTCAGCCGCGCATCCATTACCGTCCCCGGCGGGCCCGAGCCGTCTGCCAGTTCCACGGCCAGCACCTTCAGCACCACCCCGTGCAGTGTGGTGAACGTGCCTGGCCATGGATCGAACGCCCGCACCTGCCGCTCGATTGACGCCGCGTCCTTCGTCCAGTCGATCCGCCCAGCGTCACGCGCCAGCTTCGGTGCGTACGTCGCACCTTCCTCGGGTTGCGGCACCGGCCGGGGATCCTCGGCCAACGCGCGGACGATCAGCCGCGCTCCAAGTTCGGCCAACACATCATGCAGCTCCGCCGTGGTTGTGGTCGGAGTGATCGGCACCGCCTCCTGCAGCAGCATCGGCCCGGTATCCAGCCCCGCATCCATCTGCATGATCGTCACACCCGTCGTTGCGTCCCCCGCCAGGACGGCGGCGTGGATCGGAGAAGCGCCGCGCCAGCGCGGCAGCAGGCTCGCGTGGATGTTGAGGCAGCCGCGCCGTGGCGCCTCCAGCATGGCCGGTGGTAGGATCAGCCCGTACGCCGCGACCACAGCGGCATCGAGGCCCAGTGCGGCGAACGCCTGCTGCTCAGCCAAATCCGTGCGCAACCGTGCTGGCGTCCGCACCGGCAGGCCGAGACGTTCCGCCTCGGCCTGCACCGGCGATGGCCGCAGCACATAGCCGCGCCCCGCCGGCCTGGGCGGCTGGCAATACACGGCAGCGATCTCGTGCCCCGCCGCATGCAGCGCCCGCAGCGCCGGAACGGCGAAATCCGGGCTGCCCATGAACGCAAGGCGCATCGGCCTACATGGCCTCGGCCCGCTTCTGGCGCAGCTCCTTGGCCAGCCGGCGCAGGATCATATTTCGCTTCAGCGCCGAGAGGTGGTCCACGAACAGGATGCCATCCAGGTGATCGATCTCGTGCTGCAGGCAGGCAGCCAGCAGGCCCTCCGCCTCGATCTGCCGCCTTATCCCTTCAGCATCCGTGTAGCGCACGGTCACGCGGGCGGATCGCGTCACATCCGCGTATTGCCCTGGCAAAGAGAGACAGCCCTCCTCTCGCGTCGCCTGCTCCTCGCTACGCGCGATCACTTCTGGGTTGATCAACACGATGGGCGTAGGCTTGTCGTCCGGCATCAGGTCCACGACGGCAAAGCGCAACCCAACTCCCACCTGCGGCGCGGCCAGCCCGATCCCCGGCGCCTGGTACATGGTCGCGAACATGCGCGGCAGCAGCCCACGCACCCGCTGCATGTCGCCAGCGCTGACCGGCTTCGCCCGCGCCTTCAGGATCGGATCGGGCACGAGCAGTATCGGCAGCGTGTCAGTGCTCTCGCTCATGTCGGGCATGTAGCGGTGCCATTGAGCGCGATCAATTACCCGCGCTGATGAAGCTCATTCCTTAACCCCTTGCAACCGAGGCCCACTCTGCCAAGATTCTCGCATGCCGGAATGCCGTCACGGGTTCCGGCGAAGCTTCGCTCTCAGGAGGGGGCCATGACGACGAGGATGTTCGCCTCACCACTGTTCTTGGGTTTCGACCACCTCGAGCAGATGCTCGAGCGGGCATCGAAGACTTCGTCGGACGGCTATCCCCCTTACAACATCGAGCAGATGTCGCCCACCGGGCTTCGAATCACGCTCGCTGTTGCCGGATTCACCATGGATGACCTGCAAATTACGCAGGAGGACAACCAGTTGGTAATCCGGGGGCGCCAGACTGACGACAGCCAGGGACGCGTCTTCCTGCATCGGGGAATCGCGGCGCGGCAGTTCCAGCGGGCTTTTGTGCTCGCGGAAGGGATCGAGGTGAAGGGTGCCTGGCTCGACAACGGGCTCTTGCACATCGACCTCGTCCGGCCTCAGCCCGAGCCGCGGGTCAAGACGATACAGATCAACGGTGCCGGCGCGGCGAACCGCAATGGCGATGGGAAGGTTACTATGGTTGAGGGCGAGCCACGGGACTGAGGGTCTGGCACGCCACAGCGGCGCCGCAGAATGCGGGCCGAACTACCAAAAGGCGCCGGAGCTGCATTGCAGGCCGCCGCCCTGAAGGAGCAAGACGATGAACACAAACAGCATTGAACAACAGGACGATCAGGCGTCCATGGGTGCCATGGTCGATATCCGCCACATTTCAAGCGAGCAGCTTGCGCAGCTCGGACTGCAGCAGATTGCGTACGTGAAGCCCGTCGTGGTGAACGGGACCGCGTGCTTCGCCATCCACGCAGCAGACGGCACGCCGATGGCTGTTGCCGGCGACCGTGAGGTGGCTTTGGCGGCGATCCGTCAGCACGAGATGGTGGCCGCTCAGGTTCACTGAGCAGCGCCCTCCGTCGCTGCCTCCGCCTCGCGCACTACACTTATGGTGCGCGCCAGGCTGGAGGGATTGACGCTGATCGAGTCGATACCGAGCCCAGCCAGGAAGCGCGCGATCTCCGGATAATTGGCGGGCGCCTCTCCGCAGATACCGACATGGCGGCCGTTGCGCTTCGCACCGGCGATGGCCAGGCGCAAGATCTCGAGCATGCCTGGGTCGCGTTCATCGAAATCGAAGGCGACAATCTCCGAATCGCGATCCACGCCCAGCGTAAGCTGCGTCAGATCATTCGAGCCGATCGAGAACCCGTCAAAGATGCGGGCGAACGCATCCACCTGGATGACGTTGTTGGGAATCTCGCACATCACGTAGATCTCAAGCCCGTTCACCCCACGCTGCAGGCCGTGCTGCGCCATCACCTGGATGACCTGTTCTGCCTCGGCGACTCGGCGGCAGAACGGCACCATGATGCAGAGATTCGTCAGCCCCATCTCCTCGCGCACGCGTCGCAGTGCCGCGCACTCCAGTGCGAAGCCGTCAGCGTAGGCCGGATGCCCGTAGCGCGACGCGCCTCGAAAGCCGAGCATCGGGTTGGCCTCCTTCGGCTCGAACGCGGCGCCGCCAAGAAGCTGCGCGTACTCGTTGGTCTTGAAGTCCGACAAGCGGACGATCACCGGCTTCGGCCAGAACGCCGCCGCAATCGTGCCTACACCTTCCGCAAGCGTCCGTATGAAGAATTCCCGCGGGGAACTCACGTTGCGCGACAGCGCCGCGATGCGTGCGCGCTCTTCTCCCGTAAGCTGCTCCGGATGGACCAGCGCCATCGGGTGCACGCCGATGTGTTGGTTGATGATGAACTCCATTCGCGCCAGTCCGACACCCGCGTTTGGCATCATGGCGGTGCGAAACGCCAGGTCGGGATTGCCCAGGTTCACCATGATCTGGGTGCGCGGCAATTCCAGCGCGGCCGCCGGCAGCTTGCTGACCTCGAATGGTACATCGCCTTCATACACACGGCCGATCTCGCCGCCGGCGCATGACACAGTCACCTGCGAACCGGTCTGCAGCGCAGTTGTCGCCACCTCGCTGCCGACGACAGCCGGTACCCCAAGTTCGCGCGCCACAATGGCGGCATGGCAGGTGCGTCCGCCGCGGTCGGTAACGATGGCACCGGCGGTCTTCATGACCGGTTCCCAATCGGGGCTGGTGGAGCTGGCCACCAGCACTTCCCCCGGGCGGAATTCCTTCAGGTCTTCGGCGGCGGAAATCACGCGCACCCTGCCTGTGCCGATTTTCTCGCCGACAGCCTTGCCGCTGACCAGCACCTTTCCCTCACCTGTCAGCGCATAGGTCTCGAACACCTCGCCCGAGCGGCGTGACGCAACGGTTTCCGGCCGCGCCTGCACGATGTACAGCCGGCTGTCTTCGGAATCCTTCGCCCACTCGATGTCCATCGGCATCGCATGGCCGGCCGCCGCCGAATAGTGCTGCTCGATGCGGATTGCGTAGTCGGCCAGTGTCAGCACCTCTCCATCCTCGATGCAGAAGCGCGATCGCGCTGCCTCGGTCATCACCTGGTCCCGCGTGGTGGCGCCAAAGTGGCCTTCCGCCAGGCGCAGTGCGAACTGCTTCTGGCCTAGCGAACGCCGCAACACGGCGCGGTAGCCGGCGAGAAATGTCGGCTTGTGCACGTAGAACTCATCCGGATCGACCTTGCCCTGCACGACGTTCTCGCCAAGGCCGTACGCGCCGGTGATGAACACCACGTCGCGGAAGCCCGACTCGGTATCAAGCGTGAAGATCACGCCACTCGACGCCGTGTCGGACCGGACCATCTTCATCACGCCGACAGACAGGGCGACCTTGAAGTGGTCGAACCCGTTGTTGACGCGATAGACGATGGCGCGGTCGGTGAACAGCGAGGCAAAGCAATAGCGGCAAGCCTCCACTACATCGCCGGGGCCGCTGATGTTCAGGTAGCTTTCATGCTGGCCGGCAAAGCTCGCGGTCGGCAGATCCTCCGCCGTCGCCGAACTGCGCACTGCGACCGCGACCGCCTTGCCGTACTCGGCCTCCAGGCCAGCGTAGGCTTCCGCGATCACCTGGCGCAGACCATCGGTACCGGTTGCCTCATAGACGATCCGCCGTGCCTGCTTCGCGCGTTCCGCAAGCAGCGCCACATCGGTGACGTCCAGATTATCCATCAGCGCATGCAGCTTCGGCCAGGCATCGGCGCCGGTGAGCGCGTCGCGATACGCATCGGCGGTAAGAGCAAAGCCGTTCGGCACACGCACGCCTGCGGCGCCGAGCTCGGAATAAAGCTCACCGAGCGAGGCGTTCTTCCCGCCGACAAGCGGCACGTCACTGTTCCGCAGTGTCGCGAACCAACGAACCATGCGTGTATCAGTGGCCATGACGAGCTTCCCCTTCCGAGTTTGCTCATTCGAGCTACGCATAGGCACTTTTCGGATGCCGGCATTGATTTGGGTCAAAGCGGCAGCGCGCAAGCCGCGCATAACCTTTGCTGTGCCAGGCGTTGGAGGGCGAAATGGACAAGGCGGATCGGGAGCATGAGAGGCGCATTCGCGAGCGTGCGGAACGCATGTGGCGTGAGGCGGGCAGCCCAAACGGACGCGAACAGGAATATCTCGAACGCGCGCGCGAGTTGCAGGCGTTCGTCGACCACCCAGATGCCGGACTGCTGCCGAACCCGATGGTGGCGCATCCTCAGCCTATAGCGACCGAAGAACCGGTGGAGGAGGCAGAGCTGCTGGAGAACCTCGGCGAGTTTCCTGCGCGGACCGATCAGGGCGAGCGAATGACAGCGCCGATGACGAAGGCGAAGGCGCGCGCCTATCGCGGTTGACCGCTAGGGTGGCACCGGCCGCGGCCAGTTCGGCCGATCCAGCGGATCGATGACCCGCCTGCGGTCCATATGGTCCTCAACCCCGCGAACGCCTGGGACGTTCTCCGCGAGGACAACCAGAGCCTGACGTAGCGCCTCATCCGCCACGACGCCCCATAGGTGAATCACCCCATCGGTGACTACGGCGTTGATCGAGCCCGGACCGGTAGCCCAGGACTGGCGACGCAACTCCGCATAGAACGCCTGGCGAATCGTCCTGTCATCGGCCGCCGGGGACGGCGTGGACAGGCGCGTTGCCAGCGCCTGCAATACGTTGCGGCGGCTCAGGATGCCCACGAGCTTGCCTTCGCGGGTAACCGGCACCCGCTTGATGTGCTTGCTTTCCAGCCTGTGTGCGACTTCGTCCAGAGGTGTGGTATCCGCCACGGTGACCACGTCGCGCGTCATGATCTCGCTGGCCTTGCGGCCGTGCGTGCGCGTGTAGTCGAGAGCCAGCCGATCGCTGGAGGTAATCAGCTCTAACCAGCGCGACGGGCGCCGTTCGGTTCCGGTTTCCGTCCGCCGCAACAGATCACCCTCGCTGACGATGCCGGCGATGCGGCCGTCTTCGACAATGGGGATGGCGCTGACCTGATTGTCGAGCATCAGATGCACCAACTCGGCAACCGATGTTTCCGGACCGGCGCAGATCACATCGGGCGTCATGACATCGGCGGCATTCATCGCTCGGTTCCTCGCCAGTCTGCGTAGGACTTAGCGCCAGATCATGGGTGCGCATTGATACAGGTCAACCACGAAAAACCGGAAGGGTGCTTGAAGCGCATTCGCCATCGTGCCGATACTGCGGCCAACGAACGGCAAGAGGCAGGGAGGGAATCATGGCCAAGGCCGCCACCAAGTCGAAATCGAAGACCGCCAGCCGCTCCACCGCGCGGGCCAAGGCACCCGCCAAGCGACGCGCCACGCGCGCGGCACCGGTAGCGAAACCGCGCAAGAAGCCGCAGCGCTTCACTGTGGCCCATGCGCGGGACGCCGAGTTCAAGGCCGATGGCCTGCGCCCCTATGCGCGCTACCGCGACCTCGGCATCGCCGCTGCCACAAATGGCCTGTGCCAGGCGCACGTCATCCGCCTGATCGGCCCGTGCACGGACGAGGTGCGCAAGCGCCACTACCACGACACGGAACTGCAGCTCGTTTATGTGCTGAAGGGCTGGATGAAGAACGAATTCGAGGGCCACGGCGAGCAGCTCATGGAGGCGGGAAGCTGCTGGCTGCAGCCGCCGAACATCAAGCATACCGTGCTCGACTATTCAGACGACTGCGAAGTGCTGGAAATCATCGTGCCGGCCGACTTCAAGACGGTCGAGCTGAAGGCCTGACGCCCGCTTGGCGCACAGGCCGAAAGAACTGCCAGGGAGGACGAGATGAAGACCCCATTCACCCGCCGCGCCGCGATGCGCGCCGGTCTTGCCGCGGTGGCTGCGCCTGCGGTGTTTCGGAGCGGCCGCGCCGCGGATTCCATCAAGATTGGCGCGCCGATCGCTCTCACCGGCCCGCTCGGGTCGGTAGGTCAGCAGATGAAGCGTGGCTGCGAGTTCTGGGCGAAGTGGCAGAATGCCAAGGGCGGCCTGCTCGGCCGGCCGGTAGAGATGGTGTTTGCCGATACGGTGGGCGATCCAGCCGCCTGCGTGCGAAAGGCGCAGGAGATGGTGGAGCGCGACGGCGTTCGCCTCCTCACCGCGATCACGTTGTCCTCTGAAGCGCTGGCGACTGTGCCCAAGCTTGCCGAGTGGGACACGATCTTCATCTCCTCCGATAACGGCGACGGACGGCTGACCGCCGAGTCCTACGTGCCGAACTTCTTTCGCGCCAACATCTCCGGCCCAATGGGCACGCGTGCCGTCGCGCTGTGGCTGCGCGAATCGAAGCTGCAGAACTTCTATGCGATCGGCCTGGACTACGCCTGGGGTCACAACAGCATCGGCGTGTTCGAATCCGAGGTGAAGAAGGCGAAGAAGAACTTCGTGGGCGCAGTCTATTCGCCTGTCGGGACAAAGGACTACTCGACCTACATCACCAAGATTCGCCAAGCCGGCGCCGATGCCTGCTTCATCGTCATGCAGGGCGACGATAATAATGCGTTCCTGTCGCAGTCGCGCGAATACCGCCTGCCCGACAAAGTGCAGCTCCTGACTGAAATCGTCGATCTCGCTTCCATTCGCGCGGTGGGCGATGCGTCACTCGGTTTGGTCGGCTCGTCGCGTTACAGCTTCACGATCGACACTCCCGCGAACAAGGAATTCGTCGCGGCGTGGCAGAAGGAGCATGGCAATCCGCCTGACACGTTCGAAGGCGAGCAATGGCAAGCCTGCCTGATGCTCGCGGCCGGCATCGAGAAGGCCGGCAGCATCGAGGCGGCGAAGCTTCGTCCGGCGCTGGAAACGGTGGCGATCGACAGCGTCAAGGGCCGTGTGGCAATGCGCGCCTGCGACCATCAGGCGGTGCAGCAAGGCTTCATGGTCAAGGTGGTGAAAAGCGAGAGCTTCCCGACGCCGATCCCGCAGGTCATCGGCACCTATCCAGGCGATCGCACGACGCCACCCTGCAACAAGCAGACCTACGACGACTGAGCAAGGAACGTACACCTCTCCCGCGCAGCGGGCGAGGTGTACAAGCATCGCATGAACCTGCTTCCCTTCCTCATTACGCAATGCGTCAACGCACTGTCGCAGGCTGCGCTGCTGTTCTTCCTCGGCGTCGGCCTGACGCTGATCTTCGGCATCATGCGCATCGTCAACTTCGCGCACGGGTCGATCTACATGCTGGGCGCGTTCGTCGGCTACAGCGCGCAGCGCATCACCGGCAGCTTCTGGCTGGCGCTGGTTATCGCGCCGGTCGTCGTGGGCCTGTTCGGCACTGCATTCGAACTCGGTATTCTGCGGCGATTGTACAGGCGTGACGGCAGCGCCTTCCTGATGGTGACGTTCGGGCTAGCCTTGGTCCTCGGCGAGGTGATCCGGCTCGTCTGGGGATCGGAGGCGTTGCAGGTGAAAGGCCCCGCCGCGTTCTCCGGTGTCGTGTTCATCCTCGACGAACCCTTCCCACTCTACCGCCTGTTCCTCGCCGGCGCTGGCGTCGTGGTCGCACTGGCGATCTGGCAGTTCCTGGAACGCACGCGCCTCGGCCTGCTGATTCGCGCGACATCGCAGAACGCCGAGATGGTGCATGCGCTCGGAACCGACGTGAACCTGGTGCGCTCCGGCGTGTTCGGTATCGGCTGCGGCCTTGCCGCACTCGGCGGCGTGCTCGCCGCGCCGCTGGTGACCGCGTCCCTCGGCATGGCAGCAAGCGTCATCATCGACGCGTTCGTCATCGTCATCATCGGCGGCATGGGCAGCTTTCCCGGTTCGCTCATCGGCGCGCTGCTGGTCGCGTTCGTGCAGGTGTTTGGCAATTACTACTTTCCGGACCTCGCGCTCGCGTTCATGTATCTGATCATGCTGCTGGTACTCGTCACGCGTCCCGGCGGACTGCTCGGCAAGGAAGCATGATGCGCGACTGGCTCGGCCTGCTCCTTGCTGCCTGCGTGCTGGCGCTTGCACCCGCCGGCTTGCCGCCATTCGCCATGACATTGCTGACCGAGGCGCTGATCCTTGGCCTGTTCGCCATGAGCCTGGACCTCATGGTCGGCTACACGCGGCTCATCTCGTTCGGCCATGCGGCGGCTTACGGGCTGGGCGCCTACACCTCTGGCTATCTGTTGTTGCACACCGACATTCCCATGCCGTTCGCCGTCATCGCCGCGGCGCTGTTCAGCGGCATCGTGGCAATCGGCGTGGCGTGGGTGTGCACGCTCGCATCAGGTGTGTCGTTCTCGATGCTGACGCTCGCCTTCGCGCAGCTGCTCTACGCGGTGGCGTTCAAATGGACCAGCGTCACTGGCGCCTCCGACGGACTTGCTGGCATACCGCGCCGCCCCGGCCCGTTCGGCATCACCGTGTTCAGCAGCAAAGCCGGGTTCTATTACCTGGTTCTCGCCTGCCTGTTCGGCGGCTTCATCTTCTGCCGTTCGCTGGTGCGTTCGCCATTCGGCGAGGTGCTGCGCGGGATCCGTGAGAACGAAGCGAAGACACTGTCACTCGGCTACAATACGCGCCGCTACAAAATCGCGGTCGTGGCGATCGCGTTCACCTTGGGCGGCCTTGCCGGCGCGCTGTATGCACCATTCGCGGGCTTCGCCAACACCGAGCTGCTGTTCTGGCTGTTCTCCGGCCAGGTGCTGATTATGGTGATTGTCGGCGGTGCTGGCACACTGATAGGGCCAATCATCGGCGCGGCGTTCTTCATGCTGGTGTCGAACCTGCTGAGCTCGTGGACCGATTCGTGGGCATTGTTCTTTGGCCTGATCTTCATCTGCTTCGTGCTGTTCGCGCCGCAAGGAATCTGGGGCCTCTTAACATCCACCTCTCCCGCGAAGCGCGGGAGGTCGGCGCGCCTGAGCGCGCCGGGAGGGGGTGCCACCATTGGCGCTCCTTGAACTCAATGGACTGACCCGCCGCTTCGGCGGCATCATCGCTGTCGATGGCGTGACCATGCGCGTCGAGCCAGGCGAAGTGCGCGCGGTCATCGGCCCCAACGGCGCCGGAAAATCCACGTTGTTCAACCTGATCACCGGCGTGGTGAAGGCATCGGAAGGTTCCGTCCGCTTCAACGATGAGATGCTGACCGGATTATCGCCATACAGCATCTCCCAACGTGGCATATCGCGCACGTTCCAAATCACCGCGTTGTTTCCCGAGATGAGCGCGCGCGAGAACACACGTCTTGCGGCACAGGCCCGGCATGCGCGGCGCTGGCAGCCCTACGGTGGAGCGGCCGTGTTTGGCGACGCGCAACGACGCGGGGATGCCGCGCTGGAACGGCTGGGTCTGACGCATATCGCGCAGCGGCCGGCAGGGCTGTTGTCACACGGCGACCAGCGGCTGCTCGAAGTCGCCATGGCACTGGCGCAGCGGCCACGGCTGCTGCTGCTCGACGAACCGACGCAAGGACTGTCGGTGGAGGAGACAGCGCAAGCGGTGGAGACGCTGAGCACGTTGTTCTCCGACGGCACGATGACCGTACTGCTCGTCGAGCACGACATGGAGGTGGTGTTCCGCCTGGCGCGCATGATCACCGTGCTGCATCGAGGCGCGGTGATCGCCGATGGCTCGCCGGATGAGGTGAAGGCCGACGCCGAGGTGCAGCGGGCCTATCTGGGAGGCCTCGCCTGATGCTGACGATTGAAGGCCTCAACACGCATTATGGCGCCAGCCACGTGCTGCAAGGCGTCGATCTCGCGGTACCGGAGGGCCGGATCTGCTCGATGCTGGGACGGAACGGCGTCGGCAAGACCACGACTCTGCGCACAGTGATGGGTCTGGTGCCACCGAGCGGTGGCCGCGTGAGGCTGGATGGTGCGGAGATCACGGGCTGGCCGCCACATCGTGTTGCGCGCGCGGGCGTAGCCTACGTGCCAGAGGGACGAATGATCTTTCCCGACCTGACGGTGGTGGAGAACATCCGCGTCGCAGAGCGGCGTCCGTCCAAGGCATGGCCGTTAGCGCGGCTGATGGAGCTGTTCCCGCCCTTGCGCGAACGTGCATCGAGCCGTGGCGGTACGTTATCGGGTGGAGAACAGCAGATGCTGGCGATTGCGCGTGCGCTGGTCAGCGACCCAAAGGTGATGCTGCTCGATGAGCCAAGTCAGGGGCTGGCACCGTTGGTAGTGCGCGAACTGGCGGAGGTGATTCGCCAGTTACCCAGCCAGGGCGTGACGATACTGCTGATCGAGCAGAACATGCGCCTGGCCGAAGCGGTGGCAGATGAGATCCACATCATGGTGAAGGGTCGTGTCGTCTACGCCGCTTCGCCTGAGCAGTTCCGTGCCGAAGAAGCAGAAATCCGCAGTCGGTATCTTACAGTGTGACGCAGGGTGCCGCTACCGATGGCCGGCACAAGGCCGGCCATGACGGCGGGCAAGGGCTATGCCAACAAGATTTCATAAAGATCGCGCCATTCTGGGTTCTGGGTGTCGATCAGATTCAGCTTCCATCGCCGCGGCCAACGCTTGATGCTCGTCTCTCGCTGTATCCGGCCTTGTGCCGG
>CAYRTL010000038.1:0-38110 GCA_964427005.1 uncultured Acetobacteraceae bacterium
TCCTGGACATTGGGCTGGATCACCGGGGTTAGCGCGCAACCGGCGCTGCTAAGAGGCTTGCAGACAGCCTCGCTGGAAGTGCTTGCCTTCCGGGTCTGTCGGATAACAGGTCGCCAGGAATTCGCGGTCAGCATAGATCACCGAGCAGACAAGCTGTGAGGTGAACACCATCCCACGCTGCTCGAGGAAGCGCGTCAGATCAGTCCTTGCAACTTCAGCCGCGGGTTTACCAACGATTTCGACGCAAATGGCTTTCGGGGTGAAGCGCTCCCACGGCCAGTGCCGCAGGATGTACTCTTCGCCCCCCTCGATGTCGATATTGATCAGGTCAACCCGTTCAAGCTTCGCCTCGCGGAGCACTTCTTCGATCGAAACGATCCGCACGGAGAAATGCGACGTCGGGCGTACAGGGACGCCGTCTTTCAATGCTATCGGTTCCGTCGAGGACAGGCAGTTCCAGCGTGGCTCACTGACGAACATCCAGTATTGCAGTTCCTCGCGGCTGCCAATGTCGATGGCGGCCTGCACAAAGATGTCGCGTGGCCGATGCTTGCGGAACTTCTCTGCTGACCCCGGCAATGGATCGATATTGATGCCCCACCAGCCTCGCTCGGCCAGCTTCTTGGTGTTCGACCACCGAACAGGATCATGAGCACCGATATCGACATAGATCCCTTCGAAAGCGTCGCCGAACAGGTTGACAAGGACCATGTCCTCGCCCTCCTGCGAGTAGCATCGGCGCCACTGCGGCCTTAGCTGGTCCAGGACGAGCCGACGGATCATCTGCCGCAGGCTAGGCATGCTCCAAGCCCAATGGATCGAGCACTTGAGACTCGGAAATCCCACGGAAACGGGCGGCGTAGCTACGGACGCTGTCGTAAATGGATTGGCCCAGACCGTTCTGATACAGCCAGAGGCTGTTCTGCTGGCCACTGAATGAGGCTTCTCCCGCCATAGGTCCCCACGGCTTGAAACCGCTTCCCAGTCCTACGCCAAAGAGATTTTCCAATGGCTGGCCGTCTTCCGTGAGGAGACGCGATAGATGATCGACTGCCGGCCCGGAACGGGCCAACGGAATACGACGCCCATCCACGTCCAACACCGGGATTGTTGCCAGCCGATAGCCTCTCGCTGACACGATCAGATCAGCGGTATCGAGCAGGGCTTCGAGTTCTCGACTTTCGATCGCATCGAGATGACGCGCAACCACGCGATCTTCGCGTTCCAATCCGCCCAAGCCATGCATGCGACGGCACACGTCGCGTCCGTCACCGCGCAATCCAGCAAGCCGGAAGACGCGCCCCGTCGCTGGACACACATCATCCTCGGTGAATGTGCAGCCGTCATCGGCTGCCGCCTCTCGGGAAGGATAAAAGATCTTCAATCGGCTGCGGTGGAGGATTTGAATCCCGCCCGCCTCAAATGTCACCCGCGGCCCACGTTTCAGCAGCAGCCAGGCGGATGAAAACGCACTATGCGCGCCCCCGAGTATGACGGCCCGCGGGACCATGCTTCCGCGGCCAAGCAGCCACTGGGCCTTTGCCGCTCCACCGCGTGCCAACAACTGATCACTCGGCACGACCTTCTGAGCCCAGCGGCCAAGAGAAAGGCCGCGCGCCACTTCGATATCCTGCCAGGATGTGTTCTGCACTCCGCCAAGTGCCATGACGGCTGTTGCCGCCCTGACCTCACACTCGTGTCCGTGCCTCTCGATCAAGGCGACAACCGATCCATCGCGCTGCAGCTTGATGCTTCGCGCCGTGCAAGGGGCCAGGAATTCGCTGTAGGGATGGCAAGCGAGTATCGTGCGCAACACAACGCCAAGGCGTCCTAGGAAATGCCCGACAAGCTCGAGCGGTGGCAACTTGTCGTGCCACTTCATAAGTTCCAACGTCACCGGATCTGATCGAAGCCCAATAAGTTCGGGCTCGCAGTTCGGTCCTTCCAGGCATTCCAGGAACGTGCTTCCGAGCGTGTCGGCATTTACGACATAGCGACCGATCGTGCCCGTTGCACACTCACGACTCTCAACCAGAGCGATACCGGCATCAAGCCAGTCACTCAGCAAACCATGCCGCGCGGCCCATACAAGAGAGCCAGTGCCGGCCGGACCGGCTCCAAGGATGATCGTCTCCAATGTCATGGATTCACATCCCCAAGACCACTGCCTTGCTCAGCTCGATCACGCTGTTCAGCGAAGACTGTCGGGAAACGCTCATTCGTATTCACGGTTGCGTAACAACCGCATAGGTCGGTGCCCACCATTTATTCCAAGTTGATGCACGACTTCGTTACTTCTCCCCAGTCAAGGTTGCACTTGGACCAGAGACGGCTATTTCGACACGTTTATGTTTTTAGCGAATGTAACGTGGAACCCCTGTACCGTTTACAACTATACCGCAGGCGTGCTGGTACGTGCGGCCACAAGCTTGTGCGCAGCGGAGAATCTTACGGGCACTGGCTGGAATTAATCTGTCAGGCATCCGCCAGTAATAATCGCGATGTCATGTTTGTTGTCACCGCGATGTGATTTTCTGTGAGACGAATGTCGAACTAAAGTTTGGTTTGCCTGCTTGCCTGTTCGCGCGAAGCAGACGTAGTTGCGAGTAACAAACTGAAGCCCGCGACTTACGATGCGCCGAAGAACACAACGTCACAACGCTGATTGCTAGCGCGGTCCCCAGCACCGCCTTCATCGTCATGGCCGGCGCAGGCCGGCCATCCACGTCTTGCGTTGCCACAGTCGGCAAAGACATGGATGGCGGGGCCAAGCCCCGCCATGACGTGAACAACCGCCATGGGTCATGATCAACGGCTTGGTATAAGTCTGACAGTATTCTCGCAAGCAGTGCCGTTTAACGTGATGGCGTGATCGGCAAGCAGCGCCAGCGCTATTCTGCCGCCGCAGCCAGTGCAGCCGCTTCACCGATGGTCGACAGCCGACTGCTAAATCAAGTCGTTGTCTGTGTGCGGGTGGCGCAAGTGCCAGAGTCGCTCGTGGGCGGCGACGAGGCTCTCCATGTTGCGTCGTCTTGTGCCGTCAGGCGTCAGTGGCCGCCGGGTCAGCATCATCTCCAGGATGTGCAGCAACTGCTCGGCGACCTCGAAGTCCGCCTGATCGCAGGCATGGTGGAAGGCGATCAGAATCTTGTCCGACAGGCGGCGCGTGTAACGCGGCGTGCCACCCTGCCCGACTTCACGTCCCCCGCCATCTTCGGCCTGGTTGGCCAATTCCCCCATTGTCGTATCCATAAGATCTCGTCCCGTCTGCTTGCCGGCATAGCCTTCCGTTGGCGCTGCTCCCTGTCATCTGCCGCACAAGCAGATCGTGGCAGATAACCTCACCCTACGTTTGCGCAATGCGCGCGCATGCGCACGTCATTAATGCGCAACTCTGGCGTTAACCTGACCGATTCCCCTGAAAGCAGCCAATTTTGTCCCGCAGCGCATAAAGTATGCTCGAGGCCGGCAGCAGATACAAGCATGATCTCTGCTGGCGCGAAATTTCGTATATTCTAGACAGGCGCCGCTCCTGCCGAAGCCGGCTCGAGTTCCCTCTCGCCGGCCCCAGCGAACGCTTCCTCCCATGTGCCGGTCGTCGAGGCCTTGCTGTACTCGGTAGCGCGGTTTTCGAAGAAGTTGGTGTGCTCCACTGCGTTCAGCATCTCGTCCAACCAGGGCAGCGGGTTCTTCGTCACGTGATAAAGCGGGTTGAGGCCGAGTTGCACCAGTCGCCGATCGGCGATGTATCGGATATAGGTTTTCACCTCATGCGCAGTGAGGCCCTCCACCGGCCCCTGTTCAAAGGCCAAGGCAATGAAGGCGTCCTCATGATCAATGATGGTGGCGCAGGTCAGGTAGATGTCCCGCTTCAGCTCCTCGGTCCAGATCTCCGGATTCTCCTGCACGAAGGTACGGAATAGCCGGATGATTGAATTGCAGTGCAGCGTTTCATCGCGCACCGACCAGGAGATGATCTGACCCATTCCCTTCATTTTGCCGAAGCGCGGGAAGTTCAGCAGGATGGCAAATGACGCGAACAACTGCAGGCCCTCGGTGAATGCGCCGAATGCTGCGAGGGTCTTGGCAATCTCAAATCGTGAATCCATCGTGAAGCTCTGCATGAAATCGTACTTGTCTTTCATCTCCTTGTATTTGAGGAAGGCCTGATACTCGAGTTCCGGCATGCCGATCGTATCGAGCAGATGGCTGTACGCAGCGATGTGCACGGTCTCGATGTTGGAGAAGGCAGACAGCATCATCAGCACTTCGGTGGGTTTGAACACCTGCGCGTAATGCTTCATGTAGCAATTGTTCACTTCAACGTCCGCTTGCGTGAAGAAGCGGAAGATCTGGGTGAGCAGGTTGCGTTCGCCAGCGCTGAGATTGCGGTGCCAGTCCTTGACGTCATCGGCGAGCGGCACCTCTTCCGGCAGCCAGTGCACGCGCTGCTGGGTCAGCCATGCCTCATATGCCCACGGATAGCGGAACGGCTTGTAGACCGGGTTTTCGGTCAGCAGGTCAAACCTGACCGGATGTTCATCGGCTGAGCGGCTCATGCCATCCATTTCTCTCTGCCTCCGGTCATGCTACTTACAATATATGGTAGAGGTTCCCGCCCCCGGCAACAAGATGCGAGATCAGCCCGGACCGTGAGGCACCGCATCGAGATAGGGTGTCTTCGGCGTCTGGCCAGGAGGCAGCGCCTCGGGCGCGGGTTCGCCGGCGGGGCCCAGGCTTCTTATATAGGCGTACATGGCGCGCAGGTCCGATACGCTCATCGAGCGCAGGTTGAACCACGGCATCGGCGGCTTGGACTGCATCGTGGTGACGTATTGGACCCAGGCGTTGGCGGTCATTTTCTGCACCATGAGCCGCAGGTTCGTCGGGTAGGACGTGCCCCACGGACCATTCCACCCCACTGGATTGCCGGTAAGGCGCTGCGCAACCGGCACATTCCCTGGATTTTGGTTCCAACCGACGGTATGGCAGTCGTTGCAACCGCCGATGGCGACCAGATATTCGCCGATGGCAATGGGCGACTGGCCAGTCACCGCGGGCTTCTCAGGACCGGCAGCGCCAATCAGCAACGCGAGCGCTGCCACACAAACCTCTCTCACGTTCATGCATCTCTCTGCGAATCGGCCACAAGACGCATCGTAGCAGGATGAGGCGTTTCAGAACCGCTCTTCGCCGCGTTGACGGAAGGCGTCAGGAAAGTCGCGGTACAACGCGAAGACCGCATTCTGCACCAGGGAGTTCACGCCGAAATGGAAGCCTTCCACCGGTTCGCGCCTGCCCGCGACGCGTGCGAATGCCTGCTCGAGTTGGGCGAGATCCTTGACCTCGATCATAAGGTGGAATTCGCGGAACTCCGGTGGTGCCAAGCCCAGCTTACGGCGCGTGAGGCGCCAGGATTCGATCAGCCCCTGCTCCTTCAGATGCCCCATGTAGGTCGCGACATTCTCCGCGAACGTGACGTCGCTGACGCCGGCCTTGAGGTCGCACCAAGCATGATAGATGTCCAGCGGCGCCTCCTTCAGAGTTTGATGCCGGCGGCAATCACCGCGGCAATTGGCAGCGCTAGGCCGTCAGCGTCGCGGTAGCGCGAGGCGTTGTCCGCGATATCCGCGATGATGGCCGGCATGACAGCCGCAGGTTGCGCCTCGATCATCGCCGCCATCCGCGCCGTCCCCGCCCGCAACGCCGCAACCAGCCCAGCCGAATCGGCATGGCGCCACCTCGCGCCGACCAGCGTTGTTGTGGCGTCTGCGAAACCGGCTTCACGTAATGCCTCGGCGCATTGGGCTGCGCCACGAAATCCGCCTCCTGGAGACGGCGCCTCCGATGCTGCCGGATTGCCGTGCCGCGCCACCGCATCGAACAGCAGCTTCCATGCAACGTTGTCACCCGGCTCGGCCCAGAAGCTGAATGCCACCCGCCCGCCGCTGCGCAGCACGCGGTAAGCTTCGCGCAGCGCAAGATGCGGCCGCGGCACGTGGTGGACGCCGAAATTCGACACCACTGCATCGAACGAAGCATCCGCGTAAGGCAGCGCTTCGGCATCGCCTTCGTCGAACTGGGCGGGGCTGTGATTTGCCCGTGCCACTTCAAGCATGGCGCGCGAGAAATCCACCCCGCGCACGATCGCACCACGCTCTACAGCACGCGACGTGACTCTGCCTGTGCCACACGCCATGTCGAGTAGGCGTGTTCCTTGTCCGATCTGTGCCGCATCGAGCAGAGCATCGACGAAAGGACTGGTCGCACTGGCGAAGGTTGACTCGTACAAGGAAGCCGCACGCTGCCATCGCTCATGCTCGAAACGGCGAACTGCTTCCGGGTCGAATGGCATATTTAACAAAGATTCCGCACGGAGATCACCGAGAACCACGGAGGGCCACGGAGAAAGACTTCTTGCGCTGCGCGCGAAGCGCCTTCCATTTGCTTCTCCGCGCCCCTCTGTGGTTCTCGGTGATCTCCGTGTGAACCCTTCCTGTCTTTCTTAAGCCGCCGCACGCCCCCCGAAATGCGCATCGAGGTTATCGTAGCGGATCATGCGGGTGTACTCGGCCAGCATATCCGGCGTGGCGACCTCAACCATCACGCGATCTTCGATCCAGAACTCGATCACATGGAATGCAGGCGGCTGCCCCGGCGCGCCACGGCCAAAGTAGCGGGTGCGCCAGCCTTCGCGCGCCCCGATGCGTTCCACCGTCGCCCGATCGACTGGCACGGACAACAGCAGATGGAACGGCACATAGTCTGCTTTGGCCTTATATTCAGCGCGTGCCTGGCCATCCCCAGTTCCCGGATGCAGGGTTACAGTTTCCGGATAGACCTCAATCATCGAGCCGTGCTCGTCGCCGCTGACGGCCATGAACGAGTCGGCGACACCACCAGGGAACGGATAGCAGCGGCCGTTCATCAGTTCCGCCAACACCTCAGCCACATGCTTCGGATCGCGGGCCGAAATTGATACATGATGAATCATGCCAAGACCTCCTCAATACACGCGGAACATACCAGCGATCTGCTCCGGATCGCGCGTCACGGTCAACGCCAGCGTTAACAGGATACGCGCCTTCTGCGGGGTCAGATTGTCGGCAATCAGGAACCCGGCATTGGCGAGCCTTGTACCGCGAAAGGTCCGGCCGCTGCCGGCTCGCGTGCCTTGCACCACCACGAGGCCGGCTGCCACCGCCTCCTTCAATGCCTCGAAGTCGCCGGGTGGCGCGAAGCCGGGAGCGAAACCGGCTGAGACGATGCCCTTTGCGCCAGCCGCCGTGAATGCGCGGACAGCCGTACCGTCGCCACCCGCGTAGGCATAGGCGATGTCCACGCGCGGCAAAGCATCCAAGCTGCGCACATCGAAGTCCGTATCCGGATAGCAGCGGCGCAGTGGGCGCCGGTAGAACGCCACGGCATCGCCGTCCGCGTGCCCTAGCACGCCGAAATCGCGCGATCGGAACGTCTGCAGGCGCAGAGTCGCCGTCTTGGTGACATCGCGTGCGGCGTGAACCTCATCGTTGAGCACCACGAGCACGCCCATGCCGCGCGCCTCGGGGCTCGCAGCGACACGTATCGCGTTCACCAGGTTCAGCGCTGCGTCGGTGGAGAGCCCACTGGAGGGGCGCTGCGCCCCCACCAGCACGACCGGCACGTTCACCTTCAGGGTCAGATTCAGGAAGTACGCTGTCTCCTCCAGCGTTGCCGTACCATGGCCGATGACGATCCCGGCAAGGTCCTCGTGTTCCGCTACAAGCTGCTCGCACAGCAGCACCAGCGCCTTCCAGTCGGTGAAGTCGATCGCGGTGCTCGGGATGTTGCGGTACCGGACTGGCAGCACGTCGGCCACCAGTGCGGTTTCCGGGAACCGCGCGATAATCTCATCGGCATGCATCACCTTGCCGGTCGCACCGTAGTCCTGGAGGTCGAGCGGACCCTTGCCGACTGAGGCAATGGTGCCGCCCGTGCCGATGAATGCGACTTTCGGCTTCATGCGACGATGACACCACCAGCTTCGGCCGTATCCAGTATCGGCGGACGCTGGGCATGGAAATCCGTGTCACGCTGATAGGCGTCCGCGACCTTGAGAACCCGCGCCTCGGCAAACGGCCGCGCCGCGATCTGCAATCCGATCGGGCAGCCATTCGGATCGAAGCCGCAGTTCACGCTCACCACAGGCAGGCCGAGGTAGTTGTATGGCCGCGTATTGGCGGAAACGGCCATGAACTTCACTTCGCTGCCAGGCGGGCCGTGATCGATGTCGGTCTCGGCCAGCGTTGGCAGGCAGGTCCGGATCGTCGGCGAGATCAGCACATCGACCTTGGAAAACACCTCCTTTGCGAACGCCCTGAGGATCGGGCCGCGGCGGCTCAGTGATTCAATATAGTACGGCGCGGGAATAGCGTAGCCGCCGTACATCCGGCCGCTGATATGGATGCCGTACTCCCCTGCCCGCTCGCGCATCCACTGGGCATGTATCGTCGCGGCCTCCACGCGCGAGATGATGCTGCCATACGTGGTCACCGCATCCATCAGCGGCAGCGCAATTGGCTGCATGGTAGCTCCGCGCTCCACCAGCACGGCCACCGCGCGCTCCATCGCCTCCAGCACAGGCGGGTCAACGTGATCCAGGAACCAGGTTGACGGCAGGCCAATCCGCAGTCCGCGAATGTCGCCGTCGAGCGCCGCTTCGTAGTCCGGCACCGGCTCGTGCGAACTAGTCGGGTCACGGGGATCGCGTCCGGCGATCAGCGTCATCACCCGTGCGCAGTCACGCGCCGTGCGCGCAAGCGGGCCAACATTGTCAGCGCTGAACGACAGCGGCATGACACCGTAGCGTGACACGCGGGTTTGCGTGGGCTTGATCCCGGTGACGCCGCATGCCGCGGCTGGCAACCTGATCGACCCGCCAGTGTCAGAGCCCAGCGCCATGTAGTTAAAGCGCGCCGCGACCGATGCGCCCGAGCCGGAGGAAGAACCGCCGGTGATGTACGGCAGGTTCCATGGATTGTGGCAGTCGCCAAACGCGCGATTGTGGCCAGTCGGGTTCTGCGCGAACTCGGCCATGTTAAGTCCGCCGAACGTGTATGCACCGGCGGCACTCAGCTTCTCGATCACCGTGGCAGTGACGGCCGGGCGCCAGTCCTTGCGTATCGCCGAACCGCAGGTGCTGAGCTTGCCGGCCTGATAGTACATGTCCTTGTGCATCATCGGCACGCCATGCAGCGGGCCGAGCCACGCCTTTTCGCGCACGGCCCGGTCCGCCCCGCGCGCCGCCTGTTCGGCGCCCTCGCGATCCAGCCAGATCGTCGCATTCAGCTTGGGATTGGCCGCTTGCAGATTGCGCCAGCACGCATCCAGCAGCTCCATCGAGGTGACATCGCCAGATCGGACCGCCTCCGCGGCCTCGACCAGCGAGAAATCCGCCAGATCGGTCATGGCGTGTCCTCCTTGGCCTCGAGCAATGCAGCCTCGAAGCTGGACGGTTCGTCCTCGAACACCAGCGTCCCGCGCAGCGCCTCGAAGGCGCGGATGGTCGAGATCAGATCCGCCGCCATCCGCCGAGCCGGGTCATTCGGCGCGGTGATGCCATGCCATCGCGCAATCGTTGCCTCAACCTCGGCCTCGAAGTCGTCCATGTTGGCTCTCCCCAGCGTTCGGAGCTGAGTATGCCAGGGAGACGGACCGAGCGACATGCCGGATGAGTTGCGCCCCGATCTGCCATTTGGCGCGGTGTTTGAGACGGACGTGCCAGCGCGGCTGGACCGGCTCCCATGGAGCCGGTTTCACTGGCTGGTGATCATTGCCCTGGGCGTTGCCTGGGTACTCGACGGGCTGGAAGTGACCATCGTCGGTTCGCTGTCCGGTGCGCTGACCGAAAGCCCTGTTCTGCATCTTAGCGCCCAACAGGTAGGCCTTGCCGCCAGCGCGTACCTGATCGGTGCGGTGTCGGGGGCACTGTTCTTTGGTTGGCTCACCGACCGCCTCGGCCGCAAGAAGCTGTTCAGCATAACGGTGCTGCTCTACGTCGTCGCCACCATCGCCTGCGGCCTGTCGTGGGACTTCTGGTCCTTTGCGCTGTTCCGCATGCTCACCGGTGCCGGCATTGGCGGCGAATATGCCGCTGTCAACGCGACCATTCAGGAACTGATCCCGGCGCGCCGCCGCGGCTTCACCGACCTCGTGGTGAACGGCAGCTTCTGGCTTGGCGCCGCACTCGGCGCAATCGCAGCATTGCTGGTGCTGGACCCGGCGGTGATGCCGTCGGAATACGGCTGGCGCTTCGCCTTCATCCTCGGCGGCGTACTCGGGTTCATCGTATTCCTGCTGCGCCGCTTCCTGCCCGAAAGCCCTCGCTGGCTGATGACGCACGGCGATCCCCAGGAAGCCGAACGCGTCGTGGCGGAAATCGAACAACGCGTGGAGCGCGAAACCGGGCGTCCACTGCCGCCAGCACCGCATCAGACACTGCTACTGCGCACCGACGTTCACGAATGGTTCGGCGCAGCCACCCGCGCGCTGTTTACCCACTACCGCCGGCGCGCCGTCCTTGGGATCGTCCTTATGGCGTCACAGGCCTTCTGCTACAATGCCGTCTTCTTCACCTACGCGCTGATCCTCACCCGGTTCTACGGCATCCCCTCGGGCAGCATTGGCTGGTTCATGCTGCCATTCGCGGCAGGCAATTTTCTGGGGCCGCTGCTGCTCGGGAAACTCTTCGACACACTGGGCCGGCGGCTCATGATCACCGCGACCTATGCCTTGTCCGGCATCCTCATGGCGATCACCGGATGGTTGTTCGTGCTGGGTATATTGGATGCCGTCCAGCAGACCATTGCCTGGACCGCGATCTTCTTCGTCGCCTCTGCCGCGGCGAGCTCCGCCTACCTTACCGTGGGAGAAAGCTTCCCGCTTGAGATGCGGGCCATCGCGATCGCGTTATTCTATGCATTCGGCACGGGGGTTGGCGGTGTCGCGGGCCCTGCGCTGTTCGGCGCGCTAATCGACACCGGCTCGCGCATCTCGATCTTCTGGGGATATCTGTTGGGCGGCATGCTGATGGTCGGCGCGGCAGTGGTCGCGGCGCTTCTGGCGGTTCCTGCGGAACGCCGACCATTGGAGGAGGTGGCTCCGCCCCTGTCCTCCGCCGTGCGTTAGCGCCATAGTCGCAGCAGCGAAGCCGATAAGGAGCGGACCGTGGCAGTGGACAAACAGGCATACCGCGAGGCGATGGCACGCCTCGGCGCCGCGGTGAATGTGATCACCACCGACGGTCCCGGTGGACGCGCGGGGTTCACCGCATCCGCCGTGTGCAGCGTCACCGACACCCCACCCACCCTGCTGGTCTGCGCCAATCGGACCAACGACTCCTATCCGGCCATGAAGGCAAACGCCGTCCTGTGCGTGAACACGCTGGCCAGCGCCCACGAGGAACTTTCGCCGGTTTTCGCCGGCATGACCGACCACACCATGCAGGCCCGATTCGAGGGCGCAACCTGGCACACGCTGCTGACCGGTGCCCCTGTTCTGGACGGTGCGCTGGTCGCGTTCGACTGCCGTATCGAGCAAATCGTCGAAGTCGGCACGCATGACGTGTTTATCTGTCCAGTGGAGGCTGTGGAGGTCGGGACGACGCATGAAGGGCTGATCTACTACGCCCGCGGCTACCACCGCGTCATTCACCCCGCCAGCCGTTGAACTGAAACGCTTTCACAAGGCATGCCGGCGTATGTGGCCGGCATGGCGCTTTGGAAGCAGGTAATCGACGAGATCGGAGAGGCTCGCTGGCTCACGCGCGAGCGCGTCATCGCGTGGGGACGCGTGCTGCTGATCGTTCAGGCGGCACTGCTGATCTTTCTGGCGCTATGGCAGCACGGAGCGTTCGTTCCGGTTGATGTAACACCTGCGTCCGACTTCGTCAGCTTCTACGCCGCGGGGAAACTCGCGCTGGCAGGCACGCCGCAGCTCGCCTACGACCAGGCCGCCCATTATCTGGCGCAGCAACAGGCGACGGCACCAAATTCGGCGCACCAGTATTTCTTCTACCCGCCGACATATCTGATGTTGTGCGCGGTGCTGGCATTGGTGCCGTACTTCGTCGCCCTGACGGCCTTCGAAGTCGTGACGCTGATCATGTTCCTCATGATGATGCGTGCACTGCTGCGCGAGCGGGGAACCAAATGGCTTGCACCAGTGCTGGCCTTCCCCGCCGTTTTCTGGACATTGGGCCTTGGGCAGAACTCGTTCCTGACAGCGGCGCTGTTCGGCGGGTTCACACTGTTGCTGGACAGACGACCACTCGGCGCCGGCGTTCTGCTGGGGATGCTCTGCTACAAGCCCCACCTCGGCTTGCTGGCGCCTGTCGCATTGATTGCTGGCCGCCGCTGGTCTGCGTTTCTTGCCGCCGCCGGCTCCGTCACGCTGCTGGTCGGCCTCTCCGTCGCGCTGTTCGGCTGGCGGACCTGGCAGGCCTATTTCGCCGCTCTGGCGCAATCCGACCAGATCTACTCGACCGGGCTGATCGACTATGCGGGCATTGTCACGCCGTTCGGCGCAATGCGGCTGATGGGCTTTTCGCCGGCATCCGCTTATGCGGTGCAAAGTGGTACAGCGGTGGTGATGCTGGCGCTGACTGCCCTGCTTTGGCGACGCGATCTCCACTCTACACCTCACCCGCCACGCGGGAGAGAGCCTACCCCGGACTTGATCCGGGGTCGGCGCGAAGCGCCGGGAGAGGGTGCGACGTGCAGCACCCTCTCCCACTGCGTCGGCGAGGTGTACAGTGGAGCTGCCGATAAGACCCACGCCGCTCCAAGTGCGAACCTGCGCGCCGCCTCCCTGCTTTGCGCAACGCTGCTCGCCGCACCATTGGCACTCCTCTACGACAAGCTGCTGCTTGTCGTCGCGATTGGCTGGCTGCTGCGCGAAGCACGCGAGCAGGCTTTCCTGAAGTGGGAGAAGCTTGTCCTGATCGGGGTCTATCCGGCCTCGCTGCTGGCCTGGCCCATAGGACAGGCCTTTCACCTGCCCCTCGGCCCATTCATCGCCTGCTTCGTGCTGTTGCTCTGCCTGCGCCGCGTGTGGCTGTACCACCGTTCGCAGGTCTTTTCTCAGCTACAGCGGCAACAGCTCAGGTCTTTGGAGCAACTCCATAGCGCTTGAACCAGGCAAGCGCTTGGTTCCACGCGTCCACCGCAGCGGATTGGACGTAACTCGGCCGGTAATCCGAGAGGAAGGCATGGCCGGCCTCCGGATAGACCTTGATCTCGACGGTCTTACCCGCGGCCTTCGCCCTTGCTGCCGCCTGTTCCACCTGCTCGACCGGAATACTGGTGTCCTTGCCACCGTACAGCCCTAGCAGCGGGCACTTGATCTGGTCGGCGAGATCCAACGCGGTCTTCGGCTGTATCGGCGAGGTCTGCCCGCCGACTGGCCCGTAGCACGCGACAGCCGCCTTCAATTTCGGATTGTGCGCGGCATAGAGCCAGCTCGTCCTGCCGCCACGGCAGAAACCGATCTCGCCAATGGCGTTCGCATCGCCGCCATTCTTGGTAGCCCAGGCCAGCGTCGCATCAAGGTCAGCCATAACCTGATCGTCCGGCGCCTTCAAAACGACTTCCCGCACGATCTGGCCCGTATCTGTCATTCTCGGGAAATCAGGGTTCCGGAAATAGATTTCGGGTGCCACGGCCAGGTATCCGAGCTTGGCGAATCGCCGGCACATATCGGCGATGTACTCGTGGATACCGAAGATTTCCTCATTGACCAGGATGACCGGCCATGTCGTGCCCGTGGCGGGGCGTGCGTAATATATGGGCATGTCGCCACCCGGGACGGCCACCTTGGCCTCGCCGGCAGCAAGACCGGTCGTATCGGTGTGGATCGCCTGCGCGTGGAGCACCCGCGTGGCAAGGGTGAAGCCGCTGATCAGGCTGGTCATTACGAAGCCTCGGCGCGCAAGCGGGTATCGACGCACGCCAGTGATTTCGGTCACGTCGCTCATTGTGAGACCTCCCCGTGAATTCGTGCAGAGTTAGGGAGCGTTCCGGATCCCGCAATGAGGTACTTGCCTCCCCACTTCCATCCCGGCTGTGTTGCTGCCAGGGTCCAGCCGCTGCATGAATTACGTTCTGACCCTGATCGCCAGGCGCGACGCCACCAGCCTGTCCTCTGCCACCATCGCGCGGGTGCGTGAGGCGGTCGGTGGCGGCGTTCCCGATGTCCTGTCTCCCGGCGAAGCGGTCGATATTGCGCTTACACACCAGCCCGCCTTGCAGGCTGTCCGTGCCGCCCTTGAGGGCGAAGCCATCGATGCCATGGTCATGCCTGCCGAGAACCGCCGCAAGGCTCTGCTGGTCGCGGACATGGACAGCACCATCGTCACGGGCGAGACGCTGGACGAACTCGCCGACTTCGCCGGTCTGAAGGATCGGATTGCCGCCATCACCGCTCGCGCCATGAACGGCGAACTCGACTTCAAAGCCGCGCTACGCGAGCGCGTCGGCATGCTGAAAGGTCTGCCCGTCGCCGCACTGCAACGCACCTGGGAGCGTGTGCAACTGACCGGTGGCGCACTGGAATTGGTTCGCACAATGCGTGTACATGGTGCCTATACGGTTCTGGTTTCGGGCGGGTTCAGCTTCTTCACCGGCCGGGTCGCCGCACTATGCGGCTTCGACTTGCATCGCTCCAACACTCTGCTGGACGATGGGCAGGCGCTGATCGGCCGCGTTGCCGAACCCATCCTGGATCGCGACACAAAGCTGGCGACCCTGACACAGCTTGCGGCGGAGCGAGCGCTGCCGTTATCCGCCACACTCGCCGTCGGCGATGGCGCCAACGACCTGGATATGATCCGCGCCGCCGGTCTCGGCGTCGCGTTTCATGCCAAGCCCATTGTCGCTGCAGAGGCGCGGGCGCGCGTGGACCATGCGGATCTTCGCGCGCTGCTGTTCGCACAGGGCTATCATTCGCAAGAGATCGTCACAGAATGAGCGTGATCTACGGCCGCTACGGGCCGACCCACCCGTATCTTGGCGCAGCGGTCGAGCGCATCGCGCGCCCGCTGCTACGCGCCTATGCCGCGCGTTATGGCTTTCACACGTCTGACAGCGCCTATGCGCGCGAACGCGGCGCCTCTTTCGCCGAGAAACTCCGACGCGGGGAACGTGTGTACATCGCCGGCATTGGGCCGGCCGGCCACAACAGCGGTGTCGCGTTGATCGAGGCATCGCGCGCCGATGGGATCCGTTTGATCTGCAACAACGAGGAAGAGCGCTATAGCGGCATCCGTCACTGCACAAACTGGCCGGAGCAGAGCCTTCACGCGGCACTGGCGATGCTGGACGATCCCAGCCAGATCCATGCCTTCGTCGCAAGCTGGGACTATGTGACGCTCGCCGCGAGTCTGTTGCGCAGCATCGTCGAAGAGCTGCCCGCATCCCGTGTCTTCTTCCGTCCGCAGAACTTCGCACCGATGAACGCACAGCATATCGCGCGTGCCTTCCGGTCCCCGGAGCGGCTGGGACGCCAGATGGGACTGCGCCATGCCATGCCAATGATCGGCATGCGCCATCACGATAATCACGCGTATTTCTCCTACGCGGTGTCACCGTTCGCAGGCAGCGACGAACCGGTGATGATCACCGTGCTGGATGGCATCGGCGACGATGGTGCGATCTCGCTGTACCTGGCGCGCGGCAGTGAGTTCGAGCTGATCCACCGCAATCGCGACCTGTTCGACTCACTCGGCGGCTTCTACAGCATGATCAGCTCGACCCAGGGCGGTTGGACAATCCTGAGCAGCGAAGGCCGTTATATGGGCTCCGCCGCCTGGGGTGACGGCGAACGGCTGACCAATCCTTATTACCGGCGGCTTCGCGAACTGTTCCATTTCGGCAGTGGCGGCTCCGTGCGGCTCAACCGCGCGCTGGCAAACTGGCCGCGCAGTTTGCAAGTGAAGCCTTACACGAGGGCGCTGCGGGAGATTCTAGGACCTCCGATCCCACTCGACTCCATGTGGAATCCGGACGCGGTGATGCGGGTGGACATCGCGGACGATACCGTCGACGCGCAGGAACGGTTCGATAAAGCCGCGGCGACACAACTCGTGTTCGAGGATGCACTCTTCCATATCATAGGCCATCTTATTCACATCACCGGCAGCAAGAAGCTCGTGCTGACCGGTGGCACCGCGCTCAACGCCATCGCGAATATGCGGCTGATGGATCACTTCCCTGATCTGCATGTCTGGGTGCCGCCGCTACCCGGCGATGCCGGCGTGCCGATCGGCGCCGCGTATCACTTTGCGCTCGCGAATGGCGCGCCGCTCGGGCCACCGTTGATGCACGCTTTTCACTGCGGCGCTGCACCGAGCAACGCTGTGATTGAAGCAGCGCTGCGGATGACAGACGAGATCGGTTGGGAGCGTCTGGATGGCGGTATCGAGCAGATCGCTGATTTACTCGCGTATTGCATCGCGCAGGATGGCGTATTGGGACTGTTCCAGGGTCGCGCCGAGACGGGGCCTCGCGCGCTAGGACACCGCTCGATCCTGGCCAATCCATGCAACCCGCGTGCACTGGAGACCGTCAATCGTCTGGTGAAGTTTCGCGAGCCGTTCCGGCCGCTGGCGCCGATGCTCACACTCGAAGCCGCGCATCGTTGGTTCGAATTGCAGGACGGTGCATCGGACGCGAATTACAATGCCTACAACTACATGGTGCTGACTGTCCGACCGCGTCCGGAAGCCAGGCGTCACATCCCGGCTGTCATCCATCGCGACAACACCAGCCGCATTCAGATCGTCCGCAAGGAGACCGATCCGTTCACCCATGCTTATCTGAAAGCGATGGGCCGCCGCGCGGGTGTCGAAGTCTCGGTGAACACATCGCTCAATGTCGCGGGACCGATTGTGCAGACGCCGCAGCAGGCGCTCGAAGCGCTGAAGCGCGCCAGGGCGCTGGATGGCATCCTGCTTCTCGGATCGGAAGGCGGTGCCTGGCTTGCCTGGCACAACGTGACAGCAGCACCCAAGGATGGCGGACTGCGGCTGCGACGCTGGCTTCAGCAGTGGCGGGCTGAGGCGCGCGTCACTGCCTGAGAAGTCACGCGTTCGCCTCGGCAGCATCGAGCATCGCCAGCGCTTCCTCTGGACCTGACAATATCTCGACCAGGCGAACGCGGTCGATCAGATCGAGCGTCTGCTCCCATTCCGGCGCATTCACCAATGACGCCGCCCGTTGCAGCAGCGCGTCGCAAACCTCAGGGCAACCGATCTGCCGCGCTTCCTGCTCAAGATCACGCAATCCCCTGGCGGCATCCTCCAGCCGCGCCATCGCTTCCGCACTGGTGTCGCTGGCGACTGTTCCCAGCGCTTCAGCAAACTCCAGATCAAACGCACTGGCCAGACGAAGCCGGCAGATATCTTCAAGTCTGCGCGCGATCGCCTGCTGGCGGACACGCCATTGCGGACGACCGCCGTCCTGGGGAAGTGAATCGAGCAAGTGCGCGATATGCCTCACCTCCGCTCCCACCTGGCTCAGGCTGTTCGCGATGATCAGCGTCTCGATACCGCTTTTGATCTCGAGCCGGTTGAGCAGCACTTCTATGGCCCGTTCCGTCGCGATGCGGATCTGGTCAGCACCGTCTGGCCCTATGGCACGCGCGGCACGGCCGAGCATACCCAGAGTCTCGGGTAATCGCGCCAGCAACAGACTGACCATCATGGCCAGTGTATCGGCGCCGCGTTTGGCGGCATCAGTCAGCAACGGACGGAGCTGCTCCGGCTGCAGCAATACGCCAATCTCGGCCTCAGCGTAGAGCGCTTCCAGTAATTCCGCGTTCGCGAGCAGCGTGGCAAGGTGGCGCATTACCGGAATACAGGCATGCGACGGCAAGTTGCTTGTCGCCCAATTACTCGGCTCCATTGCCTCGGCAAAAATCCTGGCGGCCGCAGGCCAGAGGATTCTGCCAGCCGAAGAAGCAATCATAGTGTCATCCATCGCGTGATGCCGGATCATCTCATCGATGGCATGAGCCTCGTCGCCGATGCCGGTGCGTACAATCTCTGCCAGCACCGGCAAGGCCGTTCGAGGTATCGTTGCGCTCTCCTGTGTCCACGCATGGAAAGGGACGATCAGCGGATCAACCGGCATGAACAGCAATCGGTTGAAGCGCAGTGGCCGGCGCGGCCGGATATGTGCGAGACGCGGCCGCAGCGGCGCGATCATGTCGTCTGCCGAACCTCTCGCCGCCATCGCATCGACAACGGCGACGACCTTGGCAATCTGCACATCGCGCGCGATTGCCAGGCCACGATGCAAATTGCCCAATTCGCGATCCGCGGGCGGGAATTCGTTCGATGCCATGATCTCTCCTGAGCAGCCGGATCAGATCTTATGCGCGCGCACTCGTTCGTTACGTGCCGTAAGGTTCAGCATCGCCACTGCCGTGCGCCAGTCCGCATTAAGGTTGATCGCCTGGCCCAGCATCGCCTCGTCCAGTTCGTTGGACGCGCAAACCCAATCCGACACCTCATGAGGGATGACGGGCACAAGCTGGGCGATCTCAGTCAATACCGCGCGTCGATGTTCGCCGCTGGGACTCGACCACCACAATTGGCAGACCTGTTCCCAGCCATCGAGCAGCCATTCGGGTCGCGTGGCGCAGTCGATGACGACGTCCGGCGACCTGCTCCATATCGTCAGCAATCCGGCGACGTTGGCCACCATCGCATGCATCCGGGCAAGGGCCACATCGGCCACCGCGATGGCGAAATCGACGAACCCTGTGATCATGTCGGCCAAGTCGGCGCGCGTGTCGATCGCGTGTTCCTGCGCCCACTCGATCAATTCGGTCCTGAGGTTGGTCAAGTGCTGAATCAGCCGCGGCAGCCTGGCGCGCCGCGTCTGCGCCGCCAATCCGGCAGGAGCCAGAACGTCCGCCAGGGCCGCGACGGCTGATAGGATCGCCTGCGGCGACTGTCCGAACCGATGTGCGGCGCGTTCGATGATCTGTTGCGCGCGGCGCTCCAGTTCCGGCGTCGGCTCCTCTTGCCGGCCGCTTGAGCCCAACCCATGGGGATCAGCGTGGGATGCGATCGAAACCATGAGCAGACAGGCCGTGACCCGGCGGTCTTCGGCATCGCTGGAGATGGCGGCAATCGCGGTCTCTTTCGCGCGACGCCCCGCAAGACCGAGTGACGCGATGTCCAGGCCTGCCTGCCTCACCGTAGACGGGGTGAGATTGGCCATCATCCCGATCCGCTGGTTCAACCGGCTGTCATGCACGGTCGGGCGGAGCAGCGTGCGCGCGCTTGCCCACGGCAGGATATAGACGCCTCGCCCGCCGCTGGGATTCGGCACGATCAGCTCGATGCGATGGCGTTGTCCGCGACGTGCCCTCGCGCCGATCAACAATGGCGACGTGAACGGCACCGATACTCCGCGCTCCTTGAATGTTGCCGGCCGATAGGCACGGACTGGGGGAAGACTGGAGACGGCAATCACTTCTGTGCCTCGAGGACACCCCATCCTGCACGGCGGACATGAACGAAGGGTTGCGGTCAGACGGCGGGAAAATCATCCAAGACTGGACGTCCGGTTACATGCCGCCAGTGATGCCACAGAAGGCGCGCCGCCAGTGCCCTCGCTGGACGCCAGCTATCGGCGAGATTGCGCAGTGCCAGCGGGCCAGGGCGCTCAGATAGCCCCTTGAGATGCGCTGCGGATGCCTGCAGCGCGATGTCGCCGGCGGGAAACACGTCGTGCCGGCCAAGGGCGAACAGCAGATAGACCTCCGCCGTCCAACGGCCCAGACCGCGCACCGAGGCTATTGCGGTGATCGCCGCCTCATCATCCATCGCGGCGATTGCGACAGGATCCAGCGTTCCGTCGAGGAATGCAGTTGCCAGCGCACGGGCATGCGCGACTTTGGGTCGCGAAAGCCCTGCGCTGCGCAACGCCTCATCCGAGAGCGCGAGCAGACCCGCCGGCTCGAGCGCACCAGGGATCGCACGCAGACGACGCCAGATCGCGGTCGCAGCCTGGTTGCTGATCTGCTGCGCCACGATCGCCTGCAACAGACCGGCATAACCGGGTGTCCGGGTCCGCCAAGGAAGCGGACCAGCACGCAGCTCGATGCCGGCGAGGTCCCGGTCCGCTTCGATCAGGAGATCAAGCGCTGCACGGGCGGCGGCGGGCGGATGCGGAAACGTCACGCCCGCCGCTTATACGCAATCAGCCGGTGCGGGTCACCCGCCCGCTGTGCGGATCCATAGTGAAGCGCGCGATCACCGACCCCTCCTGGGTCGCCAGGGCGAAGCCGATGCTGCCGTCCGACGCCGGCGCGACCTCCACCACCTTCCAGGTGTGGTTGCCGTGCCAAAGCAGAAAAGCCTCGGCGATCTTCTGCACGTCTGGCGGGGTGAGCTTGCGGTCTTCCTGCGGGTAGATCAGGGCAAAGGTGTGCCGGAAGTGCATTCTCCGGCCTTCCTCGTCGTGCCCGCCTCGCATCCATTCCATCCAGTGGGGCCGGCCCATTCCCGGATCACCCATGCCGGGCGGCGGAGCCGGCTGTGCGTTGGCGATCAGAATACCAGTGGCGGAACCGCCAATGATCAGCACGGCCAATGCGGCCAAAATGGTCTTTCGCATAATCATCCTTCCAATACAGATTGTGCGCCTCGGCGCAGGCTGAAGCTCGCGCTGTGAGTTTGCGCTTGTGTGTCAGGCGAGCGACGAAATGCGACGGAATGCAAGCGGCTCTGCCGGAACGGGGCGAAAGCCGGTATGTTTCTCCGCATGGAACAGATGCCGCACATCCTTGTGGTGGACGATGACCGGGAGATCCGTGAGCTCCTGGCCCGCTTTCTGGAAGAGAAGCACCAGATGCGCGTCACCGCCGTGCGTGACGCGAGAGAGGCGCGCCGAGCCTTCGTCAACGGTCATTATCACTTGGTGGTGCTCGATCTGATGCTGCCCGGCGAGGGAGGCCTGGACTTCGCCCGCTGGCTCCGCACCCAATCGGACGTGCCGATTGTGATGCTGACCGCCATGGGTGAAGAGACGGATCGCATCATCGGGCTGGAACTCGGCGCCGATGACTATGTGCCCAAGCCGTTCAATCCGCGCGAACTGCTGGCCCGTATCCGCGCCGTGCTGCGCCGGGCGGGCGACGCGAGCGCGCGCCGCCCGGAGGCATCGGCGCGCAATATGCGGTTCGCTGGTTGGACGTTGGAGCCGGCGCGGCGGCGCCTGATCAACCCTGACGGCGCCGAAGTCGCGCTGACCGGTGGCGAGTACGACCTGCTGGTGGCTCTGGTGGAACGGGCCAACCGCGTGCTAACGCGGGACATGCTCCTCGACCTTCTGCGCGGCCGGCAGGCGGGACCGTTCGATCGGGCAATCGACGTCGCGATCAGCCGACTGCGGCGCAAGTTGGAGGATGACGGGCGGAATGCCCAGCTCATCAAGACGGTTCGCGGCGGCGGCTACGTACTGGCGGCGACGGTCGAGCGGGCGTGACGGCCAGGCTCTGGCCTCGCAGCCTCGCAGCACGCACGGCGCTGGTCCTGTTGTTCGGCCTTGCCGTCGTTCAGGCGGCCGGTCTCACGATTCATGCTTTCGACAAGATCGATGCCCAGCGCCTGGCGCAGGCGCGGGAAGTGGCCGTCCGCGTGGTCAGCACCTACCGCACCGTCATGCTGACGCCACTCGAGCGACGGGAAGCAATGCTGGCGGAGTTGAACCGCGCACCCGGGCTCACTGCTGAGCTCTCTGAGACTCCTCCGACCGGTGATATGGCCGGCCAGGTGCCACTCGGTCAGCGCCTTCTGCGAATCAATCTCAACCTCGTTCCGCTGATGGGCGTACCACGTTGGCATGGTGCCCACATTGCCTCAGTGCCCGACAAGCACCTCCTGCTGATTGGTTTGCACCTGCCTGATGGCCCTTGGCTGAATCAGTCGATGCACATCGATCCCCCACGTGCCTGGCATTCTCCGACATTTCTTGCCGCCTTCCTGGTGATGACCGCTGCCGCTGCCGCCCTGATTGTATGGGCCGTGCGACGACTGACCGGACCGGTGCGCACGTTGGCCGCGGCGGCTGAGGCTCTGGGTCGGGACGTCAATGCCCCACCGCTGCCGGAAAATGGCCCTTCTGAAGTCGCGACCGCTGCCGCCGCCTTCAACACGATGGCGGCACGCATCCGCCGCTTCGTGCAGGACCGTACGGAATTGCTGACCGCAATCGGCCACGATCTGCGCACCCCGATTACGCGGCTGAAGTTGCGGGCCGAGTTCGTCGAGGACGAGGAGCAGCGGAACAAGATGCTGGCGGATCTCGAGGAGCTGGAGGCGATGGTGTCTGCGACGCTGGTATTCGGCCGGGACGCACGGACCACCGAACCGGTTGCCTCGCTGGACCTTCCCGAGCTGTTGCGAACAGTGCTGGATGAAACTGCGGACGCGTGGCCGAAGGCTTCAGACAGACTGTCATATGAGGGTCCGCAGCACCTGATCATCCGGGCGCGACCATTGGGTCTGAAGCGCGCCCTGGCGAACATTGTGGCGAATGCAGTGACGTACGGCGGTGCCGCGCGGGTTCGGCTGGTGCCGCCGGCGGATGGCTCGCTGACGATACAAGTGGAGGACGAAGGTCCGGGCATACCGCCAGGTGAATTGGAACGGGTATTCGAACCCTTTCACCGAGGCGAGCCGTCCCGGAACCGGGAAACCGGCGGCGTGGGGCTGGGGCTGCCGATCGCCCGCAATATATTCCGCGCGCACGGCGGCGACGTGAGCCTGGCCAATCGCCCCATGGGAGGGGTGAAGGCAACAGTGACACTGCCTGTGTGAGTGAAACGCGTGCCGTGTACACCGGACCGTAACCCCGCTCGGCGACAATCACGGGGTCATTCAAGGACCAGGAAGGTGACCACGGATCGTCGGACAACCTATGCCGAACCCAATCACCGCCAGCAATTGGCGCTGGAGCGGATCGAATTCGCGGTAGGCGAGCTATCCACGGTCCTGCTGTCGAATTGCCGGACCAGTGCCGTCGCCCAATCGGCCATGCGCGACGTTCGGAAGGCGGTGGCGGCAATCGTTGCGGACATCCTCACATCAGATTGATGACGCTCCCGCGGCACATTCCTGATGTACGTGGAATTACGAATGGCGTGAGCCCGCCGGCGCCGTTTACAACAAAAAACGTGAAATTCGCACCCAAAAAGACGCGGGACGTAACAGAACGCGAGTACCCGCCTGGGACCCAGGCCCCGGTCGGGGGCACCTATGAGCAGCGAAATGTGCTCGGATCGCCAACCGGCACACGTGTCACCTTAGATCAAGGCGAGATGCTTCCTGCCGCGCCACGTGGCTTCACATGGCGCATGGTCGAAGCCAGCGGTACGGGCGACCCGGACGTCTGATCAACGCCCGGATGGCTTGCGTTCAATGCTTGGCGTTCGCTGCATCCGATGGCAACGTGGCGGCCAATCGCATCAAGCCGGGAGGAAGCCATGGCCCTGCGCAAGTTCATCATCGAGCGCGAAATCCCAGCCGTTGGATCGCTCGAACGCGAACAGCTTCGTGACGCTGCCGCCAAATCCAACTCAGTGCTGAACCAACTGGGCCCCGATATCCAGTGGGTTGAAAGCTACGTCGCGGCCGACAAGACCTTTTGCGTATATCTGGCGAAGGATGAGGACATCATCCGCAAACATGCCGAGATCAGCGGCTTCCCCGCCAGCAAGATTACCGAGGTACGCAAAATGATCGATCCAACGACCGAACACCCCGCTGCGTGATGCGCGTTTGGTATCAAAGCTTCGTCGATCCTGACGAACAGGCTCCATACATCGATCGACTGAGCAGGCGCTTGCGGTCGCTGGCATCGCCCGGCATCACCGTCGATGTACATGGCGTGTCGCCGCCGGACCGCTACTTCCATCCGATCACCGAATTCCGCTGCGCGCAGCAGACGATACAGGCAGCCATTGACGCGGAGCGCGCCGGATACGACGCGTTCGTCATTGGCCATTTCCAGGAACCTGGGCTGACTGAATGCCGTGGCGCGGTGGACATTCCGGTGATCGGCCTCGGCGAAGCGACGATGCTGTTCGCCTGCTCCATTGGCGCCGGATTGGTCTGGTCACGATCGATCCGGTGTTCATTCCTTGGCACGAGGAGCAGGTGATCCGGCACGGACTGTCGCAGCGCGTTGGCGGCGTTGCTGCGATCAAGGCCGACCTTCCGCGATTCATGCGCGCCTTCACTGACGCCTCTGAATATGCGGCAGTCAGGAACGACTTCGTCAGTCAGGTTCGGCCGCTGCTGGAACGCGGCTGCGATGTCCTGATCCCCGCCGGTGGACTGCCCATGCTGCTGTTCTCGCAGGAACAGCCATTCCTGATCGACGGCGCCGTCGTGCTGGAAGGCATCGCGACGGTGATGAAAGCGACGGAAATGGCCTTGGCGTTGCGCGCGGTCACCGGCGTTTCAGCCAGCCGCAGTGGCCTGTATTCGCGTGCCCCGGCGGGCGCGATCAATGACTTTGAGGGCGTGTCCCGGACGAGCAGGCAGCCTGCTTGACTCGAAACAGTGCGGCAATGTCTGCCTGGCCGACAAGCGCAAGCCGGTCTCGGGCATAGTGCGCCAGATCCGGTTCACCGCCCGAATTCAACAGCAGCAGATTGTCGTAACCGCAGAGGTCCGCCGTTCCAGCGACATCCATTGCGCGGTAGTCGGGAATCAGATCCGCACGCTCGGCCAATTCGCGATAGGGCGGAAGCGTTACCACCGGCTGCTGTGACGGATTGTCGAACAGGAACGGCCAGTACGCCCGATGCTCGATCAACAGCAGGGCAGGCAGATGGTCGTTCATGTGAAAGCCGAAGGAGAGCCGGCGGCTGAGCGGGACGGTCTGCCAGTACTGCGGTGCATCTTCCGGCGTTATACCGGTGACCAGCACGCGCGATCCCGGCTCGACCCGTGCGATGACGGCACGCATGTCCGCGAGATCATGCGTGTGCTCATGCCACGCATAGCCAACCACCACCATGCGGATCACGAAGAGAATGCCGAATGCGACGATCGCCGAAGCGGCGAACGGGCGTGGCAGGCCACTCGGCAGCAGGGCGCCGAACAGCAGGAAGCCCAGCATGATGACGAACCGCGTATCGACAAAGAACGTGCCTTTGAACGACCACGGTGCGGCGAGGAACAGAATGATCGTCAGCACGATCGTCAGTCCGCTGCCCAGCGTGATGCGGCAGCGCCGGGCGGCGATGCAGGCCAGCAGGAAAACACCAACCGCGGTAGCAGTCGCGATGTCGAGAGGCAGAATATAGTTGGAGAATGGCAGCACCAGCTCCCTGCCCTTGTCGATGAAGGACGAGAACTCGGTTCCATCAGTACGCGGGGCAAGCGGCGAAATGAGATACAACGCGAGCGGCACGGCCACCACCGGCGCCGTGTTGGCAAAGCGCGTCGCGACCACCGCGGGCCGCGTGCGCCACAGCCGCTCCAGCTCATAGCCTGCAATGAGCACGTAAAAGAACAGCAGGCCCATGAGATGGCAAAAGAACAGCACAACCGATCCCGCCGCTGCGAGCGCAAGCATGCGCCGCGGGTGACGGTCGCGCCAGGCAACCCACGCCGCGGCAAGCAGCAGCGCCATGCCGAGACTGGCAGTAAAGTTCAGAAAGCCGAGAAGCAACGTCGCATTGTAGGCGACGAGGACGGATGCGAGCGGCCAGACAGCTCTAACGCCGAAAGTCACCCGGCTGTATGCAATCGTGCCCAGGACGGGCAGCAGCACGGCGAAGCCGACCACAACGCGCCCGGCCACATGGACCGGCAGGATGTGCAGCAGAGGCGGGAGCACAAGATCGACGCCGAGGTTGGGAATGACCGCCCAGTTCGCCGCGTACATGCGGGACAGGATTGGATCTGAGGCACCGGTCGCCAGCACCACCGCACGCGCCAGATGGTTTGGATAATCCAGCAGTGGCGGAACATCGACCAGCGCCAGCGGCACCAACAGGATCACGCACAGTAAGACGCTCACCCGCGTCATGACGGGACTTGAGGCGGGCGCTGCTGCCGCGCACACTTGGCGGGAGGAACGACAGGAGGGCTGCAATGGACCTGACGCAGTTCCGCGGGACGGTGGGGCAGAGTGCGCCGCCCGAAGGCATCAGCCTGGCGCTGCAGACGCTGTGGTGGGATGCGAAAGGCGACTGGGACCGGGCTCACCAATGCGCGCAGCAGGACGAAGGGAAAACCGGCTCGGCGGTCCACGCCTACCTGCATCGCAAGGAAGGCGACATGCGCAATGCCGGCGGGTGGTACAGCCGGGCTGGCCGGGAGCCCGCCACCGTGTCGCTGGACGAGGAGTGGCAGTCGCTGGCGGAGGAGATGCTGACGCATCAGGCCGTCGAAAGCGCGCGAGCCGCGATGGACGGCTTCATGGCGGCATTCAATGCGCGCGACGCCGAAGCGATCCGCTCGCGCTGGTTCCACTTCCCGCACGTGCGCTTCCACAGCGGGACGGTCACGGTGATGCAGACGCCGGCCGATTACCACAATCTTGTGTGGGACAGTCGCGGGCAGTCCGCGGGTTGGGGACGTTCGGCTTGGGACCATGTGGAGGTGATCGATGCCGGGCCGGAGAAGGTGCACTTCCGCGTGCAGTTCACGCGATACCATGCGGATGGCAGTGCGATTGGCAGCTACCGGTCGCTGTACATCGTGACACTGAAAGACGGCCGCTGGGCGATCCAGGGCCGCTCGAGCTGGGCGGAGTGACAGGGAGGAAGTGATGGACGCTGATGCCAAGAAGACAACGCTGCGGATGATTCCTTACGGGTTGTATGTGCTGACAGCAGATGATGGCAAAGGTACGGTCGGTGCCGCGACAGTGAACTGGGTGACGCAGACGGCGTTCGCCCCGCCGATGGTGGTTGTCGGCGTGAAGGCCGACAGCGGTGCGTATGCAGCGTTGAAGACGGCCGGCACCTTCGCTCTGAACATGCTGGGCAAGGATCACAAGAACCTGGCGTTCGCGTTCTTCAAGCCGGCCAAGCTGGAGAACGGGATGCTTTCGGGCCAGTCATTCCTGCGGGGTGCGGCGAGCGGCCAACCGATCCTGGATGCGGCCATCGGCGCCGTCGAATGCAAGGTGAAGACGATCGTAGAGGAAGGAGACCACCACATCGTGGTGGGCGAGGTGATCGATGCGCACCTGCGCCATCCTCCCGCGGGTCGGCCGGACGCCGCGATCCTGGAGATGAAGGATCTTGGAGATAACGTGTTTTATGGCGGCTAGATGTCATGGCCGGGCTTGTCCCGGCCATCAGTAGCGGCAGAGTGCCGCAACGGCTGGCCGGTACGCGGCCGGCCATGATCGCTACGAGGTGCAGACATGATCAGGAAATTTGCCACCGTCTATGCCGGCCATGTCGATCTGCCGGATCGTGGTCAGGACGCGACACCAGCCAACGAGCGACGCTTTTCCAACGAGCACCTCGCCAGCGTGTTCGCGAAGACCGAGGCGATCGCCAAAGTGATGGACGAAGGCGGCTGGGATACGCTCTGGCTCGCCGAGCACCACTTCCAGCAGGAAGGCTACGAGGTCATTCCCAACCTGCTGATGGCAGCCGTGCATCTCTGCCATCTCACCAAGAGCCTGAAGGTCGGCTGCGGCTTCAACATCACGCCGATGTGGCACCCGCTGCGCCTCGCCGAGGATTTTGCCTGCGCGGATATCATGACCAAGGGCCGCACGATCTTCGGTGTGGGGCGCGGCTATCACACGCGCGAGGTCGAGACCTTCGGCGCACCGATGCTCGACCAGAACGCCAACCGCGAGCTGTTCGAGGAACAGGTCGAGATCATCTTCAAGTCGTTCGACAACGAGCGGTTCTCCCACAAAGGCAAGCACTACACGCTGCCGCCGGAAGTGCCGTATCGCGGCTACACGCTGAAGGACCTGACGCTGGTACCTCGCCCGACCCATCTGCCGGTGGACTGCTGGCAGCCCGTAGTGAGCGCATCGGCGCGCGGCCTCGACTTCATGGTGAAGCACAACATCAAAGGTGCTGTCGGGGGCGGCGCGGCGACCATGGAACAAGGGCCGATTACCGCCTTCCAGGCGGCGGCACATCGCGCCGGCAAAGACTGGAAACTCGGCGAAAACCTGATGATCGGCATCGTTATCCACTTGGCTGATTCGAAGCAGCAGGCGATCAAGGAGATCACGCCGCTATACGAAGAGCACGCGAAGATGTTTGCGCCGCTTGGCTTCATGCCCGGCATGACCAAGGAGCAGATCGCGGCCGTTGCCCGGCGCGGCGGCTGGTACGAATCCGGCGTGCCGAAGGTGGAGCATTACATCAACATGGGCGGCTGGTTCGCCGGCACGTCGGAAGAGCTGGTGGCCTTCCTGAAGAATCTGGAAGCGCGCTACCCCGGGCTGGAGCACATCAATCTTTCGATGCCGATGGGCACGCCGGAAGCGATCATGCTCGACCAGTATCGTAGGGTGACGGCGGAAGTGATGCCGCACTTCAAACGCTGATGCGCACGCTACTCAACATCCTGTGGAACGTGCCGGGACTTGGCTTTGTCGCGGCATTCTTTTGGGCATTCGCCGGCGTGCTGATGGCAATCACGATCATCGGCCTTCCCTGGGCAAAAGCCTGCTTCACACTGGCGAACTACACCTTGGCGCCGTTCGGCCGCGAACTCGCCTCGCGCGCCGACGTGACGGGGCGCGAGTCCATCGGCACCGGAGACCTGGGTCTGCTCGCGAACATCATCTGGTTCGTACTGGCCGGCTGGTGGCTCGTCCTGATGCACGTCGTGGCAGCTTGCGCGTGCGCCGTCACGATCATCGGCATTCCATTCGCCTGGGCGCATCTGAAGCTCGCCGCTGCGGCGATCGCGCCGGTCGGCAAAGTGGTGGTGCCGAGTGAAGTAGCTATTGAGATAGACAGGGAAAAGGCCGCGGGCTGGCTTTACGGACAGCGCCGCCGGTAGGAGGGCAGCCCATGGCCGTCACACCTTTCTCGCTCAGCGTCCCAGACGCAGCGATCGAAGACCTGCGCGAGCGCCTTGGCCGAACGAGGTTTCCGGATCAGGCGCCGGGAGATCCTTGGGCATATGGCACAGACGTCGATTATCTGCGCGGATTGGCGGACTACTGGCGTACGGGCTTTGACTGGCGCGCACAGGAAGCGCAACTGAACGCGTTCCCGCAGTTCAAGGTCCCGCTGCACGACATCGATTTGCATTACCTGCACGTGCCAGGCAAAGGACCAAACCCATGCCCGCTGCTGTTGATGCACGGCTGGCCGGGTTCGGTTTTCGAGTTCATGGACCTCATCCCGCGCCTGACCGATCCAGCCAGTTTCGGCGGCGACCCGGCCGATGCGTTCACTGTCGTCGCGCCGTCGCTGCCTGGCTATGGGCTGTCGTTCCGGCCCGGCCAGAAGCGCTTCGGTATCGAGGAGATCGCCGACTGCCTTACGGATCTGATGACCGAGACGCTGGGTTATCGCCGCTTCGCCGCGCAAGGCGGCGACTGGGGCGGCATCACAGCGTCACGCATGGGCTACGCGCATGCGGACAAGCTGATCGGTATCCATGTGAACCTGCTCGCGGTGCGCCGCGACATGCAGCGTCTGGCGAACCCAACGCCGGACGAGCAAGCATATCTGGGTCAATTGTCCCACTGGCTGAAGGAAGAGACTGGTTACCAGTGGATTCAAGGAACGCGGCCCCAGACGCTGAGCTTCGGTCTGACCGACTCGCCCGCGGGGCTCGCGGCATGGATCATCGAAAAATTTCGCGCATGGTCCGATTGCAACGGCGATGTCGAATCAGTGTTCACCCGCGATCAGTTGCTGGCGAACATCAGCCTCTACTGGTTCACCGGCGCGATCGGGTCGTCGTTCTTCCCCTACTACTTCCGCATGCATCGGCCCTGGCCGATCCCCGAAGGCGGCACCATCAGTGCTCCAACGGGGTATTGCGAGTTCCCGCACGAGATCCTGCGCCCACCGCGTTCGCTCGCCGAGCACACATACAGGGATATCCGGCGCTGGACGGTCATGCCCAAGGGTGGCCATTTCGCGGCGATGGAGCAGCCCGACGCGCTGGCGTCAGAAATTCGTGCGTTCTTCCGACCGTTGCGGTGAATTCCCGACATGCTTCGGCTTCCGTGACAGGAACTGTTTCCATCGCCATGGTCCAAAACAAGAACTCAGACCCAGGTCTCGCCAACCCAGCCGTTTTCGTCGTAGTCGGCCATGCACTGCTCGACGAGAGCTTCCATCGCCTTCAGATCGCCGCCGCGCTCGGCGCCGGTCAGGCTCTGGGTGCGAATGTCCTCCCAGCCCCCGGCGTAGTTGCGTTCGTATAGCTCGTGGCGGCCGCCGAATTCGGTCCCGATCGCATCCCACAGCAACTTCATGATTTTGATGCGCTCTTTGTATTCGATGCCATGCGAGCCGCGCACATAGCGCCGCAGATACGGCTCAATCGCAGGGTTCGCGAAGTCTTTCACCGACGAAGGCAAGTAGATCAGCGCCGAAGTGACGATACGCTCTACGATATCCTTGATGCGTGGATAGGCATCGGGCGCGAACACGCGATAGGCCAGACCCGCGCGCAGGTTCGGCAGCACCGCATTGCCCACCCACGGATCCGGGTCATTGGCCATTGCGTTGGACAGGGACCAGAACAGGTTGCGCCAGGCGATCGCCTCGCCGAGCTGCACCTGGTTGCCTCGCGCCTCATCGCCGCCTGTGCAGCGCAGCGCCTTCGCCAGCAGACCGCAGAGGAAATCCAGCTTCACCGCGAAGCGCGTGCAGCCCTGGAACTGGAAGCCGTGCATGAAGCCGGAACGCGGATAGAAGCTCAGCACGCGGGCGGGATCGCGATAGATGAACACGTCCTCCCATGGTACGAATACGTTGTCGAGGATGAACATCGCGTCGTTCTCGTCGAAGCGCGATGACAGCGGATAGTCATAGGGCGAGCCGTTCAACAGGGCGGCCTTCTCATATGACGTGCGGCAAATCAGTTTCAGGCCCGGCGCATCTATCGGCACCATGAACATCAGCGACATGTCCAGATCTTCGGTGGCCGTTTTGGAGCTCTGGCCCATGAAGTTGTAGTGGGTGATCGCGGCCGATGTCGCTACCACCTTGGCACCGGAGACGATGATGCCGGCGTCGGTCTCCTTCTGCACCGAGACATACACGTCCTTCACCTGCTCGGCCGGTTTGTGACGGTCGATCGGAGGATTGACGATGGCGTGGTTCATGAACGGCACGGTTTCCTGTGCGCGCTTGTACCAGGCGCGAGCATTGTCCGCGAACGGGCCATAGTACTCCGCATTGCCGCCGAGTGTGTTGGAATATGCGGCTTTGTAATCGGGCGTGCGGCCCATCCAGCCGTAGGTCATGCGCGACCATTCGGCGATTGCAGTCTGCGCACCTCGCAAATCTTCGCGGGAGCGCGGTACGCGGAAGAACCGATGCGTGTATCCGCCGGAGCCGGTGTCCGTCGGGCAGGTCAGCACGTCGTGCTGCTTCGGGTCATGCAGCGCGTCATAGAGGCGCGCGATTGAGCGGACCGAATTGCGCAGAGCCGGATGTGTGGTCACGTCCACGACCCGCTCGCCGTCGATATAGACCTCGCGGCCGTCCCGCAGCGATTGCATATATTCCGCGCCGATATATGGGCGGGTGCGGTCGGCAATCACATCCTCGGGTTTCATGCTGCCTCCTGACAGGCAAAAGAATAACACGGATGGCACGGATGACACGGACGGCCTCCGTGCGATCCGTGCCCAAATCCGCGCAATCGGTGTTATTCTTTCTGGTCTAAGCTACTCCCCCGACAGCTCGCGCCGCCGCCGATCAAGCTCTTCGCTGTAACGCCGCAACGCGTACTGCTCGGTCAACAACCCGATCACCTGCCGAGTTTCGGCACTGTCCACCACGGCCAGCGCGTCGCTTTCGGCATTCTCGAACATCGCCACCGCCTCCTTTATCGTCATCTGGGGCAGCAGCACCGTATCCGTATAGTGCAGCAGATCACCTACCCGATGGTTCTCATCGGCATCGGCATGCACCTCGGCCGGCAGCACAATACCGGCGTAGCGGTCCTCCTCATCCAGCACCACCACGCGCTGATGCGCGCCCAGCGGGAAGTCGCGCTTGAACGCGGTAATCGGCGTGTCAGCGCGGACGGTGCGCATCTCGCGCCGCATCATCCGCCCCACCGTCAGATTGCGCATCCAGCCGACATCCACCGCGCTCCTGATCGCCTCGCCGCGCAGATGGAAGCGCCAGGTCGCGAAGGAGTATCCGAACGTCCGGCGCACCGTCAGCGCCGAGATCACACAGGCAGCGAGCACCGCAATGGTGAGCGGCAGGCTGCCGGTGCTCTCCAGCGCGAGGAAGCCCATGGTGAGCGGTCCGCCAATGATCGCGACCGCCAGCCCGCTCATTCCCACCAGGGCGCAAACCACCGGGGAGACCGCGTGCGCCGTGCTCACGGCGGCCAATACACCAGCGAATAGCTTGCCCACCAGCGCGCCCAGGAACAGTGAAGCGAAGAACAGGCCGCCACGGAAACCCGAACCGATCGAAATCGCTGACGCGATGGACTTCAGCACGAGAAGCATCGCGACATGCGTGAGCGTGTAAGGCGCCTCGATAACGATCCCGAGCGCGCCGTGACCGGACGAGAGCACGGCCGGCGTCAGCAGAGCCAGCACGCCCACAGCGAGACCACCGAACATCGGACGCAGCCATACTGGGACCCCGCTCTTGCGGAACAAATCCTCGGTCAGGGTCACGCCGCGCATGATCGCGATCCCGACGAGGGCACACAGCATGCCAAGGGCGAGGATCGGGATGTAATCCAGCGCATCGACCCGCGACGGCACCTGCAGCACCAGATCGAAGGGCGCCGAACCGAGCGCGTTCACCACCGCGACCGCGACGATGGAAGCGACGGCGACGGGAGCGAAAGTGCCGAGTGAATAGGTGCCGATGACCAGCTCAAAGGCGTAAAAGGCGCCGGTCAACGGCGCGTTGAAGGCGCCGGCGATCGCCGCCGCCGCGCCGCAACCCACCATCAGCCGCAGATCGTTCCGTCGCAGCCGGAACATGCGGCCGAAGCGCGACGCCATCGCCGAACCGATCTGCGTATAGCCCGCTTCCAGACCAACCGAGGCGCCTACGCCATTGGATAAGATTGTCTGCACCACGACGATGAGGCTGTCGTTGAGCGACATGCGCCCGCCGTACAGGGCGTTGGCTTCGATCGGGTCTACCGCGCGGCGGGGGTGATAGCGCAGGATAAGCAGCCCGAGCAGTCCCAGAAGCAGCCCGCCCAAAGTGGGGACCGCGACTGTCCGGATCGGGTCGAGTTCGACCATCGCACTGAGACGCTCACCGGGTGCGATACGGAACAGCACCTCGTGCAGCAGTTGCGTGACTCCGGTCATGATCCAAACGGCAAAACCCGCCGCGCAGCCCACGAAGGCGGACAGCACGACGAGCCACACCTCGTCCGTTCGGACCAGCGCGCGCAGGGTCTGCGGCGCATGCAGTACGGCATCACCGAAGGCGCGACGAGGACGATGGTAGCGAGTGGACGCAGTTCTCCCCGCGTGCCGGGCTGCCGGGGCGCCCGCAATGGTTGAGTCGCCAGGAAGTGTCGACATGTGCGACGTCCAGCGGGCCAGCGAGAAGCGAACCTCTTATTGGAACTTGTTTGCCGGCCGATCAACCACTGCGATGCCGATTTGCCACGAGGTGTGGTAAATTAATCGTTGGCAACCTGAAAGAAATGTGGATCGTCGGTAAAGGCAAATTTAGTTTGCAGCGATACCTCGTTCCGCGCGAGTTGCTTGCAAATCATCTTCAACAAAAGCCCGCACCACGTCCACGATGGGCTCATGGCTTGAAAAGCCGAGCGTATGCGCCCGAATGGCCTCAAATGCTGGCGGCCAAAGACCGATGATGGCGGCGATCTCCTTGTCCTCGACGTGGCGGACCAAGGACGAGGCGCCAGGCTTCACCTCATCCAGTGCCTGCAGCAGATGCGCAATCGTCGTGCTGACGCCCGGCGGGCTGACGCTGCGGTCGAGGCCCATCTGCGCCGTATCCATTGAAGCGGCGTGCAGCAGCCAATCCACGGCGCGGCGGGGACTGCACACCCAGGCGGCGAAAGCGTCCGGTACCGGCAAATCGGCTGGTAGGCCGAGCAACGGTTCACGCACGATCGACGACAGAAATGAGCTGGCGGCGCGGTTGGGCCGGCCGGGGCGGACGATAACGGTGGGCAGTCGAATGGATACAGCGTCCAGAAAGCCGCGGCGCGAGGCGTCAGCCAGGATCAACTCGGCCGCAGCCTTCTGCGCGCCGTAGCTGTTCGAAGGCACCTGACGCGCATCGTCTGTGAGCACCGCGTCCTGTCCGCCGGAAAAGCTCGCTACGGACGAGGTGAACACGACGCGCGGTGGCTTGCCGCCCTGCGCAACCAGGCGCCTGCAGGCATCCACAACAGCGTCGGTGCCACGCAGGTTCACCCGCCGCCCGAGGTCATAATCTGCTTCCGCCTGCGCCGACACCACGGCAGCGAGATGGAACACGACCTCGGTGCCGGGCGGTATCGCCTCCGCTGGCAACTCGACCAGATCGCCAGCGATTGCCATCACAGGGAATGCCGCATCGGGCTTCGCGGGAGCGGCCAAGTCGAACAGCGTTAAGCTGGTGATTGGCCTGCCACCAAGGCCGCCGTCCCGCGCCAGGCGTGATGCGATCTTGCGGCCAAGAAAACCACCGCCACCGAGGATGGATATGTTCATGCCAACCACCTTCAACGCTATCCGACGACGATTGCACCACGCACGGAAGCGGTCCACCGTCCGGTGATGCTCGGCCCCCTGCCCTTCCGTTTGGTTGCCAATCCGCGCTTCGGCAAGAGCTGGACTGGGCCGCTGCCCGAGAACGGCTTTCGCCGCGCCCACGCCGAAATCACCTCCTGGAACGGCTACCACCCGACGCCGCTGCGGAACCTGCCGGACCTGGCCCGCGGCGCACATCTCGGTGCCATTCGGTTAAAGGATGAGGCGACGCGGTTCGGGCTTGGCAGCTTCAAGGCGCTGGGCGGCGCATATGCGGTCGCATCAGTCCTGTCGGGGGAACTGGCGCGACGCGGCGTGGCGGCGCATGTGACTTCGGCGGCACTGGCCGACGGTCGCCACCGCGCGGCAACCGAAGCGATGGCAGTCACCTGTGCGACAGACGGTAACCATGGCCGCGCGGTCGCCTGGGGCGCGCAGCGCTTCCACTGCCGCTGCGTGATCTTCGTCCATGAAACAGTGAGCGAGGGACGCGTGGCAGCGATCGCCAGCTACGGTGCCGACGTGCGGCGCGTGCCCGGCACCTATGACGATGCGGTGCGCGAAGCCACTCGGCAGGCGGAGGCGAGTGGTTGGTTCATCGTCTCCGATACCTCCTGGCCCGGCTATACCGAGGTGCCCCGGCAGATCATGCAGGGCTACCGGCTGATGCCGGATGAGGCGGCCGATCAGTGGGACGGTGCCCCGCCGACACACGTGTTCGTGCAAGGTGGCGTCGGCGGCGTGGCGGCAGCCGTTTCCGTTCAGACGCGCGAGCGGTTCCAGCCAACCCCGAGGCTCATCGTCGTGGAGCCAGACCATGCCGCCTGTCTGCTGGCGAGCGCGGAACTCGGAGAACCCACCGTCATCCCAGGCGCCCTGGACACCGTGATGGCGGGTCTGGCCTGCGGTGAGCCTAGCCTGCTGGCATGGCAGGAGCTGGCCCACGCCGCCGCGGCATTCATGGCCATACCGGACGAGGCTGCTATCGAGTGTATGCGCCTCCTGGCGCGGAACGGCGTCGTGGCCGGCGAATCAGGTGTTGCCGGTCTGGCTGGCTGCCTGCTGACCGCCGCGGACCCGGCCGCACGGGAAACGCTCGGACTGGACACGTCGAGCCGTATCCTGGTGTTCAGCACAGAAGGCGCCACCGATCCTGTGCTGTACGAGCAACTCGTCGGGCAGCCTCCCGGCGTAGTGTTACGGAGGTGACGGACTCCGTTCGGTGTGCGATACTCACGCAGACTTATGCATTCTCAAGCGGTTGTAACCAGACTGGTGCAACAACCGCCATTAACCGGACACCAACGCGGTTCGTAGTAAGCAGCATGAGCCGCGCGTGACCAGGAAGGAGTGCGACATGGTGGGCAAGAAGCCGGTGATCGGAGCCTTGCTGGCGGTCGCAATTGCCTATGCCGGCTATCCCTATGTCGCGCTGTATCGGCTCGGCCAGGCCATTCGCAATGGCGATGCCTCCACGCTTCAGTCGATGGTGGATTGGCCGGCGGTGCGCGAGGGCATCAAGGAAGACATCTGCGATCTGGTCATCGAGGAGCCTCCGGAGGCGAGGCACGGCAATCAGCTCCCGCCGTTCGGCGCTGGTTTCATGCGCGGCATCGCGACCAATGTGATTGATTCGCGCGTGACGCCTGAGGCGCTGGCCGCAGCCACGCAGCACCCGATGGCAACGGCGGTCCGTGACCCAACCAACGTTCAGGTCACCTGGGCCTTCTTCGCCAGTCCGTCCGAGTTCCTGGTGGATCTCGTTGCCCCCGGACAGACCGAGCCCATCCGCCTACAAATGGACCTGCGTGGCGGGGCTTGGTGTGTGACGCGCGTCTGGCTGCCGCCTGAAATGCTGGGCCGGGCCAACGCGCGGACCTGAGACGACGCCCTGTCATTGCGAGCGAAGTGAAGCAATCTCGATCGTGTTGGGGATCGCTTCGCTCGCAATGACAGCGGTGCGCCGACGTTCGCCTTAGTACCCTGCGGCGCGGTCCACGACCTCCTTCAACGGCTTGCCATCAAGAAAGCGTTCGAGATTCTCGACGAACAGGCGCGCGACGACTTTGTCGCGTTGCGGATGGCCGCCACCGATGTGCGGCAGCACGATGATGCCCTCTGTCGTCCAGAACGGGTGATCTGACGGCAGCGGCTCCTGCCGGAACACATCGAGCACCGCGCCCGCGATACGCTTCGCCTTCACCGCCGCAATCAGATCGGCATCCGCGATCAGATGACCGCGGCCGAAGTTCAGCAGCCACGCCGTCGGCTTCATCTGCGCGAGACGCTGCGTGTTCATGAAGTTCTCGGTCTGTGGCGTCGCCGGCAGCAGCAGCAGAACAAAATCCGATTGTGCCAGCACCTCGTCGGTTCGCTCAGGCGGCAGCACCTCGGCAAGGTCGGGCAGACGCTCGGGCCGGCGCTTGGTACCGACAACCCGCATGCCAATGGCGGCTGCGATATGCGCAACCTGCTGACCAATGGCGCCGAGACCGAGGATGCCGAGTGTCTTGCCGGCGAGAGGGGTCGCGACACGGCGGACCCATTTGCTCTGCTTCTGGTCCTCGACGATGGCGCTGTAGGGTTTGGTGAGATGAAACAGCGCGCCGAAAATGTTCTCGGCCATCGATTCCCGATGCGTGCCGCGCGCGCAGGTGAGCGTCAGCCGCGGCGGCAGATCCGGCAATGCGAGCCAGCCCTCGACACCTGCAGTGAGCGCCTGCGCCCAGCGCAGTTTCGGCATGCTCGGCAGCAGGCCGGCAGGCGCGCCCCAGGCCAGCATCGCCTCGGTGTCGGCGCGCTGCGCCTGGGTTGGCATGTCCTTGCGAGACAGAGCTTCAACGGCGACGCGACTGGTAAGGTCGGCCGCCGCAATGGCGTCGAGGTACGCATCGGGCGTATCGGTCCAAAGTAGGACCCGGGTGAGTTCGGGCATGCTGGTGGTCCTGTTTCGGGAACGGCAAGCTTAGTGGGCCTTCGCCGGATGGGAAGGGCACGAAACGAGGCGCGGCATTGCCCCGCTCGGTGAGGAATTTTTTCAGCCACAACGTCATTCAACGCTTGCCATTGCGTGCAACCTCCGGTTACGGTGTTCTCCTTATGTTCCAGCCGACAAGGAGACGACGATGGTTGCCCGCGCCAGCCAAAGCCTGTCCGACACGGGTCGC
>CAYRTL010000039.1:0-37928 GCA_964427005.1 uncultured Acetobacteraceae bacterium
CCGCCCTCGGCTTCGGCCCTGCGGGTCGCGGCGTTGACCGATCCTACGCCACCGCCCTCGGCTTCGGCCCTGCGGGTCGCGGCGTTGACCGATCCTACGCCACCGCCCTCGGCTTCGGCCCTGCGGGTCGCGGCGTTGACCGATCCTACGCCGCCGCCTTCGGCCTCGGCACGATGAAATCCCGCGGGGCAGCCCGTGTACACGGAGGCGCCAAAGGCAGGCATGGCAACCACCGAACCCAGCAGCAACACAGCAAGCGACTTACTCGACATTCCTAGCATCGCCGGTCTCCATTTCTGTTCCCCCTCGGGGAGGTTTCACAGCCTCACTTGACCGTCGCTATATATAGAACGACGGATGGCAAAGAACAGTGAGCTGACTCACACAACGGGCAGGCGTTACAACTCCCTGCCGATTTGCTGCATGGCACCGATCCGCCGCCCGGCTATTCCGCGGCCATCATTCGTAACTCCTCCGCGGCCGACAGGATCGGCAGACCTTCCATGGACCTGGAAGGCTTGCCATCGACCCCGACCAGCGGCTGGCCGACCAGCGTGATGCGATAGAGCTGGCGGTCGAAGTCGGACTGGAAAATGTCCCTCGGCGCCAGGTGCGCGGTCGAGCGGTTGTCCCAGAAGGCGATGTCACCCGCGTTCCACTTGAAGCGCACCGTGTATTCGGGGCGAACCACGTGTTCCCACAGCAGCTCCAGTATCTTCATGCTCTCCCGCGGGGTGAAGCCGACAAGCGACTTCAGGAAGGACGGGCTGACAAACAGCACGCGCTCCCCGGTCTCCGCGTGCACGGTGACCAGCGGATGCTCGCTCTTCAATGCGCGACGCTTGACGCGCTCGTTATAGACGCTGCCTTCCTTGGGATTGCCGCGGGGTTCGAAGGCATGAATGCCCCGCAGTCCATCGATGAAGGCGCGCATCGGTTCCGACAAGCCGGCGTAAGCGGCAACGAGGTTGGTCCAGAATGTATCGCCGCCAAAAGGCGGGATCGTGACGCCACGTAATATCGAGGCACATGGAGGGTTCACCGCCGCCGTGACGTCGGTGTGCCAACCGAACCAGGGCGTGACCATCATCGCTTCGTATTTCTCATTCGCGGTGCGGTGCTTCGCGACCGAATAGATTTCGGGATAGCCCTCGACATGACCGAACACTGCGTGACCAATCGTCGGTTCGCCGAACTGGCGAGCCATGGCGACATGCTGGGCGTGGTTGAGGTTCTGGCCGCGGAAGAAGATGACCTTCCATTTGAGGAACGCATCGCGCACGGCCTTCAGTTGTACCGGCGGCAGCGGCTGCGTGAGATCAACGCCGCGGATTTCTGCGCCGATGTGAAGCGTGAGGGGAACGACCTCGATGGAGCCTGCCGTATCGACCATGGCGATCCTCCTAATCGTCAGCTTCGGCGGACGGTGATCTGCCGTGGGTAAGCTGTCAATTCAGCGCCCTGGCGGTTGTTTCACGTCATGGCGGGGCTTGGCCTGGATGCCGGCCTGCGCCGGCATGACGATGAAGGCGGCGCATGGGTCATTGTCAGCGAGATCGGGTATTCGTCTAGCTCTCAGGCAACGATATTGGTGCCGCCGTCAACGTAGACCGTACCTCCTGTAATGCGCCTGGCGAACGGCGTTGCGAGGTAGGCACAGGCGAACCCAACATCCATGATGTCCACCAGTTCGCCGAGAGGCGCCTTCTGGGCCGCCTCGTTGAGCAGCAATTCGAAATCCTTCAGGCCCGACGCAGCGCGTGTCTTCAGCGGGCCTGGCGAAATCGCGTGCACGCGAATTCCGTGCGGACCAAGCTCATACGCCAGGTATCGACAGGCAGCCTCCAGCGCTGCCTTGACCGGACCCATCACGTTGTAATTGGGGACGACGCGGTTGGCGCCATAGTAGCTCATCGCGAACATCGACCCGCCATCGGTCATCAGCGGTGCGGCCAGTCTCGCCATTCGGATGAATGAGTGGCAGGAAACATCCATTGCCTTCGCGAACCCCTCTGCCGAGCAGTTCAGGAGGCCGCCCTGCAGGTCCTCTTTGGGCGCGAAGGCAATCGAGTGGACAAGGATATCCAGCCTTTGCCACTCCCGTTCGATGCGGGCAAAGATGGCCTCCAACTGGCCAGGCACCGAGACATCGAGCGCGCCAGTGATTGACGCACCAAGCTCACGTGCCAGCGGCTCGACGTATTGCTGTGCCCTATCGTTCAGCCAGGTGATGGCAAGCTCGGCGCCCGCGGTTCGAAATGCCTTGGCGCACCCGTAGGCAATCGACTGGTCATTGGCCACGCCGACAACGAGTGCCTTCTGTCCGGCAAGAACAGGCCTGATGCTTGCATCGCTCATTGGGATCACCGTCAACGAATTGCCTCGGATGCAGACTTGCGCCGTGCCGCCGCAACCATGACCGCAACGGCGCATGACGCGAGCCGCGTCAGAAGCAAATCAGCGCGACTCGTGAGGATGATGGGAACGCGAGCACCGAGCACGATCCCCGCGGCGTCAGCCTGTGCCAGGAATGACAAGCTCTTGGCGAGCATGTTTCCTGCCTCGAGATCGGGAACCACGAGCACGTTGGCCCGCCCAGCGACCGGTGAATTGATCTGCTTGATGGCCGCTGCTTGCGGGTTGATCGCGTTGTCGAGCGCAAGAGGTCCATCCAGAAGGGCGTCGGTGATCTGCCCTCGCTCAGCCATCTTGCACAGGGCAGCGGCTTCGATTGTTGAGGGTACTTTGGACGTGACAGTTTCCAGAGCACTTAGAACCGCCACGCGTACTTCGGGAACACCCATGGCATGTGCCAGGTCAATCGCGTTTTGCACGATGTCTACCTTGTCATCCAGGGTTGGCGCGATGTTGACCGCAGCGTCGGTGATTATGAATGCGTCCTGATGATTGGGCACATCCATGATGAAGCAGTGACTGATTCGGCGCGCGGTCCGAATACCTGCCGCCCGCGACACGACCGCTCCCATCAATTCATCCGTATGTAGGCTGCCCTTCATCAACGCCTCGACGCGGCCGGCAGTGACCTGCTCCACCGCCTTGGCTGCGGAATCGTGACTATGCGCGGAACTCACGACCTCCATCGTGCCAATGTCGATGCCGGCGCGGTTGGCTGCGTCATGGATGCGCTGCACTGGGCCAACCAGGATTGGCTCGATCAAATGCAGCCGCGCCGCTTCAACAGCAGCTTCCAGCGAGACGTCGTCACACGGATGTGCGACTGCCACCTTGATCGTGGCCTGTGTCTGCGCCGCCTGGATCAGGCGGTCGTATTTGCAGTGCCCGATCCCCTTGGCTCCCGCCGCTGGATCAGGCATGCGCGGCCTCTACCTTGGCGGACTTTTCCGGCTTAACGGCGAACAGCGCCTCGACCCGCTTGAAGCGACGTTTGCCCTCGTCAGACAAGCCGCCACTCGCCTCGAGAACCCGGTGCAGAAGGTCGAGCATTGCCTTACGCTCGGCAGCGGCGGCTCCCAGCAGTTTGGGTATCGCGTCGATGGCTCGCTCCTCGTCGAGACAGACGAGCAGATATTGTTCCCGCAGCATCTGCTTGAACCTCGCCAGGCTCATTCGCTTGGCAGCCGGCCGCGATGCGCTGATCAGTTTGAGTACGGCGAAGCCGCGTTCGTCCACGCTGCGTTCGGGCAAACGGATGTAGATGAGAGAACGCAGTGCCGCTTCCTCCGCTCCACCCACCTCGAAGCGTTGTTCGAGGGCCGAACGCAAACTCGCCGCGCCCGCCTCCCTGATGAGGTCTCGTTCGATCCCGCGCGGCTCGCTGTGCTGCGCGCCAAGTCCCACAAGCGCCTGCAGCCATGGGGCACCGTAGGTATTCAGGAAGATCGCCTCGGTCATGAGGTCCCGGAATTCGCCCATTGCCTGCAGAGACGAGGTAATCCACGACGAAGCGGCCCGCTCGAATGCCAGCATTGGATTGTCGGGCGCAACTGGCTGGCGTGACTGGCGAACCGACTCCGCAAGCACTTTCACCGGCTGCATCAAAGGGTTTTGGTCCGAAAACATCGCAAAGCGCAGCCGGTTGGGATGCAACGCACGCAATGTCTCCGCCGCGGGCTCAGTCATCGCCGCGCGCAGGATCGGTGCAAGGACGGTTCGATATAGCCCCAGATTGACGTCTGATACCCGGGCTACCGTAGCGAACCGCTCATTGTCCTGGGCCGCGTCGTTGCCGTCCAGCGCTCGAATATCGTCAAGTGTGCGTACTTCAAGCCGGAATAGATACCGACCCTGCACCAGATCCGGATTGACCGTTGTTTCATCAACCTCGGTTATGACAGCCTCGTAGAGACCGGGCGGCAGAACATCGATCAGTTCCATACAGGACACAAATTCGCTGTGTTCCTTGGTAGCGACTTTGCCGGAAACAAAAATTCCAAGATGCCCGATGCTTTGGTGCATCGTGTAAACAATCGTCTGTCCGTTCGCGACGATCTCCTTCTCGTCGTCATACAGATCGAGAATCCAGCCCAACGCTTGCTGGGGAGGGGTGATGTTGTCGCCCCAGGAGCAGAACACAATGATCGGCGCAGTGATGTTGCGAAGATCGACCCGAGTTCCATTCGATGTGCGTATCTGCCCGACTGCAAGGCGGTTGCCGACAAAGAGATTGTCAGCAATCCACTGCATCTCGTCGGAGTTCAGCAGGACCGGACTGCCCCACCAGGTCTCGAAATCAAGGAAGCGCTCGCTTTCCGTGTCTACCTTGGAATAAACATTGTAGACCTTGGTCCAATACGTGTTGGCGAGATTGAGCGACTCGAAGTTCGCGACCAGGTTCGCGCCATCGAAGATGCCGTTGCCCAGGTCGCCGGCAAGAGCGGTCAGCCATGTGCCGCCTAACATGCCGCCCAGATAACGCAGTGGATTCTTCCCGCGGACTCCGGCCCAGTATGACAGCGGCGTGCCAGCCAGCATGATTGGGCCGGTCCGATCCGGATTGAGTGCTGCCATCATCATTATCTGCCAACCAGCCTGGCAATTGGCGATGATGATAGGCTTGCCTTCGGCATCCTTGTGCCTGGCAGCCACATCCTCGACGAAGATTGCTTCCGCACGACAGACGTCTTCGATCGTTTGTCCCGGCACCGGGTTCGGCAGGAATCCGATAAAGTAGCATGGATGTCCGGCTGCCAGGGCGACGCCGATCTGGCTGTCGTGCTTCATGCCGGCAATTCCAGGACCGTGCCCGGCGCGAGGATCGACGACGATGATGGGTGCTTTTGCCGGATCGATATGGGTCCCGGGAGGTGGAATAATGCGGACCAGTCCGTAGTTCACCGGTCGCTCAAGAGTGCGGCCATCATGAACAAGCTCAGCCTGGAAATTGAGCACATGCGGAACCGCCTTGGCGCTGTGTTCCAGGTAAGCGTTTCCGCGCTCGCGCATGATATCGAGAAGCAGTACCGAACGCTGCCATGCGTCCAGCCAATACTGTTGAGCAGCACAAATGCCGGGCCAGTTCTGCAACATTTGGTTTTCCGTAGCTCTGTCACATCCAGTGTCAGCGGACCATGCCCAGCGATAGGACATGCATGCCTTGATCTGGATCAAACCCTACTACGCGGAACGTAGCTGGGCTGCCGAAAAAACGCGGTTCGGGGCGAGATTTCTCCCGAATGTCACACGTGAAACGAATGCAGATCGTTCACGCTGTCGTGAGCCTGCAAGCAGACCGGCAGAAAGCCTCCAAAACCGACCGCTACATTACGGCAACAGCACCACCCGGTTCCGCGCGATCGAGTGCACCGTTCGATAAGCGTCCACAGCGCGGTCCAGCGGATAGCAGGCATTTTGCACCACCGGCAGAGGCCGGAGCCTACCGTCCGCAAATCCGGGCAGCAGTTCGCGCAGGAGTTCGGCCGAAGCGCAGGCATCCAATGCCAGCGAGTCGATGCCAACGAAGGTGTGCCGCCCACGATAGAACGCGAAGATGTCGAATGGCACGGACCGGTCGACTGTCGCGATCAGGATCTGTCGGCCGCCATGCGCCATCGCCGCATTCGACGCAGCAAAATACGGACTGCCGACAGTGTTGTAGACGATATCGGCGCCGTGGCCGCCGGTCTCCTCGCGTACTATCGCGGCGACATCGGCGCTCGATGAGTCGATCATGCGCACCGGGCAGTGCGCATGCACGAACGGTTCGGCCCGACGCGTCACGCCGAGCACGCGTGCGCCGTGCATGGCGGCGATCTGCGCCGCTGCCTGGCCGACCATGCCGTTCGCCGCCATCACCAGCACAACGTCGCCTGCGCGCGGCATGCCGGCGCGCCGAAAGCCCTCCAACGCGGTGACGAACGGGACGCCGAGTACGCCAGCTTCGATCAGTGATATCGCTGCGGGCTTTTCCACCAGGGCATCGCGATGCAGCACCACATGCGTGGCGTGCGTGCCGTCGCGGGTGATGCCGAGATCGCCGCCGGCTCCGAACACTTCGCGGCCGAGCAGTTCGGTTGGTCCTTGTGCGACCACGCCTGACCAGTCGCGACCTGGCGTGCGTGGCCACACCGCTTGCGGCATGCGGCCCAGCGCAGCGGCTACATCGCTGCGATTCACGCCAGCGGCGCGGATCTCCACCAGCACTTCGTCCGCGCCCGGGGACGGCGGCTCGCAGGTCTCCACATGCAGATCGAGCTCTTCCATCGTCGCGGTCTTCCGCAGCACGCGCAGGCGTCGCATGGTACACCCTTCCTCTCCCGGAGTTCGCGCATGAATACCCCGCTGGCTGGCATCACTGTGATCGACTTCGGCCAGATCTTCCAAGGTCCCTATGCCACGCTGCTGATGGCGAAGGCCGGGGCCAACGTGATCAAGATCGAACCGCCGCATGGTGAGCCGGCCCGGCGGCGCGCGCCGCCTGGCAAGCATACGACCCTGCCGGTTGCGATGCTGAACGCGAACAAGCGGGCGATCACGCTGAACCTGAAGTCGGAGCGCGGCCGCGAGTTGTTACGGGAGATGGTGAGGCGCGGCGATGTGCTACTGGAGAATTTCTCGCCCGGCACGATGGACGATCTGGGCGTCGGCTATGAGGCGCTGAAGACGATCAATCCGCGGCTGATCTACGCGACAGGCTCCGGCTTCGGCATCACCGGACCGGATCGCGACAATCTCGCGATGGATTTCACCATCCAGGCGCAATCAGGAATCATGAGCGTCACTGGTTTTCCCGATGGTCCGCCGGTGAAGGCTGGTCCCACGCTGGTCGATTTCATGGGCGGCATTCACCTCTACGCCGCCGTGGTCACCGCGCTGTTCCAACGCGAACGCACCGGGATGGGCCAGCTTGTCGAAGTTGCAATGCAGGAGACGGTGTACTCCTCGCTTGCCTCCAGCATGGAGTACCACGTGCGAACCGGTGAGGTGCCGCCGCGTACCGGCAACCGCCAGTCGGCTTTGGCCAGCGCGCCGTACAATGCTTTTCCGACGGCGGATGGCTGGGTTGCGATTCACGTGGTGACCGAAGCGCATTGGAAGAACCTGACCAAGGCGATGGGACGTCAGGAACTGGCGGACGATCCGCGGTTTGCCACGAATGCGGCGCGTGTGGCCAATCTGGAAGCGACGGACGAAGTCGTGGCGGCGTGGACGAAGACGCTTGGCAAGATGGACGTATTCGCGGCGACCAGGCGCTATCGGATTCCCTGTGCACCGGTGCGTACGGTTCCGGAGGTCATGAACGATCCGCACATGCATGGCCGCGGCATGCTGGAACGGATCGACCATCCGGAACTCGGCAACATCGTCGTGCCAACGACGCCGCTGCGGTTGCATGGTGCAGAGCGCGTGAAGACGGTGCCGAGCCCGATCGTGGGTCAGCATAACGAGGAGATCTACGGCGGCTGGCTTGGTTTGTCGGCCGATGAGATCGTGGGGTTGAAGCAGCAGGGCGTGATCTGACCTGCAACGTCGCCCGTCGTCATGACGAACGAAGACGACTGCCGTGCTCTTGTCCCGGCCATCAGTACTGGCAGGGTGGCGTTCCAGATGGCCGGACACGCCCGGCCATGACGTAATGGCAGGGGGAGAAACACATGACCAAGGTTGCGGTGCTGGACGATTGGCAGGGTGTGGCGAGAAGCAGCGCGGATTGGGCGCCGTTGCAGGCGCGCGCGGAGGTGGTGTTCTTCGCCAAGGCATTCGACAACGAAGACGATGCGGCGCGCCAACTCGCCGATTTCGACATCGTGCTGTCGATGCGTGAACGGACGCCACTGCCTGCTTCGCTGATCAACCGCCTGCCGAAGCTGCGCATGTTGGGGATGACCGGTGCGCGCAACGCCTCGTTGGACACGGCGGCCTGCACCGCGCGTGGAGTCGTCGTGTGCAACACGACCGGCGGCGGCAACAATGAAGCTGCGACTGCCGAACTGGCGCTTGGTCTGCTGATCAGCGCGGCCCGCGCCATCCCCACTGGTGACACCAACATTCGAGCGGGCAAATTTCAGGAAGGCGTACCGGTTGGCTACGCGTTGGCCGGCAGGACGATGGGCATTATCGGGCTAGGACGACTGGGCTCGCACATGGCGCGTTACTGCAAGGCGCTGAACATGAACCTGCTCGCCTGGAGTCAGAACCTGACGGCTGATCGTGCTCACGCAGTGGGTGCGACGATGGTGACGAAGGAGGAACTGCTCTCGCGCTCCGATGCCGTGAGCATTCATCTGGTGCTGTCGGATCGCACGCGCGGTTTGATCGGTGCTGCCGATATCGCGCGCATGAAGCTTGGCGCGATTCTGGTGAATACGTCACGTGGGCCGATCGTTGACGAGAAGGCGCTGGTCGAGGCGGTGCAGGCACGGCGCATCGTGGCAGCGTTGGACGTGTTCGACCGCGAGCCGCTGCCGGCGAATCATCCACTACGGAGCGCGCCGAACGTGGTGATGACGCCGCATCTCGGCTATGGCGTGAAGGAGACGTGGGACGTGTTCTATCCACAAAGCGTGGAGAACGCGCTGGCCTTCCTCGATGGCAAGCCGGTGCGTGTCACCAATCCGGAGGCGCTGAACAACGCGTGCCGCGATGGTCGCTAGGTCGCGAAGTCCCAGTCGCCGCTGACGGTCCACCGTTTGCCGGCCCAGGCCCCAAGTTCGTTGCGGCAATAGTCGCGCTGATCATTTGTGCCGTTGATGAACTGCCACCGCGCCGTGGGGCTGACCTCAAAGCTCCAACCGCCCTGGTCGCTGCCTCGGTAGCGCTTGATCCGCGCATACCCGATAACGTTCCCTGCGGGTATTGCGCGATAGGCCTTCTCGCCTGGGCGCCAGTTTCTGTTGCCCGGTAGGTTAAGCTGGTACTGTTCCGTGTCGAACCCTATCAGTCCCTGCACATCCACTGCCCAAAGGCAAACCTCCTTGTTGTCGGTGTTCCGCTCGGGGAAGGCGGTGGCGCCGAAAAGGCTGCGTGACACGCACACGGCCGTCTCGTTAAAGATGTCCTGTGACGTTACCCACACGCGCGGAGCGTGCGTATTAAGGGCAATGGTGGTGCCTCTGACATCCATCCGCTTCACATTAAGCATGAAGGCGTCGTTCAAGACTTGCGCCCGCATCCCCGCGTTGGTGATCCGATCGATCGAATCGCAATTGCCTTGCTGGTCGAATGTGCCATCAACGCGAAACCCGACGCCGAGATTCCTGAAGGGCAGCGCTTCAGTTCCCCGCCTGAAGGGAAGGGGGCCGCTGGGGTTGGGCCGCAAAGTGCTAGGAAGTGGTTCTCGGTTTGCCGCGGTGTCGCCCGCCTGCTCATACATGTCGGCGGATGCGACGTTGTAGTTCATCTGATTGGTGCAACTGTTCCACACTTGATCGATCAAGGCCATCTGCCCCTCTACGGACAGGCCCATGAAGCGCCCGATGCTGCCGAGGCGGCCCTGCATGTCATGGAACATCTGTTCCTTGTCGGCATGCGCCAGAGCAGTCACGAGGCAGCGTAGCGTCGGCTCACCTACCGCCATCAGCAAGCCGTGCTCGACTGTAAGGTTATGGCCGTCGATCAACTGGCGAACAGCAGGCCGCCAGCGCTCATAGATTGGCCAATCCGGCCTGTTGCGCTCAAGGATCGTTGCCAACGGCGCGTCCAGTGGATTGCGGGCGGCAAGGCCTGCCGCTGGCCCTGGCGGCGGTGGCGGTGGCCCAAGTCCTGACATCTACGGACCTCCCGGCAAACGGATTAGAGGGCATCATCAGAGGCCTTGACTTGGCTGTCGAGGAATATCCTTCTGCCCTCCACAACACAGGAGACCCCCATGCGCGCCTGGGCCGTGGTCGAAAATGGCAAGCCATTGCAGGAACTCGAGCTGCCGACACCGGAGCCGAAGGGCACCGAAGTGCTGATCGAGGTCACCCACTGCGGCGTCTGCCACTCCGACCTGCACATCTGGGAGGGCTATTACGACATTGGCGGCGGCAAGAAGATGTCGCTGAAGGACCGCGGCGTGGTGCTGCCGCTGGCCATGGGCCACGAAATCGTCGGGCGCGTTGCGAAACTGGGTCCTGATGCGAAAGGCGTCAAAGTCGGCGACCTGCGCATCGTGTTTCCCTGGCTCGGCTGCGGCACCTGTGAGAAGTGCCTGGCGGAAGAGGACAACATGTGCCTCACGCCGCGCAGTCTCGGGGTCTATGCCAATGGCGGCTACGGCACGCATGTGATCGCGCCGCACCCGCGGCATCTGGTCGATCCCGGCACGCTCGATCCTGCGGTGGCGGCGACCTATGCCTGCTCCGGCATCACGGTCTATTCCGCCATCCGCAAGGCGATGCCGATACCGCCCACCGAGGCGATCGTGCTGGTCGGTGCAGGTGGCCTCGGCCTGAATGCCATCGCCGTGCTGCGGGCGATGAAGCACCAGAACATCGTGGTGGTGGATATCAGCGCGGAGAAGCGGGATGCGGCCTTGAAGGCGGGCGCCCACAAGGTGGTGGACGGCAGCGGCGAGGGCGTCACGCAGCGCATCATCGAGACTGCGGGCGGCCCGGTGCTGGCGGTCATCGATCTGGTGAACGGCACGCAGACCGCGCGCTTCGCGTTCGACGCGCTGCGCAAGGGGGGCAAGCTGATCCAGGTCGGCTTGTTCGGCGGGGAACTCACGCTGCCGCTGCCGCTGATGGCGATCCGTGCGTTGACGGTGCAGGGCAGCTACGTCGGCAACCCAAAGGAGCTGCGTGAACTGGTGAAGCTGGCACAGGAAGGGACCTTGCCTGCACTGCCCGTCGCGACCGTCCCGCAGAGCCAGGCCAATGACGCGCTGATGCGTCTGCGGGACGGTAAGGTGACTGGACGTCTGATCCTGCGATCCGAAGCAGCCTGATCGGCTACAGGACCAGGCTGGTCCACGTCAGCATCAGCAACATGATCATGCCGAGTGTCGCGAGGATGCTGGCCGGCTGAATATCGTCTGACCGGCGGGCAATGGCGATGGAACGGGGTTTGGTGCGGTGCATGCTGGGATCTCCTAACCCGAAGCACGCGCACAGCCCAGCACACGCCGCGCGCCCGGCGGAATCGGCAAATGGCCGTACGGAAATCGACGTAGCCGCCGCTCTGGCGCAGTATCGCGCTTCGGCCAGGAGGAAGTTCGTCATGACCCAGAATGCCACGACCCGCCGCTCGGTTGTGCTGAAGCGCCGCCCGGATGGCCCCCCGCAACGCGACGATTTCGAGATCCGGGAAGACGAGATCCCCCTGCCGGCCGCCGGCGACGTGGTGACTCGCACCATCTGGCTGTCAATCGACCCGTATATGCGCGGCAGGTTGCGGGAGCAGCAGACCTATGCACAGCCGGTCAATCCCGGCGATGTCATGACGGGCGAAACTGTGGGGGAGGTGATCGCTTCGGCGGATCCGGACTTCGTGCCAGGTGATGTCGCGGTGGGCTCCCGGGGCTGGCAGACGCACTCGGTCACGCCGGGTGAGCGGCTGCTGAAGCTGTCCCGTCATGGCGCTCCGCTCTCCGCTTATCTCGGCGTTCTGGGAATGCCGGGCGCCACGGCCTATCGCGGCATCAGCGAAATCTGTCAGCCGAAGAAGGGTGAGACAGTCGTCGTGTCGGCGGCCTCTGGTGCCGTGGGCTCAGTAGCCGGCCAACTCGCCAAGCGCGCCGGTGCGCGCGTCGTCGGCATCGCCGGCGGGGCGGAGAAGTGCCTGTGGGTGCAGGACAGCCTTGGATTTGACGATTGCGTCGATCACCGCTCGCTCGATCTCCACCGCGAACTGGCGGCAGCGTGCCCAAACGGCATCGATGCGTATTTCGAGAACGTCGGCGGCGCCGTGCAGGCCGCGGTGTTCGATCTGCTGAACCCGTTTGCGCGCGTAGCGATGTGCGGGATGGTGTCGCAGTACAACGAGGCCGAGTTCCCGTCGGGACCCAATCTTGGGTTCGTCGTCGGCAAGCGCGTGCTCATCCAGGGCTTCATCGTATCCGACAAGCCGGAGAAGATCGCGGAATGGCGCAAGCTCGCCGCACCGTGGATCACTGATGGCAGCCTGATCTATCGCGAGGACGTGGTGAACGGATTGGAGAACGCACCCGACGCGTTGGCTGGCATTCTGAGCGGGCGCAATTTCGGCAAGCTGCTGGTGAAGGTCGGACACGATCCAGTGTGAGCATCGCTTAGCGGAGCAGATAAGTGGGCACTGTCGCGGTCGCCTGGATCTCCCTGTTGCTGGCCGGCGTCTTTGAGATCGGCTGGCCGCTTGGCCTGAAGTGGGCGCAGGAACCGAACAAACAAATTCTGGGTAGCGTGCTGGCTATCATATCGATGGCCATCAGCGGCCTATTGCTGTTCTTCGCGCAAAAGGCGATTCCCATCGGAACCGCGTATGCCGTGTGGACGGGCATTGGCGCTGCTGGGACATTCTTCGTCGGCCTCTGGTTCTTCGGCGATCCGGCGACCTTCGGCCGGCTTCTTGGCGCTGGATTGATCGTTGCCGGAGTCATGACGATGAAGCTGGCCCACTGACTCCCCTTGATTTGCCGCACTCCGGAAAATCCGCTACCGCGTACGAAATGGACAAAGCCCTCACCGACACCCTGACTGCCTGGCGTCGCCATCTGCACGCCCATCCCGAACTGACCCTGCAGGAGAAGGAAACCGCCGCCTTCGTCTGCGCCAAGCTGCGGGATCTCGGTGTGCCATTTGTCGCCGGCGTGGGAGGCAACGGCGTCGTTGCTACAATAAAGCGCGGGCAGTCCAACCGCAGCGCCGGTCTGCGCGCCGACATGGATGCGCTGCCGATCACGGAGACCAGTGGTCTGCCTTACGCGTCCGGCAATCCTGGCGTGATGCATGCGTGTGGTCACGACGGCCACACGACGTCGCTTCTCGGAGCCGCCGCGCTGCTGCAGCAGGATACGTCCTGGAGCGGCACCATTCACCTTGTGTTTCAGCCGGCTGAGGAAGGTGGCGGCGGCGCGAAAAGCATGATCGCCGATGGCCTGTTCGAGCGTTTCCCGATGGAACGCATCTTCGGCTATCACAACTGGCCCGGTCTCGATGCCGGGACGGTGGCGGTACACGACGGCGCGGTGATGGCATCCGGTGGGCGTATCGAGTTCCGCGTGAAAGGCCATTCCGGTCACGCCGCGCTGCCGCATTTGACGCGCGATCCTATGATCGCCTCGGCGCATCTGCTGCTCGCGCTTCAGACAATTGTTTCACGCAACGTCGATCCGCTGGACTCCGTGGTGATCACCGTCGCGACGATTGAGGCTGGCAGCGCCGCGAATCAGATTCCCGGCGAGGCGTTCATGCGGGGCACGATGCGAACGCTGCGCAATGAAGTATGCGATGCGGTGGAGGACGCAATCCGCCGTGTTGCCGCCGGCGTTGCGCAGAGTTGTGACGTGCAGATCGAAGTGGGGCTACGCCGCGGCAATCCCGTGACGATCAACTCAGCAGCGGAACGCGATCTTGCCGCGCAGGCGGTGGAAGCAGCGGGCTTGCCGCTGCGGCGCGATATGGCGCCGGCGATGACGGGCGAGGATTTCGCCTGGTACTTGCGCGAGCGGCCCGGTGCGTTCGTGTGGATCGGTAATGGGCCCGCTGATGACGGGCGCGGGCTGCACAGCTCTAGCTACGACTACAACGACGCGATCCTCCCGGCGGCATCGACGTATCTTGCAAGTGTGGCCAAGCGGGCACTCTCCGGGTGAAGAATAACACGGATTGCCCGGATCGACGCACGGATTACACGGACGGGTAATCCGTGCACTCCGTGTTATTCTTTTGCGCGACAACCACATTGTCGATCAGCCGCACTGAACCGAGACGCGCCGCGGCCACAAGCCGAGAACCTATCTGCGCTGAGGGCAAAGCGCGCATCGTGAGTCCATCCACCAGCACCAGATACTCAAGCAGGAACCCGGCTTCGGTCAGCGCCTGACCTGCGTCAGCGAGGACAGCGTCGACCGCTCCTCCTGATGCCAGCGTCTGTGCGGTTGCGTCGAGCACCGTGGGCAGCCTCGGCGCTACTGCCCTCTCCGCTGCAGTGAGGAACCGGTTGCGCGACGACATTGCCAGCCCGTCCGGCTCTCGCACCGTCGGCACGCCAACAATCTCCAGCGGCAGATGCAGATCTGCGACCATGCGGGAGACGACTTGCAACTGCTGCCAGTCCTTCTCGCCAAAATACGCACGATCGGGCCGCACCTGACCAAACAGTTTTGCGCACACGGTTGCCACACCGCGGAAGTGGCCGGGCCGTGCCGAACCTTCCCATTGTTCCGCTGGTCCGGTCACATCGATTGTCGTCGCGTCGCCCTGCGGATACATCACCGACACATCCGGCAGCCACACCAGATGGCAGCCGGCCGCCTCCAGTAACGCCAGATCGCCAGCCTCATCGCGCGGATATCGCGAAAGATCTTCGTTCGCGCCGAACTGCAGTGGATTGACGAAGATCGAAGTGACGACCGCCGCTCCACTGTCCACCGCCGCGCGCACCAACGCGCGATGGCCCGCGTGCAGTGCGCCCATAGTCGGGACCAGAGCGAGTGAGCCAAACCGCTGGCGCAACCGGTCGCAAGCGGCGTGCAGGTCGGTGATGGTACGAGCAATTTCCATGGCAAGAACTTGGCCTTGCACCGGCTGTGGCGCAACATGGCCGCCGATGCAACCGCACGGACAGATCGCAGGCCGCTATCGCCGCTTCGCCGAACTCGAGGCACGTGGCAGCTCGTCACTCTATGAGGCATTCGCCCTCGGCGTGGCGGGCGATGCATTCGCGCTCGACTATCTGGCCGCTCTGCCGGTCGAGAAACAGCAGCCTAACCTGTTGTTCGCTGCCCTGCGCCACGTATGCGGTACGCCACGTGACTGGAGCGAGTTCGCCGGCTTGCTGCGCGAGCACGCGGACGAGGTTCGGGCCACGATGCTGTCGCGTCGCACGCAGACCAACGAACCGGGGCGTTGTGCCGCGTTGCTGCCTGTGCTCGCGTGTCTGCCGCAGCCACTGGCGCTCATCGAGGCAGGCGCGTCGGCCGGTCTCTGCCTGTTGCCTGACCACTACGGCTACGACTACGGCGACCGGAAATTGCCGGCGCCCACGCAGGATGCACCGGTATTTCCCTGTCACGCGGGCCCGGCAACACCGCTGCCGGACGGACTGCCTCGGGTGGAATGGCGCCTTGGACTGGACATCGATCCGATCGATGTAGCCGATGCGTCGCGATGTGCCTGGCTCGAGACTTTGGTTTGGCCGGAGCAAACGGATCGGCTTGCCCGTTTGCGCGCCGCCCTTGCGGTTGCGCGCAGGAAAAAACCCCGCATTCTGCGTGGCGATCTGCTGACGGACCTGGCGCTTTGTGTGCGGCAGGCGCCGAAGTACGCGACGGTCGTGGTCTTTCATTCCGCCGTGCTGACCTATGTCGTGGAGCCAGCATTACGCGAGCGGTTCGCGGAGGATGTCCGGTCTATGGGCGTTGTGTGGATCAGCAACGAGTGGCCGGGCGCGTTTCCAGCGATACGGGCGCGGCTCACCCAACCGGGTCCGCCTGGTGCATTCCTGCTTTCGATGAACGGTGAGCCAATGGCGTGGACGCATCCGCACGGTGCCTGGATTGAATGGATAGCAACGTAAAAGGATTCGGGATGAAACTCTCTGGACAGATCGCCTTGGTGACGGGTGGTTCGCGTGGCATCGGCCGCGCGACAGCGCTGGCATTCGCCGCCGAAGGCGCAGACATCGCATTCTGTCACCTGAACGATGATGCGAAGGCGGATGAGACCGCCGGCGAAATTCGTGCGCTTGGCCGGCGGGCGATGCACCGTTCGCTCGATGTCGTCGATATCGCAGCCACCCGGGCCTTCACCGAGGAAGTGACGGGCGCGTTGGGTCCGATCGACATCCTGTTCAACAACGCCGGCATGAACATCCGCAAGAAGTTCGAGGACTACACGGAAGCGGACTACGACCGAATCCTTGATGTGCACATGAAGGGCATGTTCTTCATGGCGCAGGCCGTCTATCCGGCGATGGCGGCGCGCGGCCGCGGTTGCATCATCAACGTGGCATCACAGCGGGGATTGAAGGGCGCGGTGAACTCGACGCCGTATTGCGCGGCCAAGGCGGCGATCATCGGCTTCACCAGGGCACTCGCTTGCGAAGCGGCCCCGAAGGGCGTGCGGGTCAACGCGGTTGCACCTGGCCCGATCGTCACGGACCTGACCGCGACGATGGCACCCGAAGACCGTCAGGCGTTCATCGATGCGCTGCCGGTGCACCGGTTCGGGCAACCGGAGGAGATCGCGGCCACGGCGCTGCTGCTCGCCGGGCCGCACGGCAGCTTCTACGTGGGCGCCTGTCTGTCACCGAACGGCGGCGACGTGATGTACTGAGGCCGTGGCCAATCGACAACGGATTGCCGGGTTTTAAGCGGGCCGCCCTGTCCAGCCCATGTCGTCTGGGCTAAGCCGAGGGGCGCATGGAATCGGCATCAGGCAAGGCAGCCTCGCGCGCGTGGCTGCGGGGCGAGCAGCGCGCCGGCATGCGCGCGGCACGGCCGACGGCCTTGTTCGGCCTGCTTGGCGTCGCGGCCGCCGTCGGCCAGGCCTGGTTTGCCGCCACATTGCTCGCTGCTGCTCTGACTGGCCGCGCTGGCGACACATGGCTGCTCCTGGCAGCCTTCGCCGTGCTCGCCTTGCTCCGTGCCGTGCTTCTGATCGCGGCGGAGCGCACAGCTTTCGACGCTGGTGCCGCCGCGCGGCGGCGGCTGCGCACGGATGCGCTGTCTCGGCTGCTCGCCGCCGGCCCGGCACAGCTTCGAGCGCAGCACACGGGTGAGCTGACGACAACGGTCGTTGACCGCGTTGAGGCATTGGACGGCCTGCATTCGCGCTGGGTTCCCGCACTGACACTCGCCTTTGCCGGTCCGGCATTGGTCGCGCTGGCGGTGTTGCTGGTCGATCCGCTGGCCGCGCTGGTGTTGGTGATCTGCGGTCTGGTGGTGCCGTTCGCGATGGCAGCCGCCGGGATCGGCGCGGCGGCCGCTGCGCGCAACCAATTCGTGGCATTGGCCCGCCTGCAGGCGCGCTTCCTGGACCGCGTCCGCGGCATCGCCACGATCGTGCTGTATGGCCAGGCCGACGCTGAGGCGCGCTCTCTTGCCACGGCGGCAGACGAGTTGCGCCGTCGCACCATGCGCGTGCTGCGTGTCGCATTCCTGTCGTCCGCCGCACTCGATCTGTCCGCGGCGGCGGCGTTCGTGTTCCTGGCGCTGCACTACGGCTTGCAACTGCTGCATGGCAATCTGATCCAGCCGGTTGCGGCGCTGTTCGTGCTGCTGCTCGTGCCGGAATTCTTTGCTCCTCTGCGCGGTTTTGCCGCTGCTTATCAGGATCGGCTGCACGCGACCGGTGCGGCGGCGGCGATAGCCGAACTGCCGCCGCTCCCTGCGCCTCAGCCGCATCGCGAGGTGCGCACCGTCGCTGCCCGGGGCGTGACCGTGGCGTTCGAGGACGTTCACCTGACCTGGGATCCAGCGCGTGGTCCGGCGCTGAGCGGCCTGTCGTTCCGCGTTCCGGACGGGGAGACCCTGGTCCTGGCTGGCCCATCCGGCGCCGGCAAGTCCAGCGCGCTGGAAATCCTGCTGGGCTTCGTCCGGCCAGACCGCGGCCGCGTGACGATCAACGGCGCGGACATCACCGATCTGGTGCCACAGGCGCTGGCGCGGCTTATTGCCTGGATCGGTCAGCGTCCCGTGCTGTTCTCCGGTACGATCCGGGACAACATCCGGTTTGCCCGTCCCGAGGCCACCGAAGCGGAAATCGAAGAGGCGGCGCGCAATGCCAGGGTGACCGAGTTCGCCTCAGCGCTGGCGGACGGTTTGGATACCAGGATTGGCGAAGGCGGCTACGGTCTGTCTGGTGGGCAGGCGCAGCGCGTCGCGATTGCACGCGCGTTTCTGAAGAACGCGCCGTTGCTGCTGCTTGACGAACCCACGGCACATCTCGATCCGGCCACCGAGGCAGAGGTGTTCGAGAGCCTGCGTCGCCTCGCGCTGGGCCGGACGGTGATCCTCGCCAGCCATTCTTCGGCAGCACACGGCTTCGCCGGACGGCGGGTTGATATCCGCAACGGCCGTGCGGTTCCGGCGCGAGGCGTTGCATGAGCGATCTCCTGCGCATTCTGCGACTGTGGCGAGCCCGCCTCCCATGGTTGGTCGCGGGCGTCGTGGTCTCGCTGGCGGCGCTTGCCGCGGGTGTGGGAATGATGGCCGTGGGCGGTGCCGTGCTTGGAACCGCGATTGCAGCAGGAGTGCTGGCCGCCCCTGTTGCACTGCGAGTGCTTGGCACGGCGCGTGTCGTGCTGCGGTACGCCGAACGGCTGGTGACGCACTCGGCGACTTTCCGCGCGCTGGCCGATCTCCGTATCTGGTTCTTCCGCAATCTGGCGCGCGGCGCCGCCGGCGGGCTTGGTTTCCGTCAGGCAGGCGATGTGCTGGCGCGGCTCGTCGGCGACATCGAAGCGTTGGATGGGCTTTATCTGCGCATTCTGGTGCCGCTGGCCGGCGCTGTGCTACTGCTGCCCGTGCTGCTGGTGTTGATCGGCATCCACAGCATCCCTCTCGCGCTTGCTGTCGGCATATTGTTCGCCATCGCGGCCTTCGCGCTTCCCTGGCTTGGTGCACGTATGGCGACGGGTGCGGGTGGCGCTTTGGCCAGTGCCGCGGGTGCGCTGCGCATCGCGACGCTCGATGCACTGACGGGGCTGCGCGAGGTCAGGGCATTCGGGGCGGAGGGACGCATGCTTGCGTCCGTGCAGGCGCGCGAAGCGACGTTGCTCGCCACCCAGCGCGAGCTCGCCGGGCGCGTCGCGCTGGCCAACGCCGGCGCGATGCTGTGTGGTCAGGCAGCGGTGCTCGCGATCCTGATCGCGGCTGGCATCGACGCGGCGGCCGCCATTGTCGCCGCATTCCTGGTTGTGGCTGCATTCGAGGCGGTTGGCGGTCTGCCGCGTGCCGGAGTCCTCGCGGGTCATGCCGCCGCGGCGGCGCGGCGTGTGCTGACGGCGGCGGAAGCCCCCGTCGCTGTTCCAGAGCCTCGGCAAGCCGCCGCGGTTCCGGCTGATTTTACTCTGCGCTTTGAGGCCGTGCACTTCCGCTGGCAACCCGATCGGCCGAAGGTGTTCGATGGCTTGACGCTGGAGGTGCCGCAAGGCGCGCGCGTGGCGCTGCTCGGTCCGTCAGGCGCAGGCAAGTCGACGCTCGCCGCGTTGGCGCTGAAGGTGGCCGCGCCACAGCAGGGCAGGGTGCTTCTCGGCGGCGTTGATCTTGCCACCCTGGCAGCGACAGATGTGCGCAGCCGCATCGCCTGGCTTGCGCAGGCCACGCATCTGTTCGACGACACGATCCGCGCCAACCTGAAACTGGCGCGACCGGATGCAGATGACGCCGCTCTGTGGGACGCGCTCGACGCCGCTCGGATCGGCGAAGTGGTGCGCGCTCTGCCCGACGGGCTGGACACGTGGGTCGGCGAGGGCGGCGCACGCTTCTCTGGCGGCCAGGGACGCCGGTTGGCGCTTGCTCGCGCTCTGCTGTCGCCCGCACCGATCCTGATTCTCGACGAACCCTGTGCCGGATTGGACGCGGAAACCGAGCGCGCATTTCTCGCCACGCTGAATGAGGTTGCCGCGGATCGCAGCGTGATCCTGATCACGCATCGCCTGACGGGTGTTGAGCGGCTCGATCGCATATGGCGCCTGTCGGCGGGCAAGGCGATTGCAGCAGCGGCGTAGCGATAGTTCCGGTTGACTGCGGATTAACCGGCCGGCAGGAAACTGATGGTCACGCGCCAGAAGGGAATCGGCAATGCACCGGCTCGGCCTCATGTTCCTGCTATTGTGTGTAGCTATCGGGGCCGCCCGCGCCGCCGAACCGCCAGCCCAAAAATTCGTCGTGTTCTTCCAGTCATGGTCTGCCGCCATCGACGATTCGGCTCAGTCGGTGATCACTCAGGCAGCGGAATGGGTGAAGTCGCATCCGGGCAATACCGCTCACGTCAATGGCTTTGCGAGCACCGTCGGTGGGCGTGAGGCCAATATCCTGTTGGCGGATCTGCGGGCCCAGGTCGTGGTCGATCAGTTGATTGAGGACGGCGTCGCCGCGACGCGTATCAAGCAGCGTGGCCATGGCCCTGTGCAGTTCGCGCTGACACCCCAGGAAAGCCGGCGCGTGGAAATCAGCATCCGGCAGCGCTGAGCGCATGCTGGAATCGCTTGTGCACGCCCAAGCCTGGGGCGATCCGGCAGAGGTATTGCACCGCGTTTTTGGTTTCCCCGGCTTTCGCGGCCAACAGGAAGAAGTGGTGCGGCACGTTGTCGCCGGCGGCGACGCTTTGGTGCTGGCGCCGACTGGCGGAGGCAAGAGTATCTGCTTCCAGGTGCCGGCGCTGTGTCGTCCTGGCACAGCGGTGGTGATCTCGCCGCTGATCGCGCTGATGGATGATCAGGTGGCAGCGCTGCGCCAACTCGGCGTTGCGGCCGGCGCACTGCATTCGGACCTCGATGCGGCCGAGGCGAGGAGCGTCACGCGCGATCTGATCGAGCATCAGCTCGATCTGCTTTACATCTCCCCCGAGCGGCTGCTCGCCAATGGCACATTGGAGCGGCTGTCGCGTCTGCCACTCGCGCTGTTCGCGATCGATGAGGCGCATTGCGTCTCGCAATGGGGACATGAGTTTCGGCCTGAGTACCGCGGCCTGGCATGCCTGGCGGACCAGTTTCCGCGTGTGCCTCGCGTCGCACTGACCGCGACAGCCGATGTCCGCACGCGGGAGGACATTCTTCACGCGCTGAGGATGGAGAATGCGGAGACTTTTGTCGCCAGCTTCCATCGCCCGAACCTGCATATCGCCGCGGCGCCGAAGGTGGGCGAGACGGCGCAGCTTCTCGAGCTGCTGTCACGCCATTCGGGGGTCTGTGGCATCGTGTATTGCGCCACGCGCGCCAAGACGGAGCGCGTTGCCGAAAGGCTGGCGGACAAGGGAATACCGGCGATCGCCTTCCACGCAGGGCTGGATGCCGAAACGAAACGGAAGGCGCTGGCGCGGTTTCGTTCGGGCGAGGCTGTTGTGGTCGTGGCGACAATAGCCTTCGGCATGGGGATCGATCGGCCGGACGTGCGTTTCGTCGTGCATCTGGATATGCCGGACAGTCCGGAGGCCTATTACCAGCAGATCGGTCGCGCAGGGCGCGATGGCGATCCAGCCGAGACGCTGCTGCTGTACGGCGGCCAGGACATCGCACAGGCGCGTCACTGGCTCGCGCAATCCGCGGCACCCGAGACGCAGAAGCGCGTCATGCGCACCAAGCTGGAAGAGATGATCGCACTGACCGAGGCGGCACGCTGTCGCACGCAGTCGCTGCTCGCATGCTTCGGTGAGAACCTTCCCGAACCTTGCGGGCATTGCGACAACTGCCTCGCGCCGCCGCGGAGGGTCGATGCGACAGTCGAAGCGCAGAAGGTTCTATCGGCCGTATATCGCACCGACCAGGTATTTGGTGCCGTGCACACCATCGCTGTGCTGCGCGGGGAAATGACCGACGGTGTGCTGCGGCACGCTCACGACCGGTTGCCGACATTTGGGGTCGGTTCCGATCACCCGGCTACGTTCTGGCGCGGACTGATCCGTCAGTTGATCGCGCATGGTGCGCTGGATGTGGATACCGCCGGACATGGCGGCCTGTTCCTGGTGCAGGAGAAGGCGCGCCCAATCCTGCGCGGCGAAGCGCGCGTGATGCTGCGCGAGGAGGGCAAGCGGCGTTCGCAAGTGCTGCGTCCGGAGCGTCCGGTGGTGGCGAAGGCCGCGGGCCCGGAGACGCAGGGCCTGTTCGAGGCGCTGCGCGCATGGCGCGCGGCAGAGGCGAAGGCGCAACGCATTCCGCCCTACGTGATCTTCCACGACACGGTGTTGCGCGACATCGCCGCGGTGCGGCCAGGCAGTATCGAGGAACTAGGGCAGGTCAAAGGCGTGGGTGCATCAAAGCTGCAGCGCTACGGCGCGGAAGTGCTCGCGATCCTGGGGCAGCACGCGGCATAGTTTGCTGTCATTCGGGAGAAAGGTGGCACCTCCATTAAGCTCCTTGCGACACCCTCTCCCACAGCCTGAACATGGCTAGCAGCCTGCTAAATCTTCCGACTGTCATATGCCCAGTGCAGCAGAGCCTGGCGCTGGCGTTTTCGGCAGTCGAGATTGCCCGGTTCGCAGTTCTTCCGGATCTGCTGCACGTGGCGCCGTATTGCCTTCCAGCGTTTGATCTGGCGCGCATCTTCCTCCGGCAACCGGCGGCCCATGTAATAGCGGCAGTACCACTGGAACCACCCGCGTGGATCTTCCGGCTGAATCCAGCCCTTTTGGCGCCATACTGACAGCGGCTGGCTCGCATCCACGCCGAAGAAGTTCAACGAGCAGTCACGCCGGCGTGGCGACAGTTTCGCATGGACGAACCACGCCTTTGGGAATTCATCGCGCGAATCGTTCATGTACTTGCCACAGAACACGCCGAGTTCCAGCATCTGCTGCGGCGTCAGTTCCGGTTTGAATTCTGGATCGAAATCGCGGCCGATGGGTGCCGTCAGTTCATAGCGATAGCCCTGCTGCATTCGGTCGTTCACGATGACGATGCGCCGGCCCATTTCGGGGCCTTTGTTTCACAGGGCTACCTCCCAGGCAACGGGCCGATATACTCGGACTGCGGCCGAATCAGCCTGCCGCCTGCCTGCTGCTCCAGGGCGTGGGCGATCCATCCCACCACGCGCGCGACAGCAAACGCGCCGGTGAATGCATCACGGCTCAGACCCAGCGCTTCGAGCAACAGAGCGGTGTAAAACTCCAGGTTCGTCTGCAGCGACCTGTTCGGTTTGCGTTTCAACAGCACAGCGAGCGCCGCCTGTTCCACCGCCTCGGCATAACGCAGCCGGCCGATATCGCGGTTCAGCCTTTCGACCACCGCCTTCACCACATCACTGCGCGGATCCTGCACTCGATACACACGGTGGCCGAATCCCATCAGCCGATCGCCGCGCATCACGGCAGCGTCCAGCCAGGTTTCGGCATTCTCCGCAGGGCCGATGGCATCGAGCATGTCGAGCACCGGACCAGGAGCGCCGCCGTGCAACGGGCCCTTCAGCGAGCATAGCGCCGCGGTCACCGCATCCGTCAGGCTCGCCTGCGTGGATGCTGCGACACGCGCCGTGAACGTCGATGCATTCAATCCATGGTCAGCGGCGGTTACCAGGTATGTCTCGAATGCTGCCGCTTCCTCCTGCGTTGGCGTCGTGTCCTTCAGCATGCGCAGGAAGTCGGCTGCATGGGCGGATGTCGGATCAGGTGCTATCGGTACCCTCCCTTCCCGGATGCGGATTGCAGCGGTCAGCCCGACGGCGACCGTTGCGGTCAGCAGCAGCGGTGCGTCCTCTGCATCGTCTGGCACGTTGGCCAACAACACGCGAACTGCGGCGAGCGGCGGCAACCTTCCAGCGATTGGCAGCAGGTCGCGCATATGCTCGAAGGCGCGAACCCGCGCCTGTCCGAGGTCGCGCCGAAGCACGTCCTCTTCCAGCGGACGATGGATGAGATCCTGCCAGAGCAGACCGATGAGCCATTCGAAGCTGCGGCGGCCAGCGATGTCCTGCAGATAATGACCACGCAGGATCAGCTCGCCGGCCTCGCCATCCACCTGGCTCAGCACGGTTTCCGCCGCGACAACATTCTCCAGACCATCGACAACATGACTCGATTCGCCACGCGGCATGTTCGTTCTCCTTGGAGAGTTCACGCCGCCATGGCATACGTTGAGCGAACGAGCGTCAATCTTGATCAAGAGAATCAATATGACTGCTGATGATGCTGCCCCGTCCACCCGCTGGCTGACGGCCGAAGAGGCCACATCCCAACTCGGCGTCTCGCGCCAAACGCTGTACGCCTATGTCAGTCGCAGCCGGATCGGCGTGGTTCCTGCACCGGATGATCCCAGGCGCAGCCTGTATGATGCGGTTGATGTGAGCCGGCTTGCACGGCGCAACCGCACCGGACGCAGCCGACGCGCCGTCGCCGCTTCGACGATAAGCTGGGGCGAGCCGATTCTGGTTTCCGCGATCACCCGGATCGAAGCCGGCCGTCTCGAATATCGCGGACAGGATGCGGTCGCTCTGTCGGCCTCGGCGACTGCTGAAGATGTGGCGGCGTTGCTGTGGCAGGTGGATGCGCTGCCGCAGTCCGGTGCGCGTGGCGTTTGGCCGCGTGCGCGATCCGCGGCGGGTGTTGCGGAGCGCTGCATCGGAGCAATGGCAAGCCTTGCGATGGCCGGTCGATGGGCGGGCAGGGAGGAAAGCGTGCTGCCGGATGCGATGCGTATTCTTGATCGCATGGCTTGGGCCGCCGCGGGTCTGCCTGGCACCGCCGTACCATCATCGGCACTGCCGCTGCACGAGCGCCTTGCCTCAGCGTGGGGCGCCGCACCGAAGGCCGCCGACTTGATCCGCCGTACGCTGGTTCTGGTGGCTGATCATGAGCTCAACGCATCAACCTATGCCACACGTGTGGTGGCATCGACCCGGGCTCCCCTTGGTTCGTGTGTACTAGCAGGACTGGCTGCGCTGGTCGGACCCTTGCACGGCGGGATGACGAATGAGTTGCGCCATTTACTTGCTGATCCGGCAGTGGCGGCCGCTCCGGAGGGCGCGATTGCAGTGCGGCTTGCGCGTGGCGAGCGCATTCCAGCGTTCGGTCATCCGCTTTATCCGAATGGTGATCCGCGCGCAGCGGCGCTGCTCTCGCGTGTGCAGCCTGGGCCACGGGAGCAGCGGCTGATCGCCGCGATGCAGCGCCTGACGGGCATCGCACCCAACATCGACTTCGCGTTGCTCGTGTTGGAGAAGCGCCTGAAGTTGCCCAGTGGGGCCGCGTTCGCGCTGTTTGCGATTGGCCGGACAGTTGGCTGGATCGCACATGCTTTGGAGCAATGGCGCGACGGCCAGTTGATACGGCCGCGCGCGGTCTTTCCTGGGCCTCAGTCCAGCAATTCGTAGAGCAGTTCTGAATGAAGGCGAAATGAGAGCTAAAGCCAGGAGACTGAGCAACTCGGGGCGGCTGTAGTGACCGCGTGAGTAGCTACTCGATTCATCCAAGCAAGCAGCAAATCGAGCATCTCAGTCCTCACCCGCTCATCCGTTCGCCTGGTTCGTGCGGGCACATGGAATGAGTGGTCAGCATCGGCGATCATCTCGAGGGACGCTCTTGCTCCCAGATCCTTCACGACCCGTTGGATGAGAGCAAACTCCGCGAGTGCGTCGCGAGATCCCTGCAGGAACAGCATCGGTACCCGCACGCTGAACAAGTGCTCGCCGCGTGCCACGGACGGCTTCGCGGACGGGTGCAACGGGAAACCCAGGAACGCCAAGCCAATTACGCCAGGAAGTGGGGAGCTCGCCTGAGCCTGCGAGGTCATACGTCCGCCAAACGACTTACCGCCAGCAAACAGCGGGAGCGACGGTAAACGCACCAGCGCTTCAGCCACGGCTGCTCGAACCGTAGCTTGTGCGATTGATGGCGGATCGGGACGCCGCCGCCCATTCTCCATGTAAGGGAACTGATACCGCAGTGTAGCAATGCCACGATCGCTGAGCCCAACTGCAACCGCATCCATAAAGGGGTGCGCCATACCAGCTCCGGCGCCATGCGCCAGGACGAAGCAGGCTCGGGGATGCTCTGGAACGAGCAACAGACCGGAGACTGCTCTGCTGTCGCCGACGGCGACGGTAAGCCGCTGTGCCGATGTGCAGCCCATCGTCTATGTTCCTTGGGCCTGACGGTTGCCGGTGCGCTGGTCTCCCGTGAGCAAGGTCGGGGGCCCGGGCGCGAACCGAATGCGCCTGGCTCTCCAATAAAACAGCAGTGGAGGAAGCGTTGCGCGTCTTCATCACTCCGATAACGCTGGTAGCCCTTGCGTCGCTAACATCCTGTACGCCCGCGCGCGTGCAGACAACAGAAGCTTACATTGGACCGGCGCTTCCGCGCCCTGAACACGTCGTGGTATCATATTTCGGTATTTCGCCTGGGGAGGTACGGCTGGATCAGGGTGTTGAAGCGCGAATCCAGCGGATGACCAGTGACGCGTCCCTGTCCACGCAGGAACAGCAAGCGGCGCAGGCGACCCAAGTAGCACTGGCCAGGGCCCTTGTTGAGCGCCTGCGCTCGTACGGACTATCGGCTGAATTGGAGACTACGTACAGGAACACTTACCCAGCGTCGACGCTGATCGTAGATGGCCAGATCGTCGGGATTGATCGGGGCAATCGCACCCGCCGCATTCTTGTCGGTTTAGGTGCCGGCAAGAGCAGCGTCAGCGCCGATGCAGAGTTGTTCTATGTCGCGGATACGGCCTCCCAGCCACGCCTCTTGATGTCATTCCAAGGCGAGGCAGACAGCGGTCGGGCTCCGGGCATGGCTGAGACGATGGGAGCTGGTGCTGTCACACAGCACGTGGCCGAATCCGCTGGCGCCGGCATCGCACTTCATGGCGCGTCAGAGACAAGCCGCACCAGCGATACCAGCGAAGCAGGTCGGCTCGCTGATGCGCTTGCGAAGCGCATAGGCACGTTCGCGGTCTCGCAAGGCTGGATCCCAGCGAGCGCGATCCAGTAGGCGAAGCTTGCAGCTAGCACATAAGCCAGTCGATTGGGCGTACCAGATGGTATACCGAGTGGCGTACCCGATCGCCGGCTTCTGGTGGCGCTTGCATCGCCGGCATAATGGCGTCGCCGTCGCAGTGTGGTTGGGCGAGACCGTCTTGGGGGTGCGACATTCATACAAACCCGGCCTGCGACTACCTGGCGGTGGTGTTGGACCGCGCGAAGCTCACCACCAAGCGGCGGTCCGTGAGCTGCGAGAAGAGGTGGGTCTGAGCCTTGATGCAGCGAAACTACGGCTGATTGCCTCGACGCGCACTCAGTGCGGCCCGGTTTACCTCTATGAGACGCAAATTGAGGCCATGCCGGAGCTGACGATTGACCGGCGCGAAATTATCGAAGCACGTTTTGTCCCGCCCCTCTCGCTATATCAACTGCAGCACCGAACTAGAGTGCTCGGCTACGGGGCGCCAGGGTTCTTCCCTCGCCTATAATTCGGGTGAGCGAAGTCGCTGAGCCCTGGCACCGTGAGTGCCACTTGTGCAGACACATGCGATCATCACACGGGCACAGGCGTCCCCATGCGCTCGGCTCTCGGCTTCTTGATCAGGGCCGGATTACGAAGGTCATTAACTGCCAGTGCCTCCCGGCCAAATGGGTAGTTTGCGCCCGCTGGAGGTAGGACCCATGTCGGGCAACGAACCGGCCGCGTTGGGGTCCAACCCGGCCAACTGGGGTGAGGGGAAAATCTCATGACAATCGCGTCCGGTTGTGCCGGTGTTCGATGTGTGACGCCCCGCCGCCTTGCGCTGCTGGCAATGGTGTTTTGGGGCCTCGCGACAGCCGCTTGGGCTCAAGTGGGTCCGCCGGCACCGCAGGTAACTGTCGCCCCACCGCTCGCCAGCCGCGTTGCCCAATGGGACGAATTCACGGGCCGTTTCGAAGCGATGGAACGCGTCGAGCTGCGTCCCCGCGTCTCCGGCTACATCGAAAAGGTGCATTTCCGCGACGGCAGTATTGTCAATCAGGGCGACCTGCTGTTCACGATCGACCAGCGTCCGTTCCAGCTCGCAGTCGAATCGGCGGAGGCCGACGTGCAGCGCACCAAGGCGCAGGTCGTGCTGGACATCGCCGACTACCAACGAGCCCAGGAACTGGTGAAGACCGCTGCGACACCAGTCAGCGTGCTCGACCAGCGCAAGGCCAATCTGGACATCGCGCGTGCGCAGGAAATGGCTGCCGAGTCCGCGCTACGCAACGCGAAGCTCAATCTCGAGTGGTCCGAGGTGCGCGCGCCCATTACTGGCCGCGTCTCCGATCGGCGAGTCGATCCCGGCAATCTCGTCGCCGGCGGCCAGAACGGCGCAACGCTGCTGACGACGATCGTGCGCCTCGATCCGATCTACTTCGTGTTTGACGGATCAGAGGCGGATTATCTCCGCTACAGCCGGCAGAACGCAGACGGGACGCGCGCGTCTTCGCGCGACGCGCCCAATCCGGTCCAGGTGCAACTGGCCGACGAGACGGACTGGCCTCATCGCGGCGTGATGAACTTCGTTGACAATGAAATCAATGCGCATTCCGGCACGATCCGCGGCCGCGCGATCTTCGACAACAAGGACCGCTTCCTGACGCCAGGAACCTTCGGCCGCCTGCGCCTCTATGGCGGTCCGCTCGATGCATTGCTGATCCCGGATGCGGCGGTCGTGTCCGATCAGGCGCACAAGGTGGTGCTGACGGTCGGCGAGGATAATAAGGTCACGGCGAGGCCGGTGACACTCGGCGGCATGGCGCGGGGATTACGCATTGTCGCCTCGGGCCTGACTCCGGCCGATCGCGTGGTGATCGGCGGTCTCGCCAATCCCTTCGTGCGTCCCGGCGTGATGGTGCAAGCACAGCAGGGCACGATCCGTCCGTCTGGCAGCCAGTTCGCCGCCGACCAGTAGAATGCGCTTCTCGCATTTCTTTATCGACCGGCCGATCTTCGCGGCGGTCCTGTCGATCCTCCTGACTATTGCCGGCGCACTGGTAGAGTTCGCCCTGCCGATCGCGGAATATCCGGAGATCGCTCCACCGACCGTTGCCATCCATGCCACCTATCCCGGTGCTTCAGCCGAGGTGCTGGCGCAAACGGTGGCCACGCCGATCGAGCAGGAGGTGAACGGCGTGGACAACATGCTGTACATCACCTCGCAATCACTCGGCGACGGCGGCCTGACGATCAACGTGGTGTTCCGGCCGGGGACCGATGTCGATACGGCACAGGTGCTGGTGCAGAACCGGGTTTCGGTTGCCACGCCGCGGCTGCCGGAGGACGTGCAGCGTCTCGGCGTCACTGTGCGCAAGGCTTCGCCCGACCTGATGATGGTCGTGCACATGATCTCGCCGGACGGAACGCGCGACCAGCAGTACATCTCCAACTACGCGACGCTCTACATCAAGGACGCATTGGCGCGCGTGGATGGCGTCGGCGATGTCAACGTGTTCGGGGCGCGCAACTACTCGATGCGGGTGTGGCTCGATCCCGGCAAGGTGGCGGCACGCGGCCTGACCGCGGAGGACATCGTGGCAGCGCTGCGTGCGGCCAATCTGCAGGTCGCAGCCGGCGCGATCAATCAGCCGCCAGCGCGGTCGCGTGGGGCATTCCAGTTGGCGGTGCAGACCCTCGGACGCCTGAGCGATGTCGAGCAGTTCGGCAACATCGTGGTGCGCGCCGAGCCGGATCGCACCGGCTTCGTGCGCATTCGCGACGTCGCACGGGTCGAACTTGGTTCACAGGACTACACGGTCAATGCATATCTCAACAAGGATACGGCGACGGCGATCGTGATCTATCAGCGGCCAGGCTCCAATGCGCTGGCTACCGCGGCGGCGGTGAAGCGGACCATGGCCGAGGCGAAGAAGGATTTCCCGCCCGGGCTCGACTACACGGTGGTGTACAACCCAACCGAGTTCATCCAGCAGTCCATCAATGAGGTGGTGAACACGCTGCTCATAGCTATCGCGCTGGTGGTCGGCGTAGTGGTGCTGTTCCTGCAGACCTGGCGTGCCGCAATCATTCCCGTGGTCGCGATCCCGGTTTCGTTGATCGGTTGCTTCCTGGTCATGGGCATCGTCGGAATTTCATTCAATACGCTGTCGCTGTTCGGCCTCGTGCTGGCCATTGGCATCGTGGTGGACGATGCGATCGTGGTGGTCGAGAACGTCGAGCGCTACGTGCGCGAAGGGATGTCGCCGCGCGACGCGGCGCATCAAACGATGGACGATGTCGGCAATGCGCTGATCGCGATCGCGCTGGTGCTGTGTGCGGTGTTCGTCCCGACCGCGTTCATCACCGGGCTGCAAGGTTCGTTCTATCGGCAATTCGCCATCACCATCGCCGCGGCGACGGTCATTTCCGCTTTTGTCTCCCTCACCCTGTCACCCGCGCTGGCAGCATTGCTGCTGAAACCGCACACCGATGTGCCATCGCGCACGTTGGCGTATCGGCTGGCCACACCTTTGCGTGCGTTCTTTCGCGGCTTCAACCGGATGTTCGATCGCCTGTCGAACGGTTACGGGCGTCTGGTGGCCCGACTGGTGCGTGTCGGCGCCATCATGCTGGTCGCGTACGCCGCGCTTATTTATGCCACCTATGATCGCCTCGCCGCCACGCCGACCGGGCTGATCCCGCAGCTCGATCGCGGCTATCTGATCACGGCGTTCCAGTTGCCGCCGGGCGCGTCGTTGGAACGCACCGACGCGGTGATCCGCCGTGCCTCGGAGATCATCCTGAAGCGACCCGGCGTGCAGAATTCGGTGGCCTTCGCCGGGTTCGACGGCGGGACCTTCACCAACGCGCCAAACGCGGGCGTGATCTTCGTGCCACTGAAGCCGTTTGACCAACGGGTTCCAGTTGGACTCACCGCCGGCAGGATTCTCGCCGATTTGCGCCAGCAACTCGCGCAAATCGACGATGCGTTCACCTTCGTGCTGGAGCCGCCGTCGGTACCCGGCATCGGTACGGGCGGTGGCTTGAAGCTCTATGTGCAGGATCGTGCCGGGCGCGGACTGCCGGCATTGGAGCAGGCCACCTGGATCGTGGCTGGTTCGGCGGCGCAGACTCCAGGCTTCACTCAGGCGTTCACGCTGTTCAACACCCACACGCCGCAGATCTATGCCGATATCGACCGCACCAAGGCCGAGCTGCTGCAGGTGCCGATCGATCGCGTGTTCTCGGCGCTGTCGGTGTATATGGGTTCGTCATATATCAACGACTTCAACCTGTTGGGCCGCACCTACCAGGTATCCGCGCAGGCGGACAATCCGTACCGGTTGAGTGTACGCGACGTCGAGACTCTGAAGACGCGCAACAACTACGGCGACATGGTGCCGATCGGTTCCGTGGCGACATTCCGCGATGCGACAGGGCCGTTTCGCGTCCCACGCTACAACCTGTATCCGGCGGCTGAGGTGCAGTTGCAGTTGTCGCGCGGCTTCTCAACCGGCCAGGCAATCGCGGCGATCGAGAAGATTGCCAGGGAGCGCCTGCCGCAGGGCTTTGGGTTCGAGTGGACCGAGATCGCGCTACAGGAGAAGCTCGCCGGCAACACTGCGGTGCTGGCGTTCGGTCTTGCGGTGACATTCGTCTTTCTGCTGCTGGCGGCGCTGTATGAGAGTTGGCTGCTGCCGCTCGCGGTGGTGCTGATTGTGCCGATGTGCATCCTCGCCGCAATGCTTGGGGTGAATGCACGCACGCTGGATCGCAACATCCTGGTGGAGATCGGGCTGGTGGTGCTGGTCGGCCTGGCCGCGAAGAACGCAATCCTGATCGTGGAATTCGCGCGTCAGGCCGAGGAGCAGGGCATGAACCGGTTTGAGGCGGCGGTCGCTGCTGCGCGCACCCGGTTGCGGCCGATCCTCATGACCTCTCTGGCGTTCATCCTGGGTGTGGTGCCGCTGGCGGTCGCGGCCGGCGCGGGAGCTGAGATGCGGCAATCGCTCGGGACCGCGGTGTTTGCCGGAATGCTGGGCGTGACGTTATTCGGGCTGGTATTTACGCCGGTGTTCTACGTGCTGACCCGGCGGGTCGCGTTGATGGCCTCGGGACGGCCGACCTGAGACCCGGATTGCTGTCGTCAGCCCTGGGGAGTCCCCGTGGCGAGAATGCGCAAACCGTTCTCGTCTCGCTGGTCAAATCGGCCCGCAAGGCTGGGTCTCAACGGGAGTGTGACCGGCGCCACACATGATCCGCTCGCTTTGGAGTATGCACTCTAAGCAATTCTTTGGAGCAGCGGCATGACGGAAGTTGAACGCGCGGCTCTGACGACCCGCCTCGACGCGCAGTTGCCCGCCTTGGCGGACGGTGCGCTCGATATCGTGCTGGACGGGGAGATGCACCCGGTTGATGGCTTCTGCACCAACCCGTTCATCATCGGCGACCTCGATACTGAGTTTCGGCTCCGACCGGCCAAGGCGCGCATTGGAGGGACCTCGGCCCCTACAGCTCTGTATTGGCTGCTACCACCCGGCCTCAGTCCGGTCGTTGTTCCTGACCGCATCCTCGCGCACATCGTGGCGACCATTGATGCAGGGCGTTCGGCGGTGATCTGCGGCATGGACGAATCCGCCATTGCTTCAGTGCGCACTGCCCTCGTGCCGCTATGTGGTGGTGGGCGTTCACCGGGCTTTGGGACGGCCGCGGCAAAACGCCCGCTCCCGCCGCCGCGCTCGCCGGATGGATAGAATCCATTTAGTGCCTCTCACGTGCACGGGCCGTTCACCACGCAGCTTACCGGGTCTTTCTTCGGGGCGGATTGCTGATCAGAGGTTGCACATGCGGCAAGCAGCGCGAGTACACCCAGCACTGACGTAAGGGCGAGGGGAAAGCGGCGCACGTGTTGCTCCAGTCCGAATCAAAGCCATAGCTGTCCGGAACGCTGCCAGCCGAACTCGGTTGTCCTGACGGTACAAGCCCAGCGCGCGCAAACCAGTGACGCAACCAGCCACCGTTCGAGTGCGTTTGTTTTGTGTCCAAGAGGAGAGGCTGTGGCGATGCGGAAACTGGCTCTGATTGCGACCGCAGGTTTGTGTCTCGCGGGTTGTGGCAGCCCTTACAATACAGGTGACCGGGCGTTGAGCGGTGGGCTTATTGGCGGGGCTGGTGGCGCTGCGATAGGAGGCTTGGCCGGCGGCGGTAAGGGTGCCCTGATCGGCGGCGGATTGGGTGCGGCGGGAGGGGCTGCCGTAGGTGCGGCTACGACCCCATCTCCGCGTTACAACACCTATAGCTCCGGTGGCGGCTACGCCTACTGAGGTACGAAGCCGGCCGCGTCTCGCCCTCTGGCTCGCTCATGACGGGCAGGGCACGGCTTACGCCATCGCCTTTGGGTAACCATCCGGCGCAGCCTTGCGGCTCGGTGTGGGGCTTTGGCGGCATGCGCTACGGCGTCACTCGTGGCATTCTTTCGGGGGTATGTTTTTGCCGGTGAGTAGGAAGGTAAGAAGACGGGCGGTACCGGTTGGAGCGCCGACATAGATCGTCGAGCCAGTCTTCGAGTTGGCCGTACGGCCCTTGCAGTTCCGGAAGAACGATTTCTGGCAGGGATAAGGGCCGGCTATTTGATAGCCCACCTTTGCTGTCCGCGGATGGGCAGTGGTGATCGGGCAGGAACAGATGAGCTGATTTTTATCCAAGGGCTGTTCGAAACCCGGAAATGACTGTCCCTCGGTGCTGGTGAAGCAAATCCCGCCGTCGCACTGCGCGTAGGCCCCATCCGAAGAACTGGCGGGGCAAGTATAGATCGCCTGATCGCCATTGGGCGCAAGAACAGACTCGGGCGGGCTGAACGTACTCACCATATAGCCGTTTGCTGCGCCCTCGGCGTTGACATCGCAGACATCTTTGCGGGCATCGAATTCGAATGGCAGGCTGATGCTGTCGCCGAATTTGACATCGCATTTGCAGTAGGCGACCTCGTTGAAGACAAAGCAACTTGCTACTGCACAGAGGGCATAGGTCTGGTTCTTGCAGATCTTGAATGGACTGGGCGAACTCGCGGCCGAGGCAGGATTCGGAGTATTAGCCTGGTCATCGACGCTCGCAGCGAGCTCATTCGGCGCTTGCGCAGTGTATTTGTCCTGCGTCGCGAGGGCCGTGCCGCCGGCAGCGAGCATTGGGAGAATGATCAGCCATGCAGGCATGGCTTTGTTCTTCATCCCGACCTCCCCAACTATTTTCCGTCACGTCGTTTATCCGGAGTTTAGGAGCTCCGTGGCTATTCTCCCGGTTGCATTTTCGCGCAGGACGATGGTCGTTGCGCCTTGGCTGGGAAAACGTAAGCCATGGGGGCTTTCGGATCAACGATCTCCGCCTGGCAACTCACGCCGCGATGGTCGGAGAGTGGGGCACCCGGAAGATCGGCGCTCATTGGCTATACGTGGGTGTGAACCCCCGGTTCATGCAGAGCTTGGGGCCTGCTATGTAAGGTCGGCTTCGGATCGGTGAGCGCCAATACTGGGGCCCAAGGGCATCGTCCGCATTATCGCGCTGCACCTCCGAGAGCAGATAGGCGGCTTACCGCCAACTCCAGATTTTACCGGTCCGTCAGCCGCAACTCGATGCGCCGGTTCTTCGCATATGCTTCAGGTGTATCGGCAGGATCGAGCGGCTGGTTATCCGCGAACCCAGTTGCCGCCAGATGTTCGGCTGGCACGCCATCAGCGATCAGCAGCTTCACCACCGTGATGGCGCGCGCGGCAGACAGTTCCCAGTTTGATGCGAATGCGCCTAAGCCCTTTATCGGCTGTCGGTCCGTGTGGCCATCGACGCGCAGGATCCATTTGATGTCCGGCGGTATTTCGGCGGCAATGTCCTTGATAGTGACGGCCAGCGCGGTGATCCCGCCTACGCCGGCCGGCAACAAGTCCGCGCTCCCGACGGGGAACAACACTTCGCTCTGGAACACGAACCGATCGCCGACAACCTGTATTCCCGGACGGTTCGCCAGCACGTCGCGCAGCTTGCCGAAGAACTCGCTGCGATAGCGCTGCAGCTCCTCCACCTTCGCGGCCAATGCCATGTTGAGCTTCTGCCCTAGATTGGCGATCTGCACATCCTTGTCGCGTCCCTGTGCCTGCGCGAGATCAAGCGCCTTGGCCACCGAGGTAAGCTGCGCCTTCAATTCGTCCACCTGCACATTCAGCAATGCGATCTGTGCCCGTGCCGACTCACCCAGACGCTTTTCCTCGCCAAGCTGCTGCTCGACGGCAGCGCGCCGCTGCTGGTCCGTCATCGCCCGTGCGGCCGCATCCTGCGCCTGCTTTTCCAATGAATCGCGCAAGGCAGCGAGCGCTCGGTTCTGTTCGGCCAGTTTGGCAAGATCCGAGACCTTCGCCTCAATCGTCTCTTTGTCCACCTTCACCGTCTTGTCCAATTCGGCGATCTGGCGCTGCATCTCCGCGAGTTGCTGCTGCAACTGCTGTGATTGCGTGGTCAGCGCCTGCGCCTGCTGCGTAGTGGCCACAAGCTGACGGCGTGTTTCGGCAAGCTGAGTCGCGACGGTCGCCGTCTCCTGCTTGGCTGCGTCGGTCCGGCCGGCCGAAGCCGCGAGGTCCTTCTGTAATTGCTCGACACGCGCTGCCTCCGATTTGGCCTGCAAGGCAGAGTCGGAGAGCTGCTGGGCAAGCCGATCACGTTCGGCGCGCAACGAATCCCGATCCGCGCCGGCGCGTTCCGCCTGGGCTTTCAGCCCCGCGAGCTGTTGCGACAGCGTCTCCCGCGCCACGTTCGCGCCCGACAGGTCACGGCTGAGCTGCGCGATCGATTGCTGCAACTCCGCGCCTCGCCCGCGCTCAAGCGACAGCATGTCACTGACTTCCGCGAGCTGCCTGTTCACCCTGTCGAGCTGCTTGTCGCGTCCGGACAGCACGACGGACAGGAACGCCTGCGCCAGGACGAATACCAACAGCACGAAGATGATGACCATCAGCAGCGTGGAGAGCGCGTCCACGTAGCCGGGCCAGGCGGAAAGCCCATTGTCGCCACGCCGGCGTACCGTCAGCGCCATGGCTACCTCTGATCCTCTGCCAATGCGGCGACCGTCCTGGTCAGGATGCGAAGATCATTGCGCAGCTCAGCGGTGCTTTGCGCACGACCCTGTTCGGCGTCCGCCAGCAGGCGTTGCAGATAAAGTTCGATGTTGCGCAGATGTCCGCGCGCCGCATCGTCGAAGCCATGGTCGCGGCGGTGTTCGCCCAGCCGTTGCAACGCGGGTCCGATCGAAGCCTGCGCCTCGGCTATGCGCAGCATGAGCTGCTGGCTGGTCCGCATCGAGTCCGACAGCGTGGCGATGTGCTCGGTCAGTGCCAGCACGGCTTGATTGGCGTGCGTGCGGCTGTCCTCGCCGCGCTGCAGGATGCGCTGGAGGTTCTCCATGTTTTCGGCGGTCTGCTCGAGCAAGGCCTGCACATAGACCGGGATGGAACCGTCGCCTTCGGCCAGAACGCCCGAAGAAAGCCTGGTCAGGCTGGCCAGCCATTCCTCCAGCTCATTGAAGAACCGGTTCTGTGCCTGGCCCGCGGTGAGATCGAGGAAACCCAGGACCAGCGCGCCTGACAGGCCAAACATGGAAGCGGAGAACGCGGTACCCATGCCAGCCAGCGGTTTTGCGAGTCCGGACTTGAGCTGCTCGAACAGCGCGTTGAGGTCGCCTGAACCGACCGACATCGAGGCGATCACGTCGGACACCGCGCCAATAGTGACCAGCAGGCCCCAGAACGTGCCGAGAAGCCCGAGAAAGATCAGCAGCCCGGTCATGTAGCGCGACAACTCGCGGCTTTCGTCGAGGCGCGATGCGATGCCGTCCAATAGGCTGCGCATCGCCGAGGCTGACAGGGTAAAGCGCGCCTGGTCGGTGCGGCTCTGCGCCTCGCGCGCGGCCAGCATGCTGGCCATCGGTGCCAGCAGTTGCGGCGATGGAAGCGAGGCGAGGCGAGGACGCGCCGTCTGGTAGGTTTCAACCCAGGCGACCTCGGGGTTCAGGCGGAGAACCTGACGGAGGTTCCATGCGATCCCGACCAGCAGCACCAGGAGGATCAGCGTGTTCAGGATCGGATTGTTGCCGTAGGCGTTGAGCAGCACGCGCGACAGCAACGCCGCGACCGCGACCACGGCCACCAAAAACAGCACCATCCGGATCAGATAGATGTTCGGGCGGGTCACTGCTTCTCGCTCTTGGCGCCCGCATCTGTCGGGGCCGGGGCATTGCCGCCCATCACCGTCAGATCCGCGCGATCCGGCGTCTCGTCACCGGTGGCGGCACCGAGTGCCCGCACATAGATGCGCGAGGAGCTGACGCCGCCGGCCATCAGTGCGCTGCGGACGGCAAGTGCCCGCGACAGTGACAAGCGTCGCGCTGTGGATGGGTCGTCGGGAGTTCCGGCAGCGTATGCCACCACGTTGAACGTGGTACCGTCGCCGGCGGGCGCCTTCTGCGCCATGCTCTTGATTGCTGCTGCGCTGTCAGGACTGAGATCCGCCTCGCCCGCGCCGAAGGTCACGCGTAAGCCGGCCGAAGTCGCGGTGGCGGCGCTTGCGGCCGTATCGGAGACCGGGGGCACCGGTGGGGGTGCAGGGGGCTCAGTTGTAGGCGGCGGTGGTGCAATGGGTGCCAGGGCTACTGTCGGGGGGACCACAGTCGGCAGCGTAGCTGCCGGCGGCGTCGGCGTTGCGGGTGTCGTGACCGCGTTCGCGCTTGATGCGGGAGCGGCCGGCGCGGCTGGTGTG
>CAYRTL010000040.1:0-4845 GCA_964427005.1 uncultured Acetobacteraceae bacterium
ACCCGAGACGCCGTTGCCAAATACGTATTCGCCCAACAGCGCGTCACGCTCATGTTGGCGAACCTGCTCCAGCGTCGTGCTCATTGCATCCGTCCCTCTTTGGCGCCGCATGCGACGCAGCGGTTATAGCCTCGGTTGGGCATAGGCCCAACCACAGCTAACATCCTGGAAACGGAAAAGGAGACTGATCATGGCCATCAAGGTCGAACGGTTTCAGCCGGAGGGAATGAACGTCCGGATGTCCGCCGGGAAGCCTTCGTATTCACATGTCGTGACCGTCAGCGGTACCGGCAAGCTCGTGTTCATCGCCGGCCAACTCGCGCGCGACATCGACGGCAACTGTGTCGGCAAGGGCGACATGCGCGCTCAGATGGAACAGACGTTTCAGAACCTCGACCGATGCCTGAAGGCTGCCGGTGCAACCTGGGCGGACGTCGTCAAGACCAATACCTACGTCACTGATTTCGATGAATTCCAAAAATGCGCCGATGTGCGGATGCGCTATCTCGGTGTAGCTACGCCGACGAGTACGACAGTGGGCGTCACCCGTCTCGCGGGTCCTGACTTCATGATCGAGATCGAGGCGGTGGCCGTCGTCAATTCCTGAAGCTCAGTAGCCGTACGGGCCGGGGTACGGCGGCTCCGGCGTTGTGGTCGCACCTGCTGCAGCGCCAAGCGCACCGCCTGCGAGCGCTCCTATCGCGGCGCCGCGGCCACCGCCGGTGATGCCGCCCAAGGCTGCACCTGCGCCTGCGCCGATCAGTCCGCCGGCCACGGCGCGCTGCCCTGGGTCGTAGGGATTATAGGCGTAGACAGGCGGCGGCGGTGGTGGGGCGTACACGCAACCCGAGAGTACCAAACCGCCTGCAAGCACGACGGCAAATCGTAACGGCGCCGACATAAGACCCTCCAACGGCCAATCTGCGACGGCTGTCGCAACGGAAAAGAACGAGAATGCACCGTCAAAGTTGCCCGCAAGCGCCCGCGGCCTGCATTGTGACGACTCACCTCTCACGATGACGAGATGCACTCGAACGGGATGAGCGGGGCGAAGCGCGGACACCCAAGAAAAGGCAATGAAGCGCAGTTCGCGGCAGTTGTGGGCCTTCGTACTGCTGATGCCCCTGTCCAACCTTATGGGCGGATGTGCGCAGACAAGCAGCGACGTCTCCGAGACACGGGTGCCGTTGAAAAAGATCGGCACTACTCTTCTCGTCCAAGCGACCATCAACGGTATGGTCCAAGTACCCTTCGTCCTGGACAGCGGTGCATCCGATGTTACCATCCCGGCTGACGTTGTCGCGGTATTGGAGCAGGCCGGGACCATAACGGGTGATGATCTTCTGCTGCCGCAGACATACGGTTTAGCGGATGGTTCGACAGCTTCGTCCCGAACCTTCCGTTTGCGATCGGTGAAGGTCGGGAACAGGGTGCTGCAGAACGTGACCGGAAGTGTCGCGCTGAATTCGCGCGGTTTCCTGCTGGGGCAGAGCTTTCTCGATCGGTTCCGGTCCTGGTCTGTCGATAACGAACAGAACATTCTCGTACTGGACTAGATACCTCGCCTCATCATGCCCGGGACGCCCCGCGCGTGATGCCGGTTTAGCCCGGATCCCGCCTTCTTCCTGTATGCGCGATACGATGCCGCGTTGGCTTCGCATGAGATCGGTCATAACGTGGCCGTCGGCGTGCGTGTCACCTGGTGACCCGCCACCGTCCGGGGAAGGAAACGACAATGGAAAGCCAGAACTTCGATTACATCGTGGTGGGCGCAGGCTCAGCCGGGTCAGTGCTCGCCAACCGGCTGAGCGCCAGTGGCAAGCACAAGGTGCTGGTGCTGGAAGCGGGCCGGCCAAGTCATCCTTGGTCGCGCATTCCGGTCGGGTTTGCGAAGCTGATCAACAACCCCGCCGCCAACTGGCTGTATTCCTCGGAGCCAGATGAGGGCACGGGCGGGCGGTGCATTCCGATTCCGCGCGGCAAGCTGCTGGGCGGTTCGTCCTCCATCAATGGCATGGTGTTCGTGCGCGGTCAGTCGCAGGACTACGATACCTGGGCGCAACTCGGAAATCGCGGTTGGAGTTACCGCGAGGTGCTGCCGATCTTCAAGGAAATGGAGAGCTACCAGGGCGAGGCGGACGACGAATATCGCGGGCGCAACGGGCCTCTGAGAGTCACCGAAAGCAACGAAACCGGGCCGCTGTACGACGCACTGATCAAGGCCGCCGGTGAAGTCGGCATCGCATATACGAACGACTACAACGGTGCCAGGCAGGATGGCATCGGCATGACGCAGATGACGATCCGCGGCGGTCGGCGGATGAGCACCGCCGTGTGCTATCTCAATCCCGCGCGCGCACGGCCAAACCTGACGATACAATGCAACGCGCTGACCGAATGTCTGCTGCTGGATGGCAAGCGCTGTGTTGGCGTGCGCTACTCGGTGGATGGCCAGCAACGCGAGGCGCGCGCGAACCGTGAGGTCATTGTCAGCGCAGGTTCGATCAACTCGCCGCAGCTTCTGGAGTTGTCGGGTATCGGCCAGCCGGAGAGATTACAGGCACTCGGCATTGAAGTCCGGCACGAGCTGAAGGGCGTGGGCGAGAATCTACGCGATCACTATTCGCCGCGGATGAAGTGGACCGTGCCGGCTTCACTCGGCATGACCTACAACGACAAGATGCGCGGACTGGGCAAGGTGAAGCAGGCGCTGAAATATGCGTTGAGCCACAAGGGCCTGCTCGGCCTGCCCGCGGCGCCGATACGCGCGTATATCCGCACGCGTCAAGGGCTGGACGCACCGGATGCCGCGATATCGTGGGTCCCCTTCCTGATGACCAACGATTTCCAACTCGCGAAGAATTCCGGAGTGACCGCGATCATGAACATCCTGCGCTCGGAAAGCACAGGCAGCATCCATATCACGTCGAAATCGGCGCGGACGCCGCCGGCAGTGCGCTTCAACTTCCTCAGCGCGCAGTTGGATCGCGAGGTGACGCTTGAGGCGATGCGCATCACGCGACGCATCATGACCGCATCGCCTATGCGGAACATCGCGAGCGACGAGATCGCACCGGGCGTCAATGTTCAATCAGACGATGAGCTGCTCGACTGGGTGCGAAAGAACGCCGAGACGACCTATCACCCTGTCGGCACGTGCAAGATGGGCCATGATCCAATGGCGGTGGTGGACGATCAGCTTCGCGTGCACGGCATCGATGGGCTGCGAATTGCCGATGCGTCGATCATGCCGACGCTGACCTCGGGCAACACCAATGCTCCGTCCATCATGATCGGCGAGAAGGCGTCGAGGATGATATTGGCCGCTTGAAATTCCTGTCATGGCGAGGAGGCGAAGCCGCCCCCTTCTCGCCATGACACCTATGTTCAATCGAACAGCGTGGCCAGCCGTTTCTTCATGCTGTCCGCGACGTACAGCGCCAGCGCCTGAATCGTGGACGTAGGGTTCACCCCGCCTGACGTGACCCAGATGCTGCCATCGACGATGAACAGGTTCTTCACGTCGTGGCAGCGGCCCCACGAATTCACGACGGAGCGTTCGGGATCATTCCCCATCCTCGCCGTCCCCAGCAGATGCCCTGGGCTGTTGAGAATTGTGCGCGAGGTGTACAGATCGGTCGCGCCGGCAGCCGTCAGGATCTCCGACGCGCGTGCGATCCCGTGCTCCATCATGCGTCGCGTGTTTTCGCTGATCTTGTAGTCGATCCGTGGCGCCGGAATGCCGTGACTGTCCTTCAGCACCGGATCGAGCGTCACCCGGTTGTGCTCCTCCGGCAGGTCCTCGCAGGCGACGCCGATCTGCAGCCGGCGATACAGCATCTTGCGATAGGCACGATGATGGTCCCTGCCCCACGGCAGGCGGCCGCACGCTGCGCTGGTAACAGCCTCGTTCACCACACCGGTGCCACGCGCGAATTGCAGCGTATAGCCACGGACAAAATCACGGGCCGGGTCTGTCTCGTAGAACTCTTTGCTCCACAGCACCGTCATCGGCGCGCGATCGCCATCCATTTCCTCGTCCACATAGCCGCGCACCTGCGGCCAGGGATGCAGCATCAGGTTCTTGCCGACAACACCGCTGGAATTGGCCAATCCGTTCGGAAACTTGCCCGACGCAGAATTCAACAACAGCCGAGGCGTGCCGATGCCGTTGCAGGCAAGGATGACCACCTCCGCCGGCTGGAAACGCTCGATGCCGTCTGGATCGTAGTAAATCGCGCCGGAGGCCATGCCGTGTTCGTTTGTGGTGATCTCGCGCACCCGGCAGCGCGTTCGCAGCTCCACGCCGGCGCGGATCGCCTCCGGCCAATACGTTATGTCCGTGCTCGCCTTCGCACCCTGCGCGCAGCCGGGCGTGCAGAACCCAACGTTTATGCACGGAGCGCGGCCGTTATATTCGGTCGTGGCGACTGCGACGTCGGAGGGCCACCAGTGCCAGCCCAGCTTGTTCATCGCCTTCGCATAACGCGTGCCGGTCCTGCCAAGCGGCAAGGGCGGCATTATGGCCTCCTTCGGCGGATAGGCTGGGTCGCCGGCAAGGCCCGAGACGCCCATCATCCGGTCGTTCTCCGCGAAGAACGGCTCCAGCGTCCAGTAGTCGATTGGCCAGTCGTCGGCAACGCCATCCAGCGTACGCACGCGGAAATCCGACGGATGCATCCGCGGGAAGTGCGCCGTGTAGAAGATTGTGCCGCCGCCGACGCCGTTGAAGTTGGCGATCTTCATCGCCGAATTGTCTTCATTGATCGGGTAGTCTGTCGGCCGCGCGCGGCGATTGGGGCTGATGTCGAAGTCGGCGTAGCGCCGCGCCTCCCAATCCCGTCC
>CAYRTL010000040.1:4945-21037 GCA_964427005.1 uncultured Acetobacteraceae bacterium
CCGAGAGAGCGAACCACCCTGTCGTCCCGGTAGTAGCATTGCAGGATAGCCCGCCCGAGCACCGTCACCTCCGGTGCATCACTGGACAGAAACTCCTGTGCTACCGCCTCGCGCCGTGCTTCATCGAGCTCGACAAAGGGACCGCCCGCGAGTGCCGCAAGCTTCGTCAGCGCGTCGCGGACGCCGCCCAGGTCGCGCCCAAGCGAGCGGACAATGTCCTCGAAGATCGCCGGGTCGGCGGCACTCGGCACACCGTGCTCTTCGCTCGCCGGTATCATGATGCCGGCGATGCAGCGCAGGTCCTGCGCTTGCGCGGGAGACAGGTCTGATTGAGAGTCGTTTCGCATGGCTGCTTCTATCGTGCGAGGGGTCCAAGTCAATCGGCAGAGGATCGAAGGGAACAATATCCGATGCAAATCGTCGATGCCCAGATACACCTGTGGGGAACGGGCCTGCCAAGCAACATGTCGCACTGGCAGGTCACGCATTTCACCCCTGAGGAGGCCATCCCCCTGATGGATGCTGGTGGCGTCGACGCCGCCGTCATTCACCCGCCGGGCTGGGACCCGAACTCGACCGAGATGGCGTTCAAGGCGGTCCGTGACTACCCGGGCCGGTTCGCCATCATGGGATCAGTGCCGCTCGACCGACCGGAGTCTCGCAGTCGCATCGCGCGATGGCGGGAACAGTCCGGAATGCTCGGCCTGCGCTATACGTTTCTGCACGATCCGGCGCGGCAGTGGCTGGCGGACGGCACGATCGATTGGCTTTGGGCGGAAGCGGAAAAGGCAGGCGTCCCCATCGCAATGCTGGCGACGGATTCGCTGAAGGACCTGGGCCGAATTGCCGAACGCCATCCCGGACTGCGGCTGACGATAGATCACTTGGGCGGCAGAGGCGGTCTGACCACGCTGAAGGATGAAGCTGCCATGACGCATATGCCGGAGCTTGTCGCGCTGGCGAAGTTTCCCAATGTGGCCGTTAAGGCGACCGGCGCGCCAGGCTATTCCGGCGAACCCTATCCCTTTCCGAAGATGCAGGCGTATCTACGGCAGATCTATGATGCATTCGGTCCGCAGCGAATGTTCTGGGGCACCGACATCAGCAAGATGCCCTGCTCCTGGCGCGAATGCGTGACGATGTTCACGGAGGAACTGCCCTGGCTGAGCGAACGGGATAAGCAGCTCATCATGGGTGACGCGCTCTGCGCGTGGTGGGGCTGGAACAGGGCGGCCTGACAGGAGGGGAAACGTCCCATGAAGAATACCAAAGGCAAGCAGCTTGCCGTCGTCATCGGCGCCACGTCGAAGTGGCAGTCCGACGGACGCAACACCAGATTGGCGCACGGCAAGGCGTTAGACGACAGCCACATTCCGGTCGGCGCGCGTTGGGGCATCGGCGGCGCGATCGCGCAGAAATTTGCCCAGGAGGGTTTCTTCGTCGTCCTCACGACGCGAAAAGAGGCCAACGCAGCCGGCCTGACGGCCGCGATCCGGGAACAGGGCGGCGAGTGCACCATTGTTGAACTGGATCTGTCATCGCAGGACTCGATTTCGACGGCATTCGCGACGATCCGGGGTGATGCCGGCGAACCCGATATTGTCATCTACAATGCAGGCTACCTCGAAGGACGCGATCTTCCGCCAGGCAAGGAACTGCTGGAATACGTACCCGTGGAGATGTTCGACACAGCGCATCACATCGCCAGCCGCGGGCCTTTCCTCGTCGCCAAGGAAATCCTGCCTGCCATGCGGCAGAGGGGAAGTGGGTCATTCTTCTTCTCGAACAACTCCAAGTCGCTGCGCGGCAAGAAGCGATTGACTGGAGAGTCGCTGTACTACCCCCGGGTCATGATGCGCGCGCTGGCGCAGGTGCTGACCGAGGAGTACTCCGAATTCGGCGTACACGTCGCGAATGTGGTGATCGACGGCACCATCGACTCTCCCGGCACAAGGGCGTTGCCGAAGGTGCAGAACCGGCCTGAGCTTGTGATGAATCCGGTCAAGATCGCCGAAGCATTTTATTACCTGCATACGCAGGACAGGTCGTGCTGGACGCACGAACTGCAGCTCACGCCATACTCCACCACGCCGAGTTACTGATCGCACCTGGCGTACACCTCTCCCGCTGTGCGGGAGAGGTGTACATGGTCTCTACCGCAGACGTGGACCCGGATCCATGTCGAGGAATACGCGGCCGCCGATGGGATACCACTCGGCTCCAATCGTCACTGTCTGACCAACCGTGTGCAGATCGCGCCAGCATTCGGCAAGACGGCTTGCGCGTTTGAATGACGTGCTGCCGCCGTGCCGGTACATCAGGTCCATTGCCTGCCGCGCGCAATCGGCCGCGTAAACCGGCGCCAGCCGGCAGCGCGCACGCTGTTGCAGTGTGGTCTCCTTGCCGGCGGCGACCGTGTTCCAGATGTCCCTGATCATGGCGCTGCGATGGTTGCGCCCGGCGTTCAGCATCGTGTCGGCGCGCCCGACATCGTCCTGCACCTGCGGATTGTCGCAGAGCCTGAACGTCCGCCCGCGCGGCGTCTTTTCGCCGGCGAGCTCGATCAGCGCATCGATGCCGGCACGGGCGATGCCAGTGATCACCGAACTGTGGTGCGGCCCCACCCAGCAGACACTCGGCAGTGCGTAAGTGGTGCCGGGCCAGCGGTTCCACTGGTTGTCCACTGGAATGCCGGCGTGGACCATCGTGCGCCGCTCCGGCAGGAAGGCGTCCTTCACCTTCCAGTCGAAGCTGCCCGTGCCACGCAGACCGGCAACATCCCAGCTTCCGGGGACGACCTCGACCTCTGAGCGCGGGAAGATTGCCCTCCAGAAGAGCGGACCGCCATCCGGCCGGGACCGCGGTTTCCCCTCGTCGAGGATCTGGAAGCTGCCCAGCATCCAGGCCGCCTCCTGGCACCCGGTGCCGAAGGTCCAGTGGCCCGTAATGCGGTAGCCGCCCTCAACCGGCACTGCCTGTCCGCCGCCCTGCACTGCCGTGCCGGCGACAATGGATGGCGTTCCCTGCCCATGCACTTCCTGAACGCCCTCATCCGGCAATCCGAGCGTGACAAGCTGGGCGATGCTGTTGTTGGCGAGGTTCCAGCCGACTGAGCCAGCCCCCTCGGCCAACAATTCGATGACACGAAGGTAAGTCAGCGGATCGACCTGAAGACCCCCCAGCGAGCGAGGAATAACCATCCGATAGAAGCCAGCGGCACGCAGTTGCTCCACCAGCGCCGGCGGCAGGCGCTGCTCGCGCTCGGCCTCCTCGATGTAGCTACGCAACACAGGCTGAAGCGCCGCCGCCGCCCGCACCAGCGGCTGCGCATCGATATCGGCCGGCAAGTTTGTATCTACGGCGATCGCGTCCATTGTGCTGCTCCTGCCGTCGCTCTGCCTCCCAGAGTATCGTCGAAACCGAGGCAAGGGATAGATGCGCGATGATGGCCGTCGTTGGGCATCTGTGGTACGGCAGCCGCGCGGTTCTGGTGCAATCCGCGCCGTCCCGCCAATGATGCCGCTCTTCGGCAGGAGGAACGTATGGCACGACTGACCGGCAAGGTCGCGCTCATCACCGGTGCGGGTACAGGGATTGGTCGGGCCACGGCGCGCGCCATGGCAGCGGAAGGCGCCAAAGTCGTCGTTGCCGAGATCAACGGCGCATCCGGCGAGCAGACCGCGCAGATCATCAGCCAATCCGGTGGTGACTGCATTGCCGTTCCGACCGACGTCACCCAGGAAGACAGCGTCCGCGCCGCGATCGATGCCGCCGTGAAGCATTACGGCGCGCTCCACATCCTGCACAACAACGCTGGCGGCTCGACGCCGGTGGACAGCACGGTGGTCGACGTGCCGCTTGAGGAGTTCTGGCGTGCAATTCGCCTCGACCTGTTCGGTACATTTCTCGGCTGCCGGTTCGGCATACCGGCGATCATCGCCTCGGGTGGCGGTGCAGTCATCAACATGGCGTCCAATGTCGCGCTGATGGGTGTTGCGGGCCGCGACTGCTACACCGCCGCGAAAGGCGGCATTGCCGCCATGACGCGCTCGATGGCAGTCGAATTCGCGCCGCAGAAGGTGCGCGTCAACGCGATCGCGCCATCGGCCACGATGACGGATCGCGTACGCGGCCGGCTCGAAGCCGGCAATCCGAGGGTGACAAAACTCGCCGCGGCGCATCTGCTCGGGCTGATCGAGCCGGAGGACATCGCGAACATGGCGGTATTCCTGGCATCCGATGAGGCGCGCATGATCACCGGTCATGTCTATCCGGTGGACAGCGGAGTGACGATTTCCTGACCTGAATGCGGCTTGCAGGAACTAACCGGGGGAAAACATGCGTACGACATTCGGCATCGTCCTGCTGATCGCGGCACTCGTGTACGGGACGTCCGTGCATGCACAGAAGCGCGGCGGCGTGCTGACGATAGAGCACATGGACAACCCGCCCAGCCCGTCGATCCAGGAAGAGGCGACAGCTTCTGTCGTCATTCCCTTCATGCCGCTGTTCAACAACCTGGTGATGTACGACCAGCACAAGCCGCAGAACAGCCTCGACACCATCGTGCCGGAGCTTGCCACAGGCTGGAAATGGAACCCGGCGATGACCGACCTCACCTTCACTCTGCGCGATGGTGTGAAGTGGCATGACGGCAAGCCGTTCACCTCGGCTGACGTGAAGTGCACCTGGGACATGGTCTCCGGCCTGGAGAAGGGCAAGATTCGCAAGAGCCCGCGGCAGGCCTGGTTCGCCAATCTGGAGAGCATCACCACGAATGGCGAGCGCGAGGTGACGTTTCATTTGAAACGGCCGCAGCCTTCGATGCTGGCTTTGCTGGCCGCCGGCTGGTCGCCGGTCTATCCCTGCCACGTCTCCTCGGCACAGATGCGCACCAAACCGATCGGAACCGGTCCATTCAAATTCGTGGAATTCCGCCAGAACGAAATCATCCGGATGGAGCGCAATGCGGATTACTGGAAGCCAGGGCTACCTTATCTCGACGGCATCGAGTATCGGATCATCGCCAGCCGCTCCACACGCATGCTCGCCTTTATCGCCGGCAAGTTCGATATGGCGTATCCGACCGACGTGACGGTCCCGCTGATGAAGGACATCAATTCGCAGGCCCCCCAAGCGCAGTGCTTCATGCGGCCAAGTGCGGTCAGCACCAACCTGATCATCAATCGTGATGCGCCCCCCTTCGATAATCCCGACATCCGCGCCGCCCTCGGTCTCACTCTGGACCGCAAGGCATTCATCGCGTTGCTCACCGACGGCGAGGCACGCATCGGCGCATCGATGCTACCTGGCCCCGAAGGTGTGTGGGCGATGCCCCAGGACATGCTGGAGAAGCTGCCTGGCTACGATCCTGACATCGCCAAAAACCGCGAGGCCGCCCGCGCGCTCATGCGCAAAGCCGGCTATGGGCCCGACAAGCACCTGCAGACCAAGGTGTTTACCCGCGATATCGCCAGTTTCCGTGATCCGGCGGTGATACTGATCGACCAACTTCGAGAAATCTGGATCGACGGCGAGCTCGATATCGCTGACACCACAGTCTACTACAATCGGGTGTTCAAGAAGGACTACAATATCGGTCTGAACCTGACCGGCAACTCGGTCGATGACCCTGATCAGAATTTTTATGAAAACTATGCCTGCGGCTCACTGCGCAACTATACGAACTACTGCAACGCCGATTTGCAGAAACTGTTCGATGCTCAGTCGCAGGAGACGGACATCGAGAAGCGCAAGCTCGCGGTGTGGGACATCGAACGGAAACTGATCGAGGATGTGGCACGCCCAATCATCATGCACAACCGTGTGGCTGCGTGCTGGCAGCCCTATGTGAAGAACATCTCGATCATGGTGAACAGCATCTACAACGGCTGGCGGTTCGAGGACCTTTGGCTGGATAAGTAATCTCCCCATTGTCATTGCCAGGAGCCGGTCGCTCGGGATTGCTTCGTCGCCTTCGGCTCCTCACAATGACAGGTGGGGGTATTATCGCGTCACTCCCGCATCGCCAATGCGCGCTTGGCCGCCGGACGATCCCAGCACTTGTGCAGCCAGGCATGCACCTTGGGCCACTTGCCGAGGTCAAATGCCAGGGCACGCACCATCGCCGCACTCACATTGAGATCGGCGATGGTGAATTCACTGCCGGCGAGCCATTGCGATTTGCCAAGCGCGATCTCTAGCACGTCGAGCGCCGCCGATATCTCCTCCCATGTGGATTTCGCGAGAGCGGCGTTACGCTGCGCCTCAGGCAGCACGAAGGCGTTGTTGGCGTACGTGGTCAACTGCCGATCGAGCCGATCCGTCTCCCAAAAACTCCATTGCCACGCGAGCGCCTCGTTCTTCGCATCGGCCGGATATAGTTTGCCGTGCTTCTTCGCGAGATACAGGTTGATCGCCATCGATTCCGACAGCACGAACCCATCGTCATCTATCGTCGGCACGCGTCCGTTGGGGTTCAGCGCCAGGTATTCCGGCGTGCGGGTCTGCGGCGAGCGGGGCGCGTAATCCAGGTGCTCGTACTGGAGGCCCAATTCCACAGCCATCCAGAGTGTCCGGACGGCACGTGAACGTGCCGAACCATAGATGCGAAGCATGCGTTTCCTCCTGATGCGGTGTTTGGCGCGGCAGTGTGCTATGAAGCGTCCAAGGAGGGCAACGACATGACCGACACCCGACCGGTTCTGGCCGTCACGATGGGCGATCCCGCAGGGATCGGACCTGAAATCGCCGTCCGCGCCCTGCTGTCGCCGGAGGTACGCGCCTGCTCGCGCAGCTTCCTGATCGGCGATGCGCGGGTGTTCGAACGTGCGCTGTCGGCGTGCGGACTGGCCGCTTCGCTGAACCGGATCGCTGGCCCCGAGGCGATCGCGGACCGCGATGGCGTGATCGACGTGATGCACCAGGACACCGCGGATCCGGATGTGCTCCAGATGGGCAAGGTGCAGGCTCTCGGTGGTGAAGCTGCCTATGCCGCAATACGCACATCGATCGACTTAGCGATGGCGGGACGCATCGCCGGCATCGCCACGACGCCGATCAACAAGGAATCGCTGAAGGCGGCAAAGATCCCGTTCATCGGTCACACTGAGATGTTCGCCGAGCACACCGGTGCGCGTGAAGAAATGACGATGTTCACCATCAGCGGGCTGAAGATCTTCTTTCTCACGCGCCATATGTCGTTGGTCGACGCGTGCCGGTCTATCACGCGCGAACGTACGCTGTCGGGCATCGAGAAGGCCGTGAAGGCGCTGCACCAACTCGGCATCGACAACCCGCATCTGGCGGTTGCGGCGCTCAATCCGCATGGCGGAGAGGACGGGCTGTTCGGCCGCGAGGAGATCGAGGCCATCAAGCCGGCGATCGAGGCGGCACGCGAGCGCGGCATGCACGTCAGTGGTCCGGTACCGGCGGATTCCGTGTTCCATATGGCACGCATCGGCCGCTATGACGCAGTGCTGTCGCTGTATCACGACCAAGGCCACATCGCCGCGAAGATGATGGACTTCGAGAAAACCGTGAGCGTGACATTGGGATTGCCGATATTGCGCACCAGCGTCGATCACGGCACGGCGTTCGACATCGCTGGCACCGGCAAGGCGAGCGCGGTCAGCATGATCGAGGCGATCAAGGTCGCTGCGGAGTACGTTGTCCGCGGTGTGCGCCTCGGCGACGAAGTGGCGCAGGCGGCAGAGTGAGGCACCCTCCCGCTTCGCGGGCGAGGTTATTACGCGCGCACCACCGGCGCCGGAATACTCTCGATCATCACGTTGATGCAGGCAGGCTTGCCTGACGCGAGTACGCGTTCGATTGCACCAGGCAATTCATCGGCGCTCTGCACCAACTCGCCGTGGCCGCCCAGCGCCGCGACAACCAGATCGTATCGCGTCGGCAGCAGCTCGCAGCCGAACGTGCGGTTGGGTCCGTAGTCGCGCACTTGCAGGTTGTATTCAGCGTTCCAGCGCGCATCGGTGCCAACCACGGCGACGAAAGGCAGGTTGCAGCGCACGGCGGTCTCGAACTCCGCCATGTGAAAACCGAACGTGCCATCGCCCAGCACGACAAACACCGGCGCATTCGGTTCGACCACGCGCGCCGCGCCCGCCATCGGCAACGAGGAACCGATCGAGCCGCCCACCCCGTTGATCATCCGCCGTGGCACGACCGGCAAGACGCTCTGTCCCCATTGGGCGAATTCGCCGCCGTCGCAGATAAGCACCGTGTCAGGATCGCGAGAGACATGTGGCTTCAACGCGCGGAACACCTCGATCGGATGCAGCTTGCCCGGTGTGTTCGATGCAAGCGTCGCCCACGATGCCGGCCGATTGGTCAGCAGCGCGCGCACCTCGGTCAGCCATGCTTCGCTTGACACTGGCTTGCCGGCTCGCCGGATCAGCGTTTCGCCCGCGGGGCGGGTATCCGCAACACAACTGAAGGCGACGAGAGACCCCTTCTCCCGGATGGCGCGCTCGACCAACGCTGCTTCAGGATCGATGACGACCCAGCGGCAATCGGCGGCAATCGACGGCGCCGCACCGAACCTCAATGTGAAGTCAAAGGCCTTCCCGAGCAGCACGATCATGTCAGCCCGGCGGATCGCATCAGCGAAGGCGCCGAGTGTTGCATCATTGAAGCCGCGTGGGCTTTCCATGATCGCAGTTGGGATGCGCGTTGCTGCCTCGATTCGGGCCAGCAGATCGCGTCCGGTGCGGTTCGCGAGCGCGGGACCTGCGAGCAGGAATGGCCGCTGTGCCGTCGAGATAAGGCTGAGGATCGCATCGGCTGCCGGCTCGCTCAGATCCACTGGCGGTTCGGTGAACGCCGCCTGCTCCGGCCACATGACACGTTCGGCCGGCACGCTTGCATCAAGCAGATCCGACGGCAGGCTCAGATGCACCGGTCCCGGTCGTCCTGCACGCGCGATGCGAATGGCCTTTGCCACATCGGCGCCCAGCGTCTCGGTTGCCGTCGCGGTCCACGATGCCTTGGACATTGGCGCAGCAACATCGGCCTGCCGCAGTTCCTGAAACCCACCCCGGCCAAGCTGCGTCGTCTCGGTATGGCCCGACAGCAACACCAGCGGGGATTCCTGTCCCTGAGCGGTCATCAGCGCCGCGGCAGCATTGGCGTGGCCGGGACCGCCAGTGACCATGGCAATGCCTGGCTCACCGGTGAGTCGTCCCCATGCGTCAGCCATATGCACTGCCGCCGCCTCATGGCGCGTATGAACCAGCCGGTGCTTCGTATCGATCGCCGCATCGAACAGCGACATGATGTGATTGCCGGATAGCGTGAAGATGGTGTTGTGACCCGCGCGCTCCAGGGTACGCATGACAATGTCGGCGCCGCGGATGGTTGTGCTGCTCATGTCCGTAAGGTCCGTTCAGTTTCAGGCGGCCGTCGCCAGCCGGGTAATTGTGCGCAACAGCATGGCAAGACCAGCGAGCACGACAGCCAAGCCCAGCAGGCGACGCAGAAGAAGCTGCGGCAATGCATGCGCGATTGGCGTGCCGATCGCAATCCCGACGGTAAGTGTCACCGCAAGTCCGCCCGCGAGCCACAGATCGATCACGCCCGCTTCGACATTCGCAACACTGGCCAGTCCCGCGATAGGCAGCGCGATGGCCTGACCCATGCCGATGGCCGGCAGCACAGGCACATCGAGCAGCAGCAGGATCGGCAGCAACACAAAGGCGCCCCCCGCGCCGGTCAGGGCGGAGACAAAGCCGGTGCCGCCACCAAGCCCAAGCAGCACGAATGGCTTCAGCACACGCTGCGTCACTACAGTGCGTCTCGGCGGAACAAGCGCGTAAACCCCGCCTGACAACAGAAGCAAGCCGATTGCCAGTTCCAGCAGACCTTCCGGCGCATGCTGCGTCGCGCGTGCGCCGAGCCAGGCCATGGGCAACGCTGCGATACATAGCAACCCAGCCTCGCGCCAAGGAATCGAGCCACGCCGGCCATACAGCGTGACGGCAACAACACAGCTCGGGATGTAGCTCAGGAGCGCCGCGGCAATCGCGTGCCTGACGTCGATCCCGAGTGTCAGCGTCAGGAAGGGCACCAGCAGCACACCGCCAATGCCAACGGCACCGATGGCGATGCCGATGAGAAGGCTCGTGACGGCGATCGCTGCAATCAGAGCCACATCAGGCACGCCAGCTAAGCATCGACTCGCTGCAGCGCTGCCTCCAGTCGCGCGATGTCTGCCTGCATGGCGGCCAGGCGTTCGCGGTTCTCTTCCACGACCTCCTCCGGCGCGCGCCGCACGAAATCGACGTTGTCCAGCTTCTGCGCGATCTTGCGCGCCTCGCTGCTCACCTTGTCGCGCTCGCGTGTCAGCCGCGTACGCTCGCCGCCGACATCGATGGCATCGGCAAGCGGCAGCACGACAGTCGCTTCGTCGAGCACAAGCTGAGCCGACCCTTTCGGCATTTCGCCGGCAAGCGGCTTCAGTTCCGATGCACGCGCAAGGCGGCGGATCGCCTCCATCCAGCGCTGGCCGCGTGCCAGCGTCTCCGGCGACGCGTCGCGCAACAGTATCGGCGTCTGAACGCTGGGAGGCACGTTCATCTCCGTCCGCACCGAACGCACTTCAGAGATCAGCCGCACCACCCAATCCAACTCGGCGCGCGCCGCCTCGGCATCTGGAATGGGAACCGGTTCAGGCCAGGAGGCGCGAATCAGGCTGAACGGTTCGCCATAGCCGAAGCGATCCCACAGTTCCTCGGTGACGAACGGCATCGCCGGATGCATCATCCGGAGTATCGTTCCCAGCACGTAAGCCGCGGTCTGCCGCACTTCGGTTTCCGCCAGCGCGGGCTTGGCAAACTCCACGAACCAGTCGCAGAACGTGTCCCAGGTGAAGCGATAACAGGCTGCGGCGTATTCATCGAGCCGATACGCTTCCAGTGACGCGTTTGCCTCCTCGATCGCCCGATTGAGCGCATCAAGGATCCAGCGCGTGAGCGGCAGAGTGACGCGCGACGGATCGAACGACGCATCGGGCCGGATGTCGTTCATCTCGCAGAAACGCGCGGCATTCCACAGCTTGGTGACGAAACGTCGATAGCTCTCCACGCGCGCCGCGCCCAGCTTCACATCGCGTCCAGGTCCGGTCAGCGCGCAGATCGTGAAGCGCAACGCATCGGCGCCGTATTTCTCGATCAGCTCAAGCGGATCGATGATGTTGCCCTTCGACTTGGACATCTTCTGGCCGCGTTCATCGCGCACCAGGCCATGGATATAGACAGTGCGGAACGGCACATCGCCCATGAAATGGATGCCCTGCATCATCATCCGGGCCACCCAAAAGAAGATGATGTCGAACCCGGTGACCAGCACGTCACCTGGGTAATAGCGGGCCAGTTCCTTCGTCTGCTCCGGCCAACCAAGTGTAGAGAATGGCCACAGCCCGGAACTGAACCACGTATCCAGCACGTCCTCGTCCTGCGTCAGCGGTTCGTCGCGTCCGTATTTCGCGCGAGCCTCCGCCTTTGCCTCCTCCTCGTTATGCGCGACGAACACCGATCCATCGGGCCCGTACCAGGCGGGAATGCGATGGCCCCACCAAAGCTGACGCGAAATGCACCACGGCTGGATGTCGCGCATCCACGCGAAGAACGTGTTCTCCCACTGCTTTGGCACGAACGCTGTCTTGCCGGTCTCGACGGCTTCTATGGCCGGCTGAGCCAGCACCTTGGCATTGCAATACCATTGGGTCGTGAGCAGCGGCTCGATCGGCACGCCGCCGCGGTCGCCATGCGGAACCTGGTGCGTGTAGGGCTCCACCTTCTCTAGCAGACCCAGTCGTTCCAGCTCGGCCACGATCGCTTTGCGCGCTGTATTTCGATCCTTTCCTTCAAGCGAGCGCACGAATTCCGGATCGGCAACATCGTCCACCTTCGCCATGGCATCTTCGATTTCCGCCAGCGTCACGCGCGCCTCGCGATCCAGGATCGATGGCATCGGCAGACGATGACGTTGGCCCACGGCGAAATCGTTAAAGTCGTGCGCCGGCGTGATCTTCACCGCACCGGTGCCTTTCTCCGGATCAGAATATTCATCCGCAATGATCGGCAGGCGCCGGCCCACCAGAGGCAGGATCGCGAACTTGCCCACCAGGTCGCGATAGCGAGCATCATCCGGATGCACCGCCACGGCCGTGTCACCCAGCATCGTCTCCGGCCGCGTGGTCGCGACGGTGATGAACCGGCCAGGCTCATCCTCGATCGGGTAACGGATGTGCCACAGTGAACCCCTGACCTCAAGATTCTCCACCTCGAGATCGGAAATCGCCGTCTGAAGTTTCGGGTCCCAGTTCACCAGCCGCCGGTCGCGATAGATCAGCCCCTCGCGATACAGATCGACGAACACCTTACGGACCGCCGCAGACAGCCCTTCATCCATCGTGAACCGCTCGCGCGGCCAGTCGAGGGAGGCGCCCAGCCGGCGCAACTGCTTGGTGATCGTGCCGCCGGATTCAGCCTTCCACTGCCACACTCGCTCGACGAACTTGTCGCGGCCGAGATTGCGCCGATCGGTCCCCTGCTCCGCCAGCAGCCGTTCCACCACCATCTGCGTGGCGATGCCGGCGTGATCCGTGCCCGGCTGCCAGAGCACGTCACGGCCCTGCATCCGCCGCCAGCGGATCAGCGTGTCCTGCACTGTGAAGGTGAGCGCATGACCCATGTGCAGGCTGCCGGTGACGTTCGGCGGCGGGATCATGATCGTGTAGGGCTGCGCGTTGGAATCCGGATCGCAGGCGAATGCGCCTGAGCGCTCCCAGCCTTCATACAGGCGGGGCTCGATCTCGGAGGGGTTGTACGTCTTATCCAGCATCTCGGTCTCCTGCGGCCCCACGCGGATGCCGCAGGAGGCCGGCAATGACAATATTGGCTTAGGTTACCGCGCGGCCTACGACGCGCTCGATCTCGGCCCGTACCAGCCGCTCGACCAGCGGCGGCAGATTGGCGTCGAGCCAAGCCTTCAGCAGTGGCCGCAACTCTTCGCGTACGAGATCCTCAATCGTCGGACCGCCGCTGTGGACCTGCATGCTGCGCTCCGCGGTCAGAGTGCGAACCAGGTTATCAACTGAGGATGCTGCGGCGGCCGCGGCCTCGGGTGCGATCAGCGCCGGTTCGGCGGCTTCCACCTGGGCTACAGCGACGACAGGCCGGGCCTCAGGCGCAGCCGCTTGGTCGTGAGACTCCTCCTGTACGAGCATGGAGGGATCCAGCACCAGCACATCGGCACCCGCACCCTTGTTCTCCGACGCAGCGGGCGGGGCGTCGCCTGGTGCCGTCTCGTCCTCACTCAGGATGCGGCGGATCGACGCGAGAATGTCCTCCATCGAAGGATCGCTGCCGGTCCCCCCACTTCCCCCGGGCGATGATCCTGGGGGTGTCTGAGATGCGCTCATACTGTCCGTCCGCTCAGCGGCCCGGCTGGCTGGTCGCGTAGTCGCCGAGGCCCGCCCATTTGTCCTTCACCGCGTTATAATATGCGGTTTCATCGTACAAGGGCACTGGCAAGTGGAGGTCGCGTGCGGTCAGACGGCCGACTGCCGTGGCGACCGCATAGGACGCCGTAACCACCTGTGCCAGGTTCTGCACCAGTGTGGTGCGTGAGTTCAGCAGAGCCTGCTGTGCGTTCAAGACATCGAGCGTCGTGCGGCTTCCCACGATGGCTTCGCGCTCTACGCCCTCCAACGCGATTTCGTTGGCTCGGATCTGCTCGCGGGTGCTCGCGGCTGCAGCTCTCGCCGCAGCCAATGTTTCCCAGGCCTGCACCGCGTTCTGCACGGCGGTCCGCCGCTGGTCCTCGACCTGCCGCGTCGTCTGCTGCGCCGTTTGGCGAGCCTGGCGGACGGTGGAGTACTCGGAGCCGCCTTGATAAAGCGGCACCGAGAGCTGAAGGACCGCTTGGTAGCCGTTGCTCTGCTGGCTTCGAGCTCCGGCGTTGTTCGATTGGAAGATCTGCCCCTGCAGGCTGACTGTCGGCAGGAGCGCGGCAAACGCAACGTCCACGGCGTCCTTCGCCTGAGCATCGTTGAACAGCGCCGCAACTACCAGCGGATTGTTGTTCGCCGCCATCGCAATGGCTTCCTGTTCGGTCTTCGCCGGCAGCGCAAGAGGTTGCGGCTCGACGAGATCGCCTGGAGGATAGAAACCGACGACCTGCTGGAATGTGCCGCGTGCCGTCTGCAGGTTTCCTTCCGCCGTTTGCCGCTGAGCTGTTGCCCCGGCCAGTGCTGCCTCGGCCTGCGCGACGTCGGTTCTGGTAATCTCTCCGACCCGGAACCTGTCGTTGGTCGCCTGAAGCTGCTTCGCCAGAACCTGCTCGTTGTTGATGTTGAGCGCCAGTATCTGTTGCTGTTGGATCACGCCAACGTACGCATTCACCACGTTGGCAAAGCTGGTCTGTTCCTGCTGGATCAGGGTGGCACGCTCGGCCATGACCTGGTTCTTGGCCCGGTTCACGTTCGCCTGTGTCCTGCCGCCGTTGTAGATCGGCTGCGACAGGGTCGCCTGGGCCGTGCCAATGAGGCGATCGGTCTGCGCGTTCAGGAAATGGCCGGTCGAGCCCGTATAGATCCGGCTCATACCGTCGCCATAGCCCGCCGTCCCTGCCATGATCACGGTGGGACGCCAGCCGGCCAAAGCCTGTGGCACGTTCTCGTCAGTCGCCCGCAGCTTTGCCCGTTCCGCAAGCAGCGCGGGTTGCGTCAGGTAAGTCGTTGCCAGTGCCTCAGCCAGGGTACGGGGAGCCCCGGACTGTGAGCGAGCAGCCGTTGCTTGCACGGCGGCTGACGCTGGCGCCGGCGTTGCCTGGGCAACCGTCGTCGGCTTCTCGGCCGATTTCGCGGCTGGCTGTTTGTTGGGCGGCACCTGGCCGAGTGCCGGCGCACTCGCGAGGGCGACGCTGAGACCGAGTAAGAAGCCGTGCCGTAGGACCATACCCGCTCCTCTTCTTCGCGGCACAGCCTCATGTGCCACAGCGCCCAACCGGACGGCAACAGACTAGGCGATGTCGGTCAGAATACGAAGCCGGGTGATGACACCAAGCCGGGAAGCGCCGGTGTGGAGCAGTCGAACATTGGCTGCGTACGCAAGCCGGCGGCGGTGGATTCCGCCAGCACGGCCTGGCCAATGCCGCCGCTGGTGATGCAAACCGCCACCAGGCGGCCAACCTCCCGGTGCAATTGGTCGCCGATGGCGGGCGGAATCTCCTGCACCGCACCTTCGATCAGGATCACATCATATGGCGCGCCGGGCGCCCAGCCGGCGGCGAGCGGTCCTGTGACCAGACTGACTGACGGTGCCAACTCCGCCAAGACTGTCCGCGCGATGGCCTGAAGTGACGCGGTTTCCTCGAGTGCGGTGACCCTGGCACCACACGCGGCCAGCAGGGCGGTCCCGTAGCCAGTACCCGCGCCCACGACCAGAGCGCGCTCGCCGGCCATGACCGCCGTTAGTTGCACCAGCCGGGCGATGACCATGGGTTCCATCAGCACCCGGCCATGGCCAAGAGGCACATCCTCATCCACGTAGGCGAGCGGTGTCAGGTGCGATGGCAAAAACCGCTCGCGGGGGAGCTGGCGCATGGCGGCGATGATGCGCGGGTCAGTGACCTTGTTGGGGCGGATCTGGCTGTCCACCATGTGATTGCGGGCTTCTGCGAATGCTTCGGCGGCGGCGTCCATGGCGGCTCTCGTCGGAATGGGAACGAGCCGGCTTATAGAGGCGGGTCCGGCGGCGCGCCAAGCGTTCGCGCGTCGGGACTTGACCGGGCGCGTTGCCGACGCCGATATACGCTGCCTTCCCACGGGCCGGTCCGGTGGCAGAGTGGTGATGCAGCGGACTGCAAATCCGCGTATGCCGGTTCGATTCCGGCCCGGACCTCCAGATCAGCTGCGTGTGTCAGATCTCCCTATGACCGGCAGTTCAGATGAAAGAAGGCGCGATCATGAGGTCCGATCGCGATCAGACCAGTCATCGCCGCCTATACCAGGGCTCGCACGCCAGCCCGTCGCGGTCGCGATCCAGCCATGGCGCATAGTAAGGCGATCCT
>CAYRTL010000040.1:21137-37833 GCA_964427005.1 uncultured Acetobacteraceae bacterium
CTCGATGACGCCTGCAAATACATGAGGCTGGTAGCCACATGATCACCTTGTACCACTGCTCCGATGCCCGCTCCTTCCGCGTGTTGTGGACGCTGGAGGAGTTGGGATTGCCATACGAGTTGCGGATGCTGCCGTTCCCGCCTCGGTTCATGGCGAAGGACTACATGGCACTGAACCCGCTCGGCACAGTTCCATTGCTGCTGGACGCCGATACACGGATGACCGAGTCCGCCGCCACATGTCAGTATCTGGCGACGCGCTATGGGCCGTCATCATTGGCGGTAGCGATCGATGAGCCCGAATACGGGACGTTCCTGAATGCGCTGCACTTCGGCGAAGCGACTCTGACGTTTCCGCTGACTTTGGTCTTACGTTACCAACGGTTTGAATCGTCCGAGCGGCGCTTGCCCCAGATTGTCACCGACTATTCCCGCTGGTTCCTGGTTCGGCTGAGGGCATTTGAATCGGTGCTGAGCGACCATGACTACGTTGCTGCGGGTCGCTTCACTGTGGCTGACATCTCTGTCGGGTTTGCGCTCCTATTGGCAACGAAGTTGGGGCTGGACGCGCAGTTCTCGCCGCCTGTCGCTGCGTATCTGGCGCGGCTACGGACGCGCGATGGCTTTCGACGGGCAGATGAAGCGCAGCTGGCGGCGGCGAAGGCGCAGGGAGTGCCCCTCACCGATTTCGATCCGCGATCTTAGCTTGTTGCCGCTGCTTCGATGATGACCGGTGCAGCTCGCACGCGGTACGGCCAGCCTACGCGTGCAAAGCCAATCAAAGGCCGTTCGACCAGATGCCAGGACGTGAATGCGGAACGCCCGACGGATATAGAAAGTCGAAAAGAAACCGTCGTACCCGCGATGATCGAGCAGAATGCCGCCGATCAGATAACCCGACAGGACGAAAAACAGATCGACGCCGATCTGATCGCCGGAGGCGACGACGTCAGGCCAGTAGTGGTAGCCCACCACGAGGCTGATCGCCATGCCTCGCACCGCGTCCAGCGAATCACTGCGGCCAGACATAATTTCGGGCGTAGATCTGGCGGGACACGGGGTCAGAGGCTACGCGAGAAAGGTTTCAACCCTGTTCCATCTTCATTCGTCATGGCCTGGCCAAGCCTCGGCCATGACGACCCGACAGCCGTAGCGGCTACCTGACCACCCGCAAGGCGGGACGCGCCTTTGCCGCGAGGCCGTGGTAGAGGGATAGGTAATCCTCCGCCATCCGCTGAGCAGTGAACCGCCGCTCGAAACGACGGCGCACCGCGGGACGCGACAGCGACATCACCTGCTCAACGGCGGCGACCGCCTCAACCTCGTCATCGACGATCCTGCCGGTCACACCGTCTTCCACGATTTCCGGCACGGAGCCGCGGTTGAAGGCAATCACCGGAGTGCCGCAGGCCATCGCTTCAATCATCACCAGGCCGAATGGCTCGGGCCAGTCGATCGGCAGTAGCAGAGCGATCGCTCCGCTGAGGAACTCGGGCTTTTCTGCGTCGGTGATCTCACCGATGAGCTCGACGCTTCGCCCATCGATCATCGGACGGATCACGTCCTGGAAGTAGGCCTCGTCCACTCGATCCACTTTGGCAGCGATCTTCAGAGGAATTCCGGCCGCTTGGGCAATGCGAATTGCCCGGTCGGGGCGCTTTTCCGGACAGATCCGGCCCAGGAAGGCCAGATACTGCGGCCTCACTGGCTGCGGTGTCAGCAGAGCAAGCGGAAGCCCATGAAGGACAGTGGCGACAAAATTGGCTTCAGACACGGGGCACCGCTGTGCGTCGGAAATCGACACAAGCGGAACGTTGGGAAACGATTCGTATACGGGCCGCAGCTCGGCGAGATCGAGGCGCCCGTGCAGCGTCGTCAGAAAGGGGGTCGGCTGCCGGGTGAATAGCGAAAACGACCAGTAATCGAGGTGGAAGTGCAGCACGTCGAATTCGGCCGCCCGGCGGTATACCTGCTCCATCATAAGCATATGCGGCGCGATCGGGTCGCGGAGCTTGGGATCGAAGCGCAAAGCGCATGGCCACCCGGCAGCCAGTTCGGCGCTCGTCTTCGAATCGCCACTGGCGAACAGGGTCACGTCGTGACCCATCGCCACGAGTTCCTCCGTCAGGAACGAGACGACACGCTCGGTGCCGCCGTACAGGCGCGGCGGCACTGACTCCGTCAGTGGCGCAATCTGAGCAATTCGCATGTAATTGAAAACTCCCCGGTATTAATTGCTCTCCACCGCCTACCAATCGCGGCGGGATTAGGCTTTTCTGCGGCGGCGACAGGCCCGGGGCCGTTTGAATGCCGCCTCCCACGGTTCAATCACGGCGATGTGATATGACCCGGATCATGCAGATACCGACATCGAGCGTTGCCGAGGTGCTGCGCGCCTGAGCGAGCTTGATGCAAGACGACCATGTGCCGAAGCCAGGGCACATGCGTGCAAGGAGGGAACTTGGGGCGCCTCGTAGTCGTGTCCAACCGTGTACCGTTGCCTTCTGAACGAGGGCCGCGGGCTGGCGGGCTGGCCGTTGCTCTGGCGGACGCGCTCCAGCCAGGTTCCCTTTGGTTCGGCTGGAGCGGCCGACGTTCGGCGTTCCCAGAGAGCGAGCCCCGGGTCCAGCGCAGCGACGGAATTACCTACTCAACGATCGACCTGTCGGAAGCCGAGTACCGCGCATTCTACGTGCACTTCTCGAATGGAGCGCTGTGGCCGCTGCTGCACTTCCGCCTCGGCCTGCTCGACTTCCGGCGAGAAGATTACGACGGCTACCGCGCGGTGAACCGGCGGTTCGCGCAGTCATTGCTGCCGCTGCTGCGGCCGGATGATCTGATCTGGGTGCACGATTACCACCTGTTTCCGCTTGCCTACGAATTGCGCCAGCGTGGTGTGCGCAATCGCATCGGCTTTTTTCTGCATACGCCCTTTGTGCCTCCCGCGCTGCTGCATGCACTCTCCCGCGCCGCGGAGCTGCTGCGCGCAATGTGCGCCTTTGACGTGATTGGTTTCCATACGCGGACGTATCAACGAGCATTCCTGGAATGTGTCGAGGACATCCTCGGTGGGACCCGGATCACCAACGGCAGCTTCATGTATGAAGGCCGGCATGTGCAGTCGATCGTTGATCCCATCGGGATCGATGCGGCGGGATTTGCCGAGATGGCAATCCATTCGGAACGCAGTGCAGAAGCGGCTCGTCTGCGCGAAAGTCTTGGCAACCGCGCGCTCGCGATAGGAGTGGATCGACTCGATTATTCGAAAGGCCTGACCAACCGTTTCGAAGCTGTCGGAAGATTGCTGGACCGTTATCCGCAGCACCGGCGACAGGTCAGCTTCCTGCAGATCGCGCCGCGCTCGCGGGAGGAATCGAGCAGCTATCAGCGCCTGCGGCGCGAATTGGACCGACTCGTCGGTGACACCAACGGCCGTTTCTCAGAGTTCGATTGGGCCCCGCTGCGCTACATGACGAGTACGGTGCGCCGGCAGACACTTGCCGGCTTCTACCGGATTGCGCGATTAGGGGTGGTGACTCCTCTCCGCGATGGCATGAACCTGGTCGCGAAGGAATATGTTGCAGCGCAGGATCCGGCCGACCCTGGCGTGCTGATCCTTTCGCGCTTCGCAGGCGCAGCCGAGGAGCTGCGCGACGCCCTTATCGTCAATCCGTTTGATCCCGATGAGATCGCGGACGCAATGCACGAAGCACTGTCGATGCCTTTGGCCGAACGGCTGCTGCGACATGCCTCCCTGCGCGCCCAGGTGTGGAACACCACTGCCAGCAAGTACTGCGCCAAGTTCCTGGCCTACCTGGCCGATGAGGAACGGCCCGTGCCCCGGTTAAAATTGCAGGTCGCCTCTTAGGATCAGCAGTCGGGACGGCAGCGCCTCATCATCGCCATTTTCATCTCGTGTTGTTGGGATTCGTCAAGGAAACGCGACGGCCACACGAGATGAAAAGGAGACCACATTACATGCAGCGTCTGATCGCTCCTGCCGCAGCCCTTCTCGCCGCGGGCTTGGCGTTATCCGCGTGCACCGATCCTTACGATCCGGGCCAGCGCGCAGTTGGAGGTGGGCTTCTCGGCGCCGGTGCAGGCGCCGCCATTGGCGCGGCCGCTGGCGGTGGACGTGGTGCCGCGACGGGCGCTCTGATCGGCGGAGCAGTCGGTGCAGTCGGTGGTGCCGCCACGACACCTCAGCCGCCGCCCCCGGCCTATTACGCGCCGCCTCCCCCGCCGCCCGGCTATTACGCGCCGCGCTATTAACCGTCGTACTTACCGATCAGCGAAAACCCCGACCGGTGCGCCGAGAACCGGCGCATCGGTTCGGAACAACCCTCCCAGGGTCGGATACTGCTGCAGCACCTCAGGCGAACGGCCCTCACGCAGCGAAGTCACATAGAGGTGCCGCTCGGCAAAGCAGGGCATGGTCGGCCCTGGGACGGGAAACGGCAGCTTCGCCAGGAGCTTCCCTTGCGGTGAGAACCGGTTGATGCAGGCGGCTGAAGGACCTGCCGACCAATACGCGCCTTCCACATCCACCGCGGCACCATCCGGCCGCCCTTCCTCGTTACTTAGCGTTGCCAGCACGTGGTGGTTGGACAGGCCGCCTGTTGTGCTGTCGAAATCCCAGGCCTCGATGATACCGGCGGTCGAGTCGGAGTGATACATGATCTGTCCATCAGGCGACCACGCCAGCCCGTTTGAGACGGCATAACCCTCCGCCTTGCGCTCGATTTGCCCCTGTGGAGTGACCCTGTACAGCGCACCGGTCTTCTGTCGTGGCGTATTCTCGTCCATGCTGCCAACCCAGAAACAGCCATCGGGCCCGACCTTGCCGTCGTTGAAGCGATTGGTCGGCGGTTCATTCACCGGCTCGGTCAGTGGCTCAATGCCCTTGGTGCGGGGATCGAACATCACGACGCGATGGCGCAGTGCCACCACAAGCCTGCCAGACAGGCATAGCCCAAAGCTGCCGACAACTTCTGGAAAATCCCAAGTGGTTCGAGCGCCATCATCGACCGAGAGCACGTAGATACGTTTGCCAGGAATATCGCAGAACAGCAGGCGCCGCGTGGCAGCATCCCACACCGGAGACTCGGCAACGCCGCAGCGGGAATCCCAGACGAGTTCGAAATTGGCCATGTTCAGCTCCGCCGAATGTTCCAGAACACCGGGCTGCCCTGCAGCATTCCTGTCAGGTTCGCCTGATACGCGGTCGGGATGAAATACTGACCGAGCGGAATGTAAGGCACATCCTCGAACGCCTGTAGTTGCAACTTCACGGCCAACGCTTGCTGCGCGTCGAGATTCGGCGCCTTGAACCATGCGTCACGCAGTTCCTCGATTTTCGGACTGGTGGGCCAGCCGACTGTTGCCGCCTTGCCATTGCCGCGCAAGAACACATGACCAGCGGGATTGATCATGTCGAGGCCGCTCCAGCCGGTATGGAAGATGCTCCAACCGCCCTGCTCTACCGGATCGGTCTTGGCGCGTCGTTGGACCAATGTTGCCCAGTCCATGGTCGGGGCTTCCACGTTGAGTCCAAGCCGATGGAGCCAGTCCGCCGTGATGTCAGCCATTGCCTTGGACCATGGGATATCTGAGGGCGTCAGCACGACAATTTTTTCGCCCTTGTAGCCGGCCGCCTCCACATCCCGCTTCACCTTGGCCAGATCGCGCTTACTGGTAAGCACCTCCATGCCGGCGTCGTTCGCCAGCGGCGTGTCCGGACAGAAGACGCCGACTTTGTCACGCCACAACGTTTCGTCCGTTCCAACGGCGCCGATCATGTAGTCCGCCTGCTCGATAGCGCCGAGCATCACGCGCCGCATCGCAGGACTGTTGAATGGCGGATTGAGGTGGTTGAACCGCATCGTCGCGACCGTGCCGGTCGGATTGACTGTCTCGACCTTCAGACGCGCCTGTTTGCGCAACAGCGGCAGCAAGTCGGCGTTCGGGGTCAGCCACCAATCGATCTCACCATTCTGCATCGCGGCAGCGACGGTTCCAGCGTCCGGTATGATCATCCACTCGATGCGGTCGAAATGCACGACCTTCGGACCGGCAGTGCCATCAGGTGTGCCGTTGGACCGCGGCACGTATTTTGTGTTGCGCTCATAGACGATGCGTGAACCGGGAACGCGTTCGTCGGGCTTGTAGCGATACGGACCGCTGCCGACCATTTCGGTGACCTGCTTGTACGGATCGGTCGCGGCGAGACGTTCCGGCATGATCGGGCACATGCTCGGTGGCGTCTTGGCAAGCGCGTCAGGCAACAGTGCGAAGGGGTATTTCAGGCGGAACAAAATCGTCTTGTCGTCGGGCGCGCTGATCTCATCAGATGCAGCGATCAAAGCCTGACCAAAGCCATCTCGCGCCCCCCAGCGTTTGATGCTGGCGACACAGTCACGTGCGAGCACCCTGGTGTCGTCGTGAAACATCAGGTCGGGCCGCAATGTGATTCGCCAGATCCTGCCTTCGTCTTCACTGACAGCACCTTCCGCCATCTGCGGCTGCGCCTTGAACTTGCTGTCGAGGCCGAACAATGTGTCGAACACCAGGAACCCGTGATCGCGCGTCTGATAGGTCGTGGTCCATACAGGGTCCAGCACAGCAAGATCGGCCTGCGGCACGAATTTCAGCACCTGCGATGCTTCGCCCCGGGCGATGGCCGGAGCGGCCAACGCAGCAACAGTAGAGGCGAGAAAGGTGCGGCGACGCATGTGGGCACTCCTGTGCAGTTCGCTCACTTGGCTTCACACCTGATCATAGTCGATGACCAGCCGTTCGGTCACTGGATGCGACTGGCAGGTCAGTACATAACCTGCATCGGTCTCCCAGGGCTCGAGCGAGTAGTTCACGGTCATCTCGACCTTGCCCTCGATCAGCCTGGCGCGACAGGTGCAGCACATGCCGCCCTTGCAGGAATAGGGCAGGCTGCGGCCGGCGCGGATCGCCGCGTCGATGATCGCTTCGCCTTCCGCGACTGGAATATCGAACCGGGCGCCTTCGCTGATGATCGTGGCGATCGCTCTTGGCTTGGCGGAAGGCGCAACAACGATCGGGCGGGGCCGGCCGCCGACACCCGGCGTGAACCGCTCGACGTGTAGACGCTGACGCTCCATCCCGATGTCGGCAAGTGCCTTCTCCAGCCCCTCGATCATCGGTTGCGGCCCGCACACAAAAGCCTGATCCACGTCCGCGACCGGCACAACGGATCGCATCAGCAAACCGACTTTCTCAGCGTCGAGGTGACCATTCAGCACAGCGATATCCTGCTGTTCACGAGACAACACGTGGAACACACCTAGGCGCGCCAGGTACCAGTCCTTCAGATCATCCAGTTGCTCGCGGAAGATGATGTCAGCCGTAGTGCGATTGCCATAGAACAGGAAGAACCGGCCGTCCTCCCGCCGCAACACGGTTTTCAGGATCGCCATGACAGGCGTGATGCCGGAGCCCGCGGCGAACGCAACCAGTGTGCGTGCCGATCCAGGCTCGACTGGCACGCCGAAACGCCCGTCTGGTGTCATCACGGACAGAGTATCGCCAGGACGAAGCTGGTCGTTGACCCAATTGGAGAATGCTCCGCCCACCACACGCTTGATCACCACGCGCAGTTCGCCATCATCGAGACCAGAGCAGATGGAGTACGAGCGACGGACGTCCTCGCCGTCGATCGTGGCACGCAGCGTGAGATATTGGCCCGGAGTGTAGCGATACGCGTCGCGCAGCCCCGCCGGCACGGCGAATGCAAGCGACACCGCATCCGCGGTCTCTTGGCGTACGTCACTGACCATCAGATCATGGAAATGCGGCACGGCCATGACTGCCGTCTTGCGCGATCATCAGACCGCGCACAAGTCTGGTGCATGAGACAGGCACTGCATCGGCTGACTGTTCCCACAAACGGCAAGGGTCTGGTGGAGGTCACCGAACCGATTGGCCGCTGGATATCCGGGCAACGGATTGAGCAGGGGCTGCTCACCATCTGGTGCCGGCATACCTCGGCCTCACTGCTCGTGCAGGAGAACGCGGATCCCGATGTACGGGCCGATCTGGAAACGTTCTTCCGGCGGCTTGTACCGGAGCATGCCGGCTACCGTCACGAGGACGAAGGGCCGGATGACATGCCCGCTCATATCAAGTCGGCGCTTACCCAGACTCAGGTTTCCATTCCTGTCGATAGCGGCAGGCCGGTCCTGGGCACCTGGCAGGGCATCTACCTGTTCGAGCACCGCACTGCCCCGCATCGGCGCGAATTGGTGCTGCACCTGATCGGCGACTGAGGCATCGCCTCAAACCGTCTTGGCGCTCCGTCCCAGGCCGTCGAACAGATCGAGCGCCCGCTCCCGCCACGCGGCGACCGGATCGTCTTTCTCCAGCAGCTCGAACCGGCTGGCGCAGCGCGGCCACTGGAAGCTCCCGAACACGATGTAGTCCGCGTAACTGGGCGCGTCGCCGCCGAGCCATGCCTGTTTGCTCAGCACCAGCCGCACCGGTAGCAACGAGGCCCTGAATTCAGCGACACGCTCCTCACGGTGCTCCTGCACCGCCTCCAGCGTCATGCCGAACCGCTTCTCCCGGCTCTCGCGGAAGTAGGCGCGATCCTTGGGGTCCACTACATCCAGTAGGTCGCGCACGATCAACCGGGTGATCCCACCCATCAGCACGCTGTCAGCCCATGCGTTGATGAAACGTGCATGCACCTGGCCGAGCGGGCCGCCGAACAGGCTGGGCCGGTCAGGATAGGTTCGCTCCAGGTAGTCGGCGATCGCCCAGCTATCCGACACCACCGTGTCGCCGTCCCGGATAACCGGCACTCGCCCCTGGCCGGAGAACGCGATTGCGTCTTTCTCGGTGAAGCACCAAGGGACGGTCTCAACGGGAAGGCCCTTATGGGCGAGCGCCATCCGGATGCGCCAGCAATAGGGGCTGAAGCGCAGTGCGGGATCCGCGCCCGCAAGATCGTGCATCACGATTGCCATCACTCGGTCTCCAGTTGCGCGGGCCGTGACAGCCCTGGCACGGATTTGATACACAGGATTGTGTGAGGGAGAGAAATTTGGCCGATCAGGCGGTCCTTTCTGAACGCCACCAATTTGACGAGGCAGCATACCTGCGGCTTTACCCGGATATCGCCAAGGCGGTCGCGGAGGGAGGCCAGGAAAGTGCCTGGCAGCACTACGATCGGCATGGCCGCAAGGAAGGCCGAAAACTCAATGATTTCGACGCAGATTATTATCTGCATTCATACCCCGGCGCTGCGAAGGAGGTCGCGGACGGCCTCGCGGCGACCCCGTTCGAGCACTATCAGAAGTTCGGGCGGGCACGTGGTTTCCTGAGCAATGCCACGATGCCACGGCCATCCAATGCGGCTGCCATGCCGTCTGCGTTCGGCGGCCTTTGGCCCGACTTGCCAAATGCCGCCGACATCATCCAGGGCAAATTGGAGATCGGTCAGATCAGTGCGCAGCAGGCGGAGAAACTGCGGTTCTGGGTGCAAAATGGTTACGTGATCCTGGAGAACGCGATCCCATCGGCAATCATCGATCGGGCTGCGCTGGATTTTAATCGTGCCTTCGCCGGGGGCTTTCCCGAGCTGAAGTTCGAATGCCACGCCGTCTCGCGCGGACACATCAATTGGCAGCCGGAGCTCAATCTGCATCCTGCCAAAGCGCTCGACATCCATCATTTCTCGCCAGCCATCCGTCCACTGATATTTGCAGACGCCATCGCGGAATTTTTGGGGCTGATTTTTGAGTCAAAGACGTTTGCGTCGCAGACGCTCGGCTTCCTGCGCGGTTCGGCACAGGTGCCGTACACCATCCCGCGGCAGTTCGCCGCCACCTGGGTCGCGCTCGAGGACGTCACCATCGGCGCCGGCGAGCTGTTCTATTATCCCGGCAGCCATCGCTTTGCGGACTTCATCTACCAAGCGAACTACAAAAGCGTATACGAGGCGCAGCGCATGACTGGCGACACTGACCTGGGCCCGCAGGTGGAGTGTCATGTGCGTTCGCTCGAAGAGCGGGCAGAGCAACATGGTATCCCCAAGATGACATTCGCGGCGAAGAAGGGCGACGCGCTGGTCTGGCACGCCGATCTGGTGCATGGCGGCAATCCGGTCTCACGCGTGACCACGCGAAAGAGCATCGTGACCCATTACTGCCCGAAGCATCTCTCCCCTCTGTTCGCCGAGTATTTGCCCTTGCAGATCTGGGACCATGCCGGACATCGTTACACCACCAGCCACTACTCCACTGCACCGCTCCAATGAACATCCTTGCACCACCCAAAGCGCGTCTCGGCATCGAAATCGTCCACGATCTCGTTTGCCCGTGGTGCTTTCTCGGCGTGCGCCGGCTGATGCGCACTCTGCGGCGTCGGCCCGACCTGTTGTTCGATCTGACCTGGCGGCCCTTCCTGCTCAATCCCGACATGCCGCGCTCTGGCATGGCGCGGCCCGACTACGTGATACGCAAGTTTGGCGGCGAGGAACGGGCACGGCGGTTGTACGCGTCGATTTCGGAGATCGGACGCGCCGAGGGCATCCTGTTCCGGTTCGACCGCATTCGGCGTACGCCGTCGAGCGTCGATGCCCACCGGCTGGTCCGGTATGCGGCGCGGTTCGGCCGCGCCGACGCGATGGTGGAGGCGCTGTTCTCAGCGCATTTCACCGATGGGCTTGATATCGGCAATCACACACTGCTGGTGGCGATTGCTGCGGCGTGCGGGCTGGACGGCGCCTCAGCAAGACGATTCCTTGCAGGCAATGACGAGGTGGACGCCGTGCACGCGGACAATCTCCGGGCGCATCGTCTCGGCATCAATGGCGTGCCCTGCTTCGTCATTTCCGGCCGGCATGCGATCGCCGGTGCGCAGGAGCCTGAGGTGATCGAGCGCCTGCTTGATGTCGCAGCCGTTGAAGCAGCGGAGATATAATACCAAAGCTCACGGACGCTGATCTATGAGCCTCGTCCGTCAGGCCTCCGGCCCGCGAATGAAGCACATGATGCCGCGCGCCGGCGTATAGCAGACCACGGCGTGACCCGTCGGGTTATCGATCCGTTCCAAAATCGTGTTCTGCGGCACCTCGCGCCATTCGCCTTCCACCATCGCCTCGTAGTGATTGCCATTCGTGCGGAAATCGGTCTGCCGGCAATCGGCGATCGAGCAGCATGACATGCCCGTGCCTGGCTGGCGCAGACCCTGGAACCAGGGGGCGAGCGACATGTCGGCGTTCGGCGGCGGGCGCGCGTTGGCAGGAAGAGCGGCCGCCATGCCCGCGGCAATCAACACTACGAACTTCATTGAACCATCTCACCAATGCCAATCACCATCGGCACGTGGTTCGAAGAACTGGGGCGGCGAAGTCCCCGACACAGCGTCGTGACGCGACGCCGGACACACTCAATTGAGCACAGGCTACGCCGCCTTCGCCTGACCTGCGATCCTCTCCAGATTGCCGAGTGTGTCGCGTGCGAAGCGCAGCCGGGTCGCGACATCCATCTCGCGAGAAATCGCCAGCTTGTGGTCAGGGCGCAGGCGCACCAGCCCGCCTTTGCTCGCGAGCCAGGCCACCAGTCCGGCAGGATTGGAGAATGCGTTGCCACGGAAGCTGAGCAGCATTCCCTTCGGCCCCGCCTCCAGCTTCTCAACACCGGCCTCACGGCACGCGCGCTTCAGCGCGACGACCTGCAGCAGATTCTCGACCTCCTGCGGCAACGGCCCGAAGCGATCGACCAACTCGGCGGCCATGGCCTCGGTTTCGGCGTCTGACGCCAACGCGCCAATGCGGCGATACAGGCCAAGGCGCACCGGCAGGTCCCGCACATAGTCCTCGGGAATCAGCACTGGCAGGCCGAGAGAGATGTTCGGGGTCCAGTCTCGCTCCTGACCACCACGGCGGCCCTGGCCGGCGCGCAGTTCGGTTACCGCGTCCTCCAGCATCTGCTGGTAGAGCTCGATGCCGACCTCCCGGATGTGACCAGACTGTTCGTCACCCAGCAGATTACCCGCGCCGCGGATATCCAGGTCGTGGCTCGCGAGGGTGAAGCCCGCCCCCAGCGCGTCCAGCGTCTGCATGACTGTCAGCCGCTTCTCGGCGGCGGCGGACAGGCGCATGTTGGGAGGCCAGGTGAGATAGGCGTAGCCGCGCTGCTTCCCGCGCCCGACACGGCCGCGCAACTGGTAAAGCTGCCCCAGCCCGAACATGTCGGCGCGATGGATCACCAGCGTATTCACCGCCGGCATATCCAGGCCGCTCTCGACAATATTGGTCGAAAGCAGAATGTCGTAGCGGCCGTCGCCGAACTCGGTCATTACCCGTTCCAGCTCAGTCGGCGGCAGCCGCCCGTGCGCCTGAGCCATGCGCGCCTCGGGCACGATTTCCGACAGGCGCTCCGCGATGCGCGGCAAGTCCTCGATGCGCGGCACCACGCAGAACACCTGGCCGCCGCGGAAGCGCTCGCGCTGGATCGCCTCGCGAATGACCACGGCATCGAACGGCATGATGAACGTGCGCACGGCCAGCCGATCGACCGGCGGGGTCGAAATCAGGCTCATTTCCCGCACCCCGGTCAGCGCAAGCTGCAAGGTGCGCGGAATGGGCGTGGCGGTCAGGGTAAGAACGTGCACGTCCGCCTTGAGCTGCTTCAGCCGCTCCTTGTGCGCCACACCGAAGTGCTGCTCCTCGTCCACTACCAGCAGGCCGAGTTCGGCAAATTCGATCGACTTCGACAGCAGCGCATGCGTGCCGATGACGATGTTGATCGTTCCGTCCGTTATGCCACGCCGGACTTCGGCGGCCTCCTTCGCGGCCACCATGCGTGAGAGTTGCGCCACCTTTACCGGCAATCCGGCAAAACGGTCCGAGAACGTGCGGAAATGCTGCCGCGCCAACAGTGTCGTGGGCACCACCACGGCAACCTGGGCGCCGGACATTGCCGCGATGAAGGCGGCGCGCAGCGCGACTTCGGTCTTGCCGAAGCCGACATCGCCGCAGATCAGCCGATCCATCGGCCGTCCGGAGGCCAGATCCTCCAGCACATCGGCGATGGCGCGTGCCTGGTCCTCGGTTTCCGCGAACGGGAAGCGGGCGCAGAACTCGTCCCACGCGCCCTCGCCCGGCGCCATGATCGGCGCATCGCGAACCTGCCGTGCCGCAGCGATCCGGATGAGCTGATCCGCCATGTCGCGGATGCGCTGCTTCATCCGCGCCTTGCGCGACTGCCAGCCGACGCCGCCGAGTTTGTCGAGCGCTACGCCCTGCGTCTCGCTGCCAAAGCGAGACAGCACTTCGATGTTCTCGACCGGCAAGTAGAGCTTCTCGTTGCCGTCGTAGACCAGCCGGAGGCAGTCATGCGGCGCACCTGTGACGGTCAGCGTCTCCAGACCGTCATAGCGGCCAATGCCGTATTCCTGGTGAACCACCAGATCGCCCTCGGCGATCTCGGTCGCCTCCGCGATGAACTGGTCGGCCCGCTTGCGCCGGCGCGGCGGGCGGCTGATCCGCTCGCCCAGCAGGTCCTGCTCGCCCACAAGCGCAAGCTGTTCGGCGATGAAGCCGCGCTCCACACCCAGCGTGACCAGCGACACCGAGCCGACTGGCTTCTTCCGGACTGCAGCCCAATCCTCCTCCTGCGTGGGATCCTTGAACCCGTGCTCGCGCAGAAGATTGGCCAGCCGTTCGCGGGAGCCACGCGTCCAGGCGGCGACAACGATCCGGCGCCCTTCCCCACTCCAGCGTTCGGCCTGGGCTCGCAATTGGTCGAACACGTTCGTGCCCGGCCCGCCGCCCTGAAAGAAGACGATTCCTGGCCGGCCACCGCCATCAATGCCAACGGCACCATCCGGCTTGCCGAACGGCGAGAAGGCGAACAGCGGGCCGCCCGCCAGCATCGCGTCCCAACCCTCCTGGTCGAGATACAGTCTGTCGGGCGGAAGCGGCCGGTAAGGCACCTCGCCGTCGCGCGGCAGCGACTTCCGCGCGGCATAATGATCCGCGATCATCTCAAGCCGAGCGGCCAGGACTTCGTCGGCCTGATGGTCCAAACTGACCGAGGCGCCCGGCAAATAGTCCAGCAGCGTCTCCATCCGGTCATGGAACAGCGGCACCCAGTGCTCCATGCCGGGATGGCGCCGGCCTTCGGAGATCGACAGGTAGATCGGATCTTCGGCCGCTGGCTGACCGAAGATCTCCCGCCAGCCGGAGCGGAACCGGCTGATCGAATCCGGATCGAGCGGTACTTCGGAAACCGGGCGGAGGACGAGGCGCTGCCGCTTGTCGGCACTGCGCTGGCTGCCGGGATCGAACACACGGATCGACTCGATGGTGTCCCCGAACAGGTCGAGCCGGACCGGATCGGCCTCGCCGGCAGGGAAAACGTCGATGATGCCGCCACGCATGGCGTATTCGCCCGGCTCCATAACGGTGCCGGCCCGGACATATCCATGCGCTTCCAGGAAGCGGGCGAGCTGCTCCGGCTGGACAGTCCCGTTGGTGCGCAGCTCCAGGCTGGCACCGGCGAACGCCGTTCGCGGCGGCACGCGCTGCACGAGCGCGTTCACCGTGGTCAGCACGATGCGCGGGCCGCGGGCTGGTTCCAGCAACCGCGTCAGTGTCGCGATGCGCTCGGCGACGAGAGCGGGATTCGGCGATACGCGGTCGTAGGGAAGGCAGTCCCAGGCCGGGAAGCGCAATATTTCGGCTTCAGGGACGACGAAGGCCAGCGCCTCGGCCAGCCGCGCCATCCGCGCATCGTCGCGCGTGACGTGCAGGACGGGGCCGGCGAACTCCCCGCGGCGGCGGGCAAGGAGGAACGCATCCCACCCTTCAGGAGCGCCGAAGACTGGTGTAGCGGTCATTGCTCTGTGTCATGGCCGGGCTTGGCCCGGCCACCCACGTCTTCGTTCGACCTGCGCACCCAAGATGACACGGGGGCCTCATCGCGTACTCGCAGCAGCATCGGCGTCTCGGCTTCAGGTGGAATCGGCAACCGCCCGGTCAGCCAATCCGCCAACTCGTTGTCAGGCACCTCCAGCAGTGCCTCCAGCGCTGCAAGCTCCGAGTCGCTCACGCTGCGTATATGCCGTTGCACAAAGCCACCAAGCAGGATGTCGTTCTCGTACGTCCCGCGATGTGTGGCGCGATACAGCAGACGGCGGCGCCTCACATCCAGGGAGGCTGGTTCTGGTTCAGTCATCGGCGCGGTGTCATATAGCCGCGCGATAACCCTATGTCAGCCCGTGGACCATGATCCGCTCACGCCACTGTTCTCGCCGCTGACCACGCTGAGGGGCGTCGGCCCGACGGTCGGTGCACTGATCGCCAAGGCGGCAGGCGGCGAACGCGTCATCGATCTGCTGTTCCATCTGCCCGAATCCTACGTGGATCGGCGCCAACGTCCCACCATTGCGGAGGCCCGGCCGGGCCAGATCGCGACACTCGCGGTGGAAGTGGTGCGCATTGAGCCGCCGGCCAATACTCGGCAGCCGTGGCGCGTCGTTGTCACGGACAGGACCGGTTTCGCCGAACTTGTGTTCTTCAAGTTCAATCGCGAACGGCAGATGCCGATCGGCGCAAAATTGCTGGTGTCCGGCAAGGTCGAACTGTTCGGTGGCCGCCGCACAATCCCGCATCCGGAGCATGTCGTGCCAGCCGATCGCCCGGAGCAGATGCCGGCAGTCGAGCCGGTCTGGCCACTGACCGCGGGGTTATGGCCGCGACAGATTGCGAACGCGATGGCGCAGGCGCTGGCGCGGCTGCCGTCGTTCCCGGAATGGCACGATCCGGCACTGCTGCGCCGCGAGAAATGGCCGGCGTTCGTGGAGGCATTGCGCGCGGTGCAGATGCCCACCGCGATGCCGACAGAAACCGCTCGGTTGCGTTTGGCGTACGACGAACTGCTGGCAGATCAGGTGGCGCTGGCGGTGGTACGCGGGCGGCTGCGCGCGCGGCCTGGCCGCAGTCTGGCCGGTGATGGCAGGTTGCGGGCAAAGGCGCTGGCGCGCTTCGGCTACACGCTGACCGGCTCGCAGAAGCAGGCACTGGCGGAGATCGATGCCGACATGGCGTCGCAGCGGCGGATGCTGCGGTTGCTGCAAGGCGATGTCGGATCGGGCAAGACGCTGGTCGCGCTGCTCGCCCTGCTGCGTGCAGTGGAGGCCGGCAAGCAGGCAGCCATCATGGCGCCGACAGAGGTACTGGCGAAGCAGCATCATCGCACGCTCTCACGGCTTTCACCGGTGCCTGTTGCGCTGTTGACCGGTGGCGTGAAGGGCCGCGCGCGGGCGCAGTTGTTGCGCGGACTGAAGGACGGCTCGATCCCAATCGTCGTGGGTACGCACGCGCTGTTCCAGGAGAGTGTCGAGTATCACGACCTGGCGCTGGCGGTGATCGATGAGCAGCATCGGTTCGGCGTGGATCAGCGTCTGCTGCTAGGCGGCAAAGGCGAGTTGACCGACGTGCTGGTGATGACGGCGACGCCAATACCGCGGACGCTGCTGCTGACGCAGTGGGGCGAGATGGATGTCAGCCGTCTGACGGAAAAGCCGCCAGGACGGCAGAGCGTGCGGACCTCGCTGCATTCACTGGGGACGTTGCCCGATCTGCTGGATGCGATGGCGCGCAAACTGGACGAAGGCGCGCAGGTCTATTGGGTCTGTCCCCTCGTCGCGGAAAGCGA
>CAYRTL010000041.1:0-37531 GCA_964427005.1 uncultured Acetobacteraceae bacterium
GGCGAAGGCCCCGGCATGACAAGCAGCAGTGGCTCACACCACATTTTCTGACCGCACAATGACGTTGTCTGTGGTCGGATCGACCAGCGTGTCGAACGTGACTGCCTCCGGCGCCGGTTCGGCGGACAGCACGGCTTCGATGCGCAACCTGAGCGTGGTCTCCAAACGATTCTGTGCATCGACAATATGCACGCGCACCGACAGGAAGCGCGGTTCGAATCGCCGGATGGTATCTTCGATCTCCAGCCGCAGTTCCTCACGTCGGTGTGCGTCGCTGAATGCGCCGGAAGCGAAATCGGGAACCCCGTAGCCAATCGGTGAAACCGCAAGTTGCGTCATATGGGAGGGCCAGGAGCGCCAGCACCGTCTTGCATTCAGCAATGCTTCGAGATCGCGGCGCACCGAATTGCGCAATGCCACCATCGAATCAGCGGCCGAGACGGTAGGGTCGCGCGCCTGATCGGGCGCGTCGTCGATCAGCCGATCCAGCAGAGGCGCCTGGACTCTGTTTGCCTGCCGATTGGCGGGACCGACGCGACCACTCACTGGTCGAACCGGATGTTGCCGAGATCCATCATTGCCACCGCGTCTTCCCCGACGATGAACAGGCGCTGGCCAACTCCACGTACCGGACCGCTATCGCTTTGCCGCCAGTCTGTCTCGCGGCCCAGGCGTAACGCATCCGTCATGGGATCGTCCGCCGCATAGACCGCGGGAAGGTACACCTCGCCGTCCGGTCCATTGGCGACCGACATTGACGCGCGTCGCCACAGCAGATCGCGCGGGCGCTTTGGTGCATGAAACTCCAGCGTCTGCACGCGCTCACTTGGAATCCAGAAATACTTGCCGGTGGTGGTCAGCACCTCGAAGCTGCCGGCGAGCAAATCATCTGCGTCGCGCATGTCATCAAAGGCCGCATCACCATGTTTACCCGACGCGCGCGGCCGTACCGCTTCCGCTGCCTGCGTTTGGCGGGCTGCCTCGACGAGATCACCAGCGCGCAGCGCAACCAGGGCCGCGAGCTGCAGTCGTTGCGTCTCGGTGGGATCGTTGAGAAACTCTGGCACCCTCCCGTCACGGAACAATTGCCGTCGTGCCATGTCGGCACGAATCAGTTGGCGAAACTCGGCCACGACCATCGCGGTCGAAGGGTCGATCGCCGAGGCGGCATCGAGCACGACATCGGCGCGCTCGAGGTTGCCGGCAAACGCAAGCAATTCGCCCAGGAGCACGCGCGCGTTGAGATCAGTCGGGGCCTTTCGCAATGCGGCCTGTGCCGCTGCGATTGCATCGTCTAGTTTGCCCGCGCGAAACAACGCAGACGCCGTCTGATCAGTTCCGCTCATAGGACCTCCAAACGCGCCGGTTCCCGCTCATCGGCCACTGAGGTCGGTGACGAGCTGAAAATTGGCAGCTATATCGTCGAGCTGATAGTGCGGTTGCAATTGCACCACGCATCCAAAGCTGCCGGGTCGGCCTGGCAGCTCATTCACTGTGACCCTTCCTGCGACCAGCGGAAAGCGCGCCCGACTGTCACCGCTCGCCGCCAGATTGCCGTTCACGTATTGCGTCAGCCACGCCTGCAGAAAACGTTCGATCTCACCTGCGGTCTTGAACGAGCCCACCATATGGCGGCCCTTCATCTTCAGATGATGCGCGAAGCGGGAAGCGCACAGGATCGAGTTGATCTGCGTGGAAAGTCGAGCGTTGGCATCGGCCGCATCGGCGGTCGGACCCTGATAGCGTTGCGGTGTCTGCAGGCTGCGCACCGCGCCGAACACCAGCTCTTCGCTATAGGGAATCGACGAAAGCGGCATCAACCCCGCATCCAGCAGCGAGCGTTCCTGCCGATCAGTCAACACAATCTCCACTGGATTGCGCACCCATACCTGGTCGGGATCGGTTGAGAACGGCTCGAGCGGCAGTCCCGTCACCAAACCTCCACCCACGCGGTCGGTCTCGACGCCGCGCACGTCGGCCGGCCAGGCAAAATGCGCGAAGGCGCGCGCGACGACAGAAGCGAATGCGTAGCTTGCGTTCATCCATACGCGTTGCTTGTCAGTCGGCGCGTATTCCCGGTAGCGGAAGCCATCGGCGCGCGTGCCGTCGTCCTGCCAGGGCTGCCGTGCAAGAACATGTGGCAGCGTCACGCCAACAAATCGCATATCGGCGCGCGATGCCAGGCTGCGCCAGCGCGCATGATCCGCGTTTCGCAGTGGCGCTGCCAAGTCGATCGAGGTGGCGAGATCGGTGAAGCTGTCCACTTCGAGCAGCGCCGGCGACGCGCCGATGATCACGGGTGAGAAGGCAGCGGCGGCGACGCCCGACAGTGAAGCGAGCGCGGTTACATCATCGGTGCGAAATTCGGCGCTGGAGCGATGACGGACTTCGTGATCGATCACCAGCAGGCCGTACGGCTCACCACCCGGCGTGCCGAACTCCTCCTCGTACACCTTACGAAACATATGGCTCTGGTCGAATTCGATTGCCCGTTCCAGGTCGCGGCAAATCTCGGCCCAGCCGACATTCAGGATCTTGATCTTCAGGCGGTTGGACAGTTCCGCGCTATCCACCAGCCATGCCACACCCCGCCAGGTGCCTTCCAGCTTGCGGAGCCGTGGATGGTGCAGAATCGCGTCAACCTGCTCGGACAGCATTGCGTCGATTGCTGCGATGTCGCGATCGATCGCATCGCGGAGTGCCTGCGGGTCAATACGCAGCCGCGAGCCGCGCTCGCTACCGAACCACAGCGCAATCGCTTGACCCGACGGTGCGCCGAGGAATTCCGTGATGGAATCCGCCAAGGAGGGATCGCGGCTGCCGACGAACCGCCCGGACAGCATGGCCTCGCGCACACCGGGCGCAGCCGCGTTCTCCGCTTCCGCCTTCGCGGCGGGCACCTCCACGGCGAGGTTGAGCTCGTTCACCGTGGTGCCCGCCTGAAACGCAGGACGGCGATCAGCTCGCCGCGGCCGGAATGCGCGCCACCATACGCAGGCTGGTGGTCAGCTCTTCCATCTGCAGCCAAGGCCGCAGATATGCCACGGCATTGTACGAACCTGGTTTCCCAGGGATTTCCCTCACCTCCACCCGCGCCTCGCGCAACGGGAAGCGGGCCTTCATTTCCTGGCCGGCATTCTCGTTGCCGTTGACGTAGTTGTTGATCCAGCGATTCAGCCACCGCTCGCAATCGCCGGCTTCCATGAAGCTGCCGATCTTGTCGCGCGCCATGACCTTCAGGTAGTGCGCGAAGCGGCTGGTCGCCATGATGTAAGGCAGGCGTGCCGAGATCGCCGCATTCGCTGTCGCCTCGGGGCGGTCGTACTTTTTCGGCTTCTGCACCGACTGCGCACCGAAGAACACGGAGTAGTCGGTGTTCTTGTAGTGACAAAGCGGCAGGAAACCGAGGTTGGACAGCTCGAATTCGCGGCGGTCAGTGATGGCGATTTCGGTCGGGCATTTCGCGTCCTGATCGCCGTCGTCCGAGGTGAACACGTGGTACGGCAGATTCTCCACTTTGCCGCCGCCTTCCGCGCCACGGATCGCCGTGCAGAAGCCGTATTGCGCGAAGGCATTGGTGAGGCGCGTGCCCATAGCGTAGGCAGCGTTCATCCAGCAGTACTCGTTGTGCTGCATGGGCTTCGCTGCACCAGCTTCGTCGTAAGGCGCTTCCTCGTAGTTGAATTCCTCGATCGCCTTGGTAGCGGCGCCATACGGCAGACGCGCCAGCGTGCGCGGCATCACGAGGTTGACGAAGCGCGCGTCCTCGCTGTCGCGGAAGCTGCGCCACTTCGTGTATTCCTGCGTCTCGAAGATCTTGGCGAGATCGCGCGGCTTCGCAAGTTCGGGCCAGCTATCGAAGCCGAACATGCCGGCGCCGGCCGCAGAAACGAATGGCGCGAATGCGGCAGCAGCGACATTGGAGACCAGCCGCAGCGTTTCGATGTCGTCGGGATGCTGCGTCCATTCATAGTCGCCGATAAGGGCGCCGTAAGGCTCGCCGCCCGGCGTGCCAAACTCGTTCTCGTAGATCTTCTTGAACAGTTGGCTCTGGTCGAATTCCACCGCACGCTGCAGATCGCGTGACAGCTCGCGCTTGGGCAGGTTCAGCACGCGCAGCTTGAGGCTGGTGCTGGTTTCCGAGTTCATCACCAGATAGTGCAGCCCGCGCCATGAGCCTTCGAGCTGCAGGAACTTCGGGTGATGCATGATCGCGTTGAGCTGATCGGACAGCTTGCGATCGATGGCGGCAATCGCGCGATCGAAGGTGCGGGTCAGGTTCTTGTCGAACGTGACGGTGCCGGCGAGCGCCTGCTCGACGAGGTTCTTTACCAGGTCTTGCGCCTGGTCGGGCGCGGTCTGCTTGGTGGCCGCGACAACCTGATCCAGGAAGGATGCACCTTCTGTGGTTTCAGTTGCTGCGGGCTGCGTTGCGGTCTGGGCGCCAGACATCGATCAGCCCTCCTTCTTGTCCAGCCCCAACTGGCTGGACAGCGACTTCAGTTCATTCTCGTTTTTCAGCACCTGCTCAAGCAGGGTTTCCAGCTCTTCCGAGCGATCCACCTTGCTCATCAGATCGCGTAGCTTGGCGCGCGTTTCCATCAGCGCCCGAAGTGCCGGGACCTGCTGCGCCACACGCGCGGGTTCGAAGTCCTCGATGGAATTGAACTTGAGATCGACGGCCATCTCGCCGCCCTCTTCCGAGAGCTTGTTGTCGACCCGCATCTTCAGGCCGGGCGTCATGCCGGCCATCACATCATTGAAGTTGTCGCGGTCGATCTGAATGAACTTGCGATCGGCCAACGGGCGCAGCGGTTGAGTCGGATCACCAGAGAAATCACCCATGATGCCGACGATGAAAGGCAGCTCGCGCTGAATTTCAGCGCCTTCGGTCTCGACCTCGTAGGTGATATGCACCCGCGGCTTCCGGACGCGGTTGAGCTTGTCGTGGATGCTCGCACTCATGGTGGTTCCCCATCCTTATGTTCGGCGTGAGCCGGCCGGCCTTCCTCGCACATCCGGCGCGCTGGCCGCTGCCCAAAGATTAGCCATTCGTGATCAGTAGGGTCAATAATTCCCTCAGTCTGTGAGGTTCTTCACACGCTGGCCAACATCGTTTCATGTCATTCCTGAGCCTCTGGAGGAGGCGGCCGAATACCGAGCGTCGTCAGGATTGCGTTCCGCGTGTCCGTGTCGGCGACGACTTCAGCCAGCAGGTCTGGCCATGTCATGCGTCCGCGGCGCACCGCCTCGTCCAGCGTGTAGGAGAGCGGCGAGTGCGGTTCTGTGCGGCGGAAGAAATTCGCGATTTCGGTGAGTGCGCGCAGCGCATCCTCGCGTGTAGCGCCCCGCGCCGGTCCGGCCGCGATGCCTCCGAAACCTCCACCCGAGGTAGCGACTACCTCGCCTGCCGCACCGTCGCCAGCGACAGCGGCGCCTTCGCCTTCCGCCTCTTCGGCAGGCGCATAACGCGTGGTGATTTCGATGATGCCCGCGATGAGGTCCCGCACTGCCGTCGTGGACGGGCCGTCAGCGCCGGCTTTCTCGTCTATCACCGCGGCCATGGCCTGCCAGGCTTCGCGTGCCGCGCGTGCTTCCGACAACAACTCGCCGAAATGCCGAGCACCGGAAGCGCGTGCCTCGCGCTCCAGCTCCTCAAGTGGGATCGCACCAGCCTCGATGCGCTGCTGCCGACGCTCCGCGTCGAGTGTGCCGAGTTGCTCGGACTGCCTGTATTGATAGTACGGGACCGGGGAACCGTCAGGGCGGTTGAACAGCGTGATCATGTAGAGCGGTTGGATCAACGACCCATTCCCGTCGCGGCCGTTCAGTCCCGTCACCGGAGAGACGCGGGTCTCCATGCCGTAATCGTCCGGCAACGGAAACAGGCCATCCCAGTACTGCTCAGCGAGCCCGCCCATCACCTGGGCGCCTGCGGTGAGGCCGGCCAGACCGTGACTGCGCACAAGGGCCTCGGTCAGCCAGGCCGCCACCTCCAGGTCCTTAGAGGTTTCCCGCAAAGTCTGCACCGCCAGTTCACGCACGGTCCGCCAAAGAGGTCCAGGATCGCGCGCATCCGTATCGCCAGCGTCTTGCCCACGCTCCGCGTCGCGAGCCTCGGAACGAGCATCCCGCAGGCGGTTGTAAGGCGAGGTGGCAGAGAAGTCTTCGCGGATGTCGATACCTTGCGGGACGTCACCTGGTATCGGCGCCAGCAGAGCCTCGAGGTCGAAGCCTTCCGGCAGGTCCGCCATTCCTCCCTCTCATCTGCTGGACAATGCTTCCGCCTAACACATAGTCTTCTGACGCGAAAAGGGGGAAATCTCCCGGGGGAAACTCGATGGCCACGATCGATCTGAAGCAGCTTGTAGGGAGGCTCAACGAGCCTTGCCGTCGAGCCCTGGAAGCGGCAGCCGGCATGACGCTGTCGCGTACGCACTACAATGTCGAGATCGAACATTGGCTGCTGACGCTGGCCGATCGTGCCGATAGCGACGTGGCTGCGATACTGCGTCATTATGAGATCGACCAGGGGCGATTTGTCACCGATCTGAATCGCGCTTTGGAGAAACTCAAGACCGGCAATTCGCGCGCGCCGTCATTGGCACCCGACATTGTGGAATTGGGGAAGCAGGCCTGGCTGCTGGCCTCGCTCGAACAGGGCGCGCCGCGCATCCGTTCTGGCCATCTGCTGTGGGCGCTGGTCGCTGATGAAACGCTGGCAAGGCGTGCGCGCGAAGCATCCGGGCAGCTTCTGAAGATCAACCCTGATCTGCTGAAGCGGGACTTTGCCACCATAACGGCCAACAGTGCCGAAGCAGCCGAAGCGCAAGGCACTGCCGCCGGTGCCGAGGCGGGTGCCGGGGGCGACGGTGCGCCAATGGCGCCGCGCGGTTCGGCCGCGCTCGATCAATACACGACGGATCTCACCGCGCAGGCGAAGGCAGGCAAAATCGATCCGATCCTTGGGCGCGATACAGAAATCCGGCAGATCGTCGATATTCTCACCCGGCGCCGGCAGAACAATCCGATCCTCACCGGCGAGGCGGGTGTCGGCAAGACGGCCGTGGTGGAAGGTTTCGCGATAAGGCTGGCGTCGGGTGATGTACCGCCCGGACTGCAAGGCGTGTCATTGAAGTCGCTGGATCTGGGTCTGTTGCAGGCCGGCGCTGGCGTGAAAGGCGAATTCGAAAACCGGCTGCGCAGTGTCATCGATGAAGTGAAGGCTTCGCCGAAGCCGATCATCCTGTTCATCGATGAGGCCCATACGCTGATCGGGGCTGGCGGTGCCGCGGGTCAGAACGATGCCGCCAATCTGCTGAAGCCCGCACTTGCTCGGGGCGAATTGCGCACCATCGCTGCGACCACCTGGGCCGAATACAAGAAGTATGTCGAGAAGGACGCCGCGCTGACACGGCGCTTTCAGGTGGTGAAGGTCGAGGAGCCTGCCGAGCCCATGGCGACCGCCATGATCCGTGGCCTGGTCGATACCCTGGAGAAACACCATAAGGTGCGCATTCTGGACGAAGCCGTCAGCGAGGCGGTGCGTTTGTCGGCGCGCTACATCCCGTCTCGGCAGTTGCCGGACAAGGCGGTGAGTCTGATCGACACTGCCTGCGCGCGTGTCGCTATGAGTCAGGCCGCGGTGCCGCCGCCGATAGAGGATCGGCAGCGCCGCATAATGCTGATCGACACGGAAGTTGCCATTCTCGATCGTGAGATCGCGGCTGGCGAGCCGCACGCGGCACGACGTGAAGAGTTGCTCGCCGAACGCGCCACGCTGTCGCAGGAACTGACCGAACTCGAAGCGCGATGGGAGCGGGAGAAGGCACTCGCGGCTGAAATCGCCGAGACACGCGCTAAGATTGAAGACCCTGCGAATACGGAGGACAAAGACGCGCTGCGCACAAAGCTGACCGACACGTCGGCGAAGCTGCGCACGTTGCAGGGCGAAACGCCGCTGATCTTCCCCGTGGTTGATCGACAGGCGGTAGCCGAAGTGGTTGCAGGCTGGACCGGCATCCCCACCGGCCGGATGCAGTCGAACGAGATCCGCACCGTGCTCAACCTGAAGGAGGCGATGGAGCAGCGCATCGTCGGTCAGCCACATGCGCTCGATGCAGTCGCTCAGGCAATCCGCACTTCCCGTGCGGGCCTGACTGATCCTCGCAAGCCTATCGGCGTGTTCCTGATGGTTGGCACATCGGGTACCGGCAAGACGGAGACCGCGCTGACGCTGGCCGACCTGCTATATGGCGGTGAGCAGAATATGACGGTCATCAACATGACCGAGTTCAAGGAAGAACATAAGGTCAGTCTGCTGATGGGCAGCCCACCGGGTTACGTCGGATATGGCGAAGGCGGTGTGCTGACTGAAGCAGTACGGCGGCGGCCGTATTCAGTGATCCTGCTGGACGAGATGGAGAAGGCGCATCCCGGCGTGCAGGACATCTTCTTCCAGGTGTTCGACAAGGGGAACATGAAGGACGGTGAAGGCCGCGACATCGATTTCAAGAACACCGTCATCATCATGACATCGAATGCCGGTACTGACCTGATCACTCGGCTGTTCGCCGACCCGGAAACCGCGCCGGATGCGGCGGGATTGGCGGACGCGCTGATGCCGGAGCTGATGAAATTCTTCAAACCTGCCTTCCTGGGCCGGGTGAATCTTGTCCCGTATTTTCCGCTGTCGCCGGAGATCATCCGACGGATCGTCGAGCTGCAACTCGGACGGATACGGAGGAGAGTCCAGGAATCTTATGGTGCCAAATTCGCCTGGGACAAAGAGCTGGCAGACGTGATAGCAGCGCGTTGCACTGAGACGTCATCTGGAGCACGCAACGTGGAAAAGATTCTCTCGCGGACCTTGCTGCCGGAACTCTCAGCCGAAGTCTTATCGCGGCTTGCCGAGGGCGCGACGATCAATGGAGTGACCGTGGGCGTGGACACGGCTGGGTCGTTTCAATACCACATCGGCTAACTCGTAACCGCCTCGCCGGAAAACAAAAGGAGCGCATCGTGGCAATCTACATGAAGTGGGATGGGATCGACGGAGCCGTCACGACCGAGGGCTTCCAGAAATGGATCGAGCTGCACTCGTTCCAATGGGGCGTGGGCCGCGCCATTGGCACAGCCGCACGCGGTGCGGCCACGCGCGAAGCATCCGAGCCCAACATCAGCGAAGTCGTCGTCACCAAGCGGCTCGACAAGTCATCGACCAAGCTGTTCATGGACGCGGTTGCGGGTGACCTGAGCGCGACGGTGAAGTTCAAGTTCACCACCACGACCAAGGACAAGGTCGATACCTATCTGACGTACGAACTCACCAATTGCGGCCTCAGCGGCTACAGCATTTCCAGCGGTGGTGACGCGCCGCAGGAGAGCCTTTCGCTGAACTTCACGAAGATCATGTTCACCTATACGGAGCGCGATCCAAAGATCTCGGGTTCGCCCGACACGGTGGGCTATGATCTGCTGAAGATGGCGAAGGTCTAAATCGGGCTCTTGTACACCTCGCCCGCTTTGCGGGCGAGGTGTACTCTGCTTAGCAATCAACCGGTAAATTCCACCGCCACCGCAGTCACATTGTCACTCACATCCGCCGCCAAAGCGGCATCGATCAGTGCCTGCGGCGGCGTGCCATCAAGACCGCCCAGCAGCCTTGCCAATTCATCTTCCTGCAAGGTCTTGCACAAACCGTCGCTGCACAGCAGGAACCGGTCGCCTGGCATCAGCCGGTCGCTGACTTTATCCAGCATGAAATCTTCCAGTTCGGCACCCACCGCGCGCGTGATGACGTTTCCCCGCGGGTGATTCATCACCTCGTCCGGACCGATGGCTCCCGCCTCCAGCAGTTCCTGCACAAGGCTGTGGTCGCGGGTGATCTGGCGCAACGCGCCGTTCCGCAGCAGATAGGCCCGTGAATCGCCAGCCCACAGACAAGCGAAATGGTCGCCTCTTGCCAGCATGACGACGACAGTCGAGGCAACCATCACGTCGGGGCCACGTCGCGCTGCCTCTTCGCGCAATGCGGTGTGGATGCGCTCGATCGCCAGCCGCACCTCCGCCAGCAATTCGGATGCCGACAGTCCTGGTGGGATCGCCTCCAGTGCTTCCGCAATCATGCCGGAGGCAACCTCACCGGCCGCATGACCGCCCGCGCCATCGGCGACCGCCCAGATGCCCAGGTCGGGCCGATCTACGTAGGCATCCTCATTGTGGCTGCGCTTGGTGCCTGGATGCGTTACGGCCCAGGACCGGAAGCGCTGGGTCGTCATGGTGTCGACTCCCATCTGCCCTCCTCAGCAGTGCCTACTCCGGCATCGGTGTGTGCTCCCAGCATTTCGGCATAGGTTTCGGGAGACGGCAAACACCCCAGGGTCATTCGGCTGGCGTTGACCCGCACAGAACCATCGCTCCACCACTCGCCGCGAATGGATTCCGTATCCTCCAGCAGATCCGGCAACGGCAGCATGCCGGCAATCGTTTCGGGCGAAGCATCCTGCTCAACCGCTGCGCGTCCAGCGACTTCGCATGCGTCAAGCCAGGCGTCGGCGGATTCCCGGAGGATGGCGGCGGCCTGAAGCGCTGCGAAGGTCAACGGGAAATACCGGCCGGCCCTGTCTACACTCGGTAACATCAGCCCCAGTGCCGCACGGGTTCCGCACATTCCTGGCGGCAGAGCAAAGCGCCAGACCGGCGCTTCCAGGAACGCTGGCAACCAAGCCTCTCCCATGAGTTCCCTGCTGCCAGCAAGCACCGATTGCAGCCAGTCGTCCCAAGGATCAGTAAAGTCGCGCAGTAGTCCGAAACGCACGAAGTCGCCGCGCGCCGGCAGCTTGCCGTAGAAACCAACTACAGCGCCGGGCATCGGAAGTCTCGCAGCACGCCGGGGGCAAACGGATTCAGCACGGAGCCCGCGCGGATCTCGAATGACGCGTGGCGATCACCGACAGTGAAGTTCAGCGTGTAGCGATCGGCGGAACCGCTTTGCATCAACGTACCTTGTGAGAACAGGCGGAACAGGGCCCATGGTCCGCTAGCCTGCAACACAGGTTGTCCGCTGGTGGGTGGCGGATCGAATACCAACCTTGCGCTGTTCATCCGGTTCTGACCCGGCCACGTGATCGAGGTCGAGCGAATGGGACCGTGCGCGTACACGACGCTCTGGCTATCGAGATCGAGCGTCACCTGCTTGGCGTCGGTATCGATTGGCGTGATGTCGAACCGCACAGTCGGCTGGTTGCCTCCCGCGGCGAAGAACAGATCGCGGATCTGTGACGCGCGCTGGAATTGCGCGAGGTCGCCCGGCGAGACGGGCGGCGCGACACCTGCGACTGCCTGGGCTCGCCATGTAGCTCCGGATGTATCTACGAAGTTTTGCAGGTTCTCGGTGAAGAACTTGTCGAGCAGACCGCCTGATGCGAACAGCCTGGCGAAGTCATCGAGGGGAATGTCATTGCTCGAACCCGAGCTGAACGGATAGCGGCCGGCGACTGCCTGCTTGCAAAGCGACGCTGGGCCCCCTGGAGCGCCAAACGCCTTCTTCACCTGATCCAGCGCTCCGCCGCCGCGCAACTGGTTGCCGCTCACCGCCATCGCCTGCAGCCATCGTGCGACTGGCTGCGGATCGCGGCTCGCCTCGGCTTGCAGCAACTGCGCTGGATCCTCGCCGCCACCCAGCGCCGCCGCCGCTCCGCCGACAGGCGCACCTGCCAGCTTGGCGAGCTGCACCTGAAGCTCGTTCAGCAGTTTCAGTACGTTGTCGATTGGTGCGCCCGGGCCCTTGCCGACGAAGGTGATCAGCGCGGCATAACGGTCCTCGATCGCCTTGCCCGGTGGTTCCGGCGCGGGGCCGGCCGTTTGGCCCAGCAGCCCCTGCAGGCGACCTGCCGCGCTACTTGCTGCCTGCGCCGCTGCGGCACCGGCGGCCTGTGCGGCTCCCTGCGCAGCACCGGCAAGGCCCGGAGGCGGTGGTGGCGGCTGAGTCAGCGTAAGCTGACGCGTAATACCGGCCAGCAGGTCCCGCATCGGCGATTGCGGCGACGCCAGAATGTAAAGGTCCTGTACTGCCTGTTGCAGGTTGCGCATCGGCTCGATGTCGAGATCCGCGAGCAGCGCGTCCCATCGCTTGGCATAGTCCGCCGTGTACAGCGCGATCACGTCACGCTGTAGCGTTAGCACCTGCGGACTGGTTGGATCGATCTGCGCTTCCTTTCCCAGGACCCAGCTCTCGCTCGCGACCTGAGTGGTTGCCATCGGCAGGTTGGGCAGCAGAACCTTGTAGAACCCGTCGATCGTGTAGAAACCCGGTACGCCCTCGGTCAGCGGAGCACCCGAACGCCTGATGAAGACGCGCACGCCTGATGCGCCGGCCGCGTCGGACGGACGCCATGGCGGCAGCGTACGCGCTGGCTGTGAGCCTTTGATCGTGCTGTAGACACGATCCGCCAGAGATACGCGGCTGAACGTCCGCCGCGCGTCTTCCACCAAAGCGCCATCGAGCGGCACCTTCTCAAGCGGTTCGTCGAGCAGTGCGGCGAGATGACGTGCCAGGCTGTCCCGGAGAGGCTGTGCCGCTGGGCCGGGCCATTGCGCCTGCCAGTCGAGGCTCATCCACTCCTTGATCAGGTCGCGGTCAAGGGGACCGGCCGAACCAAGCATCAGATAAATGCGGGTGGCTTCGTACAGGAACGCCGGTTCCTCGAAGTGTGCGCGCATCTGGCCTTCCAGCCGGACGATCAACCGTGGCAGCAACACGTGCTGCAGATCGTGGTGATAGATACTTTTCGCGCCGACACCGAGTTTGGCCGTCTGCGACAGGCCCGGGAACCATTGCGTCGGTGGCGGTCCCGCATCGACGCCGAACGGCAATGCGCGCGCCGCATCGAGTAGCGGCACGACGCGAGGAAGCTCAGGCTGCGTGACCGGATCGAGCGGGATCGATTGTGCGAGCTTGAGATAGGCCGCCAGTGCCGCCTGAGATTGCGCCAGTGCCTCCTGGTTCGCCTGCCGAGTCTGAACCAGCGCCAAGGCACCGCCAACAACCACGAGCAGTGCAAGCGCGACTGCGCCGGCGCGCACCATGACGTTGCGGCGGATCTGCGCCGGATCCCGCGCGACCAGTGTCGCTTCGCCGAAGATCACGTCCTTCAAAAGCCGACTGAGGAAATAGCTGCGGCCTTGCTCCGGCCGCAGCGAGGACGCGCGCTGCGCGTCTATACCGAAGCTGCGTGCCATCGCGCCGGTCAGCCGGTCGATCGGTGTGCCTTCCTGCGTGCCAGAGGTGAGATAGGCGCCCCGGAGCACCGGCGCTGGGTCGAGCCGCGAACCGCCAAAGGCTTCCGTGAGGAATTCCGTCAGCGGTGCAGCCAGGCTGGCAAACTGAGCGGGGAATCCAGCAATGAGCGTACGGCGATCGGGGCTGCGCTCGGTTTGCAGGCGATCGAGCAGTCGCTGGTTCAGACGCTGAACCAGCAGGCTGAACTCGCCACCGAACAGGCCGGCGGTGCCGACCTCAGACTTGTTCAACGGGAAGGTGACACCCCACACCTGTCCGCGTCGCTCGCGGTCCAGGTCATCGAAGAACTCGGTGAAACCGGCGATCAAGTCGGCTTTGGTGAACAGCGCATAGACGGGTACGCGCACGCCAAGCTGGTCATAGATTTCTTTCACCCGGCGACGGACTGCGCGCGCGTGGGCGAGACGCTCTGCCGCTGGTGCCGCGGCGATCTCTGACAAGGCGATCGCTACCAGCACGCCATTCAGCGGCTGGCGTGCACGCGTGCGTTTCAGCAGCCCGAGGAAAGCTTGCCAGCCGGCCTTGTCCACCGCCGCATCGGAATCCTGCGTGGTGTAACGGCCGGCCGTATCGATCAGCACGGCGCTTTCGGTGAACCACCAGTCGCACATGCGCGTGCCGCCAACACCTGCCACCGCGCTCTGTCCCATCTCGGCGGCGAGGGGGAATGACAGGCCCGCGTTCAGCAGTGCCGTGGTCTTGCCTGCCCCGGGCGGCCCAATGATCGCGTACCATGGCTGCTCGTACAGGTAGCCACGCGATCCGGATGCCTTCTTCAGCAATGCGAGGGCGGTGGTGAGCTTATCGCGCATCGCCACGACTTCTTCCGCGGAAGCCGCGGCGGTCGGATCGGTCTGGACGGCCGTGACGCCTTCAACCAACGCGGCTTCGTTCTTCTTCTTCCGCCGATCGAGCCAGAAGTTCACGCCGAGCCAGATCAGCAACATCAGCGCGATGACGATGACGCGTGGAATCCAGTCTTCCAGGAATGACAGGAACGGACCAAACAGCCAGACCAGAACACTGAGCAGGACAACGCCAACGAAGCTCAGGAACCAGCGGGAGCCGAAAAAGCGCAGAACGGCACGCATGATCTAACCCTGCCTCCGCAATACAACCTCGATGCGGCGGTTCTGGTCGCGGCCTTCTGATGTGGCATTGGATGCAACCGGGTCGGCGTCCGCGTGACCTTGCGCGCTGACTCGCCCTGGATCGCCGAGTGCACGCACGATGATCGCACGCGCGGCTTCGGCGCGGGAGGAGGAAAGCTGGAAATTGGACGGGAACTGCACGGTGTGTATCGGCTGGTTATCAGTATAGCCGTTGACGGTGACCGGACCCTTTTCTGCCTTCAATGCCTCCCCGATACGTTCGAGCAGACGCACGTAGCTCTGCGCGACCGTGGCACTGCCGGACGCGAACATGCCCGCATTGCGAATGCGGACTATCGGCATTGAATGGTCCCCGAGTACGGTCACCAGGCCCTGGTCGATTTCCGGTTTCAGGAACACGTAGAGCGGATCGGGCGCTGTCGTCTGTGGCGGCGGTGGTGGCGGCGGACGTACCGGCGCGGCGCGGGTGATCTGCGGCATGTGTGCAAGCGGCGCGCCGGTCAGTTGCGCAAACAGGTCATCCGAGGCGGCGTTCAAGCCGGTGGAGAACCAGACGAACAGGCCGCCGATGACGGCGAGTGCCGCGGCTCCCATCACCCATGTCGGTACCACGGCGCGTGCCGGCTTGTAGGGCGCCTGCACGCCCTGCCAGTGCGGCGACAGCGCCGGATCAGCCGCCTGACGCTGTCGGGTGATGATCGTGTAAAGGTCTTCGCGCAGCCGATCGAGTTCGCCCGGTCCACGCGGTGACAGACGATAGCGCCCCTGAAAACCAAGGCTGAGGCAGAGATACATCAGCTCCAGCACCGGCAGGAACGTGCCGGGGTTCTGGCGAAGCTGGGTGAGCAGGTCGAAGAACCGCTCGCCGCTTCGCACTTCCTGGTGGAACGTGGAGACGAGGGAGCGTGCGGCCCAGGCCCCCGAGCTGCCCCACGGCGTATTCAGCACCACATCATCGAGGCTGGCGCACAGCGCGTAGTGTGCCGGGCGGAGCTGATCCATCGGGACGCCGCTGTCGCGCGCGGTCTGTTCGAATGTGCGAATTTGCTGAATCGCCCGCTCGCGCAGATCGCCAGGATCGGGCTGGCTGTAGGTGTTGCGCAGACGGCCGAGAAGCTGCAGCAGCGGCGCGGCTGCTTCGATGAGCGGCGTGAGACCGAAGCTGATCTTTTCCGCGCCTTCTGCCGGCACCGGCGCGGCGGTGCGTGGGGGCGGAGGTGGTGGGGTGTCGCGGAACGCTGGCGATGGTGCGGCTTGCGGCGGCGGGGATGCACGGCGGCCGCCGGGCACGGGGCGGATGACGGTACGGTCTGAATCGTCGGGTTCGGAGAAGGGATTGTCACTCATTGCTGTCTGTCCACCGTGTCAGACTCATCCGCGTATCGCCCAAAGTTCCAGCTTCAGATTGGGAAAATCTCCTGACACGTGGATCGCGAAGCCACCGGAGTTCTGCATTTGCTGCCAGTGTGGACTTGCCCGATCCAGCTCGAAATACGTTGCGCCCGCGTAAAACGGCAGTTGACGCGGCGCTACCGGCAGTGGGCGAACCGCTATTCCCGGCAGCGCGACGTTTACCAGTTCGCGGATGTGCTCGACGGCGCCAATCTTCACCTGCGACGGGAACAGCCGCCGCAAGGTTTCGGCCTGCACGTCGGCTTGCACTGTCAGCACGAAGTTCGACGCACGCAGGATCGAACGGTCGGTGATCGGGCCAACGCGGACGCCATGCCGCGCCTCGCGCAGCGGGATGGGAATTGCCGTTGCTTCCAGCACAGTCGAGAGGGCGCGGCGCAAATCGGCGACCACCGGTGCGAAGCTGCGCTGCAAGTCGTCGTGTCGGTACGCCGGATAAGCATTCGGCCGCCGCGTCTCGAGGAATGTGGAGAACTCGCCAGCCATCTGCACGAGTGCACTGTACAGGCTTTCCGGATGCAGATTGGCCGCATCGGCCCAATGCGCCAGCACGTTCTGCCAACCATTGATTGATTGCAGGAGCAAAAAGTCCGAGACCTGCGCGACGCCAGCCTGGCCCGGCGCGGTCATTCGCGCGGCAAGTGCTTCACCGCGCTGGTTCAGCATACCGGACAATTCGGCGATCAAGCCCGCCAATGGCGGAGCGGCGGAACAGACCAGCGAGGGAGGAATCCACCGCTCATCCAGAATGATGCGACGATCAGCGGTGACCTCAGTGACGCGCGCAAGACCGATGCACAGGTAGCCGGTGCGTTCCTCCGTCTCCAGCAGATAGCGCATTCGCAGGCGCCCGATCTGCAGTTCCGCCGGCTGTGGCGAGGCGGAATGCGTGTCGTAGGCTTCGAAGGGGCGCGCGGTGTAACGGCCCTCGGTCGCGCTGTCAGCGACCTCGACCGCTCCCGCCTGTCGTATCGGCAGGGCGAGATAAACCAACACGTTTCGCGCGGTGTCCGGCAGTTCCAGCGGTGGTGGATGATCCGCTTCGCCAGGCAACGAGAACGGCGTGCCGTCCTCGAATACACCCGCCGCAGAGGCCAGCGCGAAACGACCCGTGCCAAGAAGGTCGCGATCCAGTGCGAATTCGACCAGGCCCCAGGGATGCGGACGCAGTGCCTGCACGCGCCCACGCACAAGCTGCTCCATCCAGCGATCCTGCTGCTGGAAGTGCTGCGTGCGCAGGAACATGCCTTCCTGCCAGACCACGCGGTTCGTCCAGCTCATCGAGCAGCGTCCCCCCAATCGCCCGGTGTAACGATCACCCGGGCTTCAGTGTGATAGCAAGTTTGCCAACGTTGAGTGTGAGTCTTGTTGGTCCACTGCTCGCGACCGGTGCGTCAGCGCGCCACTGTGCGTTGTCGATGTCGCGGTACAAGACAACAATGCCAATCGCCTGCACGCCGGGCTTCAGCTCGAACGTCTTTGTCTGCGTCTCACCGGGCGACAGCACAAATTCCTGTGAACCCGCGTCGTCCTGGCCGAGTGTCTGCTGTTCGTGCTCGGTCAACGCAAACACGTCCGCGCGCTCGAACTTTGCCGTTGCGGTGAGCTGATAAATGCGCACAGCCACAGGAGAAGGGCTGCCGGAAACCCCCGGGTTCTGGTCAGCACCGCCCACCATGGTCAGCGTCAGCACAGGAGGTGGCTTCGGTGGCGGCGCGCAGTACGCCAGAACCAGTGCGAACAGCAGCGGGAGCAGCGAACGGCGCGGCGTCATCCCCGGTCCTTTGCGGCAACATCCTGTAGCGAGCGCTCGTAGGCGCGGGCGAAGGCTTTGCCGAACACGCTGTCGAAATCATCGGCCAGCGCCTGCAGCGTGCGGGCGTGTAGCGCCTCATACGTGTCCCATGCACGCGCTTTCTTCTGCGCCGGCAACAGCGTCATGCCGCCACCTTGTTCGGCCTGTGCGCGCAGTTTCGCCGGATCCAAGGTTTCCAGCATCGCACCCACTGCGGCCTGCATCGCCGCCATCGAGGCCAGTTCGTGCAGCCTGATGTCCCGCAACGCATCGGCCACCGCGTCGTGCGGGGCCATGTCGGTGCGGCGGCCGGTGCCGAGCAGGGCGGCCAATGCATCATCGTCATCGGCGGAAAACTTGAGCGGATTATTGCCCCGCGCTTGAATCATTGTTTGTTCGATGCGGAACTCGCTCTTGATCTGCGCCCGCGCGATTAACACCGAGCGTAAGCCGGCGACCAGATTGCGGAACGCCTTGCCGAGGGCGAGCATCGTGGCTGCCGCATCTTTCGGCCGCGCATCTTGCAGTCCCGCGCCTTCGAGGAAAGCCGCAAGCAGCGCGCCATCATCTGCGGCGATTTCCGGCTCGGCGCGTGGTGGCGATGATGGCTGCACAGGCCGGGGCTCCGCGCGCGGCGGCGGTAGTGCAACCGCCTCGACTTTATCGGCAGCGGGAGGCGCGGGCGGCGGCGCTGGAGGCCTCACGATCGGTGGGGGCGGAGCCGGTGATGCCCCCGCCGGTGCGATGCCCTCGAGCAGGTCCTTGTCCCAATCGTCCGGCAGCAAATCGTCGCCCGGAATTACGCCGCCGGAATGCAAGGGCAACTGCCCCACCGGTGCCGGCGGACGAAACGCATCCTGCATGGCCGGTGAATTGTCAGCCTGCGTCGGACCGCGGAAAGGCGTGTCCATCGGCTCCGGCTCCAGTGGATCGAAATCGTGCGGCAGTTGCGCCGAAGTCGGCGGGATGTGCACGCTCGGATGGTCCGGCTCATCGAATGGATTACGTCCCACCCGGGGCGCGGCGAACGGATCCATGCCAAACGGATCGCCGAATGGGCTACCTGCCCCAGGACGTTCCGCAGCCTGTTCCACCAATCGGACTTCAATCTCATACGCCCCGACGCGCAGGCGGTCGCCGTCGCGCAAGTTCCGCACGTCGCCGGAACCGATCGGTTCGGATTCGCGGTTCAGGAACGTGCCGTTGGTTGAGGTATCGGCGAGTTGCCAGCCGCCGCCGCGGAACGCGACCGCGAAGTGCCGTTTGGACAGCAGCCGTTCGGGATCGGGCAACACCCAGTCTACACCGGGCCCGCGACCCACCGAGAATTCGCCGCCGGTCACGTTGCGGGTCTCGGGCACAACCGAATCCGGGCAGCGCAGGACCGTCATCGTCAGTTGCATGGTTCAGTCGATCGCTGGCAGCAGGCCGGCCGCCTTGCTGTCGTTCATCCCGTTTCCGCTGGCAGCCGGCCGGGGCCACCCGCGGCGATATTACGCCCACTTTCAAGGAAACGCCGCAATCTCGCTTGCTGTCGCGTTGCGTCGCCACGAACCGCGGCGAGGGCCACGGCTCCGGCAACCGCGGTCCCGGCAAGGTGCGGAGCGGGTGGCACGGCAGGCTGGTCCTCGGGCGACATCGAATCGCCGCTCCAAAACGCTGCGACAGCAGTCCAGGCCTCCGGCGTGCCACAGCCGCTTTCCTGCGCGCGATCCCAGGCGATGCGGCGTGACTTGTCGGTCTGCTGGCGCACCCAATCTTCGGCGGCCTCGCGTGCCGTTCTGTCCGCCGGCGGCAGATCCGCGGGTGCCGTGTGCGTGGCACACATCGCAGCCCACCACACGGCTTCGCGCTTCGGCAGCGCGTGCGCGAGAAGCCGCGTTGCTTCCAGCAGGAAACCGCCGGACTCAAGCTTGTTGAGTGCCTCGGGGATCTGAGCGCAGCCTGCTGTCGCCGCTGCGGCTTCCGGGCTAAGCGCGAGGCGTGGCGTCAGGGTCGTGAGGCTTCCGCCGGCCAGTTTGGTGAGGCTCTGGGACATGTCGCGGCTCAGTTGATCATGGTGATGCCGCCTTTGAGCATCAGCATCGCGTCGCCGTTCACCTGCGTCATCGTGCCCTGAATCTGCGTCTGTATCTGTCCCTGGATCTTGATCATCATTCCGGTGATAGTGACTCCCATCTGATCGACCTTGATCGAGCTCTGGCCAACCTTCAGCTCGATGCTCTGCATCGCCTCGTCGGTAATGGAACCGAGTCCCGCCTTCAGGCTGACATTCCCCATGTTGACGGCCACGTCATGATTGCCGTTGGTCACCGTCAGCTTATGGTCCTGCTTCACCTTGATGGTCTGATTGTTCTGGATGTCAACTGTCTCGTCCTGCTTAACCGTGACGATACGGCAATTATCCACCTTTAGCGTCTGGTCGTGCTTGACGTAAGTGGTCAGGTCCTTCTGCGCCTGGGTGTAAACGAGCTCATGGCCCATTTTGTCGTCGAAGGTGAACTCGTTGAACTCGGAGGTACTGCCTTTCAGGCTCGAGCGCGAGCGGAAGCCTGACTTGGTCTTGTCGGTCTTGCTGTAGATCGGCTTGTCACGGCCGTTGTACAGGCCGCCGACAACGATGGGACGATCAGGATCGCCGTCAACGAAAGCGACTGCAACCTCAGTGCCGACGCGTGGAATGAATTGTGCGCCCCAGCCATTGCCGGCCCATGGCTGGATGACGCGTGCCCAGACGGAGCCATCGCCTGTCGCTTCGCTGCGGTGATCCCAGTAGAACCGGACTTTCACTCGGGCAAGGTCGTCGGTGTAGATCTCCTCACCGTCCTGCGACTTGATGGTCGCCTCCGTGCCGTGCTGTGGGCCGAGTACCAGGGCGGTGTGGATGCCCTCCATGCGTGGGCGAGGTGTGACCATCGGTTGGCGCCAGGTCACTTTCGATGGGAAGCATGTAAAGTGGTTGGCATAGACAGACGAACCTTCGTCGGCCAGCCAAGACGTGTCCGATGCCTGGTGGTAAACGCTACGCACGACATAGGTGTCGTCATAGGGCCCCTTTGTGGGCTCTGTCTCAAGCTTGAACTTGCCGCCGGGCACTAGCTTGCCGAAACCGCTGGCCGCTTCAAACAACGAGACTGCAGCTTCAGCCGCCTCCATCTCGCGATCTGCCCGGTCTTTTACCGTACCCTGCTCGAAGGTGATCGCCGGCCAACGGAAATCGTCCCGGTTTGGCGCGCCGCCGGTCTTTAGCTTCGTCGGGCGTTCATTCTGCAGGATGGTGTCCGGCTTCTCCGGATCGTAGTCCTTGAACTTCATCTTGCCGCGGGCGGTGCCGGTCGGACGCGACCAGTCAGTGATCCATCCACCGACTGTACCACCGCCGCCTCCAAGATGGCGGCTCCCACCGGACGGAAGCGTCATGTTTCCGTCAGCTATGTCGGTGAATGAAGCATTGTCCTTGGCGATGATGAGCTTGTGGCTGCCCGCCGTGTGCTCGAAAAAATAGAAATAGCCTTCCTCTTCCATGAGCCGCGAGGCGAAGTGCAGGTCGGTTTCGTTGAACTGCACGGTGTACTCGCGTTGTCCGCCCGACGGAGGGAACTGGCGATCAGTCAGGCCCACCTCGTCGAACAGTTTCGTCAGCATGTCGACGACTGTGAGATTCTGGAAGACGCGGCAATCCGTGGTTTGACGCAGGAACCAGAGCTTTGGGACCAGCACGATCCGGTATGCCTGATACTCGTCGCGCGATCCCTTGCCGCGGACCTCACCATCGGCGCTGACGGACTGAACAATGCCGTGGAAATACCTGACCACGTCCGCATTGTTCCGCAGCGTCACGCAGGCTGGATGATACAGCAGATCATCCGGATTGATGATGCCTTTCTGGCTGATCACGCGCAGCTCGAAAGTGAACGGCTGGCTGATCTGCTCGGTGGCCGTCAACGAAATCGGGATCAGCTCGTCGGCGCCAAGCGACGATGTCATCGACATCATCGCGTTGTCTCGGGACCAAGTAGGCATGATCAACCAACCTCGTCGAATGCTTCAGTCCTGTGCCGCCAACCATATGCGATCGAGTATCCGAGAAGCCACGATTGTTTATTCATGCGATTGATGGCACGAAAAGGCGGGTGTGCGGCGCGGGAAGGGAGCTGGCAATGTACACATTCAGCGACAAGGAGCTACAGGAGGACGCGTGGCAGGAAAGGAGTCTGCCGCACGTGTGGAGCGTCGTGGACACTGCCTGGATCCTCAACCCGAGTTACCACGCGGGTCTTTTCAGTTCGTTCGACAGCCGCTTCTTTGGCTCCAAGTACAAAGAGGAGCAATGCGTCTATTGCCCTACCCGCGAGCATCGCTTTCCAATGCTCGGACGGGAGGCCAATTACTACTTCCAGGGTCTGATCTTCCGTGCGTTCAAGCAGCCCAAGTCCAAGCTCAAGAGCTTCATGTTCTGGTGGAAGCAATCCTACTACGCGCAAGGTCTCGTTCTCAAGGAAGGGCAGGGCCTGTATGTGCCCAGCACCAATGACTATTTCATGGCCTTGCTCGGCTACGACGATCATCCCTGGTACCTGGCCCGCCGTGGCGCAAGCGATGATGTGAAGATGGGCCCAATCACCCGCATACGCGGATTTGGCTCGTACTGGCTGGAAGCCAGCAGGATCGCGGCTGAGGACCATCACTACACCACTGCGCACTGACCCACTCGGATGCTCGGAACTTTGACGGCAGCGGTATGCATCCGTCCAGAGCGAATAACGTCCGCCTTCATCCTGGGACTTCAGCGGGCGGTATCAGGCAGCCGAGGCAGCGACGCCAGTCAGTCCGAGCTCATTTGCCCTTAAGCACCGCACCCAATGTCCGGGCGCAACCTCCGCCAGCGCCGGCACCTCCTGCCGGCACCGGTCCACCGCATACCGGCAGCGCGGGTGGAACGGGCATCCGGGCGGGGGATCGGACGGATCGGCCACATCGCCTTCCAGCACGATCCGCTTCGCGCGCCGGCGCGGATCGGGCACTGGCACGGCGGAGAGCAGCGCCTCGGTGTAGGGATGCCGTGGCGTCGCGAACAGCATCTTTGTCGGCGCGATCTCCACAATCTTGCCGACGTACATCACCGCCACCCGGTGGCTGACGTGCTTCACCACCGAAAGATCGTGCGCGACGAACAGATACGCGATGCCCAACCGGTCCTGCAGTTCCAGCATCAGGTTGACGATCTGTGCCTGCACGGACACGTCCAGCGCCGACACCGGTTCGTCCGCCACGATCAGCGACGGCGAAAGCGCCAGCGCACGCGCGATGCCGATGCGCTGCCGCTGCCCTCCGGAAAACGCATGTGGGAAACGGTTCAGATACGCGGACGGCAAGTGCACCAGCTCCATCAGTTCTGCCACTCGCGCGTTGCGTTCACGCGCATCGGTCATGCCGTTGACCAGCAGCGGTTCACCGATGATCTCGGCAATCGTCATGCGCGGGTTGAGGGACGAAAACGGATCCTGGAAGATCATCTGCATCTGCCGTCGCAACGGGCGCAATTCTTTGCGGGGCAGGCGTGCCACGTCGATTTCGGTACCGCGTTCTGTCCGGAAGCGAATTTCGCCCGCAGTCGGCGCGATGGCGCGCAGGATGCAGCGCGACGTGGTGGTCTTGCCGCAGCCGCTCTCACCCACCAGAGACAGCGTCTCACCGCGATCGATGGTGAAGCTTACGTCATCGACCGCGCGCACCTGACCAACCAGGCGGCCGAGCAGTCCGCGATGGATCGGGTAAAACTTCCGCAGCGCGCGAACGTCGAGAACCCGGGTGGTGCTGCTCATGCCGCGGCTTCTGCGCTGGCCGTGTAGAGATGGCATGCCACGTCATGGCGTTCGGCGATCGCCACTTCGGCTGGGAACGTCTTCTCGCACACGCCGGCGATATAGTCGGGACAGCGCGGATGGAACGGACAGCCCGACGGGCGCGCGTACGGGTGAGGGATCGATCCGGCGATTGTCGCCAACCGCGCGCGGGGTTCCGCCAGCACGCTGGGGATCGAGCGTAGTAGCGAACGTGTATACGGATGCCGAGAGGCATGGAAGATCGCGTCCACCGGACCCTTTTCGACTTCATGGCCCAGGTACATCACCACCACATCGTCCGCCATTTCCGCGATCACACCCATGTCGTGCGTGATCAGGATCACCGCCAGCCCGCGTTCCTGCTGCAAACGCCGGATCAGCTCGAGAATCTGCGCCTGCGTTGTCACATCCAGCGCCGTGGTTGGTTCGTCCGCGATCAGGATGCGCGGTTCGGCCGCGAGCGCTAGCGCGATCATCACCCGCTGACGCAATCCACCCGACAGCTCGAACGAATAGGCGTCCACGCGCTGCGAGGGACGCGGGATGCCGACCATCGCCAGTAGCTCGATGGCGCGTGCCCGTGCCGCGCGTTTCGACAGCGAGGAATGCAGACGGATCGCCTCGATGAGCTGGTTGCCGACCGTGTGATAGGCCGAGAGCGAACTCATCGGCTCCTGGAACACCAGGCCGATCTCGCCGCCACGGATGGCGCGCATCTCTGGGCCATCCGCGGCGAGTTTCACCAAATCCGCGCTGCTTCCATCGGCGCGATGTAGCAGTATCTCACCGGATACGATGCGGCCCGGCCGCTCCACGATCCGCAGGATGGAGCGCGCGGTAACGCTCTTGCCACAGCCGGATTCGCCGACGATGCCGAGTGTGCGGCCGGTGTAGAGGTCGAAGGAGGTGCCATCAACCGCGCGCACCACGCCCTCGTCCGCGAAAAAGTGCGTGTGCAGATCACGGACGGAGAGAATTGGCTCAGCCATACGGGTCAGCCGCATCTCGCAAGCCGTCCCCCAAGAAATTGAACGCCAGGATCACTATGATCACCGGGACGGCGGCAAACAGCAGCCAGGGCGCCAGCCCGAGCGTCTGCAGGTTCTGGGCGTCCTGCAGCATCACGCCCCAGGAGATCGCCGGCGGCCGCAGTCCCAAACCAAGGAACGACAGCGTCGTCTCACTGATGATCATGGCCGGCAGCGCCAGGCTGATTGCAGCGATGATATGAGAAAGGAACGATGGCACCATGTGACGGAAGATGATGCGCATGCGCGAAGCGCCGGCGAGTTCGGCGGCGGTGATGAAATCCTCCTCTCGCAGCGCGAGAAACCGGCCGCGGACGACACGCGCAAGCTCCGTCCAGCCGATGAGCGAGATGATGATGGTGATGGCGAAGTACACGCGCTGCGGCGACCAACTGGTTGGCACCGCGGCCGCCAGCCCCATCCATAACGGAATTGTTGGCACGGAGCGCAGAATCTCGATGACGCGCTGGATGACGACATCCACCCAGCCGCCTTGCAAGCCCGAGATGCCGCCCAGCAGCACACCGAGAAGCAGGCTGAGCGCCACACCAACCAGGCCGATGGTCAGCGAGGTGCGTGTGGCGAGTATCAGGCGGGAAAAGACGTCTCGGCCGAGCTCGTCGGTGCCGAGAAGAAACAGCGCGTTCTCAGGCTTCCCGTCCGCTACGCCGAGGAGGTGGATGTCGGTTGGGATCAGGCCAAGAAAATAATAGGGATAGCCATGCGCAAAGAACACCAAATCGCGTGGTTCGCTCGCATCAGGCGCATAGGTAAGTTTGAACGTGCGCGGATCGCGCTTTCCCTTCAACGCGTACACGTGCGGATGGAAGCTACCATCGGTAGCAAACCAATGGATCGGCTGCGGTGGAATGTAACTGCGGTTGGATTGCGTGTCGAACGGCGGCGCATAGGCCAGCACATCGGCGAATATCGCGACCAGGTAGAACAGTCCGACGATGACCGCGCTGACCACGGCCAGCTTGTGTTTGCGGAAACGCCACCAGATGAGCTGACGCTGCGTGGCAACCGCAACGCGATTTTCCGCTTCAGTGACGACGGGTTCGGTGATGACGATTTCACTCATCGGCCGCGGCCAAGCCGGATGCGAGGATCGATCCACATCAGCAGCAGATCGGAGAACAGTGTGCCGACGACAGTCAGCACGCCGAGCAGCAGAATGATGGTTGAGGCCAACAGCATGTCCTGTGACAGCAGCGACCGCAGCAGCAGCGGTCCCACTGTTGGCAGGCTGAGGACGACGGAGATGATCACCGACCCGGATACCATGAACGGCAGCAGGTAGCCGATGGTGCTGGCGAAGGGGTTCAGCGCGGCGCGCACCGGGTACTTCATGATGACACGCTTCTCCGGCAGACCGCGGGCGCGTGCGGTGACCACGTAAGGCCGGCGCAACTCATCCAGCAAATTGGCACGCATGATCCGCACAAGCTGCGCGGTGCCGGCCAGCGAAAGGATCAGAATCGGCACTGGCAGATGCTGCAACAGGTCCATTGCTTTCGCCCAGGTCCAAGGCGCCAATTGCTGTTCGGCGGAGAACAGGCCGCCGACATTCATGCCGAACAGCCGCAGTCCGACATACATCACGATCAGCGCGAGCAGGAAGTTCGGTATGGCGAGACCTATGAAGCCAAAGAAGGTGAAGACGTAATCGCCAAGTGAGTATTGTCGCACGGCTGAATAGATGCCGATGGGCAGCGCGAGTCCCCAGGTAACGACTATCGCGCCAAGGGAGAGCAGGACTGTAAGCCACAGCCGATCGCCGATGACTTCGGTCACTGGCCGACCGTATTCGAAGGAACGGCCAAAATTGCCGCTCGCCACCATTGTCAGCCATTTCCAGTATTGCACCCACAACGGCTGATTCAGGCCGTAGGCGAGGCGCATCGCGTCCGCTTCCGCAGGCGAAATGGCTGTGCCGGAAGCGGCGGCCTGGGCAGCGTATGCAGTGACAAAATCGACTGGCGGCAGGTGCAGGATACCGAATGTCACAAGCGTGATTGCGACGGTCGTAATGGCCGCGAGTACCAGCCGCCGGGCGAGGTAGTTCAGCATTTCGTTGTCATTGCGAGGAGCGGAGCGACGAAGCAATCCCCCCCTAGGAAGGGGATTGCTTCGCAGCGCTCGTAATGACAGAGGGTCGTGGCGCACTCCTGCATCATGCCTTGAAGTACCACGTCTCCGGATGGGAATTCCCTGGGGTCCGGCAATGCTGGGCATTGCACACGCGGGCAGCGATATTGCCGAGCCGGTTCGATACCAGCCGCACGCCAAGTCCCGCGGGGGACTGGCCGACAGTGCCGATACCGTACTGCTGATCGACCAAGATCTTCCAGATCTCCTGCGCGTTCTTATTGCGGCCTTCGGCCTTCAGTCCGGCCGCTTCCGAATACAGCTCGAAGATTTTCAGAATGTTCGGATCGTCCGGCTTGGTCCCCTGCTTGCCGTCCGACGAGTACCAGCGTGCATATTCCGGCCCAAATGCGGCACCCGGAATGACCGGAACGGCCCAGGTTGGGAAGAGGTACAGCAGTTCGGTCCCGCCATTATTCCAGACGAACAGTTGATGTTCGTTGTTCGTCTCTTTGGCGAAGCCGAGGCCACGCTCCATTTCACGCACATCGGCCTGAATGCCGATCTTGCGCCACTGGTCGGCGACCATCTCCGCCAGCTTCGGGTAAGGCAGGAACGCCGCGATCGCGATCACCTGCAGGCGCAGCCGCTCGCCATTGTCAGTGCGAACGCGAAAACCTTCGGAGTCCTTCTTGGCCAGGCCAATCTTATCGAGCAGTGCGTTCGCCTGCTTCAGATCGAGCACTGACCACTTCTTGCGCCACTCTGGTCCGGGGCTTTGCGGCATGCTCTCGCCGGGCGCAGGGGAACCAGGTGTGCCAACACCGAGCCAGAACGTCTCATTCAACTGGTCGCGGTCGATGCCGAGTGACAGCGCGCGGCGGAAATCCGCATTGGTCAGCCATTTCCGGATTTCCGCGTCGCCCGTGTAGCTCTGGTTGACGTGGAACATGAAATCGGATCCGGCAAAACCCAGATCCAGATGGACTTTGTAGTTGCCCTTCTGCTGGTTATCAAGCAGCACCGGCAGCTTGCCCAAATCGATGTGGCGTTCCTGCTCGTCGTATTCTCCAGCCATCGCGCGCAGGTTGATCACCTCGAGATTTTCGGCAAGCGTGAACTGCACCCGATCGAAATACGGCAACTGATTTCCTGCCGTATCGACCGCGTAGTAGTACGGATTGCGCTCCAGCAGCCAGATCGGATTGTTGATTGGCCGCACGCTGCGCCATGGCCCAAGCACCGGCACTTCCGTGTTGAGTTCCCAGTCCTTCTTGAAGTGCAGCATTTGCACCCAGTTCTCGAAGCCCTCCTGCTTCGCGCGCGCGTTCACCGCCTCGACTGACGAATACTTCGGCAGGAACTGCTTCAGGTAATGGCCTGGCGCATAGGCGCCGAAGCTGACCTTGGCCGCCTGGCGCACGGCTTGTCCGCCGCCCATCGCCGTATCGCCGGCCATGATGTCTTCGAACAGGAAGTACGGCACGTCCCATTCCCAGCGCACCGTGGTTTCATCCACCTTCACCATGCGACCGGGTTTGCCTTGCGGCTGCATTTCAGGCGTCGGGGTGGGGACGATTTCCGGGTTCTTGTAGATGTCCTCGAACCAGAAGATGAAGTCATCTGCTGTGAAAGGCGCGCCGTCGGACCATTTCATGCCTTTCCGCAAGAACAGCGTGTAGGTCTTGCCGTCGTCGCTAAGCTCATAGCCTTTGGCAACGCAGGGCACGATCTTGCTGCCGTCCGCGCTCCAGTGCAGCGGCTTGTCGGATGACTGGATGCGGTTGCCGTTCTCGCCGTCCGCGGGGCCGGTGAACGCACGGCGCCAGGTGCCGCCGTACTTGCCGATTTCGTTCAGCGGCTGCCAGACCATCGGTTCGGCCGGAACACGCTGCTCGACAGGCGGCAATTTTCCGGCCTTCACCAGCTCCGTGAGCATCGGCGCCTCGTTGAACTTCTTCGGCCATTTCGCCGGATCGGTGATCATGGTCGGGCCCTGGATTTCGCCAACCAGGCCGGATTGCGACAGGCCGCTCTGCTGTGCTTGCGCCGCCGCGCTGCGCAGGAACTCCATGGCGGCGGGGCTGGCGGCAAGTGCGGCCAGCACACCGCGGCGAGACATTGTGGCTTTGGACATAGGTATTTCCCCCGCAACGAGACGTTGCGGGCAATCTACCGGCGAGGCTTACGGCTTGCCAATGCTGATCAGAGCATGACTGTCCCCCCGTCCACGGCAATCGTCTGACCGGTGACGAAACAGCTTCCATCCGAGATCAGCCATGCCACCGTGCCGGTCAGGTCGGATGGCTCCAAGGTCCGTTGGAGGGCCTGGCCATTGCGAATCACTTCCAGCCCGCGATCCAGGCGTTCGCCGAAGAATTCGGCGGTGCCTTCAGTCATGACCGCGCTGGGAGCGATCGCGTTCACCCGGATGTTGTCCCGGCCCAGTTCGCGCGCGAGCCCACGGGTCAGACCGATGACCGCTGCCTTGGACGTGGTGTAATGCAGCGCAAATGGCATCCCATAGGTCGCGGCCAGCGAAGCGATATTGATGATCGATCCGCCACCGGACTGACGCATCGCAGGCACGACAGCCTTGCAGCAGTTCCAGATGCCCTTGACGTTGACCGCCATGGTCGCATCCCAGTCTGCTTCGGCGATCTGGTTGAAACGGCCGCCGCGCAGTGAGCCGTATAATGCGGCATTGTTGATCAGAGCGTCCACGCGACCGAATCGTTCCATCGCGACTTCCACCATGGAGTCGGCGGATGCGATATCAGTCACGTCCAATGTAACGGCGATTGCACTGTTCCCGGCGGCACTGGCTGCGGCCGTGCAGTCCGCGACATCGCCGGCGACGATGCGTGCGCCGGCTTCGCCGAGGAACCGGGCGTACTCAAAACCCAGACCGCGTGCTGCGCCGGTGATCAGAACGACTTTGTCGGCGACGCTCATGATGTGCCCTCCGTATTAAGTGGCGCGACTCAGGCGGTAGTCATCGACCATGTCCCGCACGCGATAGACCTGCACGAGCCCGCGGATCAGCGTCGGCGCGATCCGATGCCACGCCAGCGGGCGTAGCGGCGTCAATGGAAACACCGTCTCATGCGAGCCGCGCACAAGCGTCGCAAGATCGCGGCCCATCATAGTCGCCGCTGCGATCCCGCGACCATTATAGCCGAGACCGGCATACAGCCCTGGAGCCAGTTCGTGCAGACGAGGGAAATGATCAGTCGTCATCGCGACCCAGCCGCTCCACGCCTGCTGCCATTTCACAGTGCCGAGTTGTGGGAACAGCCGCCGGATGCGTGCATCGACACGGCGCCAATCGGCGCGCGGTTCGGGTCCGAAGCTTGGTCCGTGTGCGCTGCCGTGCAGTCTACCGTCAGGCAAAATGCGGACGCCCGAGTAGAGCTGACGCGTGTCGGTCAGCGACTGTCGCTCAGGCAGGATCGTGTGTCGTACATTGTCGGACAGCGGCTCGGTGACGAAGCCGTGGCCACGCATCGGGATGATGCTTTCGCGCAGTCCCGGCCAGAGATCGCCGGTATAGGCATTGGTAGCGATCACCACATTGTCCACGGTCAGTCTGTCATTGATAACCCATCGTCCATCGCACCGCGCCAGCGTACGCACGGGCGTTTGCTCGTATAGCGTTGCGCCGGCTTTGGCCGCGGCATGAGCGAGCCCGCGGGCATAGGCGAATGGATTGATGTTGCCGCCGCGCCGGTCCAGCGATGCGGCAGGATATAGCGACGAACCGATTGCTTCGGCGCAGCGCGCGCCTTCCAGCATCTCCACCGGCGCGCCGCGCAGCTGCCAATACGCCGTGCGATGCTCCAGATCGCGTCGCCCGGCGGCCGAATGCGCGGCGAAGATCAGCCCGGACCGCATCGCCCAACATTCGATGCCGTGCCGCAGGATGAGCTCGAAAACCAGATCAGGGCCGGCTGCGACGGCATCGATGATGCGCTGGCCTCGTTCCGCACCGTAGTGGCGCAGGATCGCTTCGTGCCCGAGTTTCAGATACGGCACCACTTGGCCAAATGCCCGTCCCGAAGCGCCCCAGCCGATTGCCTTTGCCTCCAGCACGGCGACATTGATTCCCGCTTCGGCCAGATGCAAGGCTGTGGATAGGCCAGTGAAGCCAGCGCCAATGACCGCGGCCGAGACGTGTTGCTGTCCATCAAGCTTCTGCGCCGGTGGTGGCGGAGGAGCCGCTCGCGTATAGACTTCGGGCGGTTCGGCCTGGTCGGACAAGGGCAGGTGCATGCGCCAACGATGCGGCTGGTTGCCGTTATGCGCAACCGGCGGCTAGGTTTCCGGCAAGTCCGAGGGGAGAGGCGATTGTCATGGCGCCCAATGCAAAGCGCGTGTTCTACGTGAAGTACCTGTCCGGGCCGATATTCGGGGAAATCCTGGCGAAGCGGCCTGACATCCAGCTCGACAAGCTGGAGAACGAAACGCCCGATGCCGAAGCCGAACCGATCCTGTCGCAGGCACACGCGTACCAAATCGGTGCGTCGCGTCAGGTGATCGGCAAGCATTTGCAGGTCACCGATGCACTCCTGGCGAAGACGCCAAACCTGGTCGCGGTGTCGTCGAACGGCGCTGGCTACGATACGATCGATGTGGATGCCTGCACCCGGCAGGGTATCATCGTGGTCAACCAGTCTGGCGGCAACAAGGAGGCCGTGGCGGAACACGCGCTGGCTATGCTGCTGACGTTGTCGAAGCGGATCATCGAAGTCGATCGCCGCATGCGCCGCGCGGATGGCATTCCACGCAACGACTATATCGGCACAGAGCTGCTGAACAAGACGATAGGCATTATCGGTATCGGCAATGTCGGCGGGCGGTTGGCGGAACTATGCAAGGGTCTGTTCCGCATGCGCGTGCTCGCCTATGACCCGTACCTGTCACGCGAGCAGATCGCGGCAAAAGGGGCCGAGAAGGTCGAGAACCTGCGCGATATGCTGCGTCAGGCGGACTATGTGTCGGTGAACGCGCCTTACACAAAGGAGACGAAGAACCTGATGGGCGCGACGGAGTTCGCGCTGATGCAGAAGCATGCGTATTTCGTCACCACCGCGCGCGGCGGCATTCATGATGAGGACGCGCTTGCCGCGGCATTGGCCGCGAAGCAGATCGCCGGGGCGGGATTGGATGTGTGGGAAGACGAGCCGCCCCCACATGACCACAAGCTGATGGCGTTCGACAACGTGCTGGTCAGTCCACACACTGCCGGTGCGACGTACGAATCACGCGACAACATGGCCCGATTCGCGGCGGAGCAGTTGATCGACATCCTGGATGGCAAACGGCCGCCGCGACTGATCAACCCGGAGGTTTGGCCGGCGTATTGCGACCGGTTCCAGCGGATATTGGGGTTGAGGCCGCAAGGGTAACCGGGCGGCACCCTCTCCCGGCGCGAAGCGCTGGGAGAGGGTGCCGCTATCCCTTTGCGTACTTGCCTGCGCTTCGCCCCGCGTTCCTGCCGAACACCGAACCAGACATCAGTCCCGCTCCGCCGAGATAATTCTGGTAGAAAATCCCGCCGACCAGCTCGCCGCCGGCGAACAGGCCGGGGATGACACGCCCCGTCGTGTCCTCCACCTCACCGTCCGTCGTGATCTTCAGTCCGCCAAAGCTGAAAGTGATCCCGCACGTCACCGCGTAACCGTGGAAGGGTGGTTCATCAATCGGTATCGCCCAGTTCGACTTGGGTGGCGTAATCCCCTTGGTGCACTTGCCGTCGAGGATCGCCGGGTTGAACTCGCCCGGCTGGCAAGCTGCGTTGAACTCCTTCACCGTGCGAACCAGACCTTCCGGGCTGATCTCCAGCTTCTGCGCCAACTCCTCGAGCGTGTTCGCCTCCGCCTTGGTCACTTGCCGGATGCGATATTCGTCGCGCGTCAGGTGATTGGTCTTGTTGTCGAAGATCTGCACCGCCATGCGCTGCGGCTGCTTCATCACTTCGCGGCCGTACTTCGCGTAGGTGTAGTTGCGCCAGTCCGCACCCTCATCGACAAAGCGCTCGCCGTTGGCGTTGACGATAATGCCGATCGGGTAGGAGTGCTTCTGGTAGTTATCGAGCACCACACGATCCCCAAAGGGCGGCGCACTGAGGTCCCATTGCACCGCGTGGCAACTTGACCAGCCGCCGAACGCCGCGGCACCGATCTCCAGTGCCGCCTTGATGCCGTCGCCGGTATTGTGCCGCGTGCCGCGCACGCGCGCCATCTCCCAGCCCGGCCCGAAATAGCGCACACGCATCTCCGGATCGGCTTCGAAGCCGCCGCACGCCAACACCACGGCCTTGGCATTGATGTCCTCATAGCCGTCGGGACCGAACACCGTCACCCCGGTGATCTCGCCCTTGCGGTTCTGAATCAGCTTCCGCATGCCGGTGTTGTAGCGCACCGTAACGCCGTACCTTTCGGCTGACTTGAACAGGAAATCGACCAGGCCCCAGCCACCGCCAACAGCCTCTACCGCCATGCCGCCAAAGAAGTGGTTGATGCCGTTCACCAGATACGACTGGCGCTTGAACATCGGAATCCAACGCACGCCTTTTTCGCGCATCCACACCACGGTCTCGCGCGAGCGACCCACCAGGAGGTCGATCAGATCCGGATCCGACAGGTTCTCTGTCACCTTCATCAGGTCTTCGGTGTAGGTCTCCGCCGTGAACGGCGGGATGTACATGGACTTGGCCTCGCTCTCAGACAGATCGACCAGCACGTCCTTGCGTAGGTCCTCGACGCCATTGTGCACGAAACGGAAACCGCCGGCCGTGAAGGTGGAGTTGCCGCCGCGCTCCTCCTCGCTGGCTTTCTCCAGCACCAGCACTTTGGCACCCTGCTCCTGAGCGGCGAGAGCGGCGCACAGCGCGGCATTGCCCGCGCCAACCACGATCACGTCATACGGGCCGGCATCAGCCATCGGGACCTCCTGATCCTTCGTCACGCCTCCTTACGAACGGTTGCCGCCGCGCGCAAGGCGTCGCACATTGGCACCGCCCCGACGGAGTGAAGGCATGGACGAGGAAGCCCCGCAGGCGTGGCACGAGATCGTGCGGGACGTGCTGAAGCGACATCAGGTCAAGCTGGTCACCTATGTGCCGGACAATGTGCTGCGGCCGCTTATTGATGCAGTGCACGCCGATCCGTTCTTCACCGCGTTCTCTTGCGCACGTGAAGAGGAGGCAGTGGGCATTGTCTCGGGCGCGTGGATGGGCGGGCTCCGCGGCATCGTGCTGATGCAGACTTCGGGCTTTGCCACCCTGCCCAATGCAATCGCATCGTTGGCGGTGCCGTTCCAGATACCGGTGCTGATGATGGTGTCGGAGCGCGGCACGTTGGGCGAGTTCAACATCGGCCAGTCGCTGGTCGCGCGCACGATGCGTCCGGTGCTACAGGCGCTGGCGGTGGAGCATCACACGATGAGTCGGCTCGACGAGGTGGAATTCATTGTCGATCGCAGCATCACCCAGGCGGTCGCGACGCAGGCACCCTGCGTATTCATCCTGTCGCCGCTGCTGACCGGAGGAAAGGTGTTCGCGAAATGAGTGGCTCATTTGCAACCAACCATCCGGCGAACCGCGATCAGGCGAAGGTGCTGAACCGTTTCGACATTACGAAGCGCATGGTGGCGCGTCTGAAGCATGATGAGGCGGTCATCGGCGGCATCGGCTACACCAATTTCGACTTGTGGGCCGCGGGGCGGCGGCCGCAGAATTTCTACATGCTGGGCAGCATGGGGCTGGCAGTGCCGATCGCGCTTGGCGTGGCGCTCGCACAGCCCCAGAGGAAGGTGATCGCGCTGGAAGGCGACGGCTCAATCCTGATGCAGGTAGGCTCGCTCGCCACAGTGGCGGCACGCAAGCAGAAAAATCTTGCCATCGTCATTATGGACAACGGCACGTACCAGATCACCGGGGGGCAGCTTACCTCGACAGAGCTCGGTGCCGACATCGTCGCGATGGCGCGCGGTGCAGGCATCGCGCAAAGCGCCTGGGCCGCGGATGAAAGTGATTTCGAGGAACTGATCGAACTCGCGCTGCGCGAGGATGGCCCGTGGCTCATCGGCTGTCGCATCGACAGGGAAAAGCCGGCGGATACCACCGAGCGTGATCCGCCGCGCATCCGCGATCAGTTCATGCGCGGCCTGGGAGTGAAGCGGTAGGCTTCAGTCCGCAGGCAGCAAATAGGCCGGATAGGGTGTGTGCTTCAGCACTTCGAGCTTCAGCGGTACCGGCGTGCCGAGCCAGAGCGCGTTGTCTGTGTGGTCCTCGTATTCATCGTCGCTCAGCGGATGCACGAGGATATCCAGACCTTGCCGGTTCAGCATCAGCCATGACACGACTCGCTGGAACGCGTCGTTCTTGAAGATGACCTGGATTTGCGGGATCGGATGCGGTCCGGCTATAGCGCCGCTGTTCTTGCCGATTTCCACGGGGAAATCCGCTGCCAATATATCCCGCAGCTTCACAGCGATCGGCATCGTATCGTCATCATAATAAATATGCGCGTGATAGCCATGCAGCGCATCCGGCGATCCCGTCATGGCACTTTCCTCCAGCGTTTCGGTGTTATCGTTCGACCAGGAAGACGATTTTCCCGGTGACGCGATAGGCGATGATCTTGTCGTGCTCAACCACGCATTCAGCCTCCTTGATGCGGAATGACATGATGCCGCGTAACGTCTTGGCGGCTTCAGCGACGGCGGCGCGACACGCGTCGTCGAAGCTCACCTGGGACTGCATGGTTACATCGATATTGCGCACGATGGACATGTATGCCTCCGCAGAAGGGGGTGACTGCATCAAGGCACTTACGGTCGCATTGCCATGCGTAGCTTACGGACGACCGCAACTCCGAAGCATCACAACCTCGCGATCGATGTCAACAGCTCGGCCACCGTCGCGGGCATCTGGATCGGGCCTAGATGACCACAACGCTCAGCGTTGATGCTCGTTGCGTTCGGCAGCAGGGCCGCGAGCCGAGTGGTCATGGCATGGGTGATGGCGGGGGACTTCGTGCCCTGAAGCAACACGACCGGCTTATGCACTTGGTGCAATCGATCAAGCGAACACGGGTGGTAAGAAACCGCGCGCATGTCCGCGATGAGAGCAGGCGCGGCCTCCGTCAGTCTGGCACGTGCGGCGGCCGGAAGCGCCTCCCAAGGCGTCCCGTTCCACGCCGTGACGAATGCGGCAATGTCCGCGTTGGCTACGATGGCGCGGTCCCAGGCCAGTAAGGCTGCCTCGTGCGGGACGTCCTTCCGCAGACAGGCGGTTACAATCGGCTCGTAAAGCGCGATGCGATAGAAATCGATGCCGTCCAGCGCGCTCAGCAATCCGATGAGCCCACCCATCGAATGCCCGAACAGGAACCGACGCTCAGCGGGGTAAATCTCGACGCAGGACCGCACCACGTCGAGATGCGCGCGGATCCGGTCCGTTTCGTCGCGAATGACAGTGCCGCCGTAGCGGTTGAGCGCCGGCGCGACCACCCGCCGTCCGGGCCGTATCAGCAGCGCTGCGAGCGCCGATAGACTCTGCGGACCGGCGGCCGCAGCATGCAACAGCACCAACAGCTCCGGACCTTCGCCCCACTCCAGCGTCTCAACCGTTCCGGCCGCAGTGTGATAGACAGGCATCCAGCAATCCTTCGGAGCAGTCATGGCGGTCCTGATCATCGGCGCCGGCATCGCGGGCCTGACAACGGCGCTGAGCCTGCATCAGATCGGCGTTGAATGCCGCGTGTTCGAAAGCGTCGAGACCATCGAGCCGCTTGGCGTCGGCATCAATACCCTGCCGCATGCCGTGCGCGAACTGACTGAGCTTGGCCTGGCGGATCGGCTGGCCGCCACGGCGATTCCAACGGGGGAACTGGCCTACTACTCGAAGCATGGCAAGCTGATCTGGTCGGAGCCACGGGGTCTCGCCGCAGGCTACAACTGGCCGCAATTCTCGGTCCATCGCGGCGAACTGCAAATGATCCTGCTTGCCGCAGCGCGCGAGCGCCTGGGTTCGGATCGCATCGTCACAGGGCACCATCTCAGTGCATGGGAGACGACAGATGATGGTGTCCGCGCCTTCTTCGCGAATCGCCGCAGCGGGCGAAGCCTCGGCGAGGCCACCGGACAATTGCTGATTGGTGCCGATGGTATCCACTCTGCGGTGCGCGGCACGCTTTATCCCGATGAAGGCGCGCCATTGTGGAACGGCTCAATCCTGTGGCGAGGCGTGACGATCGGCAAGCCGTTCCTCACAGGCCGCACCATGATCATGGCCGGCCACGAGTTCCAGAAATTTGTCTGCTATCCCATTTCGCGTGCCGCAATGGATCGCGGTGAGGCCGTGATCAACTGGATTGCCGAACGAAAATTTCAGCCCGACCATCAATGGCGTCGCGAGGACTGGAACCGGCCGGGCCACCTGGCGGATTTCCTGCCGCAGTTCGAGAGCTGGCGCTTCGGCTGGCTCGACGTGCCTGGGCTGATCCGCGCGGCTGAACGTTGCTACGAATATCCGATGGTCGATCGCGACCCGCTGGAGCGCTGGACCTTCGGTCGAGTCACGCTAATGGGTGATGCAGCGCACCCGATGTATCCGATCGGCTCGAACGGAGCGTCGCAGGCGATTCTCGACGCGCGCGTGCTGGCGCGCGAGATTCACGCGCGCGGCCCCACCGAGGCGGCCCTGCGCGCCTATGAAGCGGAACGCCGTCCTGCGACGGCTTCAATTGTCCTGGCGAACCGGAAGAACGGCCCCGAGCAGGTGATGCAATTGGTGGAAGAACGCGCGCCGAAAGGTTTCGCGCGGATCGAGGACGTGCTGTCAGCCCAGGAACTCGAGGAAGCCGCCGCCGGCTACAAACGCATTGCAGGATTCGACAAGGACGCTCTCAACAACCGCCCACCGATCCTGCTGTCAT
>CAYRTL010000042.1:0-17193 GCA_964427005.1 uncultured Acetobacteraceae bacterium
GTCGCGGCTCGGCGCGAACGCCATCCTCGCCGTGTCGCTGGCGACGGCGAAGGCGGCGGCAGCAGAGCTTGGTATTCCGCTGTATCGCTATGTTGGCGGCGTCTATGCGCGCACGCTGCCCGTGCCGATGATGAACATCGTCAACGGCGGCGTACATGCGGACAATCCGATCGACATTCAGGAGTTCATGATTCAGCCGATTGGTGCCGGCACGGTGGCGGACGCCATTCGCATGGGCTCGGAGATCTTTGCCGCGCTGAAGAAGGAACTGCACGCCGCCGGCCATAACACGAATGTCGGTGATGAAGGCGGCTTCGCGCCGAACCTGAAGTCGGCCGATGAGGCGCTGAGCTTCATCACACGCGCCTGCGAGAAGGCCGGCTATCGGCCCGGCGAGGATATCACGTTCGCGCTCGATCCCGCATCCAGCGAGTTCTTCAAGAACGGCCGCTATGTGCTGGAGGGCGAGGGTAAGACACTCGATGCCGCTGGTATCGTCCAGTATTACGAGGCGCTGATCTCCAGGTACCCGATCGTGTCAATCGAGGATGGCTGCGCGGAGGATGACTGGGACGGTTGGAAGCACCTGACCGCCACTCTGGGTAATCGGATTCAGATCGTTGGCGACGACTTGTTCGTCACCAATCCTGAGCGGCTGCGGCGCGGAATCGAGGAGCACGCCGCCAACGCCATCCTCATCAAGGTCAACCAGATCGGCACGTTATCCGAGACGCTGGAGACCATGGAAATCGCGCACAAGGCGGGATTCCGCTGCGTGATGAGCCATCGCTCGGGGGAGACGGAGGACACCACAATTGCCGATCTCGCGGTGGCCACGAACTGCGGTCAGATCAAGACTGGCAGCCTGTCCCGCAGCGACCGGACCGCGAAATACAACCAGTTGATGCGCATCGAGGCACAGCTTGGTCCGGCCGCGCGCTATGCCGGACAGACGATTTTGCGAAGGTAGCCCGCCCTAGGTTCGATCGGCGGAGAATGCGTACAGGCACGCCGAACCGTCGATCTTCCCTTCCATGTGGGTTCCCGTGACCTGGCCGGAGATGCTGCCTGAGACGATTTGGCCAGAAAATGATCCGTCCCCGGCCATGGTGGCGAGATAGGTTGGCTGTGTCGTCGTGGGAATGTTGGGGTGCGGAACGGTGTAGGTGAACTGGCCTCCGGACACAGTAATGATCGGCTGACCCGGGCTGTCACACCAGGATGATGTATCTCTTCCCGAACCGAAAGAACCGGTCACGCGAAGTCCCCGGCTCCTGTATGTGCCGTCGAATGCCGTCACCGGCGGCATCACGACTTCGATGTTGGATGCCGCGCTGGCAGGCACCGATGGGCCTGGACGGGTGGTCCCCATCGAGCCGGCGCAGCCGCCCAGCATCAACAACATGGCCAATGGAGCCATGGTACGCATCGGCTGAACCGTCATCGCGCGTCTGATCCCATGCTGATTTTCCTGCGCCCAGTTCGCACACATGGCTGCATCGTCGCAACCATGCCGGTTTCTTACGACCCCGCCGGCGTAGCCCCTGGCGCGCTGACATACCAGTCGTAGTAATCCCAGGCGATGTTGTTGGCGTAGAACACGCTTGTCTTGACCACAGTCATGGCCGCACCGAACGTCAGCATGGTCGCAGCGGAACCGGTATAGACGTAGATGCTGCCCCAGGCGAGGGTCATGACGGCCGGGGTGTAGGTCAGGAATTTCTTCGTGGTCCTCCAGGCATCGTCGGCCTTGTCGAATGACTGACCTGGAACCTGCCGTGCCGGTGGAGGGGCGTAGGTGTCCCAGAGATAGTCATTGCCGGTGTAAAGCAGCCAGGAACCGACGGTGGTGAATGCGGTCAGCGCCGTTCCACCAGCCACTCCCCCAGCCGCGGCCGAGTAGATGAACCACCCGGTTAGCGTGGCCGCGACCTTGAACGTCGTCGCCTTCAGTGCCGAATGAGAAAGGCTGGGGCCGGTGCTTCCCGCTGGCGCCGCCGGGATGGATGCGGCCGGAGCAGACGAGGTCTGGGCGATGGCCGAGCCGCTCGACAGGCAACCGGCCAGGGCCGTTGCACATAGTGCCCGCCGCGTTCCCATCGGATCTCCACCCCGTTCGACACGCATCTTCAACGAGCGAACACGCTATGGTCAACCAACCACAGATTTCATTCATCGCGTTCACGTCTTCGCCGGAATCGAGTAGAGTAGCAGTCGACGTGGAGTGATCGATGCCGTTCGGACGCGAGATAAAGCGCAGACTGAAAGCGCTGGTGGCGCCGCTCTTCTTTCTGTCGCTGGTTGGCTATTTCGGCTGGAATTCCGTGAAGGGCAATCATGGGCTGGTCGCCTATGCGCAGCGCCAGGAATTGTTGGCCCAGGCACAGGCGGACCAGGCCAAGGCACAGGCCGACCGGGACGCCTGGGAGCGTCGCGTTGCCGGTCTCAGGTCGCGGCACATCGATGCCGATGCGCTCGATGAGAGGGCGCGCGCCATGCTGAATTTGGCCGATCCGTCGGACGTGATTGTGCCGTACGCCACGAAGGACCGGTTGTTCTGATCTCTGATGGTGTGCCGGTCTGGCTTTGGACGACCAAAGCGCCGATATTCGTCTGATGACAGCCCCGCCTTCGAACCAGGGAAGACGCCGAGGCATGAAGAATCAGGATTGGGAGATTCCCGCCAACCTTCAGCCGGATCCCGACGATTATTCATTCGACCTGGAGCGCGCGCTCCGGGCGATCGTGAACCTGAAGAGTTACGTGCCTCCGGATGCCTACACTGCCGGCACCCTCGGCACCGAGCGCGCCGGCAGTGGCGTGGTGATCCGCGAGAGCGGCCTGGTCGCGACGATCGGCTATCTGATCACCGAGGCGGAGACGATATGGATTACGTCCTCGGACGGGCGGGCGATTCCCGGACATGCACTGGCCTATGACCAGGAGACCGGCTTCGGCCTGGTGCAGGCACTCGGACAGCTCAATCTTCCGGCATTGGAGATGGGCGACTCCGATCAACTCAAGGTGGGCGACCAGGTGGTTTTCGCCGCGGGTGGCGGACGCCACCACGCTGTGGAGACCCGTGTCGTGGGGCGGCAGGAGTTCGCCGGCTACTGGGAATACGTGGTGGACGACGCGATCTTCACCGCGCCGGCGCATCCGTTCTGGGGCGGCGGCGGGTTGCTCAGCGCCGACGGCAAGCTGATGGGGATCGGGTCGCTGATCCTGCAGCAGGGTGACGGGAAGGGCCGCCGGCTCGACATGAACATGGTCGTGCCCATCGGCTTGCTGCCTCCCATTATGAAGGACCTGCTCAGCTACGGCCGGGTCAATCGTCCTGCACGGCCCTGGCTTGGCATGTACGCCACTGAGGCGGATGACACGCTGATGGTGGGCGGCGTGGCTGACAACGGGCCGGCGGAACAGGCGGGCGTGCGCGTCGGCGATCGCATTCTTGCGGTGGGCGGCGACGAAGTCAGCGACCTGGCGGGGCTGTGGCGGCGCGTCTGGGCGTCTGGCAGCGCGGGGGCGGAGGTACGGCTGCGCCTGATGCGCGACAAGACGCCTGTGGCGCTGACGGTGCGGTCCGGCGATCGCTCCACGTTTCTGAAGTCGCCGAAGCTGCACTGATACTCGGCCGACGGGTCCGGTAGCGTGGGCTGAACCTTCAATCGCTGTTCGATCTTGCCGTTGCTGATCGGCAGATTGGAAACGCGATCAGGTGTCTCCGCTCTCCAGGAATTCCTCCGCCGCCTTCTGCGTCGAGCACTCCGCAATCAACTCATAATCAGCCGAGTGCTCAGCAGAGTCCGGCGACCTATAAACCAGGAACTTGCCCTGATGTTCCTCAATAACCTCAGTCAAATCGACACTGTCGTAAGGGACCATGTGGCGCGAACCGCAGTGAGGACAATCGTCCTCGCATGTAGCAGACCACTCATCTTCCCATTCCTGCTTACAATCGGCACACACATACTTGTTGAGAAACCAGGCCATTCCCGACAGTCCCAAGGCTCAGCGCATCAACTTATAGATCCCTTTGCCAACGAACTCAAGAAATCCGTTGTCGCGTAATACTTGCATTCTTTGACGAATCTTGGCTCTTATATGGCGGTTACCGGGGTATGCTGCTCTTAGTTCTTCCTCGAAAGCATATACCTCCTCAAGTGAGAACTGATCCTTGCCGATCCGTTCGATGCATCGCATGACGTGCAACAGCCAGCCTTTCGCGTTTAGGTCGCGCTGCTTGCGAAGGAAGAGCGTCTGCTGCCACTTCTTGAGAACGTTGGTCTTCGGCTCGATCAACCCGTTCCGTATGAGGGTTATGCGCCCAGAGTGTGGGATCGCCTCCAGGAGTATTCGGCAGCCCATCCACCCAGCGCGTCTGGCTGTTGGCGGCAATGGCTTCCTCGCCTCGATGATGTCTGTCGTGAAAAAGTGCTTGGGGACCACGAGTAGGTTCGTGACCGTCAGGCTGTTGACGTCATAGTTCAGCAGAAAGAGGTTGGGGACTGCGTTGCCCATGAGGCGCCGCATCATGGCCGGATACGCCCCGTCCACGACTTTCGAGCCGAACTGCTTTCGCTGGCTCTTTAACTCGTAGTCTTCGTGGCAGGCACTGCAGAAAAAGTCTGCGACCTGTTTGTTGTTGCCATATTGAAGAATTTGATCGTTGCCGCAGTTCGGGCAATACGCCCGGCTCCCTAACCAGTGTTCACTGAGTACCCGGGTGCGCTGGAGCGAACTCTTGTACCTATCGGCAAGACCCAGTTGAAATGCCAATTCCATTGGCCGTTGCTTCCCTATCGCGCGCCAAATATGGCACGGCTTCGGAACAATGGCCATTTGTTAGGTGAGACCGGGCCTCTTCTAGTGCACCTCCTCCCCGCGCCCCAGCTCAATCATGCGAACAATCCACTGCCTGCTCGCGCCCTCGTCGAAGTGCGCCTGCAGCAGAATGCGGCAGTTGTGATCGACCAGGTGCCGAAGCGTCGTTTCCAAATCCTGCCGGGCCCCATCCACCAGCTTCGTCCGGTCCTCCGCACTCACATCAGGCATCCGCTCGAGTTGCGCCCGCACATACGACACACCACCACCATCCACGGAAGCATCGGTGAACACCTTGATGATCCGTTGCAGCGAGGGAAGCTCGCCGTCATCCAGGCTGCACACCGCCATCGCCGGCAGCACCGAACCCGGCGTGAGCCCTTGCTCATAGGACGCATCCTCCTGCGGATTGACCGCAGGCAATTCCATCGCCAGGCGTCGCAGACAGCTCCAGCATTGCGGGCTCGGCGGATCGGCCATTGCACTTGCCGCGGCCAGCGAAAGCAGCAGCGCGGCGACCAACATCATTCGCAACATGCGTGAGGATACCCGCAAGCACCGCGGCCTTGGTATAGCCGCGCCCGACACGGCAGTCGTTGCCGAGGTGGCGCGGATCGCCACAGCGGCGGCACGCATCACTTTGGCTGTCAGCGCGATACCGTCACCTGATATGTCCGATCGGTGTCGATGACCGGATAGACGCGACCATGCTTGGGCGGATCCTTGACCACAACGTCACCGGCTGAGAGATACATGTTGGATCCCTGCGAGGCATAACCAACCGACCAGCACCATCCGCCGTCATTCTTCAGGGTCATCGGCCCCGAGACCTGCTGGCCGGGAATAAAGCGGACCGGTGCGACCTGGCACTCGCTCGCCTTGTTGAGCTTGTCCGCGGCGACCGGTTGTGCGTGACCAGAATATACGATTGTCCACGAAACCAGAAGGATAGCTCCGACTGAGAGGGCGGGCTTGGCCATCGACCGATCTCCGCATCGTCACCGTGCTTGCGGAGCAGAAAACGCCGCGCCTTGCCGATCGTTTCGAGAACGGCAATACACCATCCTGTGATGGCTTGATTGGGAAATCGCTCCATCAGAACAAGGTCACGTCGCGTCTCGGTTTGCCCTGGCTAAATGTGAATCACCTTCCCCCACGCATCCAATACCGCCTCATGCATCGTCTCCGACACCGTCGGGTGCGGGAATATCGTCTCGATCAGCTCCGCCTCGGTGCTCTCCAGAGTGCGCGCGATCGCGAACCCCTGGATCATCTCCGTCACCTCCGCGCCCACCATATGCGCACCGAGTAACTCGCCGGTCTTGGCGTCGAACACCGTCTTCACCATGCCCTCCGGCTCGCCCATCGCGATCGCCTTGCCGTTGCCGATGAACGGGAAGTGCCCGACCTTCACCTCGTGCCCCGCCTCCTTCGCACGCGCCTCGGTCAGGCCCACCGATGCCACCTGCGGACGGCAGTATGTGCATCCCGGCACGTTGGTCACGTCCAAAGGATGCACATCGTTCAGGCCGGCAATCTTCTCGACACACAGCACGCCCTCATGGCTCGCCTTGTGCGCGAGCCAAGGTGGCCCCGCCAGATCGCCGATTGCATATACGCCTGGCTCGCCCGTGCGGCAGTATTCGTCGATCACCACGTGTGTGCGGTCCACCTTCACGCCGGTACCTTCCAGGCCCACGTCTTCGACGTTGCCGACAATGCCGACGGCGGAGATGACGCGATCCACTGTGATGTCCTGACTCTTGCCGCTGGCCTCTACGGTGACGGTGACGTTGTCACGGCCCTTCTTCGCGCTCTTCACCTGCGCACCGACCAGGATGCGAATGCCCTGCTTCTCGAACGCCTTGTGCGCGAAGGCGGAAATCTCCTCGTCTTCCACAGGAAGAATGCGCGGCAGCACCTCCACCACCGTCACATCGGCGCCCATGTTGCGATAGAAGCTGGCGAACTCGATGCCGATCGCGCCCGAGCCGATCACCAGCAGCGACTTGGGCATCGAGGGCGGCACCATCGCCTCCTTGTAGGTCCAGATCAGCTTGCCATCCGCTTCAATGCCCGGAATCTGCCGAGCGCGTGCACCCGTTGCGAGAATGATGTGCGGCGACTTCAGCATGGCGACCGGCGCGCCGGCCTTCTCGACCGCCAGCGTCTGCTTGCCCGCCAGCTTGCCGCTGCCGTCGAACACGGTGACCTTGTTCTTGCGCAGCAGATGCGCGACGCCTTGCGAGAGCTGCTTCGCCACCGCGCGCGAACGCTTCACCACCTTGTCGATCTCGAACCGCGGCTCGACAGCAGCAAAACCGAAGTCGGGCAGATGGTGCAGCAGGTGGTTGATCTCAGAGGTGCGCAGCAGCGCCTTGGTCGGAATGCAGCCCCAGTTGAGGCAGATGCCGCCGAGATGCTCGCGCTCCACCACGGCGGTCTTCATGCCAAGCTGTGCCGCACGAATCGCTGCGACGTAACCGCCAGGGCCGCCGCCAACAACGACAAGATCGAACGTCTGGTCAGCCATTGTCTGCTCCGTTGGCCAGCGCGATCAGCGCGTCGCCGGTGAGTTGCTGCGGCACCCAGCCTTCTGGACGTTTGGCACCGATGCGCCGGTAGAACTCGATCGCCGGCGTGTTCCAGTCCAGCACGTTCCACTCCATCTGGACGCAGTCGCGCTTGACTGCGATGCGTGCCATGTGACGGAACAGCGCCAGCCCAATGCCGCGGCCACGATGTGCTGGTTCGATGTAGACGTCCTCGACGAACAGGCCGTAGCGGCCCGAGAAGGTGCCAAACAGGAAATACCAGATGGCGAAGCCGACCGGCGCGCCATCGACCTCTGCCAGCATGGATTCAAGTGCAGGCTTCGCGCCGAACAGCACGTCGTGCAGCCGGGCTTCGGTGATCTTGAAGCGGTGTTCCAGCTTCTCGTACGCCGCGAAGTCACGCATCAGCCGGTGCAACGCTGGCACATCGGCGGCCGTGGTGGCGCGAAGGGTGAACGCGGCGCTCATCCCCTTCCTTGTGTCATGGCCGGGCGTGGCCCGGCCACCCACGACTTCTTAACCACCGGCATGCTGAATGCGCGGCATGCCCGCTGGATGGATCTACATCATGACCAACCGTCGTAACGGGACGCTGTACGTCGGTGTCACAAGCAACGTCCGACGTCGAGTAGCCGAGCACAAAGAGGGTTTGATCGGGGGTTTCACCCAGCAGTATGGCTTGCATCGACTGGTCTATATCGAACGACACGAAAACATGGTCTCGGCTATTCAGCGCGAGAAGAACATCAAGCACTGGCCGCGGGCCTGGAAGGTGAGGTTGATCCATCGCGACAACCCGGATTGGGAGGACCTTTTCGAGAGCTTGCCGTTCTGAAGTCGTGGGTGGCCGGGCCAAGCCCGGCCATGACACGAGGGAGCGGCGGGGAGTCACAGCAACAGACTCAGCGGGTCCTCGACGATGCGCTTAAACTCGCGCAGCCAGCGGGCGCCGAGGGCGCCATCGACCACGCGATGATCGACACTCAACGTGCAGGTCATCACCGTCGCGATCGCCAGTGAGTCGTTCTTCACCACCGGCCGCTTCTGTCCTGCTGCGACCGCCAGAATTGCGGCCTGTGGCGGGTTGATGATCGCGGCGAATTCGGTCACACCGAACATGCCCATGTTCGAGATGGAGAACCCGCCGCCCTGGAACTCCTCCGGCTTCAGCTTGCCGGCACGCGCGCGGCCCGCCAGGTCCTTCATCTCGCGGCTTATTGTCGCCAGGCCCTTCTGGTCCGCCTTGCGCACAATCGGCGTGATCAACCCGTCGGGGATCGCGACCGCGATGCTGATGTCGATGTCCTCGAACAGCGCCATGCCATCATCTGTCCAAGCGGCATTCACCGCCGGCACGCGGCGAAGTGTCGCGGCGCTCGCCTTGATCACCAGGTCATTGATGGTGATCAGATACGCGTCAGGTCCTTCCTTCGGCGACTTCTCATTCAGCTCGTTCATCAGCTTGATAAGCGCGTCGATCTCCACATCCATCGAGACGTAGAAATGCGGAATGGTCGATTTCGCCTCGGTCAGGCGCCGCGCGATCACCTTGCGGACGTTGCTGTGTGGCACGAGCTTGTGCGGCGCAGTGATCGGCGCTGCCGGCTTGGCAATCGGTGCGGGTGCACCAGCCTGTGGCGCAGCAGGCGGAGCCTTCTGCAACGCAGTCTCGATGTCCGCCTTCACAATGCGACCGTTTGGTCCGCTGCCCTTCAGCGCCGCCAGATCAAGCCCGGCCTGCTTTGCCATCCGCCGAGCCAGCGGCGAGACGAAGATGCGTTCGCCGCCGGCATCGTGACCGTTGCCGGGTTGCGGTGCGGGTGCAGGCTTTGGCGCCTCGGCCTTCGGTGCAGGAGCTGGCGCTGAAGCAGCCGCTTGCTTCGGCGCTGGGGCAGCAGCGGAGGGCACCTCTTCTCCCCGTTCCACCAACACCGCAATCGGCTCGTTCACCTTCACGCCTTGCGTGCCATCCGGGACGAGGATCTTGCCCAGCACGCCTTCATCGACCGCTTCGACCTCCATCGTGGCCTTGTCGGTCTCGATCTCGGCGATGACATCGCCGGCGCGCACGTTCTCGCCTTCCTTCTTCAGCCAGCGTGACAGCGTGCCCTCCGTCATCGTCGGCGACAGCGCCGGCATCAGGATATTGGTCGCCATGTGCCGTTCCCCTCAGACGATTTTCTTGACGGCGTCGATCACCCATTCGGGCTGCGGCAGCGCGAGCTTCTCCAGATTGGCGGCGTAGGGCAGGGGCACATCCGCCCCGTGCACGCGCACCGGCGGCGCATCCAACCAATCGAATGCGTGCTCGATCACCTGCATCGCCACTTCGGCGCCGATGCCGGCAAATGGCCACCCTTCCTCCACCGATACCAACCGGTTGGTCTTCTTCACGCTCTCGACCACGGTCGCGGTGTCGAACGGGCGGAGCGAGCGCAGGTTGATCACCTCCGCTTCGATTCCCTGCTCCGCGAGTGCCTCTGCGGCCTTCATCGCCACGCCGACCATGATGCTGAATGCGACTATCGTCACATGATGGCCGGGGCGCTCTATCTTCGCGCGGCCGATGGGCAGGATGAACTCTTCGTCGGTCGGACATTCGAATGTCTGGCCGTAGAGAATCTCGTTCTCCAGCACGATGACCGGATTGGGATCGCGAATGGCTGCGCGTAGCAGTCCCTTGGCATCGGCGGACGACCAGGGTGCCACGACTTTCAATCCGGGCACGTGCGCATACCAGCTCGCATAGCACTGCGAATGCTGAGCAGCGACACGCGCAGCGGCGCCGTTGGGGCCACGAAACACGATTGGGCAGCCCATCTGGCCACCGGACATGTAAAGCGTCTTCGCGGCCGAGTTGATGATCTGATCCATCGCCTGCATGGCGAAGTTGAACGTCATGAACTCCACGATGGGCTTCAGCCCATTCAACGCGGCGCCAACCGACATGCCGGTGAAGCCATGCTCGGTGATCGGCGTATCGATCACCCGTTTCGCACCGAACTCGTCCAGCAGCCCCTGGCTGATCTTGTAGGCGCCCTGGTACTGCGCGACTTCCTCGCCAATCAGGAACACCCTGTCATCGCGGCGCATCTCCAGCGCCATGGCATCTCGCAGCGCCTCCCGGACCGTGATCGGCTTTGTCGGCCCCCAATCCTTATCGGGTTCGGCCTGGGCGACAGGTTCCGGTGCCGGCGCTGCCGGAACCGGCGCCGGCGCTGTCGGCGTTGGACGCGGTTTTGCCGCCACCGGCGCCGCCGAAACGTCCTCTCCATTCCCTGCCAGCACGGCAATCGGCGTATTCACAGCGACGCCTTCGGTGCCTTCATCCACCAGGATCTGCGCAAGCTTGCCTTCATCGACGGCTTCCACCTCCATGGTGGCCTTGTCGGTCTCGATCTCCGCGATGACGTCGCCCGCGCGTACTTCATCACCGACATTCTTCAACCAGCGCGAAAGCTTACCCTCCGTCATGGTGGGCGAGAGTGCTGGCATCAGGATCTGCGTCGACACCGTTCAGCCCTCTACCAGCACGTCAGTCCACAGTTCCGATGGATCCGGCTCTGGGCTGTTTTGAGCGAAATCCGCGGCCTCCTGCACGATCGCCTTCACCTCGTCATCGATCTGCTTGAACGTCGCCTCTTCAACACCCAGCGCCTCCAGCTTGTGCCGCGCTCCGTCGATCGGGTCATGCTGCGTGCGCATCGCCTGAATTTCCTCGCGCGTGCGATAGCGTGCGGGATCGGACATCGAATGCCCGCGATAGCGATAGGTCTTCGCCTCGATCAGGAACGGCCCCTTGCCAGAGCGGCAATACGCCACCGCCTGCTCACCGGCCTCCTTCACCGCCAGCACATCCATGCCGTCGATCTGCAGGCCTGGAATGCCCCACGGTCCGCCGTTCTTCGACAGGTCGCGGGACGCAGACGCGCGTTCGACGCTGGTGCCCATGCCGTACTTGTTGTTCTCGATGATGTAGACCACAGGCAGCTTCATCAGTGCGGCCAGGTTGAAGCTTTCGAATACCTGGCCCTGGTTGGATGCGCCCTCGCCGAAATAGGTGACTGAGACGCGGTCATTGCCGCGATACCAATTGCTGAAACCCAGGCCCGTGCCAATGCTCACCTGCGCGCCCACGATGCCGTGGCCGCCAAAGAAGTTCTTCTCCTTGCTGAACATGTGCATGGAGCCGCCCTTGCCATGCGAGTAGCCGCTGGCGCGGCCGGTCAGCTCCGCCATAACCCCGCGCGGGTCCATGCCGGTTGCCAGCATGTGGCCGTGATCGCGGTAGGAGGTGATGACCTCGTCGCCATCGGACAGCGCCATCTGCATGCCGACAACGACGGCCTCCTGGCCGATGTAGAGATGGCAGAAGCCGCCGATGAGGCCCATCCCGTAGAGCTGTCCGGCTTTCTCCTCAAAGCGGCGGATCAGCAGCATGTCGCGATAGGCCTTCAGCAGAAGGTCCCGGTCGATGGCTGGCTCACGTCCCTTGCCGCGCTTCCTGGTCTCGGTTGCGATCGCCATTGGCACCCCCATCGCCGGTGGCTTGACAGGTAGCTGTGCTTACTCCGGCGGCGCAAGCGCGGCAGGCAAAAAACCGTTATTGTGCAATGCAATAGCCATGTTTAACCGGAATATGGTTAATCCCTTGGCATTGCCGCAAACCTGCTCGGCCACATGTCGGACGCATTTCGTGCTGCCCCGCTTCTCCGACATGTTGTTTCGCCTCAGCACATCAATTCGCAGCGGCATTTCCGCCGCCCCGTGCTCCACCCACGAAACCAACCAGCGGTCCGATAGTTCCAGCACGGCAAAGCGAAAAGGAGCAGCCATGACTTCGAAGTCACCCTCCTCTGCCGGATCCGAGAACGAGGGCGAAGGCAACAAGACTGCAGCGCGCGAATACAACCGCGAGCAGAAGCAGTTTGCGGAAAGCGGCAAGGTGGAACCCGCGGCGCGCGATGCCGCGCGGGCACTCGACACCGATGAGGCCAAAGAGCTCAAGCAGGCCGAGCGGATCGGCAAGGCCCACAGCCACGGCGAAGACCCCGCCGTCAAACGTAAGTAGGGTTAGCCGCCCGCGTCGCGCTCCAACGCCCACAGGCCACGGCGTTGCGCGCGGGCATTCTCCTCCGCCTGCTTCAGCATTGGTTCCGCATCAGCAGCGCGGCCCCAGCCTGCGGCTATGACGGCACGGTTCAACTCCGTACTCCCGGCTTGGCACACCGCGTAGGCTCGTCCCATCGCGTCTGCGCCAGTCAGCCGGCACTTCACCGGGACCTCGCTCACCATCGCCGCCAGCGCATTGATGGCGGCAGCGCCGCAATCCGCCGCTTCACACGTGGTGCCGCGGGACGGCGGTTCCACGCCAAGCAGCCGCACCACCTGGTCGCGCAGCCGGAGCGTCGCTCCATCCACTACGGCGACCTGCGAAGCAGGGGCGTGGAGTTCTTCCGCTACAACCGTAGGTGGTTGCGACGATGCAGGCTCACGATGGGGCAACATAGCGAGAGAAACGCCAGCGGCGGCGATCAACGCCAGCAGTGCCAGCACGACGAGGCCCTTCGCGTCGGCACGCGGCAAGGCAGAGCGGAAAATTCGTCGGGGCCGACTGATCGGCAAGACGGGGCTCCCCTTGCGTGCGGTTTACACACACGGAGTGCCCATCGTGGGCCGTCAGGTCAAGCCCAAATCGCGAATAATCAAGCGGCTACAGCGTTTGGCCTAGTTTCAGAGCGCACCCTCCCGCCGCAGTCCCTCAACGTCCGAAGCGCTCATCCCCAGCCAGGAGCCCAGCACCTCGGCGGTATGCTGGCCCAGGATCGGCGATGGCTCCACCTTCGATGGCTTGCCGTCCACCCGCACCGGCCAAGCCGGCATCTTGAAGTCGCCATGCACCGGATGCTGCATCACCTGCATGATGCCGCGCTGCTCGAAAGTCGGGTCGTTCTGCAACTCCATGGTGTCCAGCACCGCTCCGGCCGGGATGCCGGCCGCGCCGATCATCTGCATCGCCTCATGCTTGGTATGGTGGCGCGTCCACTCGGCGATGATCGCGTCCACCTCTGGCTCGCGCTGCAGCCGGTCCATCGGCGTCGCGTAACGCGGATCGCCGATGAGGTCCTCGCGCCCTATCAGTTTCAACAGCCGGTCCCAGTGTTCCGGATTGGCGCGGCTGGTCATCAGATAGACGTAGTCGTTCGGCCCGCCAGGCTTGCACGGATACAGACCCATGGGCGCGTTGTTCACGCCCGGCACCTTGTCGCCACCGCGCTGCGCCGGCTTGCCGGTCAGGCCCTGGGTGGCGAAGTTGATACGCATGTAGTGCATGATCGCATCCTGCATCGCGACCTGAAGGCGGCTGCCGTTCCCCGTCGCGTCGCGCTTGCGCAGCGCACCGAGGATGGTGATCGCCATCAGCATCCCGGTGCCGGTGTCGCCCAATGAGATGCCAGGCCGCGTTGGCGGACCCTTCGGATCGCCTGTCACGCTGAACGTGCCGCCGCAGGCTTGCGCGATCATGTCGAAGGCGAGGTTGTTCTCGTACGGGCTGCCTTCGCCGAAGCCTTTCACCTGCGCGTAGATGATCCGCGGGTTCAGCTCGCGCACAACGTCATAGCCGAGACCAAGACGTTCGATGGTGCCCGGTGCGTAGTTCTCCACGCACACATCGGCCTTGCGCAGCAGGTCCTTTACCAGCGCCAGCCCCCGTGGCGATTTCAGATTGAGCGCGATCGACTTCTTGTTCGCGTTGAACACGTGGAAGTAGTACGGATCATCATCGGGCTGCCCCGGCCGCAGCCGTCTGCCCGGATCGCCCATCTTCGGATTCTCGATCTTCACGACTTCTGCGCCGAGCCACGCGAGGGCTTCGGTGCAGGATGGTCCGGCCTCGAACTGCGTGAAATCGACAATTCGCACGCCTGACAAAAGATCGAAACTGACGCTGTTTTCCGGCATGTTTGTATTCCTTGGACGGCTCTGCTGATGGGACGGTGCCACAAGCCCGCGCTGCCGCCAAACTCCGTCATTGTTCCCAGAATGGCGTCAGACGCTCGAACTTTTCCCACTGCTTGTCGATCTTCTCGCGCGTGCGCCTGCTCCGGGCGCCGACAAACCCGAGGACCAGGCCGGTGGCATAGGCATGGCTGCCACCATTCGCGCCCAGGTCCGCAAGCAGGCTGCCGGCGACCGCTGCGTCGTTCAGCGTGCCGAGTTGATCCTGCAGGCGAGTGAGTCGCCGGATGTAGCGCTGCGCAGACTTGCCTGGATAGAGCGGGGCGAAGATTTCGGCTGCGTAGCGCAGCCGTTTGGCGCGCAGCCGGATCACGTGCAAATCGGACGGCGCCAGATGGGCCACATCGCCGTCGGCCTGTACCAGGCGCTTCAAGCGTTTGCCCAATACACGACCGATAAACTCATCCAGTGGTGCAGCAAGCTCAATCTGCTCGGCCTCGCCGAGACTCACCTGCCACTCCTGGCTGGCGGCGAGACAGGCAAGCTCTATGCCGAGGCGGCGGAATTCCGCGCTCAGTAGATACGCGCGTAATTCGTCGTGGCACACCCGGCGGCGGCGCTCTGCCGCGGAGATCAGTCGCTGAAACCGCTTGTCGTCAGCAAAGACCTCGCCAACCTGAGCGGCCGTCTCCGTCACAAATACATCCCAATCACGCGTCGGCGCCAGCCTGGCGGCTAATGCCCTGAGGCCGGCATTCGCTGCCTCCACCCCAGGACAGCGCACCGCGCGGTGGAAAACCTTGATCGCCGAACGCAGCCGCCGGACCGCCACGCGCATCTGATGCACCGGTTCGGGTCCTTCGTGTGCTTCGGCGGCGGTCTCCGCGAAGTACAGGATCACGTCCGTCAGATGACCCACAACATGAGCAAAGGCCTCTGAGACCGACACGCCGGCACGCAGTTCGGGCGCACCTTCGCGTCGCGGCGTGGGCGGGATACCGGATGCGATCGCCAGTGCTTCGGCGGCGAGGCTGGCTCGCGGCACAGCAAGATCAAGCTCGCCGGCTATCGCGCATGCCACGTCCTGCAATCGCTGCTCGGGTCCCTGGAGTCGCACACGGCAGATGCGGTGCTCACCCGCGACGGCCCGGACAACACCGTTGAGGAGGGTCAGCGACAATGCCCCGCTTTCGGTGGCAAAGTTGTGGATGGCGGCACGTCCTTCGAATGCGGCCACCGGGACCAGTGGATCCGGCACGCTGATACCGAGCGCCGCCGGCCCGGTGCCGCTCGCGAGTACCGGCGCAGGCTCGCCTGGCGGCCAGCCCGCTCCGTCCGGATACACGCGTTCCAGCCGCCAGAGAGGCCGCTGCTCCGCCATAACCAAGCCCCGGTCTGTCAGCGCCCGATCCGGGCTGTCATGCCATACGATCCGTAATGCCTTGCTGCGGGCCTTGCCGCTCCGCATTGGCGCGAGCAGCGGCAGCCGGGTCAGTCGCGAGGCGTCGTCTGGATCGAGGCCAAGCTCCAGTTCCATGCGCTCAGGTCGCCGCCTCCGGCAGATCCTTTGGTGTGAGCAAGCGCACCAACCTTGTACCTGCCGCGTCGAGTTGCTGCCACCGCGTGGCGACCGAGAACTCGGCGAGCGCGCCGGTTGGGAATTTAGCGATCAGCCGGCGTGCTTCCGCGCTGGCGGAATTGCTGGCCAGCAATGTGGCCAGTTCGTGCAGCCCAGGATTATGGCCAATCACCATGACGCTGCGTACCGTTTCGTTTACTCCGCGCAGGATGGTAAGCAGTTGTGGCACGCTAGCGAGGTAAAGTCCCTCGACCTGCTCAACGAGCGGCGTTTCATCCCAAGGCTCCAGAGCCTCGAGCGTCTCCTGTGTGCGGCGTGCCGGCGAGGTGAGGATGACATCCGGACTCAGCCCAAGCTCGCGGATCGCGTCGCCGACGGCGGCAGCCGCCTTGCGTCCCCGTTTGCTCAGCGGGCGATCCCGATCCGGTAGTTTCTGGTCCTCCCACGACGACTTGGCGTGCCGCAGGAGCAGAAGCTGGTGCATGCTGCGAAGGTCCGGCGCTGGAGCGGCAAGTGTGCCACGTCGCCGCTGGCTTGTCGTTATGTGACGTGGTGCCCGCGCAGGAACGGATTGCTGCGGCGCTCCGCGCCGATGGTCGAGCCGGGGCCATGGCCGCAAAGGAACGAATAGTCATCGCCCAGTGGCAGCAGCTTCTCGGTGATGGCGCGGATCAGCGCGTCGTGGTCGCCATAGGGAAAGTCGGTGCGCCCGATGGAACCCTGAAACAGCACATCGCCCACGAGGGCAAACCGCTGTGCGTTATTGATGAACGCCACGTGGCCCGGCGTATGGCCGGGGCAGTGCAGGACGTCGAAGCGATGTTCCCCGAGTGTGACGTTATCACCCTCGCGCAACCAGCGGTCCGGTGCGACGTTGCGCATGGCGAAGCCGTAGTTGCGGCCTTGTTCCTCCAGGCTTTGCAGCAGGAACTCGTCGCGCCGATCGGGGCCTACGATCGGAACGCCGCCGAGGCTCTCCCTCAGTTCCGCGGCGCCGCCCGCGTGGTCAAGGTGGCCGTGCGTCAGCCAGATTTCCTGCACGGCAATGCCCGTCTTGTTGATCGCGTCGAGGATGCGGTCCACGTCGCCACCGGGATCGACCACCACCGCGTGCTTACTCGCATAGTCCCACAGGATCGTGCAGTTCTGCTGGAAGGGGGTGACGGGGACGACCGCGCCTTTTAGTGCGCCCATTTTGCTCCAAACCTTGCAGCATCTCTACGTTCCAGCACGGACAATGGCGCTGGAGACAACTCCGCTCTTTAACGGCAT
>CAYRTL010000042.1:17293-37239 GCA_964427005.1 uncultured Acetobacteraceae bacterium
TCTACGTTCCAGCACGGACAATGGCGCTGGAGACAACTCCGCTCTTTAACGGCATTTATCTACGTTCATCTGTGGTTCCAAGATCCCCTTGGTGCCCACCCCGCGCTTGACGCCCCACCTCGCCCCCGCCACATCTCCCTGCGCCATGGCCACCCGCCTCGTCATCGACCACCGAACCGGCGCGCTCCGCCATCCCGAGAAGGCGCATCGGCCGGACAACCCCATCCAGCGCAAGCCTGCCTGGATACGGGTGAAGGCGCCCACCCATCCAGTCTATCACGCCACCCGCGCCCTGATGCGCGCCAACCACCTCGTCACGGTGTGCGAGGAAGCCGCCTGCCCCAACATCGGCGAGTGCTGGTCGCAGCGTCACGCCACCATGATGATCATGGGCGACACCTGCACCCGCGCCTGCGCCTTCTGCAATGTCGCGACCGGTCAGCCGCTGCCGCTCGCTGCCGATGAACCGGATCGCGTCGCCGATGCGGTGGCGAAACTCGAACTGGCACATATCGTCATCACCTCCGTCGATCGCGATGACCTGCCGGACGGCGGCGCAGCCCATTTCGCCGCTACCATCCACGCCATCCGGGCCGCTGCTCCCGCAACCACGATCGAGGTTCTCACCCCCGACTTTCTGCGCAAGCCGGGCGCGGCCGAAGTGGTCGTGGAGGCGCGTCCTGACGTTTACAACCACAATTTGGAAACAGTGCCGCGGCTCTATCCGACTATACGGCCCGGCGCGCGCTACTTCGCCTCATTGCACCTGCTGCATCAGGTGAAGCAGCTCGATCCTTCGATCTTCACCAAGTCCGGCCTGATGGTTGGCCTGGGTGAGTCGCGCATCGAGATCATGCAGGTGATGGATGACTTGCGTTCGGCTGAGGTGGATTTCCTCACCATCGGTCAGTACTTGCAGCCGACGATAAAACACGCCGCTGTCGATCGCTTCGTCACGCCAGAGGAGTTCGCCGATTACGCATCACTGGCGCGCGGCAAAGGCTTCCTGCTGGCGTCCGCCACGCCGCTCACCCGCAGTTCCTATCATGCGGATGCCGACTTCGCCGCGCTGCGTGCAGCTCGCGCTGCGACACTTACCGCACAGTGATGACCCTTATCCCGCTGTCATTGCGAGGAGCGCCAGCGACGAAGCAATCCCCTGCACGATGGGGATTGCCGCATCGCTTCGCTCCTCGCAATGACAGCGGGGCCGTGCCGATTGCACACCGGTAAATGCCCACCCACGCCGAACGCCAAATCGTCCCCTATCGGCCTGACCAGCTCTTCGACCTGGTGGCCGATGTGGGGAAGTACCCGCAATTCCTCCCTTGGTGTGTCGCCGCGCGCGTGCGCAGCCGCACCGAGCGCGAACTCGTCGCCGATCTCACCATCGGGTTCGGCCCGTTTCGTGAAACCTTTACAAGCCGTGTCACACTCGATCGGCCACACTGTGTGAAAGTGCGCTACGAAACCGGCCCGTTCCGCTACCTGAACAACCAGTGGGAGTTCCATTCGCACCCGCAAGGCTGCGAAGTGGACTTCTTCGTGGATTTCGAATTCCGCAGCCGCATCCTTCAGGTGGCTATCGGCGTGGTGTTCAACGAGGCGGTCCGTCGCATGGTCGGCGCGTTCAACAAGCGGGCGCGCGAGGTCTATGGTCCGCCTGTCACCGCACCGGCCCCGGCCGAACCAGTCAGGAGCTGACATGATGCTCTACACGCCCAAGCGTCCAGCCGCTGGCCTGCCGCCGGTCAGAGTCAATCTCTATTCGGATACGCAAACCCGGCCGTCGGCTGGCATGAAGGAAGCGATGGTGCGGGCCGAAGTGGGTGACGAGCAGCATGGCGACGATCCCACTGTGCATGAGCTGTGCGACCGGATGGCGGCGTTGCTGGGCAAGCAGGCGGCCGTGTTCCTGCCTTCCGGCACGATGTGCAACCAGATCTCTATCCTCACGCATTGCCGCGCAGGCGATGAGATCATCGCCCATGAGAGTGCGCACATCATCACCAATGAAGGGGGAGGTCCGGGCGCGCTTGCCGGCACCACCGTGCTGGGGCTGCGTGGCGAACGCGGCCAGTTCGATGCGGACACTCTGCGGGCCGCGTTCCGCGAGAAGAAGCGCAATGTGCCGACGCAGACGCTGCTGGAGGTAGAGCAGACCGCGAATATCGGCGGCGGTTCAGTCTGGCCGCTCGAACGGCTCAATGCGGTGCTGGACACCGCGCATGACCATGGATTGGCCACCCACATGGATGGGGCGCGGCTGATGAATGCCGTTGTCGCCTCGGGAGTGCCGGCGCGCGAGATGGTCGCCGGCTGCGATTCGGTGTGGGTCGATTTCACCAAGGGACTTGGCGCGCCACTCGGGGCCGTGCTCTGCGGGTCGGAAGCGTTCATCGATGAAGCATGGCGCTGGAAGCAGCGTCTCGGCGGCTCACTGCGTCAGGCTGGTGTGTGCGCCGCCGCGTGCCTCTACGCGCTCGACCACAACATCGACCGTCTTGCAGACGATCATGCGAATGCGAAGCTGCTGGCACGCGGTCTGGCTCAGATACCCGGCATCGTGGTGGAAGAACCGGAGACCAACCTCGTGTTCTTCGAGACCTCAGGCACCGGCTTGACGGCCGAACAGCTTGCCGAACGCGTGCGACGCGAAGGACTCATGCTGTCCGTCACCGGCCGCTGGCGCGCACGCGCTTGTACGCATCTCGACGTCGATAGCGCCGGCATCGAGACGGCAGTGCAGATCATCCGGCACGCCGTCGCGAATTAGCGATCCATTAGGTCGGGGCCGGCATTCTGGCGGCGTTAGCAACCAGAAAGGCCCAGCCATGCGCATTCTGCTTCCGCTGTTCGCGGCCGCGGTATTCACTCTCCCCGCATACGCCCAGACGACGAGCAAGCCGACGCATACACGCCTGACCATGTCGCAGCATTTTCAGCAGGCCAACGTAACCCATGACGGCCATCTGACGCTCGATCAGGCGAAAACCGGCTACAAGTCAGTCGCGCGCCATTTCTCGATGATCGACCAGGACAAGAAGGGATACATCACCGAGGACGACATCCGCGCTTACTACAAGACGCAGCGCGCGCTGCATCATCAATCGGCTTCGAGCCACCGTCAGCCGAACGGCTAGCTAGCGTTTATTGGCGGCGGCCTGCGCGGTGCGAGTTGGGGCCGGGCAGGCCACTACTTCTATCGGCTGTGGAAACTGCTTACTGGCGGCGTAGGCCGGCAGCTCGGAGCCCTTCGCCAGGGCCAGTACCTCGGTGAACAGGCTGGTGTTCTGCTGGCAGAATAGCGTGCCCTGCCTGATCCCGCTCTGCGACTGCGTGTTCGCGAGACTGGTGATGTAGTCGTCATGTTCGCGCTGGGCGCGGCCGCCAAATGCGCGCGCAAAATAGGCGTGCAGAGCACGCTCGTGGCCTACCAGATCGCTGCGAAAACGCTGCACAAAGTCGTTATAGCGGTCCTGCAGGTTGCAGGTCAGCGCGGTCACCATCAACTTGCTTTTCAGACCGGCGACGTCGAACGCCGTCACGTCGGCCGGCTTGGCACACGGCTGCGCACTGGCAGCGCCGGCGCACAACAGACCGATTGCGGTCAGGGCGGAAAACGTGAAATACAAGACGGCCTCCCCCGTACACGATCCCGTTAGGCCGAATGTGCCGGGCGAGCGCGAGGCTGACAAGGGCGAGTCGAGCCGCAGCAATGCTCGGATGGCGAACGCGGCGTCCGCACCCCAGTATGGCGGTATGAAAGAGACACACACAATCGATCGGCTGTCGCACGATCAGCTCTGGGATCAGGTCATCCGCCGCGAACCTGGAGACTTCCTGTACGCTGTCACCACTATGGGCGTGTATTGCCGGCCAGGTTGCCCATCGCCGCGGCCGTTGCGCCGCAACGTCCGCTTTTTCCGCACCTGCGGCGAGGCCGAGGCGGACGGGTTCCGCGCCTGCAAGCGCTGCGATCCGAAAGGCCAGCGCGCGCGGCTGGCACAGGCCGTGGTGCAGGACGCCTGCGCCTTCATCGAGAACGCGGAGGAGATACCGTCTCTGGATACGCTGGCCACGCGCTCCGGCTATTCGCGTTTCCACTTCCTGCGCATGTTCCGTGACCATACCGGACTGACGCCGCGCAGCTATGCCGAGGGAGTTCGGGCGAAGCGGCTGCATGCCGCCCTGGCCGGTGGCGCGCGTGTGGCCGATGCGGTGGCTGACGCCGGCTATGGCTCGGAGAGCCGGGTCTACGAGAAGACCGGCGAACTGCTGGGGATGACGCCGGGCGCGTTGCGGCGCGGTGGGGAAGGGGAGGTGATTCGCACCGCCTTCGCCGACTGCCCATTTGGCCGGCTGCTGGTTGGCGCGACGGAGAAGGGTGTCTGCTTCATCGGCTTCGCGGAACCCGACGAGTCGCTACTGGGCGATTTGCGCCAAAGGTTCCCGCGCGCGCGCATCGTCGCGGACGACGCCGCGCTGGCCGACACGGTGCGATCGGTGCTGGACTTCCTGGAAGAGCCAAAACAGGCACTGGATCTTCCGCTGGACCTACGTGGCACGGCCTTCCAGCAGCGGGTCTGGCGCACGCTGTGCCGTATTCCACCCGGACAGACGCGCAGCTACGCCGAACTGGCGCATATGGTCGGCAACCCGCGTGCCATCCGGGCAGTTGCGCGTTCCTGCGCGCGCAACCCCGTCTCGCTTGCCGTGCCCTGCCATCGCGTGGTCGGCAGCGACGGTGACCTGACCGGATATCGTTGGGGTGTCCCACGCAAGCGCGCGCTCCTCGCGAAGGAGCGCGCGGCTGCTGGTGATTGAGTCGCTTATCGCCCTATGACGACGGCACCCGACTGATCGCGCGCCCGGTCTTCCTGACGCCGGGCATCGCGCCAGTCGCGATGCGCCTCTCGGTCCTCGCGAGCGGCGCCCTGGTAGTCGCCAATCGCCGCACGGCGATCGGCTTCCTGACGCTCCATCCTGGCGTCATTACGATCCTGCATGGCGTGCTCCTCATGGCGAGCCGCGTCCCCGCTCGGCGATTGAATGATCACCTGGCCCATGGCAGGCCCGGCCGCGACAAACGCGGCGAGTGCGATCGCGTAAGTGGTTCGCATGGCAATCTCCCCTGAGTTCTCGTGATCGCGGGCCAAACGCCAGGCGGGTGGACGAAGTTCATCCATAACGCAGCTGTCAGGCGTAATGAGAGGACCACGAATGGTGGGAGTTGACCCGAGGCATCGATTGGCCTACCTGCAATTGAGAATTCGTCGCAACTAGGGATCCAGATGCTCGCCAGCCTGGTCATCGTCTTTCGCGAAGCTATTGAGGCCGGACTTGTTCTGGGGATCGTGCTGGCTGCCACACGGGGCGTGATGCGTCGAGGCTGGTGGGTGACCGGCGGTCTCGCCGCCGGCGTTCTGGGCGCCTGCGTGGTTGCGGGGTTCGCCGGCGAACTCGGGGAATTGTTCAACGGCTCGGGCCAGGAGCTGTTCAACGCGAGCATCCTGCTGCTCGCCGTCGGCATGTTGACCTGGCACAACACCTGGATGGCGAGCCATGGCCGCGAGCTTGCCCGTGAGATCCGCGCCGTCGGCGCCGCCGTCGCGGCCGGCCGACGCCCACTGACCGCGCTGGCGATTGTCGTCGGCGTCGCAGTGTTGCGGGAAGGCGCCGAAGTCGTCCTGTTTCTCTACGGCGTGCTTGCTGCGGGTGGCACCTCCATTCAGTTGGTGATGGCTGGCGGTGCCATTGGCATCGTACTCGGCGGGGTGCTGTCGGCACTGATCTACCTCGGACTCCTCGCGGTGCCAGCGCACCGGCTGTTCATGGTGACGACGGGACTGATCACCCTGCTTGCCGCCGGCCTTGCCGCCCAGGCGGTATTCTTCCTGCAGCAGGCCGACTACTTCCAGGGCCTCGCGACACCACTGTGGGATACCTCCTGGCTGCTCAGCGACCAGAGCATTCCGGGACGGTTGCTGCACACGCTCATCGGCTACACGGCAAGCCCAGACGGCGCGCAATTGCTGGCATATCTGCTGGTGGTCGCCATGATGCTGACGCTGATGCGTCTGGTACGCGGCAGGACCGCTTCTGCCCACCAGCCGGTGCGTCCATCGCCCTGAGCGCTGACGCCGTGCTATACGGCAGCGGGGAGGGTAAGCGCATGCCAAAAGCGCGCGCCGCCGTGTTGCGGCGGTCCGGGACGCCGATGTCGATCGAGACGGTGGAAATCGGTCCAGTGGCGGCCGGCGACGTGCTGGTGCGCATCCGCGCTGCCAGCCTGTGCCATACCGACCTGGAGGCGATTGAGGGCTCGCTCGCCGTGAAGCTGCCGGCCGTGCTGGGCCACGAAGCGGCGGGCGAGGTAGCCGAACTTGGGTCGGACGTGACGGATCTCGCCGTCGGCGATCGCGTCGTCCTGTCGTGGAATCCACATTGCGGTCGCTGCTTCTACTGCGAGCGCGCGCAGCCGATACTGTGCTCGCAGTTCCTGGCCAATGGACCGCAAGCGTTCCACTTTGACGGCAAGCCTCGTCTGTTCTGCGACGGCGCGCCAATGCATCAGCTCATGTATCTCGGCGGCTTTGCTGAATACTGCGTGGTCGCCGCGCAGAGCGCAGTACGCGTGCCAGCAACCATGCCGTTCGATCGCGCGGCGTTGCTTGGCTGTGGTGTGATGACCGGTGTCGGCGCCGCCACCCGAATCGCCGACTTACGCTGGGGTGCGGCCGCTATGGTCATCGGCTGCGGCGCAGTCGGCTTGTCCGCAATCCAAGGCTGCCGCCTGGCCGGTGCCGGCGCGATCGTTGCCGTCGATCCCAATCTCGCGCGGCGGCAGCTCGCGCAGGCGCTGGGTGCGACCGAGGCGTGCGATCCGGCCGAGGCGGTGGCGCTGGCCCGCTCACTGACCGATGGGCGCGGCGCCGACGTGGTGATTGAGGCCGCCGGAAGGCCAGAGAGCTTTCAGCTTTCGGTGGAGGCGGTGCGGCCTGGCGGGCAAGTGGTCTGGCTCGGCAAGACCGCGGTCAACGAGAACGTGCCATTCCGGTGGGGCAGTCTGATGCAGGAGAAGCGGATCACACGCAGCTCCTATGGCGGCGCGAAACCGGCACAGGACTTCCCGCTGCTGGCGCGTGCCTATCTGGATGGCGCGCTGAAGCTGGATGAGATGATCTCCGCCCGCATTCCGCTGGAGGCGATCAACGAAGGCTTCGCCGCGCTAAAGCGTGGCGAGACCGTGCGCAGTGTGGTGATGTTCGGATGATGACCGGATCAAGTCCGGTCATGACGGCAGGAGTCCAGGCTAGCGCCCGGAACCACGTATGAAGGTCTATGAGGGTGGCCGCAGCCTGGACGGTGCCGTGGTCACCGTTGATGGCAGGCCGCTGAACCCGCGCTTCGATATACGGCGGTTCAGCCGGATGGGCTTTGAATGGACCTACGAGGGCGACGGTCCGCGGCAACTCGCGCTGGCGCTGTTGGCGGATCATCTGGGTGATCCACAGCGCGCGCTGGCGCTGACTGAGGACTTCATGCGCGAGGTGGTGGCCGAGCTCGACAATGCGTGGCGGCTGACCAGCGACGATATCGACGCGGTGCTAAGGAAGGGTTCACACGGAGGCCACTGAGAATCTCAATCGAATGCCAACCCCATCGTCTCGGCCACCAAAGCGGGACGCGATGAACCCTCCACTTCGATCTGGCTGTCGAAGGTCATGCGCACGCCGCCTTCGACATCCTCCACGTTCTTCAGCGTCTGATGCAGCCGTACGCGTGAGCCTGCTGGAACCGGCGCGGTGAAGCGTACCTTGTTTGAGCCATAGTTGATGCCGCGGGAGCGTTTGCGGATCGTGTAGATCTCGTGAGACAGGCGAGGCAGCAGCGACAGCGTGAGATAGCCGTGCGCTATCGTTTTGCCGCCCGGCATTTCGCGCTTGGCCCGCTCGACATCGACGTGGATCCATTGATGATCCCCGGTCGCCTCGGCGAACTTATCGATCATCGCCTGGTCGACCGTAACCCAACTGCTGGTGCCGATACTCTTGCCGATATAGGCCTTCATGTCGGCGGGTTTTTCCACTTCGAGCATCGCGCTTCCTCCATACCGATCGTGGCGATCATGGAAGAGGAAACCACGGATGGAAGCCGGAGTGAACAACTCGGCCAGAATCGGTTAGGAGGCTTCGCCCTTGCCTCGCTCGCGCTGGTCGGCCAAGGCATCAAGCCTCTCGGCGATCTTCGAAAGCCCGCTCATCACCTCCGTAGTGGTGGCCGTTGCCGCCATTTCGCGGTAGCGGGCCGCCCGGGCACGAAGCTGCGAAATCGACAGCTCGGCCAGTGGCCGCCAGGCAAAACCCCGGGGTGCGCCAGGGAACGGCTCCCCCGCTTCTCTGAAGGTCGTCACTCCGGTGGGCGCCCCGAAAATGTTGATTTCTTCGAACAATCCAGAGTGCGGTGCTGGCGTGCGCGGCTCAAATTCAGTGGACTTCATTTAGGATTGGTTACCGCAGGATCCCTACGCCGGCACTGATTTAGATCAATGCAGCAGGGTCTTGGCAAGTGCAGAGAGCTTGGGTCTGCCGCGGAGGGACCCCGATGACCTGCAATCTCAATGCCTTGAAGCTGGCGGATGAGCTGGCCGAAATCGCCAGGACGACGACCGACGCAATCACCGGGGACAAGCTGATGCGGCTGGTGGACTGGCTGCTCACGCATAGCGGCTTGCCAGATGACGCGGCGGGCGGCGGCGGCGCACCCAGCCGCTGGCTCTCGGAGCCCGTTTGCGGACCCTGGTGATCCTGGCCAGCATGACGCAACGGTTCTAGGCTGCTACAGTCTTGGTTACTTGTGACTGGCCTGCCCGAGGGACTTGCCGATGGATACACTGAAGATGTCGCAGCGCCAGGCGGCGTTCCGTGCGGACTTCCGCACGCGTATCGCTCCCGCCTATTTCGGCTGGGCGCATGTCGTGCTGATCTACGCTCTGGGCCTCGCCGCCATCTGGTATTGCGCGCGACAAATCGTCGCGCCGGCGTGGTACGAGTTCCTGGTCATTCCCGTGGCGTTCTGCATCTCGAACGCGTTCGAGTGGTGGATCCACCGGTACGTCATGCACCGCCCGGTAAAGGGCTTCATGGGCATCTACAAGCGTCACACGCTGGCTCACCACCAGTTCTTCACCCACATCGAACCCACCATCGACAACACGCGCGACTTTCGCATCGTGTTCTTCCCGCCCTATGCATTGGTCGCGTTCATGGCGCTGTCGTTGCCGCCGGCTGCAATCCTCGGACTGGTTGGGCTGCCGAACGCCGGCTGGCTGCTACTGATCACCAACGTGTCGCTCTATCTGAACTACGAGCTGTTCCACTATTGCTGTCACGTGAAGGATGACAGCATCGTCCGGCACATCCCGATCGTGAACTCGCTGCGCCGCCATCACATCGCGCACCATAACACCGCGCTAATGATGGAGCGGAACTTCAACCTGACCTACCCGATCGCCGACTGGTTCTTCGGCACCTCTGACCTGGCTTGCGGCCTGCTGCGGCATCTGTTCAACGGCTATGACACGCGTTTCGTTCGCCGCGACCTGAAACGCGTGCGCAACACCAGCGACGATCCGCGCGCCGGCCACGTGCAGGCCGCGGCAGAATGAAGCGCATCAAGCAGGGCAAGGCGAGCCTCATCGGCGGGATTGCCGTAGGCATCGCTGTACTGGTCCTGTGGACGGCTCTCGCGCACGAGCTGGCCGTTGATAGCATCCCCACCATCGTTGCTGGCCTTCTGGTCGCTGCCGGGATCGCGACATGGATCAGAGTGGCCGATCTGTAGATAAGTCACTTGTGGAGCGCAGCGATGACGATGGAGCGCGGATGAACACCGACTCAGAAACTTATGACTTCATCGTCACGGGCGCGGGTTCGGCCGGTTGCGTTGTGGCATCGCGCCTTTCGGAGTCCGGGCAGCATCGCGTGTTGCTGCTCGAGGCTGGGCCGCCTGATCGGAACCCGTGGATTCACATTCCTCTCGGCTATGCGAAGACCTACGTCCATCCTGTGGTGAACTGGCGGTTCGAGACCGAACCGCAGCCCCAGCTGAACAATCGCCGGCTTTATCTGCCGCGAGGCAAGACACTCGGCGGTTCGAGTTCCATCAACGGCATGGTGTATATCCGCGGCAGCCACGGCGACTACGACGAGTGGCGTCAGCGCGGATGCGAAGGCTGGGACTGGGATTCGGTCCTGCCGTATTTCAAGAAAGCCGAGAACCAGACGCGCGGCGCTGATGATTTCCATGGCGTAGGCGGACCGCTGAACGTTTCGGATCAACCGGGCCGCTTCGAGTTGGCCGATGCGGTGCTGGAGGCCTGCGTGCAGGCCGGCATCCCACGCAATCCAGACTTCAATGGCGCGCAGCAGGAGGGCTGTGGCTACTACCAGACCACGACTCTGAACCGCCGGCGCTGGAGTGCCGCCAAGGCCTATCTGCATTCGGCGCGTAACCGCCCCAACCTGGTGATCCGTACCGGTGTGCATGCCACGCGCGTGCTGGTCGAGAATAACCGGGCGGTGGGAGTGGAATTCCAGACCGAGCGCGGGCGCGAGACCGCGCGTGCGCGTGGCGAGATCATCGTTTCCGGCGGCGCGTACGGTTCACCGCAGCTCTTGCTGCTATCTGGCCTTGGGCCAGCACAGCATTTGCAGGACATGGGCATTCCGGTGGTGCGTGACATGCCTGCCGTTGGTTCCAACCTGCACGACCACTTCAACTCCTATGTGGCCTGGCGCTGCACCAAGGCGATCACGCTGAACGATCTGGAACGCAGCAAGCTGCGCAAGCTGTCCGCTGGCGTGCGCTATGCGCTGTTCCGTTCTGGACCGATGGCGAGCAACGGCATCCATGCCGGCGTCTTTACCCGCTCGGATCCACGACTGGAGCGGCCCGACATCCAGCTCAACGTGTTCGAGTGGAGCACCCTGCGGCGCGACAAGAGTGGCATCGTGCCGCATCCGTTTCCCGGTTTCACCATCAGCCCCGTGCATCTCCGTCCGGACGGCCGCGGCACCGTTCGCCTTGCCAGCCCCGATCCTTTGGCGCCGCCGGCGGTGCTGTTCGACTATCTGCGTACGGAATACGACATGCAGGCGGTGATCTTCGGCATCCGCCTCGCGCGCAAGATTGCCGAGCAGCCAGCGTTGCGGCCGTACGTCGCGGCCGAGTTGCAGCCGGGATCGTCAGTCGTATCTGACACCGATCTGGCTGCGTATGTGCGGGAAAGCGGCGTGTCGAACCAGCATCCGACGAGTTCCTGCGCGATGGGCCATGGTCCGAATACCGTAGTCGATCCGCGGCTGCGCGTACATGGCGTCGAGGGGCTGCGCGTGGCGGATGCGTCGATCATGCCTGTGGCCGTCGGCGGCAATACCAACGCCCCAACGATCATGATCGGCGAGAAATGCGCCGCGATGATCCTGGAAGACGCGGTGGCTGTGCCGCGCCGTGCCGCTGCCTGAGCGCAGCAAGCCTCAGTCGCTCAACCTGATCGGACCTGCACTGTAACGCCGAGCTTGTCCTGCGACATCGTGCCCGGAAAGGCGGGAAGCGTCGCCTGTCGAGGGCGGCTGCATCCAGCCGAGCAAATCCCGATCCTTGCGCGACGGCCACACCCGCCCTGAGCGCTCGACGATAAACCGCAGCACGACGGTGCCTTCCTCGCCGCGTCTGCGCGCTTCCTCTGGATAGTTCTTATGCGCCGCAAGCCAGGCCGCGAGCGCCTGGCGCCATTCCGCGCTCACCGGTGCAGGGGGGCCTGCACTGGTGGCGAAGCGGGAGGCTGGGCTGGCGAGCTTGTGGAAGCCGGTGGTTCGGCCCGTGGCGCTGCCGGCGCCTTGCGGACGACCGGATGCGGTTGAGGCGACGGAGGCATCGGTGCCCGCTTGGACATTTCAACCACAGGAGGTGGCGGCGTGGGGATCGGCGGTGCCGGCGGCGCAGCTTCCACAGGTAGCGGCGATGGTGCAGGCAGTTCAGGTGGAGCTGCATCAACCGGCGGGGGCATTGGGGCAACCGGTGGAGGCGCGGGTTCCTCGATCGGTGGCGGTGCTGGTGTCGGTAGCGGCTGCATCGGCTCAGGCACCGGCGGCGATGGCGGCACCTCTGAGTCGCGGCTGGCGGCGGCTGAAACACCACCTCGGCTGCCTCTTCTGTTTCTTGTGGCGAGCGTAGCGAGACTCGCAACCACGCCGTGATACCAATGACGACCGCGATATGCAGTAACAGAGACAAGGCGACAGTCCGGCGCTTGAACGGCGATCCAGGACTGCTCGCATAGCGGTGGAGCGGCACTGCCGACACAGCGAGCGCTCCTTCCGGTGACCCAATGGGTTGCGGGGCGTCGAGAATTGGTACGGATGGTCCGGCGGAGCGGCAAGCTGTGCGGCCGATGGTGACTGCGCCGGAATTCCTCGCTCCCTCGCCAGCTGTGAGCCGCCATTACATTCCACTAGCCTGACGCCTTGGCTGACGTGCAAGGTCAAAGCAGTTGGAACTGCGCCAGGCGCGCCGCCTTGCGATCGAATGTGAGTGTTGTGGAGCATCCGGCACTCGCGTCCATCGCTCCGATCAGGGCGTCTGAAAACGACCCGTGATTCTCCTTCAGCGCCGTCATCGCCGTGAAAACCTCCTGTTCCCTGTCAACGATGAGGACGGTGGCCTGCAGCATCCGCTCAATTGCAAGAGCAATGTCGGTGTTGGCGAATCCATAGGCACGTTCCAAGACCCACACCGTCTCCACCATGGCGATGATGCTGACGTAACCGGGGTTCTCCTCACTAGACTAAGTGCCTGCTCAATCAGGTTTATCGCCTTGGATGACTGTGCTGGGTCATCCTGGGTGAGGTAACGGACCAGGATGTTGGTATCGAGTCCAATCATCCGCGCCGGCGGCGGGCCACACTGGCGATCGCTTGCGAAGCTATGGCTTCGTTCATCGCCTCGATGGTGACGCGGCGTTTCGGCTTCAGAATGCCACGCAGTGCGGTGACCGGCAGCTTTGGCAGGAGGACGACGCTGCCGTCCGGATGCATGAAGAACTTGACTCGGTCTCCCGGCTTCAACCCGAGATGCTCGCGCACGGCCTTCGGGATCGTCGCCTGGCCTTTGGTGGTGATCGCGGATTCCATTGACATGCCTTACAATTGGCTAAAAGTAATACCACTGCTGCATTGCTTGTCAAAGCACTCCCCTTGACCCGGCCGCACATCGCGGCACGCTGTCCGGAAAACCTTCGGGGGAAACATGGCCGCGAGTGAAGACGCCTTCGACTACATCGTGACCGGCGCCGGTTCGGCCGGCTGCGTGCTGGCCGCCCGGCTGTCCGAGTCGGGCCAGCATCGTGTCCTGCTGCTGGAGGCCGGCGGGAAAGACCGCAATCCCTGGATCCACATCCCCCTCGGCTACGCACGCACGTTCTGCGATCCGCGCGTCAACTGGATGTTCGACAGCGAGCCGGAACCCAATCTGAACAACCGCGTGATGTATCAGCCGCGAGGCAAGGTGCTGGGCGGTACCAGCTCGATCAACGGCATGATCTACATGCGCGGCAATCATGCCGACTACGACGAGTGGCGCCAACGTGGCTGCGAGGGATGGGACTACGATTCGGTCCTGCCGTATTTCCGCAAGGCGGAGGACAATGAGCGCGGCGCAAGCCAATACCACGGCGCAGGAGGGCCGCTTCGCGTGTCGAATCAGCCCTATGAGTGGGAAATCGGCAAGCTGCTGCTGGCAGCCTGCGAGCAGGCCGGCATCCCGCGCAATCCGGATTTCAACGGGGCGCAGCAGGAAGGCTGCGGCTACTACCAGACGACAACACGGAACAAGCGCCGCTGGAGCACGGCGGCGGCCTATCTGCGCCCGGCGCGTAAGCGGCCGAATCTCGTTATCCGCACCCATGCACACGCGACGCGCGTGCTGATCGAGAATGGCCGCGCCGTCGGGGTCGAGTTCCGCACGCCACGCGGTTTGGAGACAGCGCGGGCACGCGGCGAAGTCATCGTGTCAGGCGGCGCCTATGGCTCGCCGCAACTTCTGCTGCTGTCCGGCATCGGGCCGGCGCAGCATTTGCAGGACATGGGAATTCCCGTACTGCACGACCTGCCAGGCGTCGGCTCCAATCTGCACGACCACTTCAACACCTATTGCGCCTGGCGCATCTCACGCTCGCTGTCGCTGAACGTGTTGCATCACAGCATCCCGCATCAACTCGTCGCTGGCGCGAAGTACATGCTGTGGCGCGGCGGCCCGATGTCAGGCAACGGGCTCTATGTCGGGGCGCTGGTGCGCAGCGACCCGGCGCTGGAGCGACCCGACTTGCAGATGAACATATCAGCCTGGAGCACGATCGACCGCACGCGCGATGGTATCATCTCACATCCATTTCCGGCCTTTGCGATCAGCCCCGTGCATCTGCGTCCGGAAGGGCGCGGAACCGTGCGGCTCAAGAGCCCCGATCCGCTCGCGCCGCCCGAGATTCGCTTCAACTTCCTGCGCAGCGACTACGACATGCAGGCGGTCATCACCGGCATTCGCATCGCCCGCAAGATCGCCAGTCAACCGGCACTGAGGGGGCTGGTCGTCGAGGAGGTGTTGCCGGGTCCTGGTGTCTCCACCGATGAACAACTGGCGGAAGATGTGCGCCTGCGTGGTGTGTCGAACCTGCATCCTGTCGGAAGCTGCAGCATGGGCCACGGATTGAACGCTGTGGTTGATCCGCGTCTGCGCGTGCATGGTATTGGCGCATTGCGCGTGGTAGACGCGTCGATCATGCCGTCCATCATCGCCGGCAACACCAATGCGCCCACGATCATGATCGCCGAGAAGGCGTCGGACATGATCCTGGAGGATGCCAGGGCGGTGCCGTTGCAACGGGCGGCGTAAAGTTTGGTGTCGAGTCGGACTGGCGCTTTCCGCGTCATGGCGGGGCTTGGCCCATAGGCGCTAACATAAGAGCGCGGAACTGCATTCCATCGTCATGGCTGGGCCAAGCCCACCATGACGGATGAGGACGACGCCGCGCCCTTGTGTTAGCGCCTATAGGGCTTGGCCCCACCATGACGAATTACCACTCTCTGTCGCCATAACTCGAACAGCGCGCCCTTGGCCCGGCGATGACCATCGAGTGGTTATCCTGCCATCTCTGCCACGGTATTCGGCCAGTTTGAGCGCTGCTCCAACAGACGTGGAATCTCCGTGGCGCGCAGCGGTTTGCTGAACAGATATCCCTGCATTTCCGTGCAGGCCTCCGCTGTGAGATGTGTCGCCTGCTCCTCGCGTTCCACGCCCTCCGCGGTGACCGGAATGCCCAGGCTGTTGCTGAGCCCGATGACCGCATTCACGATCGCCGTCGACTCCACATCGTCCGGCAGGTCGCGAACGAAGGACTGATCAATCTTGATCTTGTCGAACGGGAATCGGCGCAGGTAGCTCATTGACGAATACCCGGTACCGAAATCGTCCATCGCAATGCGCACGCCTAGGCCGCGCAATCGATGCAGCGTCGCCAATGTGGCGTCCGTGTCCTGTAGCAGCACGGTTTCGGTAATCTCCAATTCGAGTTGGCGGGCTGGGAGGCCGGTCATCTCAAGCGCCTCCTTGACGGTCTCGACCAAATGCCGATCCCTGAACTGCACGGATGAGAGGTTGACGGCAACCTTCAGATTGATCGGCCAAGCCATCGCGTCGAGGCATGCCTGGCGAAGTATCCATTGCCCGAGCTGCACGATCAGTCCGGTCTCCTCGGCAATTGTGATGAAGGCGCTGGGGAACACCATGCCGCGCGTTGGATGCCGCCACCGGATCAAAGCTTCGAATCCGCTGATCGCACGCGACCGGACGTGAACCAGCGGTTGGTAATACAGCTCGAATTCGCCTTCGATGATGGCGCGGCGCATATCCAATTCCAGCGTCCGCCGCATCTGCAGCTCGACGTCCATGGTGGCCTTGAAGAAGCAGGCGGTTCCCCTGGCATTCAGCTTTGCCTTATACAGCGCCATGTCGGCATTCTTCAGCAATCTGTCCGGGTATGCGCCATCTGCCGGGGCAAATGCGATGCCAATGCTGGTGCTGATGTTGAGCTGGTAGCCTGTCACCTCGTACGGCTCACCAATCCTCTCAATGATGCGCTGTGCGAGCTGTGATGCCGATTCCGGCTGGTCGATGCCGGGCAGCAGAATGGCAAATTCATCGCCGCCGAGACGCGCAACCGTGTCACCTTCGCGCACGCATGCGTCAAGCCTCTCAGCCACCTGCTTCAGCAAATCGTCGCCCACCGGATGGCCGAGTGCGTCATTGACCTGCTTGAAGTGATCGAGATCGAGGAAGAACAGCGCAAACCTCGCGCCGCGGCTCAGCATCCGCAACGCGTGCAGAACGCGCTCACGGAACAGGATGCGGTTCGGCAGGCTGGTCAGCGGGTCGTGGTGGGCGAGGAATGCGACCTGCGCTACATTGGCCTGGAAGGCACCGAGCGATTCTACGATCGTGCCCAATTCGTCCGAGCGCTCCAGTGCGGCGATGTTGAGCGTCTGATCGCCCTTGGCGACCTGCGAGGCCGCGTGAGCGATTTGCCTCACCGAGCGCACAGTCGCGCGCGTGAGCAGGACAGCAAGCGCGAACAGGAGCATCGAGACGATCGCCGCGACCGCTCCTACGGTCACTATGATCCTGCCGGCCAACCTGGCCGAGGACTCAGCGCGCTCATCGGCATCCCGTGCGGCGCGCCGGGTCATGGCATCAAGCGCCGCCAGGACCTTGCGCGCAATCTCGTCGAACGGTTTGATCAGTTCGACCGCGCTAGGGAAATCGATCTCCAGCATGGATCCGACAACCCGGATGGCGTCGCGATAGAGACGGACGTCGCCGACCAGCTGCGTCAGCTCCGCCCTGTCATCGGCGTAGACGCTGGCCGACGCGTAGCTCGTCAGTTCGCTTGCGAGTGCATCGGTCTGCTCGGTCAGATCCGATACTTCGCGATCCACGGCAAGATTGGCGCTTCGGGCCGCCTGCAAAGTTGTCAGCCGATAAAGCCGGCCATTGATCTGCTGCAGGTGCGCGGCACTCTCCTGCAATCGTCCCGCCCAGATCAGATCCTGATCCACGACCGTGCGCACCAATTGGGCTTGCCAACTCGCCTCATGCACGCCGTAGAGGCCCAGGCCAAGCAGCGCGAGCATGGCCAGCGCCGGACAGATTCCCATTTTCAGTGCGAACGGCCAGTCGCGGATCGGCGGAATGATGGCCAGGCGCTTCATGTCGCCCTTGTCAGAACCTGGCCTGTAATGCGGCGAAGACACGACGGTCCACGATGCCAAGAGACGTCTGCTTCTGCCCGCTCACGGTAATGCCGCGTCCAATCACCGAGAGCGTCAGATTGGGGGTGATGTGATACGCGGCACGTGCATCGACGGCGAGAAAGTTGCCAATCTCCGTGGTAACGAAGGTCGCCGCCTGCGTGGCGAGCAGTCCGTCGAAGTGGGACTGAAAGCGTGCCGCCAGGTCGATCTCCCACTTGTCGTCCGCCCAGCCTGCGGCGAGGTCGACAACATGCCGCGGCGTCGTATGGGCGAAATCGACGCCGGTCATGTTGCTGGGCTGAGTCGGGAGAAAGTGATCGTGTACCAAGCGTGGCGAATAACCGGCACTCCATCGCCATCCGCCGGGTAGCGTCCCCTTGGCGGACAGTTCGATCCCAACCTCCTCAGAGTTGCCAACATTATCCGAGAAGTTGAACAGATTGCCGGACGGCAACGGGGCGAGGATGCCGGACGTGATGGTCTGCAGGTCCTTGGATGTCTGGTAGAATACCGCAAGCCGTGCGGTTGTGTTGAGCGTCGTGAGGCGATGATCCCAGTCGATCTCGTAATTGCTGACCACGACGGGTTTGATTGTCGGTGATCCGGTATAGACGATGCCTGGGACGATGAATTGCAGACCACCGAAGCCGATGAGGCTGGGAAGTTGTACGCCTCGGCCAGCCGTCAGTCGGAGTACATCGCTCTCCGTCGGGTGATAGACCAATCCGGTGCTGAAGCTCGGTTCGGTTATGCGGCGGTTCCACTGAGCGTTTGTCAGTGGGACTTCTGGCGCGAGGGCGCCCGATCGACCCAGCCATAACACGTCGATACGCGCCGCGTTTGTCAGTGACAGTTCGGGGGATATCTGCCACTGCCACATGCCGCTCAGCGACGCGATGTTATAGCCGACACTGGCGGCACTCGGCAGCGGAGCGCCGTTTATGATGCTGTGCTGGTATTCGGCGGAAATCCGAAAGGTATGATCCGGGCCAATCTTGAACAGGTCCTGCAACTGCAGGACCGTTTTCTGATTGTTGAAGGTCACGTTATTCAGGCCGAGGATCGCGCCGCCGAAATTTCCCGATTCGTGCAGGAAGTTGGTGTAGGCAACTGCCTGGATCAGGCCAATGCCGGTGTTGGCACTGTAACGGCCGTTGACCGAATTGATGTCGTAGATCGTGCGGGCTGGCGCCCAGGCTGTGGTCGCTTCGAGGTGATCGAGGCCTGCGTGTGTCGCCTCCAATTCGAATTCCTGATCGGCATCGATCCGGATCTGCATGTCGGCGGAGGCAGTGCCTTGCCAGGCTTGCTGACGCAGACCGAGTGCCTGGCCGATACTGCGCAGGCTGGAGAACTCATCGGCACGATAGCCACCTCCGGAAAGCCGCAGGCCGCCGAATTCGCCGAGCCGCGCGGTAGCGACGGCACTCCCCTGGACAAAACCCTGGGTGCCACCGGTCACACTCGCAACGTTCACTGTGTCGTACAGCGGATTGTAAGTGATGATGTTGATGACGCCGGCTGCGGCATTGAAGCCAAACAGCGCGGTGTTGGGCCCCTTGACGATCTCGATCTGGCGTATCTCGGCAAGCTGCACAGGGATCGCATCCCATTGTGTGCGGCCCCAATCGTCCAGATAAACCTGACGCCCGTTTACCAGCACCAGAAGGCGCGGTGAATAAGGCGAGTCATAGCTGCGAATACTGACGTCCGCCGACGTGACACCCCAGCGCAGTACATCCACACCAACTATGTGAGCCAGCGCGTCGGGTATGTTGGTGGCGCCAGAGCGTCTTATGTCATCAGCGGTGATGATTTCCATATTGGCCGGAACGTCGGAGCGACGTTGTGGCGAACCTGTCGCACTCGTCGTCACTGGCTCGCCGAATAGTTCTTCGAACGCGCCGTAGTCGATCGCTTGCGCCACGGCCATGCCAGTGGAGTTCACGCACAGCAGCGCCGCTAACGCTGCATACAGAGGAAGCCGCTGCATCAGAGCTCGCGAACCAGCATACGGAACGCCTGGGTGAAGCGAACTCCGGCGTTATTGGCAGCGTCATGATTGAGGACGATTTGTACAGTGGGTTGGCTTGAGAAGGCGAGAATGCAGCGCGCCGTTCGCACGCACGCCATTTCCGTCGATATTGTTGGCACATGCAGGCGACGCGCGGCGGCGTCTACTTCGTCGAGGTGCGGATCCAGGTCGCTCGTGACAAAAATGGCGCCGATACCGGCAGCGTTGCGCAGCTGGTCGATCGGAATCAGCCGTGCTTTCAGCGTGATCCTGCCGGCGACCAGGGCGTCGCCGATGGCGCCGGCCAGATTCTCTGCCTGATGCATGGATGACGGGCGATCAGGCGCGTAGGTTATGCCGATTTCAACGATGCCCGAAGTGGCTGATTCGATGAAGCCGAGGGTTCGCGCGATGATCTGGGCGTCGCGAGGCGTGAACTGCGCGCAACCAGGCTCCAGCGGCAGCGCAGTGAAACACAGTGCGAGCAGTACAAACAGGCGGTACGGCTTTCGGCCAAACGTCGATCGCTGTTTTGGCGCGCGCTTCACATCCGCAGGCTAGGCGTG
>CAYRTL010000043.1:0-37013 GCA_964427005.1 uncultured Acetobacteraceae bacterium
GAGCGATAGGGCGCCCAGGCGAGGCCGATTTCAGCCAGCGCCTTCGGCTTCGGCTGCACGTCAAGGCCGTAAAGCACGCGATACCCATCGCGCACGCCGAAATCATCCACCGGCAGCACGTCGGGTCGGCCGAGAGTGAAGATCAGCAACATCTCCACGGTCCATCGCCCGACACCGCGGATCGAGGTCAGGCGCTCGATCAGCTCCTCATCCGACAGCCGCGCCGAGGCGCGCCGCGTGGGGACCGTGCCATCCAGCGTCGCGGCACAGATCGCCCGCATCGCAGCAATCTTCGAACCGGACAACCCGCACGCGCGTAACTCCGCTTCTGAACTCGCCAGCACTAGTTCGGGGGGCGGAAAGCCGTCCGTCGGATACAGGGCCTCGAAGCGCGCCAGAATTGCCTGCGCCGCGCGGCCATGGAGCTGCTGATGCGCGATGGCGCGCATGAGCGCCTCATACGGGCTCCTGCGCCGCTGGATGCCGAGTTTGGGTGGACCGACCCGGCGGATCAGGCCGGCAAACTGCTTGTCGCGCCGGAGACGGCGCAGCGCTTCGTCACTCATGCGGCGGGCTTATCACGGCGTCGTTGGGAGTCGACAACCGTCCCTTGCCACGGCCCCCCCGGAAAGGCGTAGGATACTTACCAGTATGCATCGGGAACGCCCCTGGCTGGTCGAGGAAGACGAGGAAGCCGCCAATCGGCAGACGGCCAGCCTCGCCGGTGTCGCTATCACGCTGCTTCTGCTGGTAGTGGGCCTGTTTCTCGTGCGCGAGCTGCACAACAAGGTGGTGGTCGAGGACTGCCTGATGTCGGGGCGGTCCAATTGCGACTGGCTGGTGCAGGGCCACCTCTGACCTGATTGACGGACGCCGTGTCTGTGTCCAGCGTTCCGGCCGATACGGCGGGATGAGGCGGCACATGCGAATTGCAGACATGGATTGGCGCATGGTGGAGGACTGGGTCCGCCACGACGACAGATGCGCCCTACCACTCGGCAGCACCGAACAGCACGCAGGCCTGTCGCTCGCGACTGATGCGATCCTCGCCGAACGCGTGGCCGCGGAAGCAGCCGAACCCCTTGGGGTTCCGGTGTTCCCTGCCCTCCCCTACGGGCTGACGCCGTATTTCACTGCCTTTCCCGGCACCATCACTCTCCGCGTAACCACTTACGCCGCGGTGCTCCGCGACGTGCTGGACAGCCTGAAGCACGCGGGCTTCCGGCGCGTGCTCATCGTCAACGGTCATGGCGGCAATGCGCCGGCTGGATCAGTCGCCCAGGAATGGATGATGGATAACCCGGACGCGCATGTCCGTTTTCATGATTGGTGGCGAGCCCCGCTGACCGCCGCGGCGGTGCGCGCGATCGATCCCGTCGCCAGCCACGCAAGCTGGATGGAGAACTTTCCGTGGACGCGTCTGCCGAACCGCCCGCCGCAGGAAGGCATCAAGCGCATGATCGACACGGATCGACTGCGCACATTGCCGCCGTTCGAGGTGCGAACGCTGATCGATGACGGCAACTTCGGCGGACGTTATCAGCGTGATGACTCCGAAATGCTGGAGATCTGGGATGTCGCCGTGCAGGAGACGCGCGCGTTGCTGGAGACCTGGTGATGGGCGAACGGATGCTGATCTGGGGCGCCGGCGCCATCGGCGGCTCGGTCGGAGCGTGGCTGAAATGCGCAGGCCACGACATCAGTTTTGTTGATGTCGTGCCAGAGCATGTTGCGGCCATCCGGGGCGCAGGCCTGCGGGTCACTGGTCCAGTCGAGGAATTTACCGTCACCGCACCCGCGTTCACCCCGGATGAACTAACCGGCGTGTGGCAACGCATCTTCCTCGCGGTGAAGGCGCAGCACACCGAAGCGGCGACGCGCGCGCTTACACCGCATCTGGCGCAGAACGGTTATGTTTTGTCGCTGCAGAACGGACTGAATGAACTGATCATCCAGCGTATCGTCGGTCGCGACCGCACAATCGGCGCGTTCATCAATTTCGGCGCGGACTGGATGGCGCCGGGCGAAATCATGTTCGGCAATCGTGGTGCCGTCGTACTCGGCGAACTCGATGGTGCGATGACGCCGCGGCTTGAGGTTCTGCACGCGGTGATGCGTGACTTCGAGCCGGATGCGATCACAACACCGGATATCTGGTCCTATCTCTGGGGCAAACTCGGTTACGGCGCCATGCTGTTCGCGCAGGCACTTGGGCAGAAGGGGATCGCCGATTGCCTCGCAAGGCCGGAGCTGCTGCCGCTGTGGCGCCGCCTGGGCGAGGAGGCGATCATGGTCGCGCGCGCCGAAGGTGTGGAACCGCGCGGCTTCAACGGCTACGACATCGAGGCATTCAAGCCGGGTGCCAGTGAAGACGCGGCGCGGCAAAGTGTCGCCGCGATGGTCGCATTCAACAGCACCAGCGCGAAGACGCATTCCGGTGTCTGGCGCGATCTTGCCATTCGCAAGCGGCGCACCGAGGTGGATGTGCAGATCGCCCCAATCGCGGAGATCGGGGCACGCCACGGCATCGATTGCCGCGCCACGCGCAAGCTGGTGGCGATGATCCACGAGGTGGAGGACGGCCATCGCGCAATGACCGACGACAATCTGCTGGAACTGGCCCGGGTGAATTGAACCATGATCAGCGTCGAAGACGCCCGCGAACGCATTCTGTCCGACCTTCATCCGACACCGGCGGAAATCGTCGCATTGGCCAATGCGTGGGGCCGCGTAACCGCCGCTCCGATCATTGCCCGCGTGACGCAGCCACCAGCCGATGTTTCTGCGATGGATGGCTACGCCCTGCGTGGCGCGGACGGCACCCTTGGTGCCGTGCTGGATGTGATCGGCAGTGCCCCGGCGGGACATCCATTTGAGGGAGAGGTGCGGCCAGGCCAGGCGGTCCGCCTGTTCACCGGGAGTGTCGTCCCCACGGGTGCCGATGCGATCCTGCTGCAGGAGGACGCCACCGCCACGGGCGCAGAGGTGAAGGTGAACGAGGCGGTGACCGTTGGCCGCCATATCCGCCGAGCCGGCCAGGACTTCGCGGCGGGCGACGCGGTGGTTCCGGCTGGCCGCCGGCTCACCGCACGTGACGTGGGCCTTGCAGCCGCCGCCAACCACCCGTGGCTCACGGTCCATCGGCTCCCACGCATCGCGATCCTGGCAACCGGCGATGAGATCGCCATGCCGGGTGAACCAATCCCGCCGGGGGGTATCGTCAGCTCCAATTCCCATGCGCTGGCAGCGCTGGTGCGCGCCAGAGGCGGGGAGCCGGTGGTTCTGCCAGTTGCGGCCGATACGCATGAGGCAGTCGCGGCGGTAGCCGACGCCGTACATGGCATGGATATGCTGGTCACCACCGGCGGCGCCTCAGTTGGCGACCATGACCTGGTGATCGACAGCCTGAAATCGCGCGGCCTCGTGCTGAACTTCTGGCAGATCGCCATGCGGCCGGGCAAACCGCTGCTGTTCGGAAGACTGGGCCCAGTGCCGGTGCTAGGATTGCCCGGCAATCCTGTCTCCGCGCTGGTCTGCTCGATTCTCTTCCTGCTGCCGGCCTTGAGCCGGCTGGCGGGTCTGCCTGCCGCGCCGCCTCCGACTGAGCAGGTGATCGCCGGCGCCGCTCTGCGTGCCAATGACCACCGTGCCGATCACCTGCGGGCCACGATCAGTACCGATTCGCACGGTCGCACGGTGGCGACGCCGTTCCCGGTGCAGGATTCGGCGATGCTGCGCCGCCTTGCCCATGCGGACGCACTCATTTTACGCGCGCCAAACGCACCGGCGCTGCCGGAAGGCAGCGAAACCCCGGTGATACGCCTCGATTCACTCGGCATTTGACGCCGATTTTTGCCGTTCTGGTTCAGGAAATCTTGACGACCCGGCGCGAACCTATCTAGAACATTGCCAGTTGCCGATTTGTTCCAGAGCGGGCATTCGGCGCCAGAGGGGAAAGATCGGCACCCATGCTGACGAAAAAGCAGTACGAACTGCTGCTGTACATCGACCGCCATCTCAAGCAGACCGGCTTTTCGCCGAGTTTCGAGGAGATGAAGGACGCGCTGAAGCTCAAGTCGAAGTCGGGCATTCACCGGCTGATCTCGGCGCTCGAGGAACGAGGCTTCCTCGGCCGCCGCCGCCATCGGGCTCGCGCCCTGGAGGTGCTGCGTCTGCCGGAAAACCAAGGTGCCCGTGAGGCAGCCGGTGAGGAAACCAGCCCATCCTTCTCGCCCAATGTCATCCGCGGCGATTTCACGCCCAAGATCCCTGGCGTCCGCGCAGCCAACGACGCCGCAGCCATCCAGTTGCCGCTGTACGGCCGTATCGCCGCCGGTCTGCCGATCGAGGCACTCCGCGATCCGACGACTTATGTGGACATGCCCATGCACATGCTGGGCAACGGCGAACACTATGCGTTGGAGGTCGCCGGCGACTCGATGGTCGAGGCCGGCATCCTCGACGGCGATACCGTCATCATCCGCAAGAGCGACACGGCGGATACCGGACAGATTGTCGTCGCGCTGATCGACGAGAGTGAGGTAACGCTGAAGCGGCTACGCCGCCGCGGCAATTCGATCGCACTCGAACCATGCAATGTGCGGCACGAGACCCGCATCTTCCCGGCGGACCGGGTAAAGGTGCAGGGCAAGCTGGTGGCGCTGCTGCGGCGCTACTGATCGGTCAGTCCGTCAAGCGGAACCGGATCGGAACTTCGGCGGTTGCCGAGACTGGTACGTCTGTGCGGCTCGCCGGTACGAATAGCCAGTCACGCGACTCCCAAAGTCATTGCCAGCCTGATCAGGTCATTGGTCCGCGAGACACCGAGCTTGGCTTTGATGTGACTGCATGCATTGGCGACCGTCTTGTAACCGATACCGAGCGCATCGGCGATCTCAACCATGCTCTTGCCTTCGGCGAGAAGCCGCATGACCTCGAGGTCCCGCTCGGTCAAATCATCCAGACCATGGCCCTGAGAGACGGCGCGCAGTGCCATCTCCTGGGCAATCTCGCTCTCGATATATCGCCCGCCCTCGGAGACGCGGCGCACTGCCGTCAGCAGTTCCTCAGCCGATACGTTCTTGCTGAGATAACCGCGCGCACCAATCTCCATGGCCCGCGAAACATAGAGCGGCTCGGTATGCATGCTCAACACGACCACCCGTGCTGCCGAGTCCTCCAGCAGCATCCGCCGGAGCAGTTCCAGGCCGCCCATGCCTGGCAGGTTCAGGTCAAGCAGCACGATATGCGGCCGATCCTGGCGCAAGCGCTGTAGCGCCTCGCGGCCGTTCGCCGCCTCGACGACATTCGTATCGGCCACTGAGGCGAGCAGATTGCGCAGTCCGGAACGAACGATCAGATGATCGTCTACCAGAAGGACTTTCATTCCCAGGTGTCCCGGTCACGCGCTATCCATGGGAGGCAGGCGACAAGCGTCAGCCCTTTGCCGTTCTGACCTGGCTTGATGGTCAGAGTGCCTGCCAATGCCATCACCCTCTCGCGCATCCCGATCAGACCAAGGCGGCCAGGGCCGCGCTCGGCAATCGCTTCGAGCGGCATGCCGGCGCCGTTGTCGGACACTGTGACCCGAATGCCCTCAGCATCGTCTTGCTCGATACAAATCTCCAACCGCGTCGGTTCGCCGTGACGGATCGCATTGCTCACCGCTTCCTGCACCACGCGATAGATCGCCTCCTTCATGGGTTCGTCGATCCGGTCTCCATCCACCCGGACAGTCACGACGAAGCCAATATCGCAACGGCGGCTGCGCCAAAATGCCACCAACCGCTGGATCGCAGCATCCAGCCCGATCGTGTCCAATGGACGCAGACGTTCCAGCAATGTCCTGACGTGGCGCTGCATGTGGCTGACCGCCTCATGGATTGACCGCACATGCGTCGGAATGTCACCGCCACGCCCGATCGTTGCCGCGGTCATATCCACTGCGAACAGCAGCGGTCCTATCTCGTCGTGCAGGTCACGCGCCAGGTCGGCGCGTTCTTCGGCTTGCAGTGTGAGCAAACGCTCGTTCAGCCGCTGGTTCTGAGCCGCAATGGTGGCAAGCCTCTCCGCCATACGATTGAACCCGCTTGCCAGCCGCGCCAGTTCGGGCGGACCGCACTCCGGAAGCCCGCCGCGGTAGTCGCCGTCGCCGATACGTCCGAAGGCCGCCGACAGCTGCTCGATTGGCCGCAGCGCGCGCCCGACGGCGACAGAAATCGCCAACGCACTCAACACAGCGAACCCGGCAAGCATCAACAGTGTATCGCGGGATTCGCCCCAGACCTCGCCAACCTCGTTGATCGGATCGGCCTGCAAGACAATCGTCGTGTCGTCGGAGGGGACTGCGAGGCGAAGCTCGCCCGGTTTGCCGCCTATCAAGCCGCGGAACCAGCCTGGAACCGGTTCCGCCGAAGCATATAACGTGGACGTGGCCAGCGGATGGTTGTCAGCATCGAGCAATACAGCCCGGACATGACGATTGCCATTGAACGTGGCGATCAGGCGATATGGGTCAGCGTGATCGTCAAAACCGTTCAGTATCGTCTGCACACCGACATCGATCGCGGCCCGGAGTTCGGTTTGCACTGACTTCCCAGCGTGCCAAGCGATCACGATACCGCCGCACGCCAGGCTGGGCAGCAGCACCATGACAACCAAGGCAACAAGCCGCACGCGGAGCGGCATGATCCGTTTCCCTGTCCCTGCTTCGCGCTCCACATGCGGGCCACGATTTCGGGAAACATTCTCCCGAAATTCGGGAACTTCCGCCATAGCCATCATGTCCGGCGCACGGCGTAATCGGCCGCCCGGGGGATGCCAAGATGCGAGCCAGGTTGATGGTCGCCATGATCGCTATGCAGTTCAGCGAGCATGCGGCGGCGCAAACAGCTTCGGCGCCAGCGGAACCCACCGTGAGCCTGCCACCCGTGACTGTCGTCTCTACACCGCTGCTGCCCGGTCTGCCCGACCTGCAAAAGGTGCCCTCCTCCGCTCAGGTCTTCAACAGCCGTGATGTGAGCCGCGACGGCTACCCGGCAATGCTGCGAACGCTTGATGAGGGTGCGGCTGGCGTCAGTCTCGATCAGGCACAGGGCAACCCCTGGCAGCCGAACCTCATCTATCATGGCTTCGAAGCGTCGCCCCTGGTGGGCAACGCTCAAGGTCTGGCCGTCTATGTCAACGGCTCACGGTTCAATCAGCCGTTTGGCGATACGACAAACTGGGACCTCATCCCCGATATCGCCGTCGGTCGGGTCGATCTTGTTGGATCGAACCCGGCATTCGGTCTGAACGCACTCGGCGGCGCGCTCGCGGTGCGCATGAAGGATGGATTCACCTACCAGGGTGCCGAGGCGGAATTGCTTGGTGGGTCATTCGGGCGCGTTCAAGGGTCATTCCAATATGGGAAGGAGTCCGACGATATATCGGCCTATATCGCCGGTACGCTGATGCACGAGAACGGCTGGCGGGACTTTTCGCCATCCACACTCCGCCAGATCTATGCCGATGTGGGCTGGCGCAGTGAACAAGCCGAATTGCATCTGAACGTCATGGGTGCCGACAACGATCTGGTCGGCAACGGTACGACACCGGTGGACCTGCTCAGCGTCAGCCGCTCGGCTGTCTTCACTCATCCAGACGAGACGAAAAACAAATATGTCCGAATTGGACTGTCAGGCACTTACACGATCGATGACGACACGACCATCCAGGTCAACGCCTACTACAGCAATCTGTCGCAGCGGACGCAAAATGGTGACGCCGCGAAGACCGAATCCTGCGATACCAACAGCGCGATCGTGTGCCAGGAGGATGGGCCGCCGCTCACTGACCGGTCCGGAAACCCCATCCCCAATTTCATCCAGAACAGCCCTTATTTCACACAATTCGGATTCATGAAGTTCCGCAATGGCGGACCCTACTCCGTACTGAATAAGACTGCGACCGACACCAACGGCTACGGCGTTCAGGCCCAGGTTGAGCGTAGCTTCACCGCGTTCGGTATGCCCCACCGTTTAACTGCCGGCGCCAGCTATGATGGCGGTTCGACCGAGTTCACTGCCAGCACCCTGGTGGGAGGCCTGTCACTCGATCGTGGCTTCATCGGCCCCGGTGTCGTCATCGATCAGGCCGACAGATCCATCACACCGGTGCGAGTGCATTCGTTCAATAACTACTACGGCCTGTTCGTTACTGATACGTTCGATCTGACATCGCGTCTCTCCGGCACGCTGTCAGCTCGCTTCAACTACGCTCAGATCACTCTACATGATCAGATCGGTACTGATCTCAATGGTTCGCATAGCTACAATCGCCTGAACCCGGCAGCGGGACTGACTTACAAACTGTTGCCTGACCTAGCCGTCTATGCCGGTTACGCCGAGGCCAATCGGGCACCGACCCCGGCGGAGTTGTCCTGTGCAAGTCCCCTTGCACCGTGCAGCCTTACCAATTTCTTCGTCAGCGACCCGGGTCTCAAGCAGGTTGTTGCCCATACGATCGAGGTTGGCCTGCGCGGCGACTACGCCGATGGCACCGGGGAAAAACTGGACTGGAACATCGGCGCGTTTCACACTGACAGCGATGACGACATCCTATTTGTTTCCAGCCCAACCATCGGCCGGGCGTTTTTCCGCAACGTCGGGTCGACGCGGCGCCAAGGCGTCGAAGCAAGCCTGAGATTCCGCACAGATCGCCTCAACGCCTATGCCAGCTATGCCTTTACTGATGCCACGTTCCAGACCGCCTTCACGCTCAGCAGCGAGAACAACCCTCAGGCCGATGCGAACGGCAATATCCAGGTGCGGCCCGGCGATCGAATTCCAGGAATCCCGCGGCACCTCTTCAAGATGGGTGCCGACTACAATGTCACCGAGAGCTGGATCGTCGGTTTCTCCGCCATCGTCGCCAGCGGCAAATACCTCGTTGGCGACGAAGCAAACCTCACTCCGACGACAGGTGCCTACGGCGTCCTCAACATCCACGCAAGCTATCGGGTTATCAAGAACATCCAGGTATTTGCCCTGGTCGAGAATGTGCTGAATTCCCGCTATGCGACATTCGGCACGTTCTCGCCGGTCAGCTCCGATACACCACTGATCCAGGCTCCAGGCTCCACCAACACGCGCAGCCTCAGCCTCGCGCCGCCCATCGCCGCGTTTGGCGGCGTGCGCGTCACGTTCTGAGGTTCCTCTATTCCACTGCCGCCGGGGGCAGCATGGGCGTTTTATGTTCGCGAGGCGTGGGCAACGGCGGCACCCAAGGCCTGTCACCTCGATATGCGCGATCGGTCAGGATTGTCGCTTGCCGGCCGTCGAGCCAGATGGCCGTTGCACCGTTCCGCCAGACGGTGAACCGATCCACGAGTGCGGGCCATGGACGCTCGCACAGCCCACGCGCCGGCTCCGCCGAAACGATGACGGAGGCCTTGCGGCATCCATCTGGATGCGAAGCGCCGCGTACCAGCAACGCGGCTTTTGCCTCATGGACCGGACGCAGCAGGCATGCATCCTTTTGGCAAACGACCGCGCCATTTCCCTCCTCACCTTCTTTCGGCATCGCACGCACCGAACCGGTTGCCCAGTATTGCAGCCACGCGTCGCGTGTGAACTTCGGCGTACCACCAGTCGCCTGTAGATACACAACGTCCTGCACACGGACCCCGATAAGTCTTGCGTCGGAAGAGACCATGATATCGGCTGGACGCATCAGGAATGGCGTCACCAGACCAAGGGCGATCACCGGCACGCCAGCCAATCGCAACTTGCTCTGCCATATGCCCAGCCACGCAATGCCGAAGCCGGTCAACGCAAGCCCCCAAGACGGCATGTGCGGCACATCGAATGTTGCTGCCGGCCAGGCCGCAGTGGTGCGAGCGACATATAGGATTGCCTCGGACCCCCAACCCATCGGGATGAAGGCGAGCCAGTCCAGCCCAAACGGCAAGAGCATCAACCCGATCAGGCCAGCCGGCATCACCCATAGCGCGGCAATCGGTACCGCGATCATGTTCGCGACCACAAAATAGATCTGGATGCGGCCAAAGTGATACGCACCGAACGGCGCCGAAGCTGTGCCCGCCAATGCACTGGTCAGCGCCAGCGCGGTCAGGTGCAAACCAAAGCGGCGTAGCCACGAGCCATTGCCGTGCAATGATCTTAGTGCGGGACGCAGCACCGCATAGCCAGAGATGAGCGCCAGCACGGCTGAAAAGCTCATCTGGAAGGAGACGCCTGGCACCTCCTGTGGCGAAAGCAGCATCAGCACGATGGCGGCGAGTGCAAGACCACGCAATGAAATGGCCCGCCGTCCGGCAAGCACCGCAACGGTATAGAGCGATGCCATGGCAAAGCTGCGCACGATCGGCACGTGCATGCCGGTCAACACCATATAGCCACCGCCTGCCACCAGCGCGGTCAAAGCAGCGAGCTTCTTTGTTGGCCAATGCAGGCTGGCGTGCTCGGATGCCGCAAAAGCCAGGCGGGCGAATGCCAGCGTCCAACCCATAACAATGCCGATATGCAGACCCGCCACGGCGAGAAGATGCGCGAGACCGGAAGCGCGAAAGGCGTCGTGGTCCGGTGGTGGTATGCCGGTCGTAATCCCGGTGAGCAGCGTGATCGAAACCGCGCCGGCTGCGCCAGGGCTCACCGTGGATATGCGGCCTGCGATGATTTCGCGCAGCCGCTGCACCGGGCGCATCGCGCCGGCAGGCGGCATCTCGGCGATCCGCTCAATGTTGCCGAGTGCGTAGCCAGATCCAGCCTGACCGCTATACCAGGCATCGCGCTGGAGGTCCCAGGCGCCTGGATGGGCAGGCGGCATGGGCGGGCGAACCAGAGCGCGCAGCCGGACCGTATCGCCGGTGGCGAGTTCCTGATCGTCCCCCTTCTTCAGCCGGACGCGCAGCCAGCGATCCAGCCCTTCTCCGCCATCCAGCTGCACCGCTTCGAGGGCAATGCGCCGCCCTTCGGGGAGGACCTCCACTGACCGGACCTTGCCAACAAGAATGGTCGCATGACTCGGCAATGCTGGTTGCGGGGGCGCCCGCGCCGTCGCCCATTGGGCCGCTGTGAAGCCGATCGCGGCGGCAGCAAGCGCCATGCTTAGTGCCCGCGGATTTACCTTGTCCCTGAGCACCACTGCGGCGAAGATCGCTGGCGTCGCAACCGCGATCCCGAGCCATAGCGGCGGTTCCGTCCTCAGCGCGAAGTAGGTGAGAATGCCGGTGCCCATGAACACGGGCAGCCAGGGGACGAAGCGGCCGCGCTCAGCCGTCTGCCATTTTTCCAGCCAGCCCGCGATCAATTGCTGCACGCACGGCAGGTTAACCGATGCAGCCTCTACAGCCGGTGAACGCGCATGCTAGATGAATGGAATGACTGTCCGTGCCCGCTTTGCTCCCAGCCCAACCGGCCTGCTGCATATCGGCAGCGCCCGCACGGCGCTGTTCAACTACCTGTTCGCGCGCCATCACGGCGGCGAGTTCCTGTTGCGCATCGAGGACACCGACCGGGAACGCAGCACGGAAGCGGCGACCAATGTGATCATCGAGGGCCTGGACTGGCTCGGCATCAACCCGGACCAGCCGCCGGTCTTTCAGTCAACGCGCACGGCGCGCCATGCGGAGGTCGCGCGGCAGTTGCTGGCCTCGGGCCATGCCTATTACTGCTACTGCACCGCTGAAGAGCTGCGGCAGATGCGCGAGCAGGCTTTGGCCGAGGGCCGATCACCACGCTACGATGGCCGCTGGCGTGACCGCGATCCCGCCGAAGCACCGCCCGGCGTGGCGCCATCGATCCGGCTGAAGGCACCGCGCGAGGGCGAGACAGTCGTCGAGGACCTCGTGCAGGGCACGGTGCGTGTCGCCAACGCCGAATTGGACGACATGATCATCCTGCGCAGCGACGGCACACCGACGTACAACCATTCGGTGGTCGTGGATGACCGCGACATGGGCATCACCCACGTCATCCGCGGCGACGACCATCTGACCAACACATTTCGCCAGGTGCAGATCTATCAGGCGATGGGCTGGGACCTGCCACGCTTCGCGCATATCCCGCTGATCCATGGAGCCGACGGCACGAAGCTGTCGAAGCGTCACGGCGCGGTGTCCGTGCTGGAGTTCCGCGAGCAGGGTTATCTGCCGGAGGCGCTCTGCAATTACCTGCTGCGTCTCGGTTGGGGGCATGGCGACCTGGAAGTGGTTGATCGAGACGAGGCGATCCGGCTATTCGACCTCGATGCTGTGGGCCGGGCGCCGAGCAGGATGGACTACGCCAAGCTCACACACCTGAATGGCATCTACATCCGGCAGGCAGACGATGAGAGGTTGGCGCGGGAGGTGCTCGATCGGCTGGCGCACCGCCCAGACCTGGTGCTGGACGACAGGGCGGCGGAACGGATCCGGGCGCTGATGCCGGCGCTCAAGGAGCGCGCCAAAACGCTGCTTGATTTGGCGGATGCCGCCTCGTTCCTCGCTCGGCCGATCCCGCTGCCGATGGAGCCGAAGGCCGCATCGCTGTTGACCCCGGAGGCGCGTCGCATGTTGCAGGACGTCGCAGGCAAACTGGCGGCGATTGAGTTCACTCCGACCGCGATTGACGCGGCATTGCGCGAATTCGCCGACACGACAGGACGAAAACTAGGACAGGTAGCGCAGCCGCTCCGTGCGGCTTTGACCGGAAGCACGGCCAGCCCGGGCATTGACGCGACCTTGGCGGCTTTGGGCAAGGAAGAGACGCTCGCGAGGCTTCAGGCAGCGGCCTGAGCGGCATTCTTTTGCCAGAAGAATTTTTGGCACTTTGATCTGAATCAATGTGACATCGGTCACGATGAGGCATTGTGCGTTTTGTGAGGTTGGCGGATTTCTCCGTCCTCTCCTCTCTCTTGGACTCCTCCCCATACCCTCGGCGGCGCCTTTGGCGCCGCCATTTTTCTTTTGAATACGGTGGTTTACGAATATTTTTTCGGGATGGATTTCATCAATTATGAACCGTCCCCCGGCAAGAATCGCTTTGTCGGCGTGGAACCCTTTTCCGGTCAGCAAGCGAGACTCGATTATGCGTGCAAACGACACCAAAACCATCGGAGCAGGCACTGTCCTCCTCACCATCGTGGCAGTCGGCTTGGCCGGGATGGTCGGGACCATCGGTTTGATTCACCAGGTCGGCGAGTTCGGGCCCAAGGTCGGAGACATCATCTCGTTCGACCCACTGGCCTCCATGTCACTCGACATGCGGGCCCGCGTAACGGCGATACCAGCCGGTAATGCTCCGGGCGTCGCCTGTGCGTTGGACGTCCGGACCATCCACGCCAATGGTGGCAGCATGATCATCGAGGGGCGAGAGCCCCGGATAAACTTTGGCTATCGCGTCCACTGGGCAGGCGCACGCAGCAGCACTGACGGGACCGATTGCGGTTCCTCTGCCGATCTCATGGTGAACCTGGAAGATATCGAGGTGCTCGCCACGGCCGCGGGCGGCTGGGGCGTTCCGGCCGGCCAACATACAGCAGCCGGAAGCTTCTGGCGCGCCGCCGGAACTCAGTAGCGACCTCGCCTCGCCGCTTGGCAGACATTGACGGGTTACATCGCTTTCTGCGACCTAACCTCGTGTCGTACCGGCAAAAACACCTGCTGGCGATCGAGGGACTGTACCCGCCCGAGATCGGCCATCTGCTCGACCTGGCGGAGAGCTATGTGCTGCTCAACCGCTCGGGGAAGACACAGCGCGACCTGCTGCGCGGCCGAACGCTGATCAACCTGTTCTTCGAGGACTCGACGCGAACGCGAACCAGCTTCGAGCTCGCGGGCAAACGGCTGGGCGCCGATGTCATCAACATGTCGGTCTCTACCTCCTCGGTGAACAAGGGCGAGACGCTGCTGGACACGGCAGCCACATTGAACGCGATGCATTGCGACCTGCTGGTCGTGCGGCACGACCAGTCCGGGGCGCCGAACCTGCTGGCGCAGAAAGTCGACGCGGCGGTGATCAACGCCGGCGACGGCACGCACGAACATCCGACCCAGGCGCTGCTTGACGCATTGACGATACGGCGGCGGAAGGGCCGCCTGGAGGGCCTGACGGTGGCGATCTGTGGGGACGTGCTGCACTCCCGCGTCGCGCGTTCGAACATCCATCTGCTCACCACCATGGGTAGCCGGGTGCGCGTGGTTGGTCCGCCGACATTGATGCCAGCGGAAGCGGAGCGGCTTGGCGTCGAGGTATTCCACGACATGGAGCATGGCCTGGCCGGCGCCGACATCGTCATGATGCTTCGGCTGCAGCGCGAGCGGATGCAGCGCGGGCTGGTGCCGAGTGCGCGCGAGTATTTTCGCTTCTTCGGTCTGGACGCGGCCAAGCTGGCGCATGCGAAGCCGGACGCGCTGGTGATGCATCCCGGTCCGATGAACCGGGGCGTCGAAATCGACAGCGCGGTCGCCGATGATCCGCAGCGCAGCGTAATCCGCGAGCAGGTGGAGATGGGGGTTGCCGTCCGCATGGCGGTGCTGGACACGCTGTCGCGCGGACATGGCCGGAATGAGCTCTGACACGCTCTTTACGGCGGTCCGCCTGCTGGATCCGGCTTCGGGCCTGGACCAGCGCGGCGGCCTGCTGGTGCGCGATGGGGTGATCGCCGATTTCGGGTCCGGGCTCGGCCGCCCGGACGGGGTGACGGTGATCTCCGAGGAAGGGGCAATCCTCTGCCCAGGCCTGGTGGACATGCGGGCCGCCCTCGGGGAGCCGGGCTATGAATACCGCGAGACGATTGCATCGGCAGCCGAGGCCGCTGCCGCCGGCGGCATCACGACGCTCGCTGCACTGCCTGATACACTGCCCGCAATCGACGACGCGGCCCTCGTGCGTCTCCTGCGCGCGCGTGGCGAGGAAACCGGCAGCCTCACCATCCTGCCGTATGGCGCGGTCACCGTCGGATGTCGCGGCGAGGAACTGGCGGAGCTCGGTCTGCTGTTCGAGGCAGGCGCGGTGGCATTCACCGACGGCAGCCAGGCGATCCGATCGGCGCGGTTGATGCGTCAAGCGCTGTCCTACGCCCGCGGCTTCGGCGCCCGCATTGTGGAACATCCCGAGGAACCATCGCTCGCGGCTGGCGGTGCCGCGACCGAAGGCGAACTGGCCACTCGCCTGGGCCTGCCCGGCATTCCTGCCGCAGCCGAGGCCATTCTGGTCGCGCGCGATATCCGCCTCGCTGCCCTGACCGGCGGCGCGGTGCATTTCGCCCACGTCTCGACCGGGGAGGCCCTCGACCTGATCCGTCAGGCGAAGGACGCGGGTCTCCCCGTGACCTGTGATACCGCCCCGCCGTATTTCGATCTGAATGAGACGGCCATTGGCGACTTTCGCACCTACGCAAAACTGTCTCCGCCGTTGCGCAAGGATTCGGATCGGCGTGCGGTCGCAGCCGCTCTGGCTGACGGGACCATTGATGCGATCGCCTCGGATCACCAGCCGCGCGACGCGGACGACAAACGCCAGCCGTTCGCTCAGGCCACCCCGGGAGGCGCAGGGTTGGCGACGCTGCTGAGTGTGACGCTGGCACAGGTCCATGGTGGGGCGCTGAGCCTCGCATCAGCAATCGATCTGCTGACCGCGAAACCGGCCGGACTGCTTGAGATCGAGGCCGGACGGTTACTGAGGGGCCGGCGCGGAGATCTTTGCCTGTTCCACCCCGAGCGCGTCTGGCAGGTTGAAGCTGGGCGACTCCCCGGCAAGGCGCAGAATACTCCGTTCGACGGGCGTGCACTGGAGGGCGTGGTGTTGGGGACCTGGAAGGCGGGCAAGCGGGTGTTCGGATAAATGCCTCTGGTTTTCACTGTCTTGGGGTACCTGCTCGGCTCGATCCCCTTCGGCCTGATCCTCACGCGTCTTGCCGGGCTTGGTGACATCCGCCGCATCGGCTCGGGGAATATCGGCGCGACCAACGTGCTGCGCACCGGAAACAAGGGCCTCGCGGCGGCGACACTCCTGCTGGATTTCGCGAAGGGCGCCGTCGCGGTGCTGATCGCGGCGTGGCTTGGCGGGCGCGATGCGGTTTTCTGGGCCGGCGCCGGAGCGGTACTCGGCCATGCCTTCCCGATCTGGCTGGGTTTCAAAGGTGGCAAGGCAGTGGCGACATCGTACGGCGTGCTGATTGCGGCCGCTTGGCCCGTCGGGTTGTGCGCCGGCGCCATCTGGCTGGGGATGGTAGCCCTGTCTCGCATCTCCTCCGTAGCGGCCCTGGTATCATTTGCCCTCGCGCCGATACTGGCCGCCATCCTGTCCGATAGCATGGCCGTTAAGCTTGCGTTGGTAATCCTCGTGCTGGTGTTCGCCCGTCACCACGGGAACATCCGCCGCCTCCTGGCAGGCACGGAGCCACGCATTGGCCAAAAAACACGATCTACATGAGCGGACGCCGGCGGACGCACTTGATCGGTTGCGCCTCGCGCGGACGGAGGGGATCGGGCCGGTAGCCTACCGCCGGCTGCTGGCCCGCTACCGCAGCGCGGCGGAAGCGCTCGAGGCGTTGCCCGCACTGGCCCGTGCCGGAGGCCGGCACGGAGCCCTTGCGATCCCTGCCATCGATGACGCGGCGCGCGAGTTGGACGAGGTCGCGCGGTTGGGCGGACGAGTGATCTTCGTGGGCCAGCCAGACTACCCACCGCTGCTCGCGCTTTTGGACGACACGCCTCCGGTTCTGGCGGTGCTGGGTGATCCTGAAGCACTGTCCGAGCCCGCCGTCGCCCTTGTCGGAGGACGCAATGCATCGGCTAACGGTCAGCGGATGGCGGAGACTCTGGCTGCTGAGCTGGCTCGTTCGGTAGTCGTGGTGTCCGGCCTGGCTCGGGGCATTGATGCCGCCGCTCACACGGGCGCCTTGCAGACGGGCCGGACTGTAGCCGCGGTCGCCGGCGGTCTGGACATGCCCTACCCGCCCGAACACGCAGACCTGCAACGCCGCGTCGCCGCATCCGGCGCCGTTGTCGCCGAAGCGCCACTCGGCACGGCGCCGCAGGCGCGGCACTTTCCCCGTCGCAACCGTATCATAGCCGGTCTGTCACTCGGCGTGGTCGTGGTCGAGGCCGCGTTGCGGTCGGGCAGCCTGATCACCGCACGCATCGCCCAGGAGGCTGGACGCGAGCTGTTCGCGGTCCCAGGTTCACCGCTTGATCCACGCTCTCGAGGGGCCAACGATCTGATCCGCCAGGGCGCGCACATCACGGAAACGGCGCAGGACGTGCTGCAGAACCTGCCAGACCACCCCGGACGCGAGGGCTTGGGACGCATCCCGCTGTTCGCCGGCACCCCGGGCTCAGAGGTCGCGGAGCCACCGTCCGCTTGGCAGGAGCCGGAGGAGTCCGCCGCCGAAATGGTTAAAGTCCGCCTGCAAGTCATTGAATTATTGGGCAGTTCTCCAACAGCCGTTGACGATATCGTACGGCGCTGCCAGTTCTCTGCGGCTGCCGTGATGGCGGTGCTGCTGGAATTGGAGCTTGGCGGCCGCATAGAAACGCTGCCGGGCAGCCGAGTGGCGTTGCTGCCGGCGCCTGGAATTTAGGTTACGTCAAAGGTCCCTATGTCAGACGTTGTCGTCGTCGAGTCACCCGCCAAGGCCAAGACCATCAACCGTTATCTTGGCGGCGGCTACACCGTCCTGGCCAGCCTCGGCCATGTGCGCGACCTGCCGCCAAAGGACGGCTCGGTGCGCCCCGAGCAAGACTTTGCCATGGACTGGCAGTCGGATTCGCGCGGCGAGAAGCAGGTGGGCGCCATCGCCAAGGCGCTGAAGGGCGCCAGCACGCTTTATCTTGCCACTGACCCGGACCGGGAAGGGGAGGCGATCTCCTGGCACGTGAAGGCGATGCTGGCGGAGAAGAAGGCGCTCAAGGGCGTCAAGGTCCGCCGTATCACCTTCAATGAGATCACCCGCAGCGCTGTCCGGGCCGCAATGGCACGTCCGCGCGATCTCGATCAGCCCCTGATCGAGGCCTACCTGGCCCGCCGCGCCCTCGATTACCTCGTGGGGTTCACCCTCTCGCCTGTGCTGTGGCGCAAGCTGCCTGGTAGCCGGAGTGCCGGCCGGGTGCAGTCAGTAGCGCTTCGGCTGATCTGCGAGCGCGAGGCCGAGATCGAGGCGTTCCGCGCCCGCGAGTACTGGACGGTCGAGGCCGACTTCACCACGCCTGCCGGCGCCCCGTTCACCGCCCGGCTGACCCATCTGGAGGGCAAAAAGCTCGAGCAGTTCGACCTGCCTGACGAGACCTCCGCCACACGCGCCAGGCAGCGCGTCGAGTCAGGCCGTTTCCAGGTCGGCTCGGTCGAGAAGAAGCGCGTCAGGCGCAATCCGTATGCGCCCTTCACTACGTCGACTTTGCAGCAGGAGGCCTCGCGCAAGCTGGGCTTCGGTGCGCAGCAGACCATGCGATTAGCACAGCAGCTCTATGAAGGCGTCGATATCGGCGGCGAGACCACCGGGCTGATCACCTATATGCGGACCGACGGCGTGCAGATGGCGCGCGAGGCGATTTCCGCGATCCGCGATCTCGTCGCGGGCAGCTACGGTAATAATTATCTGCCGCCTGCGCCGCGCGAATACCAAAGCCGCATCAAGAATGCCCAGGAGGCCCACGAGGCGATCCGGCCCACCGATGTCAGCCGCACCCCGGACAGCGTCGCGGCCTTCCTGTCCGCGGACCAACGCCGGCTGTACGAACTGATCTGGAAGCGCGCTGTTGCCTCGCAGATGCAGTCGGCAGAACTGGACCAGGTCAGCGTCGATGTGACCGACGGCAAGGGCACCACCTTGCGCGCCACCGGTTCAGTCGTGGCGTTTGATGGCTTCCTTAAGCTGTACCGCGAGGACACAGACGATGCAGCCGAGGAGGAAGAGGGCCGCATGTTGCCGCCGATGGCGGAACGCGATCCGCTCCGCCTCGGCGAAGTTACCGCAAGCCAGCACTTCACTCAGCCGCCGCCGCGCTATTCCGAAGCGAGTCTGGTGAAGAAGCTGGAGGAGCTTGGTATCGGCCGGCCATCCACCTACGCCTCGATCCTGTCCGTACTGCAGGACCGGAAATATGTGCGCCTGGACAAACGGCGCTTCATTCCCGAGGACCGGGGCCGGCTGGTCACTGCATTTCTCGTCAGCTTCTTCGAGCACTACGTCGATACCGGCTTCACCGCCTCGATGGAGGAGAAGCTCGATGACATCGCCGGCGGCAATGTCGAATGGCGGGAGATGCTGCGAGCCTTCTGGGAGGAGTTCTCGCGCGCGGTCGATCAGACGAAGGACCTCAAGATCAGCGACGTCATCGCCGCACTGGACGAGGATCTCGGGCCGCACTTCTTCCCGCCACGCGAGGACGGCAGCGATCCGCGTGCCTGCCCCGCCTGCGGCAACGGCAGGCTCGGCCTGAAGCTGGGCCGCTACGGCAGTTTCATCGGCTGCTCGAACTATCCGAACTGCCAGTACACGCGACGCCTGGCGATCGAGACCGGCGACGATCAGGGCGAGACGCTGAAAGAAGGGATGCGCGTGCTCGGCCAGCATCCCGACACCGGCGAGGAGATCACGGTTCGTCGTGGACCGTACGGGCTTTATGTCCAGCAGGGCGAGAACGGTGAGGAGAAGGGAAAGAAGAAGACCAAGCCGCGCAGAACCTCGCTGCCGCGCGGCATGGACGGCGAGCAGATCACACTGGAACAGGCACTCGGCCTGCTGTCGCTGCCGCGTGTGATTGGGATCCATCCCGAAACCCAAGAGCCGATCGAGGCTGGCATCGGACGCTTTGGTCCGTACGTGCGCATGGGCGCGATCTATGGTTCGCTGGACCGCGACGATGACGTGCTGTCGATTGGCATCAATCGTGCGGTGGACCTGATTGCGCGCAAGATGGCGAGCGTGCGCAACCTCGGCCCTCACCCGGCCGACAAGGAACCTGTGTCGGTGCGGAAAGGGCGCTTCGGGCCGTATGTGCAGCACGGGAAGACGGTGGCCAATCTGCCGCGCGGCGTGATGATGGATGACATCACGCTGGACGAGGCAGTGAAGCTGCTGAGCGAGAAGGGCAAGCAGTTGCGCCCGCGCGGCGCGGCCGGGCGCCGCGGCCGGCAGGCAACGGCGAAATCGGGGGCCGCCGTCAACAACGAGCAGGTACCGACAACGCCAGACGCAAAGCCCGCCAAGCGACGCGCGACAAATGCGAAGCGCAAGGCTCCAAAAGCCAAGGCCAAGCAGCCGGCGAAAGCCCCAACGCGCAAGAAAGCAGCCGCGCGCAGCAAGAGGCCGGCAACCCGGCGCCGCGCCGCGCAATAGGCAAGTCCAGCCATATGCAGAGGAAGGCGGGGAGGCAACGAGAAACCCGCCGAACTCATGCGTCCCGCGGCCGGTTGCCAGAGACCGCTGTCGTTGTCGTGACCGGTACCGATCCGGATGGCGACGCCATCGCACGGCCGGCATCTTGGGACAGTGAGCAAGGACCACCGCCGGTAATCTTCATGGCTGGTGAGCCTCGTGGCCGACCGGCCTTGGCACCCGGAGAGCGCGTGCTGGCGCGGCTCCGATCATTGGGCACCGGACGCTACGAAGGTCGAACCATCCGCCGGTTGGCTGATACGCCCGGGCGTATTCTCGGGGTCTACCGACATGGGCGCATCGTTCCGACGGACAGGCGGGCGCGGGCGGAATGGATCGTGCCGCCCGGCGAAGAAGGCGGTGCCGAACCAGGCGAGATCGTGCTTGCGGAACCGCTGGCGCATCACCGGCTTGGTCTGAAGCCCGCCCGCATCATCGAGCGCCTCGGTGCGATGGGTGACGCCCGCTCTGTCAGCCTGATCGTCGTCCATACGCACGATATCCCGCAGGAATTTCCGCCCGACGCACTGGAGGAAGCTGAACGCGCACGAGCCGCGCCACTCGGCCGCCGCACCGATTTGCGCGACATCCCCCTGGTCACCATCGACGGGGAAGATGCGCGCGATTTCGACGACGCCGTGTACGCCGAACCGGAGGGGTCCGGGTTCCGCCTCATCGTCGCGATTGCCGATGTCGCCCATTACGTCCGGCCTGGTTCGGCGCTGGATCATGCAGCACGTACGCGTGGCAACAGCGTGTACTTTCCCGATCGTGTCGTGCCGATGCTGCCCGAGGCTCTTTCGAACGGCTGGTGCAGCCTTCGTCCCGACGAGGATCGCGGCTGCCTGTTCGTGGAGATGCACATCGACGCGCAGGGCCGAAAGCTCAGTCATCGCTTCGGCCGCGGGCTGATGCGCAGCGCGGCCCGGCTAACCTATGAGCGTGTGCAGCGTGCCTACGATGCAGGTGACCCTGAACTGCAATCCCTGTACGCGGCGTATGCGGCACTACGCACCGCACGCTCAGAGCGAGGCACGCTCGACCTGGACTTGCCGGAACGCAAAGTGGTGCTCGACGCGGCTGGTGCGGTGCAGAGCATCGCCCCACGCCCGCGGCTCGATAGTCATCGGCTGATCGAGGAATTCATGGTGCTGGCGAATGTCGCCGCCGCCGAGGAACTCGAACGTCGCCACCTGCCTGCGATGTACCGCGTGCATGCCCCTCCTTCGGAGGAGAAGCTCGCCTTCCTGCGCGACTTCCTGCACGGGCTGGGCATATCGCTGCCACCAGGCGATCAGGTGCATCCGCGCGATCTGGATCGCGTGTTGCGGCGGGTTGCGGAAACGCCGGAAGCGCCGCTGGTCAACGAGGTCATGCTGCGCAGTCAGTCACAAGCGGAATACAGCCCCGATAACATCGGTCATTTCGGGCTCGCCTTGCCGCGCTACGCACATTTCACCAGCCCCATCCGTCGCTACGCCGACCTTCTGGTGCATCGTGCGCTCATCCGCGGCTTGCGGCTTGGTGATGGCGGGCTGGCCAAAGATGAAGCCGAGCGCTTCGTCGATACCGCATTGCATATCACGGCGACGGAACGTCGCGCTCAGCTCGCCGAGCGCGACGCCATCGACCGTTACCTTGCTGCATATATGGTAGACAAAGTTGGCGCGAATTTCGCTGCACGAATTTCCGGTGTGACGCGCTTCGGACTTTTCGTCACAGTCGTGGAAAGCGGCGCGAGCGGGCTAGTGCCAGTGCGCTCGCTGCCGGAGGATTTCTGGCAGCATGACGAAAGGGAGCAAACGCTGACTGGACGGCGAACCCGGCTTGCGTTTCGCCTCGCACAGGAAGTCGAGGTGCGGCTTGCAGAAGCAAGTCCTGTCACTGGCAGCCTCGTTTTTCACTTACTCCAGGGCGCACCCGAGCGAGGCGGTAGAAAAGGGGCTGGGAGGCGACGGGGATCCAGGTGATGCGCATAGGCGCCTTGCTGTTCCTGCTGCTGATTGCTCCCGCGCACGCTCAACCTGCCATTGGCGGTTTCGATCCCCGTCTCGTTACGGATGTCTACGCAGCCGCTCTCGCGTTCATGGTGCCGCGCACGCTCGATCCGGTCAGCGTGCCGCAACTGACGATGTGGGGACTGCGCGGGCTGACAGCGTTGGATCCGGCCCTGACTGCCGACATGCACGAAGGCAAGTTGGAGCTCGCGACGCGGGAACGCGTGCTCGCAGCACTCACGCCGCCACCCGAGAATGACATCAACGGATGGGCCACTGCGGCAACTCAGTTGGCGGCCGTCGCCGTTGGCATTTCACCTCAGGTGCGGCGTGCAGGAACACAAGGCGTTCTGCAAAGCTTCTTCGACGAGTTGTTCAACCACCTCGACCCGTACTCCCGATACGTGGCGCCGGGCGAGGCGGGGGAGGATCGGGAGCGCCGGAGTGGTCAGGCGGGTGCTGGCCTGCGTTTGATCCGGCGTGGCTCCGCCATCGTAGTGGCGGAAGCGATCGTGGATGGACCAGGTGCCCTCGCCGGTATCAGGCCCGGCGACACGATCCTGTCGATCGATCGCCAGCCGGTTCGCGGCAAGGACGCACTTGCTGCCATGAAGCAGCTGGCGGGCCCTGAAGAGACTGTGGTCTCGATTACCTGGCGCAACCGCGAAGGGCGCACGCGGAGCGCGGAGCTGGAGCGCGCACTGGTGCCGCCCGAAACCGTGCTCGCGCAGCGGGTGGGCGACACACTGCTCATCCAGGTGACCGCATTCAATCGCAGCACGGATAGCCACCTCACACGGGCCATCGAGCAAGGGCTGTCGGGACCGCATCCGGCTCAGGGAATCGTGCTCGACCTGCGGGGCAATCCCGGCGGTCTGCTGCGGCAGGCCGTGCTTGCCGCTGACTCCCTGCTCAGCGCCGGCGTTGTCGCGAGAACCGCCGGACGCGATCCGGAGGCCAGCAGGACATGGGTCTCCACGCCCGAGGAGCTCGCGGAGGATGTCCCTGTCGTCGTCTTGGTGGACGGCCGCTCCGCCAGTGCGGCAGAAGTGCTGGCGGCGGCGCTCGCTGACCGCGGGCGCGGAGTTGTCGTCGGCAGTTCCACCCTCGGCAAAGGTCTGGTGCAGACAATCACGCCACTGCCGGATGGCGGCGAATTGTTCGTGACCTGGAGCCGCGTGCTGGCACCGCGAGGCTGGCCGATCCAGGGGCTGGGTCTCCTGCCGCAGGTCTGCACGAGCCTTGGACAGGAATCGTTAAGCTGGCAGCTCGCAGCGCTGGCGCAGGGAAGGCAACCGATGGCGAAGGCCCTGGAGGCCCACCGCGCCGCTCGGGCGCCTCTGACGCCCGCTCAGATCCTGGCAATCCGCAGATCGTGCCCGGCCGCGGAAGGCCGCGATACGGATTTCGATACCGCACGGCTGTTGATTCGTGATCCGGCCGCCTATGCGGCTGCCCTCCTGCCGCCGCTTAGGGCCGGCGGTGCTCCCTCGGTCGCCGAGGGCCAATCCTCCAGCCGCTGACCGACCGCTTGACCTTGTTCGGGCGGGACCGCATCTTCCGGCCACGAAGGGAATTCCGCCATGGCCAAGACCAACACCGTCCAGATCAAGCTCGTATCCAGCGCGGACACTGGCTTTTTCTACGTGACCAAGAAGAACGCCCGCACTCAGACCGGCAAGCTGGAGCTGCGGAAGTATGACCCCGTCGTGCGCAAGCACGTCCCGTTCCGGGAAGCCAAAATCAAGTAGCGACTGCGTCAGCTCTCGGGAGTGACCTGCGGGGCCATTGCTACACGGTTCCGCCCTTCCCGCTTCGCGGAATAAAGCGCGAGATCGGCGGCATGCAGCAGTGCCTCCGGCGTGCCGGCATGCTGCGAGCTGCATGCGACCCCAATGCTGATGGTGAGCCGCGAATGCCGGCCATCCTGCCAGGTGAACTGAGTGGCCTCGATCTCCGCTCGCAACCTTTCCGCTGCCAGGGCGGCATCGTCACTACTCGTTCCGGGCATCACGACGACAAATTCCTCGCCGCCATAGCGGGCCAGCGAATCGAAAACCCGGGTACTGGCCCGCAGGACATCGGCCACTGCGCGGAGCGCTCTGTCGCCGACGGCATGCCCGTGCTCGTCGTTCACCGCCTTGAAGTGATCGACATCGATCATCAGCAACGACAGTTCCCGGTTCTGCTCGAGTAAACCGTGCAGATGCCGCATTAGGTAGCGTTGGTTGTACAAGCCAGTCAGCGGATCGATCAGCGCCATCCTGAGCGCGGTGCCAAGATCGGCACGAAGCCGATCCTGGTAGAACTTGCGGCGGATCTGATTGCGCGCACGGGCGCGTAGCTCGTTCTCGTCCAGCGGGAGCACCAGCCAGTCGTTGGCGCCAAGATCGAAACCGCGAAGAATGCTGTCGCGCTCCTCGGGTTCGGCAATCAGCAACATCGGGATCTCGTGCGTCGCATCGGCCGCTCGCAGCAACGACGCGAGTTTCAGCGGATCCTCCTCGATCAGCGAGAGACTGAGCACGATGAGGTCGAAAGGGATCGCCGCCGATAGCGACATCGCTTCGGCACCCGTCCTGGCGCGCCCCGCGATGATGTCATCGCGCGCCAATGCTTCCTGTATGGTCTGGGCACCGAGGTCCCAATCATCGACGACCAGCGCCCTGGCACCTGCAACCGAGGGGAGTGCAGCGCTCTCGGTGGTAAGACCCATGGCCCGGGCAGTCTCACTCCGCGCCCGCCATTCGTCGAGCAGACGTTTCAGTCTGACGAGACTGCGCACACGCGCCATCAGAGTTTCGTACTCGACCGGCTTGGTCAGAAAATCGTCCGCGCCCGATTCGAGACCGTGTAGGCGTTCAGCGGGCTCACCCAGAGCGGTGACCATGACCACGGGAATGTGCAGCGTGGCCGGGTCGGCCTTAAGCTTCCGGCAACACTCGAATCCATCCATTCCCGGCATCATGACATCGAGCAGGATCAGGTCCGGCTGCCATTCGCACGACATGCGCAGCGCCTCGAAACCGTCCTTGGCGCTGGCAACCTGGTAGTATTCCGCAGAAAGCTTGGCCTCCAGCAGCCGCGTATTGGCCGGAACGTCGTCGACGATGAGAATCCGGGCCGTCATCGCGCCGCATATTCGCCTTCTACACAGGCCGGTACCGATGGCACCCGGCTAAACAACATCGAACATAACCTATGGTTGCGCTCGGCGAAAGCGAACGTTTTGACCCCCATGCAACCGCCGGACCTTCCGCGACCTCCAGGATTTCGCTAAAGCGCCGCCAGCGCCTCCAGGATGCAAAGAAGAAGTGTCAACTCCATGACAGAGATTATGGCGTCTGCCGGAGACGGCAGCACTACCAATGAGTCACAGCAGCGCGGTACCGCAAATCCCGCCATGTTCTTCCGCCGATGGCTCGCGAACCCGTTGCAAATGGGCTCCGTCATTCCGTCCTCAGCCGCCCTTTGCAGGCGCGTCGTACGGCATGCGCGACGCACTGATGACGAGGCGGTGCTGGAGCTTGGCGCCGGGACCGGCGTGATATCCCGAGCCCTGCTGGAAGCAGGTGTGCCACCGGCGCGGCTGATCGTCGTGGAGATCGTACCGGAGATGGCCGATCACCTGCGATGCGTGCTGCCGGGCGTGCTGGTGATCGAAGGTGATGCCCGCATGCTGCCACGCCTGCTGCCACAGCATTGGCATGGGCGGATTGGCAGCGTGGTATGCGGCATCCCCTTGGTGCTGCTGCCGCTCGCCCAGCAGCGACGCTTCATCGAGGCGATCGAGGCGGTCGCGCCTGGGCGCGGGTTCCTGCACTACAGCTACTGCGTTACGTCACCCCTTCCCTTTCGCAAGCACGCGCTGTCCGCCAAGCGAGAAGCCTGGACGCCACTCAATTTCCCTCCGGCAAGCGTCTGGCGTTACCTGCCAGTGGCTCAGTAATTAGCGGCGACCACGCCGCGATAGCGAGTGGAAACGATCGCCTCACCGTACACGTCGCCCGCTTGCGGGAGAGGGCGGCACGAAGTGCCGGAAGAGGGTGCCGCATGGCGCACCCGCTCCCGCTTCGCGGGCGAGCTGTACGCTCCGTGCCAATGATTCGGCTGGCGCCATTCGGCTTTGTCCTGCTTTGGAGTTCGTCTTTCATCGCGGCTCGTCTCGGATTGCGTTTCCTGTCGCCACTGCTGTTTGTCACCATTCGCATGGTGATCGCCGCTGCCGTCCTGCTCGCCGTGACATTGGCGCTGCGAGGACGGCAGTGGCGTGTGCCGGCTGGGCGCTCGGCGCATTTGGCCGTTGCGGGCGTGTTGACCAATAGCGTGCTGCTCATGACGGCGCATTACGCGATGGTGCATGTCGGCGCGGCACAGATCGCTTTGGTGCAGACGCTCAACCCGCTGCTGACCGCATTACTGGCTTGGCCGCTACTCGGCGAGCAACTGCGTCCGGTGCAGTGGCTCGGACTGTTGCTGGGCGCGGCAGGTGTTGTACTCGTGGTTGGACACGCCGCGACGCGCAGTCCGGTCGAACTGAGTGGACTGTTGTTGACTGCCGGTGGCGTGGTGGGAATGTGCGCCGGGACATTGTATTTTGGCCGCTTCTGCCGTGGCATTCCCGTACTGGAGAGTACAGCGATTCAGTTGCTTGCCGCGGCCGGGGCGTGCGTGGTCTCTACGCTGGCATTCGAAGCGCCGCACGCCGAGTGGACCCCGACCGCGCTTGCCGCGATCGGGTGGAATGCAGCCGCGGTCTCGTTAGGCGGCATGGCGCTATACTACCTGATGCTCGCCCGTGGGACCGCCGCACGGGCAACCGCGAATTTCTATCTGGTACCCGGCACCGCGGCCTTGATGGCATGGGTGCTATTGGGCGAACGCCTGTCCGCATTCACCCTGGTTGGACTGGCCGTGTCGTCGCTGGGATGCTGGATGGTAAGCCGGCGCGAGCGAAGGTTTCTCGCAGTGGCGTAACACGCTATCTCACCGCGAACTGCGTCTCGCCGAACATTATTTCCCTCTCGGCATCGGTCATCTGGCCTTTCCGCTGCTTCTCAGCCAGCACGGCAACACCGCGCTGCACGGCCGGCCGGGCAGCCATTGCATCGTGCCAGCGTTTCACGTTTGGGTAGTCGTCCAGCTTGATGTTGCGACGGTCGGGATTACGGATCCAGGGGAAGGTGATGATGTCGGCCATACTGTATTCGTCGCCCGCAAGCCAGGTGACCTCGCCGAGGCGCTTGTTCAGCACGCGATGCAGTCGCGCGACTTCGTTGGTGTAGCGCTCGATGGCGTAGGGAATCTTCTCGACGGCATAGTTGGCGAAGTGGTTGTACTGGCCGAACATCGGCCCTATGCCGCCCATCTGGAACATCATCCATTCCAGACACTTGTATCTGCCAACCGGGTCCTTCGGAATCAGCTTCCCGCCCGTCTTCTCCGACAGGTAGATCATGATGGCGGCAGACTCGAACAGCGTGATCGGCTTGCCGCCCGGACCTTCAGGATCAACGATCGCAGGTATGCGATGATTAGGGGTGATGGCAAGGAATTCGGATTTGAACTGGTCGCCCTTGGCGATGTTGATCGGGATGACCTTGTAGGGCAGCCCCAGTTCCTCCAGCGCGATATGCACCTTGTGGCCATTCGGTGTCGGCCACGTCCACACCTCAATCATTGATTCCTCCCTCTGTTTGCCTACTGAACGGGGTTCATGCATTTCCCGCCAGGTAATCGACGGCGGCTTGCACGCCGCCTGTCTTGTGCGGCACGCCCGCAGCTCGCAGCCCGATCTCCACGCCGCCCAACGTACCGATCAGTTGCAGATCGCCGAAGTCGCCGAGGTGGCCGATGCGAAATACGCGATCCTTTAGGATACCGAGGCCATTCCCCAGACTCATGTTGCACTTCTCCAGAATGACCGCGCGCAAGGCATCCGCGCTATGGCCTTCGGGCACGCGCACCGCAGTCAGCGAGGAGGAATAGTGCCGCGGTTCCGCGCACTGGATCTCCAGGCCCCAGGCGCGAACGGCGCGCCGTGTGGCCTCCGCGTGCCGATCGTGGCGCGCGAATACATTCGGCAATCCCTCTTCCAGCAGCATGTCGATCGCGGCATTCAGCCCGAACAGCAGGTTCGTGCCGGGCGTATAAGGGAAGTAGCCCGTCTTGTTGGCTTCCAGCATGGGACGCCAGTCCCAGTAGCTGCGATGCAGACGCGCACTCTCGGTCGCCTTCAGCGCCTTTTCGCTGATCGCATTGAACGACAAGCCAGGCGGCAGCATGAGCCCCTTTTGCGAGCCAGCGACGGTGACATCCACCCTCCACTCATCATGGCGATAGTCGATCGAGGCAAGCGAAGAGATCGTGTCAACCATCAACAGTGCCGGGTGACGCGCTGCGTCCATTGCGGCCCGCACTTCATCGATGCGCGAGGTGCAACCGGTGGATGTCTCGTTATGCACGACGCACACCGCCTTGATGCGCTGCGCCTTGTCCTCGGTGAGAGCCTCGCCAATGGCGGCGACATCCGCACCTCGACGCCAATCGGTATCGATGAATATCGGCTTGAGGTCGAGCCGCTGCGCCATCTCGTTCCACAGCGTGGCGAACCAGCCGGTACGACACATCAGCACGGTGTCGCCGGGCGATAGCGTGTTGGTGAGCGCTGCCTCCCACGCGCCTGTGCCAGACGCCGGATAGATCACCACCGGCCCGCTGGTCTGGAATATGGTCCGAAGCTTGCTGAGGATGGTGCTCCCGAGCTCGCCAAAGGCGGGGCCGCGATGATCGATCGTCGGATTGTCGATCGCGCGCAGCACCCGGTCTGGGACGTTGGTGGGACCTGGGATTTGGAGGAAATGGCGGCCAGCGTGATGTTGGGTCATGACGTGCATTGTTATCCGGGCGGCGGCGGGAGACAATCAGCGCCATCATGAAAGCCAGCATAACTCCCGGCGATTCCCGCCTCGCCGAACGCCTCGCGCATGAAATTCGCGGCCAGGTGCTGTTCAGCCGAACCGATCGGGGCCGTTACGCAACTGATGCGTCCATCTATCAGGTCGAACCCATCGGCGTGGTCGTGCCGGAGGAGATCGGCGATGTAGCGGCCACGCTGGCGATCGCGCGCGAGGAGGGCATTCCCGTGCTTCCGCGTGGCGGTGGGACCAGCCAGTGCGGCCAGACGGTCAATCGGGCTCTGGTGATCGACTGCTCGAAGCATCTGCGCCGCATCCTGCACATCGACCCCGACGCGCGCACTGCACTGGTGGAACCAGGGCTGGTGCTCGGTCACCTGAATGCGGCACTGCGCGAGCATGGGCTGTTCTTTCCGGTCGATCCCTCAACGCACGCGCGCTGCACCATTGGTGGCATGGCAGGGAACAATTCGTGCGGTTCGAAATCGATCCGCTACGGATTGATGGCGGATAACGTGCGCGCGATTGACGCGATCCTCGCCGATGGCACACAGCACAAATTCGGACTGCTGCCGGACAATATCGGCGCGGACGTGCCAGCCGGCATTGCTGACCTGATCCAGCGGATGCGTGCCCTGGGGGCTGCGGAAGCGGAGGAGATTGCCGCTCGGTTTCCCTCCCAGCTTCGTCGTGTGGGGGGATACAACATCGAGGTGCTGACGCCGGTAGCACGGCTTGCAGGCCAGGAAAATCTCGCACGTCTGCTGGTCGGATCGGAGGGCACGCTCGCCTTTTCCGCGGCCATCGAAGTGATTCTGCATCCGATCAAGCCGCGGAAGCTGCTGGGCATCTGCCAATTCCCAACCTTCCGCAACGCAATGCAAGCCGCGCAGCACATCGTGCAGCTCGATCCCGAAGCAGTGGAGCTGGTCGATCGGACGATGATCGACCTGGGACGCGGCATTCCAATCTTCCGCACAACGATCGATCGCATGCTCATTGGCGAACCGGACTCGCTGCTCATCGTCGAGTTCCATGGCGATACCGATGCGCCGCTTGCAGCGAAACTCGATGACCTTGAAGAGCTGATGAGCGATCTCGGCTATTCGAACGCGGTGGTTCGCGCCACCGATGCTGCATTCCAGGCCGACATCGCCGCCGTGCGCGAAGCGGGTCTCAACATCATGATGTCGATGAAAGGTGATGGGAAGCCGGTGTCATTCATCGAGGATTGCGCCGTCGATCTGGAGGACCTGGCCGACTACACCGAACGGTTGAACGCCGTTTTTGAGAAGCACGGCACCAAGGGCACCTGGTACGCGCATGCATCCGTCGGATGCCTACACGTCCGTCCCGTGCTGAACATGAAGGACCCCAAGGACGTCGCCACGATGCGCACCGTGGCCGAGGAGTGCTTCGCTCTGGTGCGCGAATACAAGGGTTCGCATAGCGGGGAACACGGCGATGGGCTGGTGCGCAGCGAATTCCACGACGCGATGTTCGGGCCGCGCATCGTGCGCGCGTTCGAGACGGTGAAGGACGCCTTCGATCCGAAAAACATGCTGAATCCGGGTCGCATCGTGCGGCCGCCGCGCATGGATGATCGCTGGCTGTTCCGCTATCCGCCGGGCTATGGGCCAAGCCCCGGCTTCAAGCCGAAGCTCGACTGGTCGGATCATCCGGGCCCGCTGGGCGGCATGCTCGGCGCGGTCGAGATGTGCAACAACAACGGGACATGCCGCGCGTTCGACGCGGGCGTGATGTGCCCCTCCTACCGGGTCACGCGCGACGAAATCCACCTGACGCGCGGACGCGCCAACACGCTGCGGCTTGCCCTTACCGGGCAACTGGGCGCAGGCGCGATGGAATCCGATGCGATCGCCGATGCGATGGCGCTGTGCGTGTCCTGCAAGGCGTGCCGGCGCGAATGCCCTACCGGCGTCGATATGGCGAAGATGAAGATCGAGGTGCTCGCGGCGCGGTTCGATCGAAACGGACTGACCCGGCGCGATTGGCTGATTGCGGAACTGCCGCGCTATGCCCCGCGTGTCGCACGGTTTGCTCCGCTGGCCAATCTGCGCAACCGCATCGCGTTGCTGCGGCGTTGGGGTGAGCGCAAGACCGGCTTCGCCAGCAACCGTCCCCTGCCCTTCTGGAGCCGGAATCCATTCCGTGACAGCGAGGCCGCCGCGTTCACACCGGCACAACAGCGCGGCGAAGTGATTCTGTTCGCCGATACGTTCAATCGCTGGTTCGAGCCGGACAATCTGCGTGCCGCACTGCGCGTGCTGAATGCCGCTGGATATCGCGTGCGCATGCCGGAATATCGTGGCCGCCCGTTCTGTTGCGGCCGCACGTACCTGTCAGTCGGCATGGTGGAGAAGGCGCGCGACGAAGCCCGCCGCACCCTGAGTATTCTCGGAAACGATCTGCCAGTCATCGGATTGGAGCCATCCTGCCTGCTGACCCTGCGTGATGAGTACCATTCGCTGCTGCCTGGCGCGGAAACGGCAATGCTGGCCGAGCGCGCGTTCCTGCTCAGCGAGTTTCTTGCACGGGAAAAGCCTGAGCTGCCTCTGAGACCGACATCGGCGACCGCCTTCGTGCACGGCCATTGTCATCAGAAGTCATTTGGTGCGTTCCCCGCCGCGCTCGACATGCTGAAACGCGTTCCTGATCTCGCGGTGAAGCCGATCGCATCGTCCTGCTGCGGCATGGCCGGCTCGTTCGGTTATCAGGCGGAGACGCAGGATGTATCGCGTGCGATGGCCGAGGCGGGACTGCTGCCGACGGTCCGCGAGGCCGCGGCCGGCGACCTCATTGTCGCGGACGGAACGTCGTGCCGTCATCAGATACGCGATCTGGGCGGGCGGGATGCGGTCCATTCGGTCCGCGTGTTGGATCAGGCGCTGGCATGACGCCGGAGGAAGTGCTGCGCTTCTGGTTTGCCGGCGACCCCAATGCGGAGCGCAAGGTATGGTTTCAGCGGGAGGCTGAATTCGACAGCGCCTGTGCGCGCTTCATGGATGCGTTGCGTCATGCCAAGTCAGGCGATTTCGACCACTGGACGGACACGCCTTGCGGCACGCTGGCGCTGATTATCCTGCTCGACCAGTTCTCGCGTAACCTGCATCGTGATTCGCCCGAAGCATTTGCAGCGGATGCGAAGGCGCGCCGGATTGCGCGTGCCGCCATTGCGAAGGGCTTTGACCAGTCGCTCGGGCCGGTGGAGCGCATGTTCGTCTATCTGCCGTTCGAACACTCCGAGGACCTCGCCGATCAGGATGAATCGGTCCGGCTGTTCGAAACGCTCCGCGAGGCACTTGGCGACGAAACGGTTCGGTACGCCGAGGATCACCGAGAGGTCATACGGAGCTTCGGCCGGTTCCCTCATCGGAACGCGGTATTGGGACGCACAAGCACGCCTGATGAACTTGCCTATCTCGCGACACCAGGCGCCGGATTTGGTTCGGCCGCGGCAAGTGACGAGGCACTGCCAGAGTCGTAGGATGAAGCAGGCAAATCTGGAGGGCGATGATGCCATTCGATGAAAGTTCCCGCCATCCGGGCCGCAGACCATCGCGCAACGTGTTGGGCGGTATTCTCGACATCTGCTCGACGCAGCCGATGACCGGCTTCTTCCGTAACGGCTGTTGCGACACCAGCCGGGAAGATCTTGGCAGTCACACGGTATGCGCGGTGATGACCACGGAATTCCTGGCGTTCAGCAAGTCGGCCGGTAATGACCTGTCCACGCCGCGTCCGGAGTTCGGATTTGCCGGATTGAAGCCCGGCGACCGCTGGTGCCTTTGCGCGCCACGCTGGCAGGAAGCGCTGGAGGCTAATGCCGCTCCTCGCGTCGTTCTGAGGGCGACGCATGAGGGCGCATTGGATTACTGCGAGCTTGCGGATCTGAAGAAACACGCGGTCGATCTGGCCTGAGGCGTGAGCATCGACCTTCCGGCGGAATTCGCCCTGATCGCTCGGCATTTCCGGCCGCTGGCTGGCCCGGGTGCATTGGACCTTCAGGATGATGCCGCGGTCCTTGTGCCCCCGCGCGACCGCGAACTCGTCCTGACATGCGATGCGATGGTCGCCGGAGTGCATTTCCTACCGGACGATCCACCTGATCTGGTTGGCCGAAAGCTGTTGCGGGTGAACCTGTCCGACCTTGCCGCAAAGGGTGCGTCGCCAATCGGCTATCTGATGACCGTTTCCACGCCACGCGACACACCCGAGACTTGGTTCACGGGCTTCGTGGCAGGTCTGGCGCAGGACCAGCGCGAGTATCACGTCACGCTGCTGGGCGGCGACACGACCGCGACGCCGGGTCCGATCTCGCTGTCGCTCACCATCCTTGGGCATGTCGCGCCGGGGCAGATGGTGCGCCGCGCCGGTGCTCAAGCGGGAGACGGCATCTGGGTCACTGGAACAATCGGCGATGGCGCACTCGGGCTGCTCGTGGCGCGTGGGCGTTTGTCGGACCCGACGGGTCATTTGCTCTCCCGCTATCGCCTGCCGCAGCCTCGCGTTGGCCTTCCCATTACCGGAATTGCCTCAGCCGGAATGGATGTCTCGGATGGTCTGGTTCAGGACCTTGGCCACATCTGTCGCGCCAGCAACCTCACAGCCGAGATTGACGCCTCGCTCGTGCCACTCTCCGAGCCGGCGCGCGCGGCTGGACCTGGGTATCTGCCGACTTGCCTCACGGGAGGCGATGATTACGAGCTGCTGCTTGGGGTGCCGACTGCGCAGGAAGCCGCGTTGCAGCAGGCGGCCCGAGACGCAGGCATGGCTGTTACGCGCATTGGCCACTTCCGCCCCGGCAAGCCCGAAGTCATCGTACGTGGAACGGATGGGCAGCCGATGCCCCTCGCCCGCACTGGCTGGAGCCACTTCTGATGAACCGCAACGTCTGGCTCCTGTTCTGCTGTCAGGCGCTGATGAACGCCGTGATGTCGGGCCAGACGGTGATGAGCGCGCTGATCGGCCACTCGCTCGCCGTGGACAAGGCGCTGAACACGCTGCCGATGGCGATCCAGATGACGGCGACGATGACCGCGTCGATCCCGGCCGGTATCGTGTTCGCAAGGCTAGGCCGTAAGCCAGGGTTCTGGCTCGGTTGCACCGGTTCGCTGCTCGGCAGCCTGACCTTTGCCCTCGGCGTCTGGACCCGCACCTTTGAGATCTACTGCGTCGGAGCCGCGTTTGCCGGCCTGGGGTTTGGCATAGCGCAACACCTGCGCTTTGCCGCCGCAGAAGTCGCCGCGCCAGAAGCGCGCCCCCGTGCGATCGCGCTGGTGATGGCGGGCGGCGTGCTCGCCGCGATCATCGGACCCGAAATCGTCAAGCGGACAAACTTGCTGCTGCCGCCGCTGATGTTCCTTGGCACCTATTTCTGCCTTACGATCCTCCCACTGATCAGTGCCATGCTGCTGCTGTTCATCAAGCTGCCACCGGCGCTTCGCCAGACCGCCGCGCCGGTGCCGTTCCGCAGCATCATCGCGCGTCCGAACTTCCTCACCGCCGTAGTGTCCAGCATGGTCGGCTATGGCACGATGAACCTGATCATGGCGTCGACGCCGCTGCAGATGCTGTTCTGCGGCTTCGGCGTGAATGCGAGCGCCGATGTGATCCGCGCCCATTCGATCGCAATGTTCCTGCCAGGCTTCGTCACCGGCCGCGTGATCCAGCGCATCGGCGCGCATCCAGTCATTTGTATTGGAGCAGTGCTGACAGCGCTTTGCGTGGCAACGAACCTGCTATTTCCGCCGGTGCTCGCCACGTTCATGGTGGCGCTTGCCCTTCTCGGCATCGGCTGGAACTTCATGTTCGTCGGTGGCACGACGCTGTTGGCGACGGCTCACGAGATGCAAGAACGCGTACGGGTTCAAGCGACCAACGACTTCATCGTCTTCGGAACCGTGGCCTGCACGGCATTCGCTTCAGGCGCGATCGAGGCAACTGGTGGTTGGGCCGCCCTGAACCTGGTCGTGGTTCCACCGACGGTCATCGCGGCGGCACTGGTGATCTGGCATTGGAGCGCCCGGACGCGCCTCGCGCCGGCCGCGGCTCAGTAGGCCGGTTTCGGTGCGCCGCCCGATGGCGCGCCCGGCGTCGGGCCGAACGCATTGAACCGGCCGATGTTGCCGAACAACTGCTGCAGGAACGAGGCCTCAGTGCCCGGTGAGGGCGTCGTGCGAGCCACGACTGTGACCGGGATCGAATCGTCCTGGTTCAAGCGCTTCACGTCCTGCAGGACACCCTGATCGTTGAAGGTCAGCACGACGACCTCCTGGCTCAAAACGCTTTGTGTGCGGCCGATCTGCGGCTGCGTGACCTCACCGACATAGAGCCAGGTGTTGTCATCGAAGGTGGCCCGGGCGGTGGGCGAACCAATCAATGCCGTAACGTCCGCCCGGGTAGACGTGCCGGGCACCAGCTCCTTGAGTTGTTCCGCATCTACGTGGTTGCCGCGAAGCTGCGGCTTTGCCTCGAAAAAGCTGCAACCGCCCAACAGCAGAAGGGCAAGCAACGCAAGCGGTCGCAGGGAGCAAGCCAAAAAGTCTCTGTGCACCTGGGCGTATCCTCGAGTCCACGCTATCACCCCGGTTGTCACGCCCTGCCGCTGTTTGTCAATCACGGGCGTGTTTGTTGAAGGGGCGATTCCACGATTGTCCGGCCTGTTGAATTTTTTGGGTTTGCGGAAAGCCAACCGGCACGAGCGGGCAGGTTTGGAGCTCTACGCCTCCGCGGTGGAGGCGGCGCGCGATCCGTTCTTCTATCGGGAACTGACTGTCCCTGACACGCTGGATGGACGTTTCGACCTGATCGCGCTGCATGTATTCCTGCTGATCCACCGCCTGCAGGAGGCGCCGGAACCTGGACCGCCTCTGGCACAGGCAGTGTTCGATGCCATGTTCAGGGACATGGACAACAACCTTCGCGAAATCGGTGTGAGCGACCTCAGTGTGGGCAAGCGCGTGCGCGCCATGTGGGAGGCCTTTCATGGGCGGGCGAAGGCCTACGCCGAGGCGATGCAGGAGCAAGGGGCCCGCGCGCTGGAAGAAGCGCTGGGGCGAAATGTCTGGCGGAACACGCCGCCGGATGGAGCACCTTCTCGCCTGGCACGGCTTGTCCTAGCGCAGAGCGCAAACCTCGCTGGCCAACCGCTGGAGGTGCTTGCCTCCGGCAAGGTTCAGTTCCTCCGGCCGGAGGAGGTAGCGCTATGATTCCGGAGCTGCACAGGCCGATGGCGATCGATCGGGTCGGACCAGCGGGGCTGGATGTGCTGGTCGAAGGCAATGCCGCGGAATGCTCCGCCCTCGCAGAACGAATGCATCTGCCGGCCATTCTGTCGCTTCGTTGCGACTTCCGTCTCGAATGGGATGCCGCAGGGGCTCTGACTGCCTCAGGTCATTTGAAGGCACGCGTGGTTCAGACTTGCGTGGTGACCTTGGAGGACTTCCCCGCCGCCATCGACGAGCGGTTCACTGTCCGGTGCGTTCCGGAGGGCGAAGAGAGTTTCGACGCCGATCCGGCGGCGCTGGACGAAATCACCTATAGGGACGGTACGCTCGACCTGGGTGAGGCTGCGGCTGAGCAACTGGCGCTGGCGCTGGACCCGTATCCCCGCGCACTTGGGGCGGTGTTGCCGGACATTCCTGAAGATGCCGAGGAGAACCCGTTCGCGGCACTGGGCCGGTTACGCCGGCAGCATTAGTCGCCCCCTTGTCAT
>CAYRTL010000044.1:0-36459 GCA_964427005.1 uncultured Acetobacteraceae bacterium
CGCTGGATCAGAAGTTGCGGTAAGGAGGCGGCATGACCTGGTCCATCGTCACCCATGACCCAACCACTGGCGCCTTCGCGGTAGCAGTCGCCACCAAAGCGTTCGCGGTCGGTGCATCCTGTCCCTTCGTCCGCACGGGGGTGGGCGCGGTCTCCACCCAATCATTCACGAATCGCTATCTCGGGCCGGCAATCCTGGATGCGCTCGCCCGTGGCCTGCCGCCGGATGCGGCGATCGAGTCGGCCTTGGTGGGAGACGCCGGTCGAGGCATTCGGCAGGTGCACGCGGTGGACCGCCATGGCCGCACCGCCGCCTGGACTGGGCAGAACTGTGTGGAGTGGTGTGGCAGCATGGCTGCGCCTGGGATCAGTATCGCCGGTAACATGCTGTCCGGCGAGCCGACGATTGCCGAGACCCTCCGCGCCTGGGAGGCCCATTCGGACCTGGATTTGCCCGAACGCCTGATGGTCGCGATGGAGGCCGGTGAGATGGCCGGCGGTGACCGGCGCGGCAAGCAGTCCGCTGCCATGGTTATGATCACCACGGAGGACTTCCCCGACCTTAACCTGCGGGTCGATGACAGCCCCGAGCCTCTGCCGGAGTTGCGTCGGCTGCTGGGCATATGGCGCCGGGAACGCGCACCCGGTCTGGCTATGCAGCCGTCCCGCGCCAACCCGTCGGGCTTCATCGATCTCGACGTGATCGAGGCCGGCTGGATGGCCCGTGGCATCGACCTGCGGTTCAGGCGCTAGCGTATCGAAAAGCGGTCTGGCACAGTTGACCTTGCGTGGCCGCTAACCAAGAGCCGCCGACAGGGTGTCTAAAATCTGGAGGGAAGAGCAGAATGCTGACACGGCGCAAGGCTGTCGAGTTCTTCGCCGCAACCACAATTGTGGTCTTGGGCGCCGGCGTCACCGTCCAGGCTGCCGACAAGGTCATCAAGGTGGGCCTGGACCTGTCCCTGACCGGCGCTGATGCCGAGTCCGCGACGCGAATAAAGAACGGTGCTCTGATGGCGTTCGAGGAGATCAACGCCAGCAGCCAACTCTCCGGCTACAAGATCGATCCCCTGATCCTCGATGACGGCACGGCAACCGCTGGCCAGTACGATCCGGCACAAGCGGCCACGAACGCTCGCAAGCTGGTCTCCGACAAGGATGTTGTCGCGGCAATTGGCCCCATGATGAGCGGTGCCGGCAAGGCTATGGCGCCGATACTCAGCCAGGGCAATCTTGCGACCATCACCCCCAGCTCAACCAATCCCGACATCACCAGCCCGAAGTTCGCCGAACAATACAAGCCCGCAGGCAAGGCGATCTATTTCCGCACAGTCACAACCGACGCATTCCAAGGGCCCAATCTCGCCAACTACTTCGCGGACAAGCTGAACGTAAAGTCGGTGTATGTTCTGGATGATTCGGGTGCCTACGGCGTCGGCATTGCCGATTCATTCCAGAGACGGGCGGAGGAAAAGGGGATCAAGGTTCTCGGCCGTGACCGCCTGGATCCCAAGGCGGCGGACTACACAGCGATACTTACCAAGATCAAGTCGCTCAATCCGGACGCGTTGTATTACGGTGGCGTCAGCCAGGCTGGCGTGAAGCTGGCCAAGCAGTCCTACGACATCATTCCGAAAGCCATCAAAGGCGGCGGCGACGGCATGTATTCAGCCGAGATGCTGTCCGCTGTCGGCTTCCCCGCCGCGGACGGCTGGTACGCCACGATCGCATCGCCCCATACGACCGAGGACAAGGCAGCCGATGCATGGGTGAAAAAGTACACTCAGAAGTATAGTTTGATGCCATCCGACTACTCGATCACCGCGTATGACGCTGCGCTGGTGATCGCGGATGCGGTGAAGCGCTTGATCGCCGACAAGAAGGACGTCAACCGGGACAACGTCCGCGATTACATCCAGACAGCGAAAGTGCCGACGCTCCAGGGCACGGTCGCGTTCGACGGCAACGGGGATCTGCAGGACCGCACGATCAGTGTGTTCCAGATCAAGAAGGATTCGAACTATGCGGCCGACGACATGGTGCACCAGTACCACTACATCGGCGTCGCGCCGCAGTCATGATTTGCCTAAGCCACTCCAGGGAGAGAACAGCATGCTGACCAGACGCCAAATCCTCCTCGCCGCTACCGCGACCGCCGTCATCGGAGTCGCGGGTGTCGATCCAGCACTCGCGGCTGACAAGGTGATCAAGATCGGCGTCGATCTGTCGCTGACGGGTGCCGATGCGCAAGGCGCTAATCGGATCAAGGAAGGCATCGTAATGGCGGTGGATGCCGCCAATCAGGGCAATGGCGTCCCGGGCTACAAATTCGAGCTGCTGATTCTGGACGATGGCACCGCAACTGCGGGTCAGTATGACCCGGCGCAGGCGGCGACCAATGCGCGCAAGATGGTAGCCGACAGAGACGTGGTCGCCTCTGTCGGGCCGCAGATGAGTGGCGCGGGCAAGGCCATGACGCCGATCCTGAGCCAGGGCGGCCTCGCGACGATTACGCCGTCCTCCACCAATCCTGATATCACCAATCCAAAGTTTGCCGAGCAGTATCGGCCTGCCGGCAAGCCGATCTACTTCCGGACCGTGACGACCGACGCCTTCCAGGGTCCGAACATGGCCAACTTTTTCGCCGAGAAGCTGAACGTAAAGTCGGTCTACGTACTGGATGACAGCGGCGCATTCGGCATTGGCGTGGCCGATGCATTCCAGAAGCAGGCCGAAACGAAGGGCATCAAGGTGCTCGGGCGCGATCGGCTCGATCCGAAGGCGGCCGACTACACGACCATTCTGACCAAGATCAAATCGCTAAATCCGGATGGCCTTTACTACGGTGGAGTCAGCCAGGCGGGCGTGAAGCTGGCCAAGCAGGCTTATGATATCATTCCAAAGGTCATCAAGGGCGGCCCGGACGGCGTCACCAGCGCCGACTTCCTCGGTGGCGCTGGCTTCCCGGCTGTGGAGGGCTGGTACACCTCGATCGCCGCTCCGCATCTGACGGCGGACAACAAGGCCGCTCAGTTCGTTCAGACGTTCCGCGGCCGCTTCGGCGAGGCGCCAGACGACTACACGATCACTGCCTATGACGCGACGCTGGTCATCGTCGACGCGGTCAAGCGGGTTGCCGCCTCAGGCAAGCCGGTGACACGCGCTGCCGTGCGGGACGCCATCCAGACCGCGAAGGTGCCCACCATTCAGGGTACCGTGTCGTTCGATGAGAACGGCGACCTGGCGGATCGGACCGTGAGCGTGTTCCAGATTCGCAAGGATGCGAGCAAATCGCTGACGGACGTATCGGCCCAGTATCACTACATCGATGTCGCACCGCAGTCCTGACCAAAGGGCGGGGGCCGGGGCTCGCTCGCCTCGACCCCCATCGTGCTACAGGCACACCGTTTGCTTATTGCCAAATCGGCAACAACAAATCGGGGAGACTTCATCGTGGTGACGCGCCGCGGCACCCCCGAAGGAGTGAGGGATGCCTTGCCCGGCGCCCGGCCTGATGACCCGCCACGAAAGTACAAGTATATGGGCGTCGCGCCACAATCCTGAGGTTACAAAGCTAAATGACCACATTCGATCTGCTACTGCAGCAGACGATAAACGGGCTCAGTCTGGGCGCGATGTATTCACTGCTCGCCCTCGGATTCACGCTGGTTTATGGCATTCTCGAGCTGATCAACTTCTCCCATTTCAACGTGTTTATGGTCGGCTCGTTCGTCGCTCTTTACGTGCTGGAAGCCTTCGGCCTGTCTGGCCAGGAGGTGATCCTGACCGGGCTGCCACTCATCGGCGTCCTGCTGGTCGCGTTCTTTGTTACAATGCTGTTCTCTGGCGCCCTCGGCGTGGCTATCGAACGGCTCTGCCTGCGGCCCTTGCGCAACGTGAAGGGGCCGGCGGCGATGATTACCACCATCGGCGTGTCCTACATTCTGTTCAATGTCATCCTCCTGGCCGTCGGTGCCGATTCCAAGAATTTCCCGAATCCACTGCCTTCGATCCGCTGGAACATTGAAGGCGCGGTGCTCGATGTTCGTGTCGTCCTTATCTGGGTGATCGCACTGCTGCTGATGGGAACGCTCTATATGTTCGTGCAGCGGTCCCGCATCGGTAAGGCGATGCGTGCCACTGCCCAGGACCCGGAGGCTGCCCGCATGATGGGCGTCGAGGTCGACAAGGTCATTATCATGGCCTTTTTCCTCGGCTCTGCCCTGGCCGGCGCCGGCGGGCTGATCTTCGGCCTGTACTACAATTTCACCAGCTTCATCATCGGCTTCACGGCGGGTCTGCGCGCGTTCACTGCGGCCGTGCTGGGCGGCATCGGCAATGTGCCGGGCGCGATGGTGGGCGGCGTGCTCATCGGCTTGATCGAGGCGATGGGCGGGCAGTTTATCGCCACCGCCTGGACCGACGTGATCATCTTCTCGATCCTCGTGCTGGTGCTGGTGTTCAAGCCGGCCGGCCTGTTCGGGCGTCTGGCGCCCAACAAGTCTTGAGAGGGCGCCTCGCATGAACGGCACCGCATCCGCCGCTGTATCCGTCCTGGTGCGACCGTTCGCCCGCATCCCGGAGGCGCAACGCCGTCGCCTCTATCTGATCCTGCTGACCGCCGCCGCACTGGCATTCCCGATCCTGCACGACAATGACGCCGACGTGGACAGCATGGCCAATGCGGCTGCCTACGCGACGTTGGCGCTCGGGCTGAACATCGTGGTCGGCTTCGCCGGCCTGCTCGATCTTGGTTATGCCGCGTTCTTCGCCATTGGTGCCTACACATACGGCATCCTGACGGCGTTCCAGTTGCAGCCGGAATGGAGCGCATTCTGGGAGCCGTTCCGGGTTCTGGGTCTGGTCTCCAGGATGGCCGCCGAGACAGGGAACGGCAGCGTCGTCCACTTTACGCTGTCATTCTGGCTGGCATTGCCGCTTGCCGCAGGGCTCGCGGCATTCTTCGGCATTCTGTTCGGTGCGCCGACATTACGCCTGAAGGGCGACTATCTCGCCATCGTTACACTCGGCTTTGGTGAGATCGTGCCGATCGTGGTGCGCAACTGGTCGGACCTGACGAACGGTGCCGCCGGCCTCAACGGCGTCGCTGCGCCGAAACTGTTCGGCTGGAGCTTCGGGGTCGACGCGACGCCTTACTATTACGTCGCGATCGCGATGGTGGCGCTGTTGGTCTTCATCAGCATCCGATTACGAGATTCGCGAATAGGCCGCGCCTGGATGGCGATCCGCGAGGACGAGATCGCCGCCGGCGCGATGGGCATCGACCGCACCAAATACAAGCTGCTCGCCTTTGCCATCGGCGCGGCATTCGGCGGCATGACTGGCGTGTTCTACGTCGCCAAGCTGCAGACCGCGACACCCGAGATGTTCGGCTTCCCGGTCTCGGTGATGATCCTGGTCATGATCGTGTTCGGCGGCATCGGCAGCGTATGGGGTGTGGTGCTGGGCGCGTTCATTCTGCAATTGCTCCAGTCCTGGTGGCTGCAGGACCTGACCGAATGGCTGCATGCCCTTGGCCGTTTTGCCAATAATGAGTGGCTGCAGCACATCGACCTCGTGCCATCTATCGAGCTCATCTTCGGCTTCATCCTTGTTGGGATGATGTTGTTCCGCCGCCAGGGGCTGATTCCGGCAACACGCCAGCAGGCAGCGCTCACCCTGGATCAGCAGCACGCTGAAGTGCGGCGCGGCGGCTTCACCGATCTGAAGCTGCATGGCCTCGGTGGCGAAGAGCGCTCGCCTGAGGCGGCGCTGGATATCCAGGACGTGACGGTCCGGTTCGGCGGCTTGACGGCGCTGAACAAGGTTGAGCTGAAAGTGCCGAAGGGCGGCGTGGTGGCGGTGATCGGGCCCAACGGGTCCGGCAAGTCCACATTGTTCAATGTCATCACCGGCCTGGTGGAGGCGGAGGAAGGCTCAATCCGCTTCCATGGCGAGGAAATCATGGGCCTCGCGGACTACCAGATCCTGGAAAAGGGCGTTGCGCGCACGTTCCAGAATCTTCGGCTATTCGCCAACCTGACGGTCATGGAGAACGCGCTCATCGGTCAACACGCGCGGCTGAAGACCGGTGTGATGGCCGCAATCCTGCGTCCGCCTGGCACGACCGCCGAGGAGAAGCAGGCGCGGGAATGGGCGATGGAGATCTTCTCGATCTTCGGCAATCGTCTGACGCCGCGCACCACACAGGTGGTGGCGGGGCTTTCATATGCCAATCGCCGCCGTATAGAAATCGCGCGCGCTCTGGCCTCGCGGCCTCGCATTCTGCTGCTGGATGAGCCAACTGCGGGCATGAACCCGGCGGAGACGCTGGAGCTTGCGGAGCAGATCAAGAGCCTGAACGCGCTCGGGCTGACGGTTCTCCTGATCGAACACAAACTCGACGTGGTTACCGCGCTGGCAGACACCGTCTACGTCCTCGACCATGGCGAGGTGATCGCGCACGGCAGGCCGGACGAGGTGCGGCGGAATGAGGAGGTGCTGCGCGCATATCTGGGGCGGAACGCGCAGGCGTCGCTTGCCGGAGCTATCGTCTAATGCTGCTGGAATTCAAGAACATCGACACCTACTATGGCGACCTGCATGTCCTGAAGCAGGTGAACTACAGCATTGGTGAGGGCGAAATAGTCTCGCTTCTCGGCGGCAATGCATCCGGGAAATCCACGACAATGAAGACGATCATGGGCGTGGTGCGGCCCGCGCGTGGAAGCGTCATCTACCAAGGCGAGGCGATCGAGCGCATGCCCACGGCGGAACGTGTTCGACGGGGCATTGCCCCAGTGCTGGAAGCGCGGCGCCTGTTCCCACGGATGACGGTGTTCGAGAACCTCGAAATGGGCGCCTATCTGCGCAAGCGTGGCTCGGAATTCGACCAGGATCTTGAGCGTGTCTATTCGCTGTTCCCACGCGTGAAGGAGCGGCGCAGTCAGATCGCTGGTACGCTCTCGGGTGGTGAGCAGCAGATGGTGGCGATGGGCCGCGCACTGATGGCACGGCCGAAGCTGCTGTGCATGGATGAGCCCTCGATGGGATTGTCGCCCATCTACGTCGAGCAGGTCTTCGACATCATCCAGGAGATCAACAAGCAGGGCACGACGATTTTCATGGTGGAGCAGAACGCCAACATGGCGTTGTCGATCGCGCATCGGGCGTACGTGCTACAGACTGGTCAGGTGGTCTTGTCCGGAACCGCTGCGGAACTGCGGCAGAACCCGCTGATACGCGAGGCGTATCTGGGTGAGATGCAGGTGGCGGTGTGATCCCATTGTCATTGCGAGGAGTGCAGCGACGAAGCAATCCCCGGCACGCAAGGGATTGCTTCGTCATTGCGCTCCTCGCAATGACAATGTGGGTCATCCCCGCTGCCCAAGCTGCTGATCCGGTCCGCCTGGGTCTGCTTCATACGCTCTCGCCTGCCCCGTTCTATATCGCCCAGGAACGCGGCTATTTTCGTGATGAGGGGATCGATCTGAGCTTCCGCTTCTTCGAAGCTGCGCAGCCGATCGCTGCCGCCGCAGTCTCGGGCGATATTGATGTCGGCGTGACCGCGCTCACGGGCGGCTTCTTCAATCTTGCTGAGAAGGGCGTGCTGAAGGTGATCGGCGGCGGGCTGCATGAGCAGCGCGGCTATCCGGGCTCTGCCATTCTGGCATCCGATGCTGCCTATTCTGCCGGCCTGACCAGTCCCGCCAAACTTGCCGGGCACAGCTTCGCCATTACGCAGTATGGCTCGTCATTCCACTATATGCTGGGCCGCATCGCGGAGGCTGAACATTTTGACGCCGGCAGCGTCACACTTCGGCCGGTACAGCAGATTGCGAACATGGTGGCCGCCCTCGGCAGCGGGCAGGTGGACGCCACGATCGCCATTGCGTCCATGGCCAAGCCGCTTGAGGCATCCGGACAGGCGCATATCATTGGCTGGGCTGGCGACATTGTGCCGTATCAAATCACGGCCGTGTTCACGACGGCACGGATGATTACGGAGCACCCCGATGTGCTGCACCGCTTCGCCCGCGCTTATCAGAAGGGCGTTACGGATTACCGTGAAGCGTTTCTGCGACTAGGCCCAGACGGCAAGCCGATCATAGACACCAGGACCGATGCTGTGATTCCGCTGATCACCAAATACGTCTTCACGGGTGATCCGAACGCGCGAGACAAGATCATTAACGGCGTTGGCTATTATGACGAAGGTGGCGCGCTGGATGTCGCTGACGTGATCGCACAACTGAAGTGGTTCAGGGCCCAGGATCTGGTGAAGGGCGACATCGACCCGAACTCAGTGATCGATACGCGTTTCCTGCCAACACGATGAGCGCCGGTCTGCGGCTGACGCTGCGGGGCGTCTGCCACGCGTATAATGATTTGTCTGTGCTGGAGAATATCCACCTCGTCGCTGAACCGGGTGAGGTGATGGTGCTTGTCGGGCCTTCCGGTTGCGGCAAATCGACACTTCTCGGCATTATGGGCGGTCTGCTGTCGCCGACTTCCGGCGACGTGCGCTGCGAGGGTGAGGTTGCCGAAGACTGCCTCAACGTATTCACTTACGTGTTCCAGGACTTCGCGTTGCTGCCTTGGCGCACGATCGCCGGCAACGTGTCGCTGGTGCTTGAAGATCGACTAACGCGCGCCGACCGATTGGCTCGTGTGGCCGAAGTGCTGGCGTTGACCGGGCTTGTTGACTTCGCCAACGCCTGGCCGCGCCAGCTCTCTGGGGGCATGCGTCAGCGCGTTGGCATAGCGCGTGCGCTGGCCGTGCGGCCGGCATGCCTGCTGATGGATGAGCCACTTTCGGCTCTGGACGCGCAGACGCGCGAGCTGTTGTTGGATGAGTTCGCTACGCTTATCGAACGTGCCGGAACCACTACGGTCTATGTCACACACAATCTCACCGAGGCGGTGCGGCTCGGTCAGCAGATCGTCGTCCTGTCTCGCCGGCCGGGCCGCATCCGCCGCATCGAGCGAATTGATCGCCCCGTGGCGGGACGCCGGCCCCAGGACCCGGACCTGATCGCCATCGAGTCAGAGCTTTGGTCGCTGATTCGCGACGATGCGGCCACCGCGGAACGGGAGATTGCGCATGCGCCGGATTGACGGCGCGGTGCCGTTCCGTGGCGGAGGTTTCGCCCCGCGCAATCTGCCATTGGCCGGCGCGGCAACACTGCTCGGCCTTGTGGCGTTTTGGCAGATCGGCGATTCAATCGGGCTGATTCCGACGCTGTTCTTGCCGGCACCGGCGAACATCGCGGTGGCGCTATATCGGTTGGCGATAAGCGGCGAGCTTTGGAAGCACTTGAGTGCCTCGCTTGCGCGACTCGCCATTGGCTGGCTCGTGGGCACCGTTTTTGGCATCGGCCTCGGGCTTACAGTCGGGCTTTCCTCGCTGCTGCGTTCGCCGGGAATGGCTGTCGTCTCCGCCCTGTTTCCAATCCCGAAGATCGCGCTGGTGCCGTTGTTCATCATCTGGTTTGGCATAGGGGAAGGCTCCAAAATCGCTACATTGGCGTTCGGCGTGTTTTTCCCGACGGTGATCGCGACTGCCGGCGGCGTAGACAATGTGCCGCGCACGTTGATCGGCATGGCGCAGAGCTTCGGCCTCTCGCACGCCGCGATCGTGCGGAAGGTGGTATTGCCGGCTGCCTTGCCAGCGATCCTGAACGGCTTCAGAGTCACCTCATCCATCGCCATCGTGCTGCTTGTCGCGGCGGAAATGATCGGCGCAGAACGCGGTATTGGTGCCTTCGTGTTGTCCGCCGGCAACCTTTATGACACCGACAACCTGCTCGCGGGCATCGTGGTCTTGTCGGTGCTTGGCTTGGCGGTATCGTGGTTGATCGGCCGAGCGGAGCGTGTGCTGCTCGACTGGCGATAGCGGGAGTAGCAGCCAATGGAACGGATCGACCTACGTTCGGATACCGTGACGCAGCCGTCATATCCAATGCGCTCTGCCATGGCGAACGCCCCGGTCGGCGACGATCAGTATGGCGAGGACCCGACAGTGCAGGCATTGCAGCAGCGCGTCGCTGCGTTGCTTGGCAAAGAAGCGGCAATCTTCGTGCCCAGCGGCACGATGGCGAACCAGATCGGTCTGAAACTGCTGACGCGGCCAGGTGACGATGTGATTGTCGGCGACGAGGCGCATGTTGTTTGGCATGAGTCAGGCGCAGCGGCGGCAAATTCGGGTGTGCAGTTTACTGTCGTCGGTCGAGGCGGGCTGTTCACCGGGGTGGATGTGCGTGCCGCATTCAAGCCGCCGGGACACATCATCTTTCCTCCCACGACGCTGGTCGCGATCGAGAATACGCACAATCGCGGTGGCGGTGTGGTGTTCCCGCAGCAGGACGTGGAGGCGATCTGTGCCACAGCGCGGGAGTTGGGCCTGGCGACCTACCTTGACGGTGCGCGGCTATTCAACACGTCGGTGGCGAGCGGGCAGTCGCTTGCCGAGTTGTCGGCGCCATTTGACGTGGTGTCGGTGGCGCTGTCGAAGGGGCTTGGCTGTCCGGTGGGAAGCCTGATCGCCGGTCGCGCGGCGGACATGGAGCGCGCGAAGCGCGCGCGTCGGATGTTCGGTGGCGCAATGCGCCAATCCGGCATCCTCGCGGCCGCCGGGCTCTATGCCCTCGACAACAACATCGATCGCCTGGCGGAGGACCACGCAAACGCACGGATCCTCGCCGAACTGCTGGCGGACACGCCGGCGAAAATCGATCTGGCGACAGTGCAGACCAACATCGTGATCTTCCGTGTCCCTGAACCATTGCCGGACGCCGCCACCGTGGTCCGCCGAGCGCAGGAACACGGCGTGCTCGTCGCGGCCTTCGCCGCGCGTACTGTGAGGGCGGTCACGCATTTGAACGTCGATGCTGCGCAGTGCAGGCAGGCCGGAACTGTCCTGGCGAGGGCACTGGCACCGAATTAGAGCGCGCTCACGCGGACCGGAACTGTGGCCGGGCCAAGCCCGGCCATGATACAGAGGAGCGAACACGCTCTAACCGTCTGCTACATAAATCTTAACCCTTCCGCGGCACTGTTTCGCAATGCCGCGGACCGTCCCCTTGCTTGGCCTGGAGTTTGCCGATGTGGATGTGGCCGCAGCGGCTGACTTGCTGGCGCAGCGTGCTGCGTCCGAACCGTTTGCATACGTGACGACGCCCAACGCCGACCATCTGGTTCGGCTGGCGCGGCGCCCTGATCTGCTGCCCCTGTATCGCGATGCGATGTTGCGGCTACTCGACTCGCGTATCGTGGCCTTGACCGCGCGAGTGGTCGGATTGCGTGTGCCCCGTGTTGCCCCCGGCAGCGATCTCACCTCGTTGTTGCTGGCGCGATACGTGGCACGCGGCGAGCGGATTACGATTGTGGGGCTCTCTCCTCGCTGGCTTCCGGCGCTGATTGCGCGATGCGGTCTGACTCCGCCGGCGCATTATGACCCGCCGCTCGGGTTCGAGCGGGATCCGGCGGCGATGTATGCAGCAGTTCAGTTTGTTCTGACGCACCCAGCGCGATTCACTTTTCTCGCGGTCGGATCGCCGCGGCAGGAGATGCTGGCCGCAGCGCTTCGCGCGACGGGGTGTGCGCGTGGTATCGGGCTATGCATCGGCGCCAGCCTCGAATTCATCGCGGGGGCGCAGCGTCGCGCGCCACTTTGGATGCAGCATTCTAGGCTCGAATGGTTGCATCGGCTCTGTCGCGACCCACACCGGCTCGCGCGGCGTTATCTGATCGATAGCCCGATGGTCGTTCCGCTGCTTCTGCACCAGAAGCTGGCCAGCAGGCCCGGTTAACGCAGCGTAATCGTCCGCATCCAGCGGCCTCGATGCGCCGCATCATTCCGGTCAAGGTAAGTCTGTGCTGCGGCGGAGTGCTGGTGCATGGGCACATTCGCTGACAGACGGACGGCGGCCGGCGCAGCACGCAAGGTCTGCGAGAATGCACCGTCCAGCAGTGACCGCATCAGATAGAATCCAAAGCGCGGTAGCAGCGAATACCAGCCCGCGCCCCACTTGCGGGCGATGTAGAGCCGGTTGCGCACGAAGTAGAACCAGCGCGAGCCCGACCATGCCACTCGGCGCTCCGGACTTACTCTGTGCCGAACAGCGATGTCGCCGCGATAACGAATGCGCCAACCCTGCTCAATCGCCCGGAGGCAGAAGTCAAATTCCTCCCAGCAGAAGTGCAGCGCATCGTCGTAACCGCCGCATGCTTCCCATGCAGTGCGGCGAATGGCGTGACCAGCACCCACGAATGTGACCGTATCAAATGATTGGTCGGCCAGCGACAGAAGGCTGCGCGGATAGCCCCAGGACGAGGGGTCATCCGCGCCATTTGAATACAACAGAATGCGGCAGCCGATGGCGGCGAGCGTGCTGTCGGCATCCAGCGCTGCAACAGCGCCGGCCAGTGTGGTGGAACTGGCGAACTCCGCATCGTTGTCCAGGCCGAAGATCACGCGACCATGTCCGAGGCTCGAGCCGATATTTCGCCCGCCGGCGACGCCGTGATTGTGGTCGAGTGCCACCAGAGTAATGTCCCGTCGCCCGGCTGCCAGTGCTTCGAGCCTTGTCATCGTTTCCGGCCGGGAGCCCTGAGCGACGACAAATACATGCTGGGATAGCCCGGTCTGCCGCTGTGCGGATTCGATGGCCGCCACGGTTTCGGCGACCCGGTCCAGGGACAGAATCACGACATCAGCGTCGTACGCGCCGCTTGGTGGTCCTGCGGCACCGGCAATGTGACGTACGGTCATTTGCGGGCACCGAGGGCGGGGATCGACAAATACGCGAGCCGCTTCAGCTCCTGCCGTCCGCGCGCCACCTGTTCCATGATGAGGCCGCAAACGAACGAGAGCGACGAAGCAAGCACCAGACCGGTCGCAAGCAGCGCTGTCGGCAACCGCGGTACAAGCCCGGTGCGCAGGAACTCCAACACAACTGGCAGGCCCAGACACAACCCGGCGATCATGAGTACCGCGCCGGTAAGCCCGAATGACTGCAATGGCCGCTCCTGCTTCACCAGCCTCATAATCGTGCGGAGGATACGCAGTCCATCGGATACGGTATGCAGCTTCGAACGAGATCCTTCGACGCGACCGCGATACTGCGTTGTCAGCTCACCGATTGGCATCCTGAGTTCCAGGGCGTGAATGGTGAACTCGGTTTCCGTTTCGAAGCCCGCGGCAAGCGCGGGAAAAGACTTCACGAACCGCCTGCTGAACACGCGATAGCCTGACAGGACATCGCTGACGCGATTGCCGAACACACGGCACACCAAAGAACTCAGGACGTGGTTGCCGAGGCGATGTCCGGGCCGAAACGCCTGCAGCGCTGCGGGCTGACGCACGGCGGTAACCATGTCGAGCTGGCTCTCGATCAAGCGGCGGATCATGACAGGGGCGGCAGCAGCGTCGTAGGTATCGTCGCCGTCGACCAGTACATAAATGTCCGCTTCGACGTCCGCGAACATGCGGCGGACCACATGGCCCTTGCCCTGCAAGCTTTCGCTACGCACGATCGCGCCAGCCTTGCGGGCAAGAATAGCGGTCGTGTCGGTCGAATTGTTATCGTAAACCAGGATGGTGGCTTGGGGGACGCTGGCGCGAAATCCAACCACCACATTCGCGATGGTGGCGGCTTCGTTACAACACGGGATAAGCACGGCAAGTCTGAAGTCGTCGGTCCGACGGCTCAGTCGCTCAGGCTCCCGAAGAGGCAGCGTTTCCAACATGATGACGCTACCTGTGTTGACCTCCTTAGTACGCGTTGCGCATCGCGAATAGCGAGGGCACGGTTCGCACGAGAATGGTGAAGTCCAGCCACAGCGACCAGTTCTCGATGTATTCCAGATCGGCCTCGACGCGTTGCAATAGCTTCTCTTCAGTTTCGGTCTCGCCGCGACAGCCACGGACCTGAGCAAGGCCGGTCATTCCGGGGCGTACGCGATGTCGCGCGAAATAGCGCGAAGTAACCAGCTCGAAAGGCTTGCCGCCGGCGCAACTACCCGTCGCATGTGGCCGTGGCCCCACTATGGACATGTCGCCCCGCAGCACATTGAACAGCTGCGGCAGCTCATCGAATGAGGTCCGCCGCAGGATCCGGCCCAGCCATGTCACACGCGGGTCGTATCGCGTTGCCTGAACGAGCGCAGCGCCGTCCGGCGAACGATGGTGCATTGTCCGGAACTTCCAAATCTCGAACCCTACATTCCCAAAACCGATGCGCTGCTGACGGAACAGCACCGGACCCGGCGTTTCGAGCGCTATGGCCAGCGCGATGAGCAAGATCGGTATGGAGAAGAGGATCAGTCCAAGCAGCGCGATGACGATGTCCAGGAAGCGCTTGATTGCAGCGGGCCAGCCGCGGATTGGTGACTCTGTGCCAGTATATGAGACCGGGACGACAGCGAGATGAGCGGGAGCCAGTGCATGGCCCACAGGATTGCTTGCTGTCTGGTACATTGGGCGACCAGCCGTAACTCGGGCCTGTTCCAGCCAGTTTTTGGCTCTAACTAAGGCTGCTCAACGCCATTTTGTTGAACTATGCGCGCAATCATTGACCGGGCGGTTAATGCCGACGCTCAGCGAAAGACCATGGCCCGTGAGAGGCTGAAGTTCAGGAACATTCCTGCAATCGCCCCGGCTCCCACGGCAAACACCGGCTCGTCCGCGCACAAAGGCACGAAAGTGATCAGGGTGGCATAGGTACCGCGGTTCAGGACAAAGCCTCCTAGGTTGACGAGCAGGAAGCGCGCCCATTGGTGATGGGCGGGCCCGCTGCCACGACCCCGGAATGTCCATACGCGGTTCAGGATCCAGGTGACTGTCGCCGCCACGCAGTACGCGACGGCGCCAGCGCCGTACAGTCCGAGCGCATGCCGCAGCGTGTAGACCGTCGCGGTGTCCACCAGGAAGCCGACCGTCCCGACAGTTCCGAACATCAGGAACTGTGCCGCCGTTGTAATCCGAGCGGCGGTTGCCCACCGGGTGGCCGGCGGCGGCAGTTGGCTGGCGAGGCGCTGGAGCAGTGCGTGCATCGTGCAATCGGCTCAGGGCGAGTGCCGCTCAGTACAGGATGTTACGGGCAACCGCGATAGGCTGGCCTTTCCCGCACGGTTAAGGCAGGCTAGAGCATGTCGGACTGGGCCGGCGAGCAAGCAAGAATGCGGAAGGTGGAGGCGGCATAGGCAATGCATACGCGTAGGCTGCCGGAACTTGGCAGCATAAGGGCGGCCGTGGCAACCGGCCGCCGCAGGGACTGAACGGGGGCGCAACGGAATGCTTGCCTACGCCGTGCGGCGGATCATGGCCACCATCCCGGTGATGTTGGTGGTCGCCTTCTTTGTGTTCAGCCTGCTGTATCTCGCGCCAGGCGATCCAGCTGCCATTATCGCCGGCGATCAGGCGACGCCAGCCGATGTGGAGCGCATCCGTGCGTCTCTTGGTCTCGATCGCCCCTTTCTGGTGAGATTTGGCGAGTGGCTCTGGCAGATCATCCATGGCGATCTGGGCACATCGATCTTCACGAACCTGCCGGTCAGCCACATGATCGCGCAGCGGATCGAGCCGACGACGTCGCTGATGGTGCTGACCATTCTGTTTTCGATCGTTGTCGCCATTCCGCTCGGTGTCATTGCAGCGTGGAAACACGGCACCTGGATTGATCGCAGCGTGATGGTGCTGGCGGTGTTCGGCTTCTCCACCCCTGTATTCGTCCTGGGATATCTGCTGGCATATCTGTTCGCCCTGCGGCTGGACTGGCTTCCGGTGCAGGGGTTCACGTCGATCACCCAGGGGGTGATCCCATTCCTGCGCAGCCTCGCCCTGCCGACAATTGCCCTCGGCCTCATCTATATCGCGCTGCTCGCCCGCATCACCCGCGCGACCATGCTGGAGGTGCTGAGTCAGGACTATGTGCGAACGGCCAAAGCGAAGGGCGTCGGTCAGCGCGCCGTTCTGTTCGTCCATGCATTGAAGAATGCCGCCGTGCCCATCGTCACCATCATAGGCATCGGCGTGGCACTGCTGATCGGCGGGGCCGTGGTCACTGAAAGTGTGTTCGCCATACCCGGCCTGGGGCGGCTTACGGTCGATGCGATCCTGCGGCGCGATTACCCGGTGATCCAGGGCGTCGTCCTGCTGTTCAGCTTCGTCTACGTGCTGGTGAACCTGGCGGTTGACCTGCTGTACACCGTGTTCGACCCGAGGATCCGCTATTGATGGCCCTTACAAGCGGCCACGACGGAATGATGAGAGTCTGGTCATGAGCTCAGCAACCACCACACCACCGGGGTATGCGGCCGCGCCGGCACTGGCCGATGTGCTGCCGCCTGCCAAGCAGCGCGGACGGGTCATGACCTTCGTCCGCCGCCATCCCACCATCGTGGCAGGCGGCGCACTGCTGCTGCTCATGATCCTGATCGCCATTCTCGCGCCCTGGCTCGGCACGGTTGATCCGACGGCGCTGGCCCCGGCGAAGCGGACGCGCGAGCCGTCGGCGCAGTTCTGGTTCGGCACCGACATGCTGGGTCGCGACGTCTATTCCCGCGTGATCTATGGCGCCCGCATCTCGCTTATTGTCGGCTTCGCGGTGGCGGCGCTCTCCTCAATCGTCGGTACGTTCATCGGCCTCATGTCCGGCTTCATCCGGATGCTCGATGCGGTGCTAATGCGCGTGATGGACGGGCTGATGTCTATCCCGTCGATCTTGCTGGCCATCGCGCTGATGGCGCTGACCCGCGCCTCGGTTGAGAACGTGATTATCGCCATCAGCGTGGCCGAGTTCCCCCGCGTGTCGCGACTGATCCGCGGTGTTGTGCTGAGCCTGCGCGAGCAGCCATACGTGGAAGCGGCGGTGGCCTCGGGCACCCGCATGCCGATGATCATCATCAAGCACATCCTGCCGAATACGCTGGCGCCGCTCATGGTGAACGCCACGTTCATCTGCGCGTCCGCCATGATCACCGAGGCGGCCCTGTCCTTCATCGGCGCCGGCACGCCACCGATCATTCCGAGCTGGGGCAACATCATGGCCGAGGGACGGGCGCTCTGGCAGGTGAAGCCGTATATCGTGTTCTTCCCGGCGGTATTCCTGTGCATCACCGTGTTGTCAGTGAACCTGCTGGGCGACGGGTTGCGCGACGCGCTCGACCCGCGGCTGGCCAAGCGGCTCTGAAATGGCGCTGCTCGAAGTCGATAACCTGCAGACGCATTTCGCCACCCCCGACGGCGTGGTGCGCGCGGTCGAGGGTGTTTCGTTCCACGTCGATGCCGGCGAGACGCTTGGCATTGTTGGCGAGTCAGGCTGCGGCAAGTCGGTCACGGCGATGTCGATCCTGCGGCTGATTCAGGAGCCGCCGGGCAAGATCGCCGGCGCGATCCGTTTCCTCGGCCGAAATCTGCTCGAACTGCCGGAACCGGAGATGCGCGACATCCGCGGCAATGCCATCTCGATGATCTTCCAGGAGCCGATGACCAGTCTCAACCCGGTGCTGACCGTGGGGAAACAGATCGGCGAAACGTTGCAACTCCACCAGGGGCTGTCGCCCAGGGATGCCGAGAAGCGGGCCATCGAAATGCTGGTGCTGGTCGGAATTCCAGCGCCGCAGCGGCGGGTGCGCGAGTATCCGCACCAGCTGTCCGGCGGCATGCGTCAGCGCGTGATGATCGCGATGGCGCTGGCCTGCAACCCGAAGCTGCTGATTGCGGATGAGCCGACGACGGCGCTGGATGTGACGATACAGGCGCAGATCTTGGATCTGATGCGTGATCTGAAGAGCCGGCTGGGCTCTGCGATCATGCTGATCACGCATGATCTCGGCGTCGTGGCCGAAATGTGCCAGCGCGTGGTGGTGATGTACGCGGGACGCAAGGTCGAGGAAGGGCCGGTGGGGGAGATTTTCGCCCGCCCGATGCATCCCTATACGCGTGGCCTGCTCGGCTCGGTGCCCAAGCTGGGCTCGTCGCTGGTGGATGGCGGACGCAGCAAGCTGGCCGAGATACCCGGCCTGGTGCCAAGTCTGCGGCAGCGGATCGTCGGCTGTGCATTTGCCGGGCGCTGTCCGATGGCAACTGATCTGTGCACTCGTGTCACGCCGGCGATCGAGACCAAGGCGGCCGGCCATCTGGTCGCGTGCCACTACGCTGAAAGACGGATGGCGGCATGAACGCCGAGCGTGCTCTGCTCGAAGTCAATGGCCTGAAGAAGCACTTCCCGATCTACGGTGGCGTGCTGGGCCAGGAGACTGCGAAGGTCTATGCGGTCGATGGGGTGTCCTTCTCCATCAACCGGGGTGAGACGCTGTCGCTGGTCGGTGAGTCCGGTTGCGGCAAATCGACGGTGGGAAAGGCGATCCTGCGGCTGTATCCGGTAACGGATGGTGAGGTGTACCTCGCTGGCGACCGCATCGATAATCTGCCGGCGGGCAAGCTGCGTCCCTTGCGCCGCCGTGTGCAGGTCGTATTCCAGGATCCGTTTTCGTCGCTGAATCCGCGCATGAAGGTGCGCGACATCCTGGCAGAACCACTGCTCAACTTCGGCATCGCTCGGGGCGGCCGGGAGCTGACGGAGCGGGTCCAGGAGCTGATGGCGAAGGTGCAGCTTCCGCGTGACGCGATCAGCCGGTACCCGCACGAGTTCTCGGGCGGTCAGCGTCAGCGTATCGGCATTGCCCGCGCGCTCGCGCCTGGCGCTGACCTGATCATCTGCGATGAGGCGGTTTCGGCGCTGGACGTGTCGGTAAAGGCGCAGATCATCAATCTGCTGGTTGACCTGCAGAATGAGTTCGGCATGGCGTTGCTGTTCATCAGCCACGACCTCGCCATCGTCGAGCACCTCACGCACCGCGTGGCGGTGATGTATTTGGGGAAAATCGTGGAGCTGGCGGATCGCCGCACACTGTTCGCCAAATCGCACCACCCCTACACGCGCGCTCTGCTGTCGGCGGTGCCGGTACCCGACCCGACCGCGAAGCGGCAGCGCATCATCCTGACCGGCGACGTGCCAAGCCCGATCAATCCGCCGAGTGGGTGTCGGTTCCATACCCGCTGTCCGTTCGTGTTCGATCGTTGCCGGGTGGAGGAGCCGCTGTTACGACCGGTCGGCGACGGCCATGTATCGGCGTGCCACCTGGATCACGTGCCGGGCGGTCAGGTGGTGCCGATGGCGGCTTGAGCGCGATGATTGGCGCGCCTCTCCGACGATCGCGCGTCTGAACGTGCTCTGCGCTCGCGGTGGATTTTCTTTCCTCAGGGGATCAGGCGACCAAATGCCGCTCTCCTTCGTCCAGGTACTGTGCCGTGCTGGCGATGTTCAGCATCATCACGCAGGCAGAGGACATAGCGAATAATTCCTCTGGGATGACCGCATCACCGCTGGTCCAGCGGAATCCTTTCTCGGCTTCGAATGAAGCGCTCATCGTCGCGGCACTCGCGGCGGACGCCAGTTCAAGCACGCCCGTGCCGCCGTAGATACCGCAGGCGCAATCCACGGTCGAGGGCATTACGCTACTCACATCCCATCCGGTGGTCGCGCGCACATCCAGGTCGATCCGGCGCCTCTCAACGGCAGGGAGCGGAGCGGTCCAGCTTGAACGGCGCCCAGCGCGGATGATATAAAGTGATCATGCTGATCACGCCGGCCCAGATCAGAGCTGCCCGCGCTTTGCTGCGGATGGACCAGGAAGAATTGGCTCGCCGCGCGAAGGTCTCCGTCGTCACCATCCGCCGCCTGGAGGCACCGGATGGACTGAGCAAGGTTTCGCTGAGTACGTTCGATGAAGTCCAGCGGGCATTGGAAGCCGCCGGCGCCGAGTTCGTCGCTCGGGGTGTGCGCCAGCGCGCCTGGACGCCAGAGGAGATCGAAGCGCGCTATCAAAGGATCAGGGCCGTCGCTGAACGCAGCGCGGTTGAGTTCAAGGACGCTCCACGGTTCACCGAAGACGATCTCTACGATGAGAATGGCTTGCCGGCGTGATCGCGGTCGACACGTCCGCGCTGCTCGCCATCCTGTTTGGCGAACCCGAGGCGGCAGCGCTTGAGCATCGTCTCTCCATGGAACCGGCATGCCTGTCAGCCGTCAGCATGCAAGAGGCTTCGATGGTCATGGCTGGACGACGACAGGACGAGACGGCGTGGCGTCGGCTTGACGAACTGGTCCACGCTATTCCTATGGACATCATGGCGCATGATGGCGAACTGGCTGAAATCGCTCGTCTCGCGTTCCTGCGCTTCGGCAAAGGCAGGCATCCGGCACGCCTGAACTGGGGCGATTGCGCCTCCTATGCGCTGGCCAAGAAGTACAACATTCCGCTGCTCTTCAAGGGCGACGATTTCGCCAAGACGGATATCATTCCAGCGCTCGCCACACCCGCTTGACCATCGCGTATCCGCGCGACCACACTCCGCCCCACGCGACAAGGGAGGGATGCGCAATGCCTCAGGTGACCCTGACGGTGAATGGCAAGCAGCATACGGTCGAGATTGAGAACCGGACGCTGCTGGTAGAGCTGCTGCGCGAGAAGCTTGGGCTGACCGGCACCCATGTCGGCTGCGACACCAGCCAGTGCGGCGCCTGCGTCGTTCATGTCGACGGTATCTCAGCCAAGTCCTGCACCATGCTGGCGTTGCAGGCTGATGGCACCTCGGTCACGACAATCGAGGGCCTCGCGGCGGCGGATGGCACGCTGCATCCGATGCAGGAAATGTTCCGCGAGCATCACGCATTGCAGTGCGGCTTCTGCACGCCCGGCATGGTGATGAGCGCGATCGACCTCGTAAACGAGCATCCCGAGGGTCTTACCGAAAAGCAAATTCGCGAAGGCCTGGAAGGCAATCTTTGCCGCTGCACCGGTTACCATAACATCGTCAAGGCGATCGCGGCCGCCTGGCCGCTGATGCACGGCAAAGCCGCTGCCGCCGAATAAGACGCAATCCGAAAGGGAGGGACGCCGATGCCTTTCGAGGGAATTGGAGCCGCCGTCCGCCGCAAGGAGGATGCGCGCTTTCTGAGTGGTCGCGGCAACTATACCGACGACATCAACCGGCCTGGCCAGGTCTATGCGTATGTCCGCCGCTCCGATCGGCCACATGCCAAGATCAACCGCATCGATACTGCCGCAGCGGCGAAAGCACCCGGCGTCATCGCGGTGTTCACCGGCGCCGACATGGCGGCGGAGAATGTGGGTGGCCTGCCGTGCGGCTGGCAGATCCACAACAAGGACGGCTCGCCGATGAAGGAGCCGCCGCATCCGGTGCTCGCGGTCGATAAGGTGCGCCACGTCGGCGATCCGGTGGCCGTGGTGGTTGCCGAGACGAAGCAGGCGGCAAAGGACGCGGCCGAGCTGATCAATATCGATTACCAGGACCTCCCGGCGGTGGCGACAATGCGCGATGCCATCGCGCCTGGCGCGCCGCTGGTGCACGACGATGCGCCAGGCAACATCTGCTACGACTGGCATATCGGCGACAAGGCCGTGGTCGATGCCGCATTCGCCAAGGCGGCGAAGGTGGTGAAGCTCGATCTCACCAACAACCGTCTAATCCCGAATGCGATGGAACCGCGCGCGGCCGTCGGCGATTTCGATACATCAAACGGCGACTTCACGCTCTACACCACCAGCCAGAATCCGCATGTTATTCGGCTGCTGATGGGCGCATTCGTGCTGCACATCCCGGAGAACAAGCTGCGCGTCGTTGCGCCAGACGTGGGTGGCGGGTTCGGCTCCAAGATTTATCACTACGCCGAAGAGGCTATCGTCACCTGGGCCGCTGGCAAGGTGAAGCGCCCGGTAAAGTGGACCGCCGAACGCACCGAAAGCTTCATGTCCGACGCCCACGGCCGCGATCATGACAGCACGGCGGAGATGGCGCTGGATGCGGAGGGCAACTTCCTCGCGCTGCGGGTCTCGACGTTGGCGAACATGGGCGCCTATCTGTCCACCTTTGCGCCGTGCATTCCAACGTATCTGTACGCGACGCTGCTCGCCGGCGTTTACAAGACGCCGGTGATCTACTGCGAAGTGAAGGCAGTGTTTACCAATACTGTTCCGGTGGACGCATATCGTGGAGCGGGGCGGCCCGAAGCGACTTTCATGCTGGAACGCCTCGTTGATGCCTGCGCCCGCGATACAGGCATGGATCGCGTCGCGATCCGGCGGAAGAACTTCATCCCGGCGGATGCGTTCCCCTACCAGACGCCGGTCGCGCTGCAATATGACAGCGGCAACTACCAGGCGACGCTCGACGCCTGCCTGAAGGCTGCCGATTACGCCGGCTTTGAGGCGCGTCGCAATGCCGCAGCCGCAAAGGGCAAGCTGCGTGGTATCGGCGTTTCCACCTACATCGAAGCCTGCGGCATCGCGCCATCGGCGGTGGTCGGTTCGCTTGGTGCGCGCGCCGGTCTCTATGAGTGCGCGAACATCAAGGTGCATCCGACCGGCAGCGTCACTGTCTATACCGGTTCGCACAGTCACGGCCAAGGCCACGAGACCACGATGGCGCAGCTTGTCGTCGACCAACTCGGCGTGCCGATGGATCAGGTGGAGATCGTGCACGGCGATACCGGCAAGATCCCGTTCGGCATGGGCACGTATGGCAGCCGCAGTCTCGCCGTTGGCGGCACCGCCATGGTGAAGGCGATGGACAAGATCATCGCCAAAGGCAAGAAGATCGCCGCCCACCTGATGGAAGCGTCGGTGGACGACATCGAGTTCAACGATGGCAAGTTCACCGTCGCCGGCACGGACAGATCGAAGACGCTGACCGACATCTCGTTGGCCGCGTACGTGCCCCACAACTACCCGATCGAGGAGCTGGAGCCAGGCCTTGACGAGACGGCGTTCTACGATCCCAAGAACTTCACCTTCCCCGGCGGATGCCATGTTGCTGAGGTGGAGATCGACAAGGACACTGGTGTCGTGGAAGTCGTGAATTTCGTTGCGGTCGATGACGTTGGGCGCGTCATCAACCCGATGATCGTGGAAGGCCAGGTGCAGGGCGGGGTTGCCCAGGGCATCGGCCAGGCACTGCTGGAAAATGCGGTGTACGACAAGGGCGGTCAGCTCCTGTCCGGCTCGATGATGGACTACACCATGCCGCGGGCGGACGACTTGCCGAACATCACGGTCGGGACCGAGATCACGCTCTGCACGCACAACCCATTGGGCGTGAAGGGCTGCGGCGAGGTTGGCGCAATCGGTTCGCCTCCGGCGATCATCAATGCCATAATTGACGCGCTGAAGGCGTACAACGTTCGGCATATCGACATGCCGGCGACGCCGCAGAAACTCTGGTCGATCATAAACTCTAAGTAATCGGACGAGGAGAAGCACGATGTATGATTTCGCATATCAGAAGCCATCGAGCCTCGCCGATGCAGTGAAGGCGCTGAGCGGCGATCCCGATGCGAAGGCATTGGCAGGCGGTATGACGCTGATCCCGGTACTCAAGCAGCGGCTGAACAAGCCGTCTCTGCTGGTGGACCTGGCGAAACTCGGCCTGGTCGGTGTCAGCGTTTCGGGAAACACGGTCAGCATCAGCGGGATGACCACGCACGCTGCGGTGGCTGCCAACGCTGATCTGAAGCGCAGGATCCCGTCATTGGCGGAACTTGCCTCGCATATCGGGGACGAGGCGGTGCGGCATCGTGGCACAATCGGTGGCAGTCTGGCGAACAATGATCCTGCCGCCGATTATCCAGCCGCGGTCCTCGCGCTCAACGCGACAATCAAGACCGACAAGCGCTCAATCAAGGCTGATGAGTTCTTCCAAGGGATGTTCACCACGGTACTGGATCAGGGCGAGCTGATCACCGCGGTCGAATTCCAGGTTCCGGAAAAGGGTGCCTACGAGAAGTTCCGCAACCCGGCATCACGCTACGCTATCGTCGGCGTTTACGTGGCGAAGACGGCAGGCGGTGTGCGTGTGGCGGTCACCGGTGCCGGGCAGAATGGCGTGTTCCGCCATACTGCAATGGAGCAGGCGCTGAGCGCCAACTTCTCGCCGGATGCGATCGCGAACATCACCACGCCGGCGGATGGCATGAACAGCGACATCCACGCCAGTGCTGATTATCGTGCCCATCTCGTGGGAGTGATGGCGAAGCGCGCCGTCGCACGAGCATACTGAGCATGGCGACACGGGGGATCGGCGACAATGGCGGTCCCCCGCTCGACCCCGAGATCGATCCCAACGAATCCTGGCGCCACTGGTGCTGGAAGCGCGCGGTGAAGCGCGCCTGGAAGACGCCTGGGCGTGAAGTAGCGCTGCGGCGTCTCGCTCGAGCCGAAGCGTTGGGGATCAGCTATCGCGAATACACGCTCGAGATCATGGAACGAGGCGTCTATCTGTGAACGACCTTGCGCCTCTGGTTGCCGCGCCAGGCGCGCATTCGATGCAATACATCGATCCGGCTTTTCCGGACCGGCCGCTTTTCCTGCACAGCGCCCGGCCTCGACGCTATGACGAGACCACGCCAGTACTCATCGTGCATCACGGCGTTGGACGCAACGGACGAGCCTATCGTGATTACTGGCTGCGCCTCGTGAACGAAGCTGGCATTTTGGCGATTGCAGTGGAATTCACGGAGGAAGCGTTTCCGGATTATCTCTGGTACCACTTCGGGAACCTGCACGATGAAACGGGCGCGCCCAATCCACGCGAGCAGTGGACCTATGGAATCGACGAGAGGCTGTTTGCCGAATTGCGCGCTCAGGGAGTGACGCGGCAGGAGCGATATGGCCTGTTTGGCCACTCCGCCGGAGGACAATTCGTGCACCGCATGCTGTCGTTCGGATTTCGCGACCGCGTTGCCGTTGCCGTCAGCGCCAATGCCGGGACCTACGCGATGCCGGATTTGGAAGTGGCATGGCCGTTCGGACTTGGGGCGACCGAACTTGATCTCCACTCGCTACGGCCTCTGCTGGAATTTCCCATCACCGTCATGACCGGGACGCGCGACACAAAGACGACTGGCAGGTTCTTTCCGAAGGGGCCGCGCTCGATGCGGCAGGGCGCAACGCGGCATGAGCGTGCGCATAACTACGTCCGCGCTGGGCACGCTGCCGCGGAGATGTTGGGCACGCGCTGTGCGTGGAAGGTCATCAATGTTCCCGATGTCGGCCACGACGGAGAGCGCATGTCGACCGCCGCGGTGCCGGTCGTGGCCGCGGCGCTGCATGCTCCGATTGCTGGCAGTGACAGCTTGAACTAGCATGCATCGAAATTAGTGGGGGGATGCCACCTTATGAAACGTCGTGATGTTCTCAAGACTGCGCTTGCAGGCGCGACCGCGTTGGCTACGCCTCGGATCGCAGGAGCGGCGGATAGCAAGACCATCCGGTTTGTCCCGCACGCCGACCTGGCATCGCTCGATCCCGTCTGGACCACGGCGGACATCACACGCAACTTCTCGCTCGCCGTATACGACACACTGTACGGCTACGACGCCGAGTTCAATGTGCAGCCGCAGATGGTCGAAGGCGCGGTGGTCGAGAACGACGGCAAGCAGTGGGACATTACATTACGCGACGGACTGGCGTTCCACGACGGCACGCCGGTGCTAGCACGTGATTGCGTCGCGACGATTCAACGCTTTGCCAAGCGTTACCCGTATGGCGAGGCGCTGATGGCGCGCACCGATGAGCTGACGGCGGCCTCGGACAAGGTGATCCGCTTCCGCCTGAAGCGTCCGTTTGCGTTGCTGCCGAACGCGTTGGCCGAGGTCTATTGCGCGATCATGCCGGAGCGGCTGGCGAAGACCGATGCCATGACGCAGGTGACCGAGGCGGTCGGAAGTGGACCGTTCAAGTTCATCGCCTCCGAACGCATCCCCGGCCAGAAGGCCGTGTATGTGAAGAACGAGAAATACATTCCCCGCAAGGAGGGCAAGCCGAGTTTCAACGCTGGCCCGAAAATCGTCTATGTCGACCGCGTCGAGTGGAACTTCATTCCCGATCCTGCGACAGCCTCCGCGGCGCTGACTCAAGGCGAGGTGGATTGGTGGGAAAATCCCACCATCGATCTCGTGCCACAGATAAAAAGCCACAAGGGCATTACCGTGGCGGTCAAGGACCGCACCGGCGAAATCGGCTGCCTGCGCTTCAACCATCTTCAGTCGCCGTTCGACAATGCTGCGATCCGGCGTGTGGTCGTGGCCGCAATCGATCAGAAGGAAGTCATGGAAGCCGTCGCCGGCGCTGAACCTTCGCTGATCAAGACCGATGTAGGCATCTTCGTGCCGGGAACGCCGATGGCCAGCACAGTCGGCGTGGAAGTGACGCGCGGGCCGAAGGACTACAACAAGCTGAAGCAGGACCTGACCGCAGCGGGCTACAAGGGCGAGAAGGTGGTGATTCTCGCGGCTACCACAATCCCGTCGATCTGGGCGGAGGCGCAGGTCGCCTCCGATGTGCTGAAGCGCATCGGCATGAATACCGACCTGCAGGCGCTTGAGTGGGGCACTGTGGTGCAGCGCCGCGCCAGCAAGGAGCCGATCGACAAGGGTGGCTGGAACATTTTCTACACGTATCTCGGCGGCTTCGGTAACATCTCGCCTGCGCCGAACCTCCCGATCCGCAGCACCGGCGGGAATGGTAGCTGGTTCGGTTGGCCAAACGATCCGAAGATGGAGGCGCTGCGCGAGCAGTGGTTCGACGCACCGGATGCCGCGGCGCAGAAGAAGATCTGCGAGGAGATGCAGGTGGAGTTCTGGCAGAACCCGCCTTACGCGCCACTCGGCATGTATGAGCTGCCAACCGCATTCCACTCCTATCTGCAGGATGTGCGCGACGGCTGGCCGCAGTTCTACGGGGTGAAGAAGAACGTGTAGTTCCTGCGCGAGGAGGGCGATGCCATGCGACGGAGAGAGGTTCTCAAGTCGACACTGGCCGGCGCAACGATACTGGCGGCGCCGAACATCGCCCTCTCTCAGTCGCAGCGGGTGTTAAGGTTCCTGCCCCAGGCAGATCTTGCCACGCTCGATCCAGTTTGGACCACGGCCGATGTGACGCGCAATCATGCGCATCTGGTGTTCGACACACTCTACGGTCAGGACGATAACTTCCAACCGCACCCGCAGATGGCGGCGGGCCACACGGTCGCTGCTGAAGGCAAGCAGTGGGATATCACACTGCGGGATGGCCTGAAGTTTCATGACGGCACACCTGTGCTGGCCCGCGACTGTGTCGCAAGTATTCAGCGCTGGTGGCAGCGTGACGGCTTTGGCGGCGTTCTGCGCTCAGCAACAGACGAGGTCTCCGCGCCGTCTGACAAGCAGATTCGCTTCCGGTTGAAGAAGCCGTTTCCGCTGCTGCGAGAGGCGCTCGCGGTGACGACGAACATGTGCTGCATCATGCCGGAGCGCCTGGCGCAGACCGATGCGATGAAGCAGGTGACCGAGATGGTCGGCTCGGGTCCATATCGCTTTGTCGCATCAGAGCGTCTTGCCGGTTCGCGTGTGGTGTACGAGCGGTTTCCCGATTACGTCCCGCGCAGCGATGGTCCGGCCGAAATGACTGCCGGTCCCAAGACCGTGCATTTCGATCGCGTGGAATGGTCGGTGGTTCCCGATCCGGCGACCAAGTCCGCAGCGATGCGTGCCGGTGAATTCGACTGGTGGGAAAATCCGACAATCGATCTGCTAAGCACGCTGAAAGGGCAGTCGGACCTCACGACGGTAGTGAAAGACCACTCCGGTTCCATCGGCGTTATGCGTTTCAACTGCCTGTATCCGCCGTTTGACAAGCCGGAAATCCGTCGCATCGTGCTGTCGGCAATCGACCAGCAGGAATTCATGCAGGCTGTTTCCGGCGCCGCGCCGGAGCTGATCCGCACCGGCGTTGGCCTGTTCGTTCCCGGGACACCGCTGGCAAGCGACGTCGGCATCTCGATGATGCAGGGACCCAAGGATCCGGCGAAGCTGAAGGCGGACCTGGCCGCTGCGGGTTACAGAGGCGAGAAGGTAGTGCTGTTGGCGGCTTCGGATTTTCCTGTGATCGCCGCGCTTGCACTTGTGGGCGGCGATCTGCTGAAGAAGATCGGCTTCAACGTCGACTATCAGTCGCTGGACTGGGGCACGGTCGTACAGCGTCGCGCCAGTAAGGAGCCAATCGAAAAGGGCGGTTGGAATATGTTTTTCACCTATGGTGGTGGTACGGGGAACGTCTCACCTGCTTCGCTTACGGTGATTCGTTCCAATCCAGCCACAGCCTGGTTCGGTTGGCCGGACGATCCGAAAATGGAGGCGCTGCGTCTGGCCTGGTACGATGCCCCGGATCTTGCCACCCAGAAGAAGCTGTGCGCGGAGATGCAGGCACGGTTGTTCGAGAACCCGTCCTATTGTCCTCTCGGCTTGTTCTATCAGCCGACGACGTTCAAGTCCGACCTGAAGGATATTCCGGAAGGTATCCCGCAGTTCTATCGCGTACGCCGGGTGTAAGGTGAGCCACGTCGTCGTTATCGGCGCCGGCATCGTCGGCGCGGCCACTGCTGTCGAACTGCTGCGCGATGGGCACCAGGTCACGATACTGGAGCCGGGCGATCCGGGTGGCGAACAGGCAGCGAGCTACGGCAACGGCACCATGCTCAACCCGAGTTCGGTGATCCCGATGTCAGCGCCGGGCATCTGGCGTAAGGTTCCAGGCTGGCTGATGGACCCGCTCGGTCCCCTGGCGATCCGCTGGCGTTATCTGCCCAGGTTGCTGCCTTGGCTGATACGCTTTCTCCGCGCCGGTGCCACCGAAGCCAAGGTCGCGGCTGTTGCGAGAGCTCTGCGGCCATTGATGTTGAATGCTCCGGAGCGCCACAGAAGATTGGCGGAGGAGGCCGGTGTCGGCCATCTGATCGCACGCCAGGGTGCGCTCTATGTATTTCCGAGCCGCGCTGATTTCGAGGCTGAGGAGTTGGCCTGGCGGCTTCGCCGCGAGAACGGCGTGCGCTGGCTGGAGCTATCGCAGGATGAATTGCGACAACGCGAACCGTCCCTGGATCGGCGCTACACCTTCGCGCTGCTAGTGGAGGAGAACGACCAATGTCGTGACCCCGGCGCATATGTCGCGGCGCTGGTGCGTCATGCGGTGGACTTGGGTGCTGAGTTGCTGCGGGAGCGCGCGACGGGGTTCCACATCTGGAACGGCCGTTTGGTTGCCGTGTGCACCGACAGGGGTGAGATCGCGGCCGACAAGGCGGTGATCGCCGCTGGCGCGCGCTCAAAGATGCTGGCCGCCGAGGCTGGTGATCACGTGCCACTGGAGACTGAGCGCGGATATCATGCGGTGATCACCGAACCGGGCATTTCGCCGCGCCATCCGATCATGCCCAGTGACGGGAAGATGGCTTGCGTGATGACACCGCAGGGATTGCGTCTGGCGGGACAAGTAGAGCTGGCGGGGCTGGAAGCCGCGCCAAACTGGCAGCGCGCAGCAGTACTCCGCGATTTCGCCCGGCGAGTGTTTCCTGATTTGCCGAAGGATCTGCCGGCAGAGAAGGTCAAAATGTGGATGGGCCATCGCCCTTCGACACCGGATGGCCTGCCGTGCATCGGACCCGCGAGCGGTTGCCCTGACGTGGTGCACGCGTTTGGCCACGGGCATGTTGGACTGACAGCAGGGGCGGCCACCGCTCGACTGGTCGCAGATATCGTCACCGGCAAACAGCCGGAAATCGATGTCGCGCCATATTCGGCAACTCGGTTTCGATGGATGAGATAGCCGCTGCGTGCTGAACGTTAACCTCCATTTCAGAGCTTGCCGGCAAAATTGCGATGCTTGACGGAGAAGCATCCCATGCTGCCTCGCCTCGGCCGGCTCGCGGCGGTGATTGGTCTGGCGCGCGTGCAGGTCGTGTTGGTGGCATGCGGCGTGCTCGTCGGCCTTTCCCTGCTAGTAGAAAGCGTGCTTGTCCTGGTCGAACAGCGGCAGAACGACGCCAGCGATACTGGACGTGTGCTGAATAACCTCTCACTCATCCTGGGAGAACAGGCGAATCAAGCCTTGCAAGCCGTGGAGTTTGTGCAAACTCTCACGTTAATTGCGCTTGGTGGAATCGCATTTATCGGGCTTCACCACCTGCGCGGCTATGCGAAACTGAAAGCAGCGCTGGCAGCTCAGGCTCACGCCGAAGTCGAACTTGCTGTGGTGCGGAAACGCTGTCAGGCATTGCAGGGCCAATCGGCCAATTTCGACTCAGCATTGGGCAACATGCATCAGGCTTTATGCATGTACGACCATTCCAGCCGAGTGCTCCTAGTCAACCGACGCTTCAGCGAGCTCTTTGCTCTTGCCGACGAGGCGATCGCACCAGGCACCCAGTATGAGCAAATTGCGGAACGCGTGATCGCGGCCGGTGTGGTTACCGCTGAGGAGATGCGAGAGGTGCGGGAATGGCGAAACGAAGCGATCGACCGCAGGGAACGCACCATCCGTGAGTGGGACCTGGCAAACGGCCAGACAATACTGGTGACGCACCAGCCGATGCAGAATGGTTGGCTTTCGACCTATGAGGATGTAACCGAGCGGCGCCAGGCAGAGGCCAGGATCGAGCACATGGCGCACCACGATGCGCTGACGAACCTGCCCAACCGGAAACTGTTCCGTCAACGGTTGGATAATGCACTGGCCTACGCTCGGCGGGGACACATGCTGGCCTTGCTCTGCCTCGATCTCGACCAGTTCAAGTCAGTGAATGACACGCTTGGTCATCCGGTGGGCGATTCCCTGTTGCGAGCTGTCGCGCAACGCCTGACCGAGCAGTCTCGCGAAACCGACACGGTTGCCCGCCTGGGTGGCGATGAATTCGCGATCGTGCAGATGGGGATCAGCAAGGCGCCTGATGCCACAGCGCTGGCCGGCCGCCTCATTGAGATCCTCGGTGAACCGTTCGAAGTGGACGGGCATCGTATCGTCATCGGCACCAGCATCGGCATAGCGTTTGCTCCACAGGATGGCGTCGACCCGGATCAGTTACTGCGTTGCGCTGATCTGGCGCTGTATCGAGCGAAGGTCGATGGCCGCGGCGTCTACCGGCTGTTTCACGCCGAGATGGACGCCCAGATGCAGGCGCGGCGTCTGCTGGAGCTTGATCTTCGACAGGCGATGCGAGCCGGCGAGTTTGCGCTTTTTTATCAGCCGCTGGTCGACCTGCACAGCAAGGCGGTTGCCGGGTTCGAGGGCTTGTTGCGCTGGCGTCACCCGCGGCGTGGCATCGTGCCACCGAACGAGTTCGTGCCTCTGGCCGAGGAAATCGGCTTGATCGTACAGATTGGTGAATGGGTGCTCCGGCAAGCGTGTCTCGAGGCGGCGTCCTGGCCTGCGCCGCTGAAAGTCGCAGTGAACCTCTCACCGGCGCAGTTCAGGAGCCGTAAGCTGGTGAGCGCAGTGGCTACTGCCTTAAGCGCATCATCACTCTCGCCCGATCGTCTGGAGCTGGAAATCACCGAGACCGTGATGCTGCAGGACACCGACGCCACGCTCGCCACGCTGCATGAACTGCACGCCCTCGGCGTTCGCATAGCTATGGACGATTTCGGCACAGGCTATTCTTCGCTCAGCTATCTCCGCCGTTTCCCCTTCGACCGCATCAAGATCGATCAATCCTTCGTTCGCGAACTCGGCAGGCGGGAGGACTGCAGTGCGATCGTGCGGGCCGTCGCCGGCCTCAGCAGCGAACTGGGCATGCAGACCACGGCGGAAGGCGTAGAGACGCAGGAACAGCTTGAGGCGCTCTCCCTCGTTGGATGCAGCGAGGTCCAAGGCTACCTGTTCAGCCCAGCTATTCCAGGCTCCGAGGTAGTTGATCTTCTGTCGCGCATGAGGGCGGTCGCCAGAGTAAAGCGGGCGTATACAGATGCAGCTTCGACTGAATTGGTTCGGGCCTAAGAAATCACCTTGTCTCGGTCCAAACACGCGGGCCTGATCGCGCAAGCGTGCTCCTGCCTCTTGTAGTACAGCCTGCTTTTCGCCATCAAGGTTACTATCCCTATCCAACCAACGGAGGGACCAACCATGGCATCAGATACTGGCGGAACAGTAGGCAAGGCGGCGGACGACGCCACTGCACAAATCGCGCGCCTGCGAGAGCAGGTCGAGGCTCTCATGAAGGATCGGGTGACTCCGATGGTGGCCGATGCAGCGGGTCGCGCCGAATCTGCTGTGCACAGCGCAGCCGATGCGGTGCGTGGCCAAGCGGAAGTCGTCACCACAAAGGTACGCGAGCAGCCGCTGCTGGCGATTCTGATCGCTGCCGGGATCGGCTATGTGCTCGGCCGAGCGAGCCGCTGATCCATGCGGGCTCTCCGTCTGGCGCGCATCGCAGCGGAGGCGGAGGGCCTTCGCCTTCGGTATAGTGTGCAGCGTATCGCAGTCCGCTGCGCACTGGGGTTGGCTGCTTCCGGCTTCTTCCTCGGGGTAGTGTTCTTCTGTCACCTCGCTGCCTGGTACTGGCTGCGGCATTCGTTCGAAGGGCATGCGGTGGCCCTGATCCTCGCGGGCGCTGACTTGGTGCTTGCGGTATTCCTCATCCTGCTGGCGGCGAGGTCATCACCCAGCCGGGTCGAAGTAGAGGCGCTTGCCGTCCGGCAGCGCGCACTGGAGAGCGCCACCAGCTCGCTCGCAGTATCGTCTTTGGCCATGCAGTTGCTTCGGATGGGTGTGGACCTGTTCCGACGAGCGCGCTGACGATGCCCTTATCGCATCCGCTCCCAGATGCCGGTTTCCTCATCCAGCCGGTCCTGTTCCAGGCCCCGGAAGTCGCCGCGTGAGACGATGCCGACGACCAGCCCCTCGTGCACCACGGGCACGTGGCGGAATCCGCCGTCACGCATCAGGCGCAGCGCATCGATCGCGGTGTGACGTGGCGGCAGGCAGTCCGGCTTCTTCGTCATCACCTGCCGCAGTACTGTCGTCTTGGCGTCCTTGCCTTCCGCCAGGACGCGCACGGCGTCACGGCCGGTGAAGATACCGACAAGCTCATTCTTGCCGTTCGTCACCAGCACCGCGCCGACTTTGCGCTCATGCATATGCTGGCACGCCTCCTGCACCGTCGCTCCGGGTCGCAGGGTCAACGGCTTCTGGTTGCGGATGATCTCCGCCATTTCGCGGTTCATGATCCGTCCTCCGCCTTTTGTACAGGCAACGGTTAACGTCGCATAAAGGTTGCCGGCGGACATTGATCGAGATCAAACGGCCGTGCGCCGTGTCCCGGCCAGACGTTCCGCGTAATCGATCGCCTCGATCAGGCTCTCCTCGTTCGCAACGCCTTTCCCGGCAATGTCGAAGGCAGTGCCGTGATCGACCGATGTGCGGATGACCGGCAAACCGAGGGTGATATTGACCCCTGACAGTGCCCGCCATGTGCCGGTGGCCGGATCGACGTCGAAGCCCAGCAGCTTCACCGGGATGTGCCCCTGGTCGTGATACATCGCCACCACGGCGTCGAACTGCGTTGCGCGCAGTTTCACGAAGACGGTATCGCCAGGAACCGGCCCGCTGACATCCATGCCTTCCGCGCGGCACTGCTCCACCACGGGCGTGGTGATCTCGATGTCCTGCCTGCCGAACAGGCCGCCTTCGCCGGCGTGCGGATTGAGCGCCGCCACGGCAACCCGCGGACGGGCGATGCCAAGATCGCGCACCGCTGCGTGCGTCAGGTCGATGGTCCGGCGCAGGCGTTCGGGCGTCAGCAGTTTGGGTACGTCGGCCAATGCGACATGCGTGGTGACGTGACCGACGCGCATATCGCCGTGCGCCAGCAGCATCACCGAGCTGCGTGTCCCGGTCAGGGCTGCAAGCATGTCGGTGTGTCCGGCGTAGTGATAGCCGGCGAGGTTCAACGCCTCCTTGTTCAGTGGTGCCGTCACGATGGCGTCAATCTTACTGGCGAGCGCGAGCTGCACGGCGCGCTCAACAGCGAGATAAGCAAACCGGCCAGCCTCGGGTGAGATCTTGCCGAATGCCACGGCGTCCGCTTCCTCGCCGGCCGGCAGGAAGGCCAACGGCGCATCTTCGCGCTCGGGAAACTCCAGCGTTTCGTTCAGCAGCGAACGCGCCATATGCAGTGACGAACGATGGCCGATCACCAACAGGCGCAGCTTGTTGTTGGCGATCCGGGGCTGCAGGCGACGGCATGCCTTGACGATGATCTCAGGCCCGACGCCGGCGGGGTCGCCCATGGTGATCGCCAGCCGCGGAACGTTCATCGAGTTTCTCCCAGCAGTCGTGCGAGGAACCCCGTATCACCAAATGCGCCGGACTTGGACACGATGCGCTGCCCTTCCCACGACCCGCCGCGCAGGATCGAGGTTGGGACCCCGGGAACGATCTCGCCGTCTACTTCGAGTTGCGAGGCACCGAGAGCGATGCAAATCTCCCGCAGCGTCTCGCCGCCACTGATGAATAGGGTACCGGGGCGCTCGCTCCGCCGGAGCAGGTCCAGGAACGTGTCGCGGATCTGCACCCGTGCCCGTTCCCGATCGGTGCCTATGGGCAGATCGCAGGTGATCACGCTGGGGCGAAGCGACGGCTCCACCGCCGCCACCTGCGCACGCGAGACCGGCTGATCCGATCCGATCAACGCCAGTATAGGTCGTGGCAGATGAGGGCGCGGCACTGATCGCCGTCCGGCCAGGGCGCCGGCCAGTCCGCCAGTGCCGCACCACAGCACGCGCCCAGGCAGTGATTTTCCGCGACGCACTACCGCATCCAGGTCGGCATCCGTCGCGGCATCACTGAGATGCACGCCAATGCCGTGCCTGGCCAACTCATTTGGCAGATCAACGCCAGTGTCGCGCCAACCTTGCCGCTCGCGCACGAGCTGGCGTCCACCGCGCGTGATGCGTCCCTGAAAGGGAAAGGCGGGCGCCAGAACGCAGTGGTCGAAGGCGGGTGCGCACGCGGCGAGTTCCGCCGGCACGTGACCACGCAGCAGGCTGTCGATCTTCTTGAATGCCAGCCCACCAGCGGCGAGCCATGGCGCGAGCGAAGCGACGATTGCGTATGCCGACTGTTCGGGTACCTCGCGCGTGCAGGAATCGACTGCGCCACAGTCCGGAAGCGGGTCGGACCGCCAGACGACAGGAAGCGGCCCAGTCACCGGCACGAAGCGCGCCGCGCAATCAAGCGCGCCGGTCAGATCGTCGGCGAGCAGGCGCAAAGAGGCTATAGCCATGCGGCACGTTGTGGCATGTCTTGGGCTGCACACCAAAGCGAGGCAGGGGAGACCACAATGCCGGAATACGACCTCGCCGCTCTATGGGAGGAACACTGCCGTCACGAGTTCGAGACCCGTGACGTGGATGCCACCATGGCGACCATGGTGGAGGAGCCGTACGTCAATCATGTTCCCACCTTGGCCGGCGGCGTTGGCCACGACGAGCTCAAGCGGTTTTACAGGTATCATTTCATCGGTGCCAACCCGCCGGATACGAGCATGGTTCCGGTGAGCCGAACGGTGGGGACGAACAGCATCGTCGATGAGATGGTCTTCCGTTTCACACACACTGCCAGCGTGGACTGGATGCTTCCTGGCATTGCACCAACCGGTCGAACAGTTGAGGTTCCGCTCGTCGCGATCGTGCGTTTCCACGACGGCAAGGTGGCGCACGAGCACATCTATTGGGACCAGGCATCGGTGCTGGTGCAGATCGGCTTGCTCGATCCAACCAATTTGCCGATCGCCGGTGCCGAGACCGCGCGCAAGGTGCTGGACCGGACGCAGCCGAGCAACACGCTTCTGAAGGACGCGTGGCAGAGCAGCGCGGGGAAGCCTCTGTAAGCGAAAGGTCGGTTACACCACTCGATGCAGCAGCACCTCGCCCGCGGGGAGACGGCGGCAATTCTCCGCCGCCAGGGCGAAGCTGCGGTCAAACGTACCGGTGGTCAGCCAAGCGATATGTGGCGTCAGCACTAAGTTGGGCAGACTGAACAGCGGCTCGGTCGCATCGTGCGGTTCGTCCGCGAACACATCGAGACCGGCGCCTGCGAGATGGCCCGATGCGAGTGCCTCGGTCAGCGCCGCCTGATCGACCAACCCGCCGCGTGCGGTATTGATCAGCACGGCGCCCGGCTTCATGCGCGCGATCGCATCAGCATTGATCAGTTTGTCTGTTTCCGGTGTCAGCGGCAGATGCAGGCTGATCACTTCGGCCTCGCGCAGCAGGTCGTCCAATGATCGGAATTCAGCCAGCGCATCCTGCCGTGCTGTGCGCGCGGTATAGATCAGGTGGCAGCCCAGCGCAGCCAGCACCGGTGCGAGCAGGCGAGGGATTGCACCATAGCCGACGAAGCCGACAGTGCGCCCGCCCAGCTCTCCAATGCCGTCCTGCAAGTCGGGATCAGTCCACTCACCGCGGCGCATGGCCGCATCAAACCGGGGAACGCGCCGCAGCACCGCAAGCATCAGCGCGAGTGTCAGTTCAGCAACGGCGCGCGCATTGGTGCCGGGGAGATTGCATAC
>CAYRTL010000045.1:0-35093 GCA_964427005.1 uncultured Acetobacteraceae bacterium
GTGTGCGTGCATGACAGCAGTCCGCCGCCACGGGGATTGAGGTCCACGCCATTGATCAGCATCGCGAGCCGTAGCTTGTTGATCAGCCCCTTCGGCTGATTCTTCATGTCCTCCAGCGGGATCTTCTCTGGGACGAAGTTGTGCGGCCCGATGTCCAGTCCGCTCGGGTTCGCGAACAGATGGAAACCTGAGAACGTGCCATATACCGCCCACTTCACGCGTTCTGCCGCCAGCACTTCATTCAGCTTCTCGCGAAGTGACGCGGCCGTGGCCGAGGCATCGTCGGACGCATTCGTCTCCGCAATCACCGTCAGCGCTGCCGTGCCCGCTGCCGCGGAGACCGGGTTGGCATTGAACGTCCCAGGATGCGCGATCTTCTCGCGCCCGGTCCGCTCAGCGACCTTGAAGTCGAGCAGGTCGAGAATGTCCTTGCGCCCCGCGACACACGCGCCCGGCAGCCCGCCTGCGACGATCTTGGCGAAGCTGGACAGATCGGGGCGCACGTTGAACGCCATCTGCGCGCCGCCCTTGGTGGCGCGGAACCCGGTGACCACCTCGTCGAAGATCAGCAGCGCGCCGTACTGCGTGCACAGCCGCCGCAGCTCATGCGCGAATTCTGCGCCCAGCGGCACCTGACCGAATGACGAACCCGTCGGCTCGTATATCACGCCGCAGATGTCGGGGTCATTGGCGAACGCCGCGCGCACGCCCTCGACGTCGCCCGGGTTCAGCAGGATCGATTTTTCCGCCACACCCGGCAGCACGCCGGGCGTCGGCGAGCCATCGAAGTGGTTCGTGTAGCCACTGGCCATCTGGTCGTGCCAGCCATGGAAGTGGCCCTTGAATCGCATCAGCGTCTGCTTGCCGGTGAAGGCGCGCGCGAGGCGGACTGCCATCAGGGTCGCCTCGGTGCCGGATGAGGTGAAGCGGATCCGTTCAGCCGAGGGGACGAGACGCTGGATGGCGCGCGCCCATTGCACCTCGCGTGGATGCGACGCACCGAACTGTGTGCCTTCGTCCAGCGCCTGCCGCACCGCCTCGGTCACCACGGGATGATGATGGCCCAGCAGCAAGGCGCCATGGCCGCCGAAGTAATCGATGTAGCGATTACCATCGACATCCCATTTGTGCGGCCCCTGTGCACGGGCAACGAAAACGCAATACGGATCGACATTGCGCGCGTCGTGGGTGATGCCGCTGGGGAACAGCTCATTCGCTTCCTGCGAGAGTTGCGCCGAACCGGGCGTACGCTCGCGATAGGCGGCAATGATCCGGGAGTTGGTCAGTTCAGCAGCGACATCATTCATCACCAGGCCCTCGTAATGGGGAGTTCTTGCCATAGTGCCCCGATGTGGCAGGGTTGGCCAGAGGCAGCGAAGGCGGAGGACGGACAATGGAGATCGGTGTAATCGGGCTTGGCCGCATGGGCGCGAATATCTCCCGCCGTCTGATGCGGGCAGGGCATTCATGCGTGGTATGGGACGCCAATCCGGCGTCTGTTGGCGAACTGGGCAAGGAGGGCGCGCAGGGCGTCGGCTCGCTGCAGGATGTCGTGCGGACGCTGAAGGACAAGCCGCGGGCAGTCTGGGTCATGCTGCCCGCCGGCCGCATCACCGAGCAGACCATCGCGCAACTCGGCGAGCTGATGGACGCCGGCGACATCGTCATCGATGGTGGCAACACGTTCTACAAGGACGACGTGCGCCGCGCCAAGACGCTGGCGACGAAGGGCATTCGCTATATCGATTGCGGCACCTCTGGCGGCGTGTGGGGGCTCGAGCGTGGCTATTGCCTCATGATCGGCGGCGAGAAGGCAGCGGTTGACCATCTCGATCCGATCTTTTCCGCACTGGCGCCTGGCATCGGCACGATCGAACGCACAGTCGGCCGCGAAGGCCTCGATCCACGTGCCGAGCGGGGCTACATCCACGCTGGCCCCGTCGGTGCCGGACACTTCGTGAAGATGATCCACAATGGCATCGAATACGGGATGATGCAGGCGATCGCTGAGGGCTTCGACATCCTGCGCAACCGTGCGTCAGAGAAGTTGCCGGCGGACGAGCGCTACGAGCTCAACGTTGCCGATATTGCCGAGGTATGGCGGCGCGGCAGCGTGGTGACGTCGTGGCTGCTCGACCTGACCGCGAGCGCGCTGGCGAAGGACCCGGCGCTGGAGCATTTCTCGGGCGTGGTCGAGGATTCTGGCGAAGGCCGCTGGACCATCGAGGCGGCGATCGAGGAAGCGGTGCCGGCGGACGTGCTTGCCGCGTCGCTGTTCGTGCGCTTCCGCTCGAGGCAGGAGCACACGTTTGCCGAGAAGGTGCTGTCGGCCATGCGCTTCGGCTTTGGCGGGCATGTGGAGCCGCCGGCGCCTAAGTCATGACGGTTGCTGTTGTGATGGGCGTATCGGGCAGTGGCAAGACGACGATTGCCCGCGGCGTCGCGGATCGACTGGGATGGCGGCTGGTGGAAGGCGATGATTTCCATCCGCCGGAGAATGTCGCGAAGATGCGCGCCGGCACACCGCTGCAGGACGCGGACCGCTGGCCCTGGTTGCAAGCGATCGCGCGTGAGATCGACGCGCTGCGCGCGCGTGGCGAGAACGCGGTGGTGACCAGCTCGGCATTGAAACGTGCGTACCGCGATATCCTGATCGATGCACGGCCTGACGTGGTGCTGGTGTATCTGAAAGGCGCGAAGGACCTGATCGCCGAGAGGCTGGGGGCTCGCAAGGGACACTTCATGCCGCCGGCATTGCTCGACAGCCAGTTCGTGGCACTGGAGGAGCCGGGTGACGACGAACATCCGATCACGGTGTCAATCGCGCCTCCGCCTGACGCCATCATTGATGAGGTGGTGCGGAAACTCACGGAGCGCATGGCATGAGCGGAGAGTTCGCGATCTATCCAAGTCTGCGCCATCGCGTCGTGTTCATCACCGGTGGCGCCAGTGGCATTGGCGCCGAACACGTGACGCAGTTCGCGGAGCAGGGGGCGAAGGTCGCATTCGTCGATATCGCGGACGATGCGGCGCATGCACTGGTTGGCAAGATCGAAGCAGCGGGACATCCGGCACCGCTGTATCGGCACTGCGACCTGAAGGACATCGCTACGTTGCAGGCGACAATTGCCGAGGTGGGACGGACCTTGGGACCGATCACCGTGCTGGTGAACAACGCCGCGAATGACCAGAGGCACAAGTTTGAGGAGGTCACAGTCGAATACTGGGACGAGCGAATGGCGACCAATCTGCGGCATCAGTTCTTTGCCATCCAGGCTGTGGCGCCAATGATGCGGAGTGCCGGTGGCGGTTCGATCATCAACTTCGGCTCGGTGAGTTGGCACTCGCTGCAAGGCGGCATGCCGGCCTACACGACGGCGAAGGCCGCGGTCGAAGGGCTGACGCGCGGCATGGCGCGCGATCTGGGGCCGGACAGGATACGCGTGAACACGGTCATTCCCGGATGGATCATGACCGAGCGGCAGATCACGCTCTGGCTGACGCCGGAGGCGGAGGAGAACCTGATGCGCGTCCAGTGCCTGAAGGAGAAGCTAACGCCGCCCGATGTCACACGTCTTGTGCTGTGGCTCGCGTCCGATGACAGCCGGATGTGCACCGCGCAGTTGTGGGTAGTGGATGCAGGGAGGATGTAACTGTCATTGCGAGGAGCGGAGCGACGAAGCAGTTCCCTGCATGATGGGGATTGCTTCGCTTCGCTCGCAATGACAATGGGGGGCTATTGACCTACGAGGACTTCTGGCTGCGTTATCTTCGTGCCCACCGCAATCCCCGAACGCGCGCGCTGCACTACATCGGCAGCGCGCTCGCACTCATCACGCTGGTCGTGGCGGCGGCCACGCTCAACTGGCGAGGGCTGATCGCCGCGCCGCTTATCGGCTACAGCTTCGCCTGGACCGCGCACTACGCAATCGAGCGCAACCGCCCGGAAACATTCGGCCATCCGTTCTGGTCGCTGTTCAGCGACTTCCGCATGATGGCCCTTGCACTCAGCTTCCGACTTACGCCACATCTGCAACGAGCAGGACTGAAATAGTCAGGGGAAACACGCCATGTGGGAACCGAACCAGCGCTATCCCGATCCAGCCGTGCAGGTGATCGATCCGAGTTTCAACAAATACCGCCTCCCTCTTGCGTCAGTGGAGCAGCTCGCAGACGGTTGCCGCTGGTCGGAAGGACCGGTGTATTTCGGCGACGGCCGATACCTGCTGTGGAGTGACATTCCAAATGATCGGATCCTGAAGTGGGAGGAGGAGACCGGCGCCGTCAGCGTCTATCGCAAGTCCTCCAACAACGCGAACGGCAACACGCGCGATCGGCAGGGGCGCCTGGTCACCTGCGAACATCGCGGACGCCGCGTGATCCGCACGGAGTATGACGGCGCGCTTACCGTTTTGGCCGATAGCTACCAGGGCAAGAAGCTGAATTCGCCCAACGACGTTGTGGTGAAGTCCGATGGTTCGATCTGGTTCACTGATCCGCCGTTCGGGCTGCTGGGCTACTATGAGGGCGAGAAATACGAGCAGGAACTGCCAGCCAACGTGTATCGAGTCGATGGCCACACCGGTGCGATCACGGTTGTCGCGGACGATGTGCAGGGACCGAATGGTCTGGCTTTCTCGCCCGATGAGTCGAAGCTGTACGTCGTGGAATCACGCGCGATGCCATCGCGCAAGCTCCGCGTGTTCGACGTCAACGGCGAGAGGCTGGGTGCCAGCAGGATGTTCATCGATGCAGGCCCTGGCACGCCCGACGGCTTCCGCGTCGATATCGACGGAAATCTTTGGTGCGGCTGGGGCATGGGTGAGGCTGAGTTGGACGGCGTGCGTATCTTCAATCCCGCCGGTGAGCCGATTGGTCATATCAAGCTGCCGGAACGCTGCGCCAACCTGTGCTTTGGCGGACGCTGGCGCAATCGCCTGTTCATGGCGGCGAGCCATGGGCTCTATGCACTTTACGTGAACACGCAGGGCGCGCTGGGCGGCTAGTTGCGCATGTTCAACCTGAGCGCGCACGGCACATCGGTCCGCACGGAAATACTCGCGGGCTGCACTACATATCTGACGATGGCGTACATCGTGGTGGTCAATCCGTTGATTCTGGCCGCGGCGGGGATCGATCACGGTGCGGCGTTCGTGGCCACCTGTGTGGCAGCGGCCATCGGTTCGGCGGCAATGGGAATTTTGGCGGACCTGCCGCTGGCTCTGGCACCGGGCATGGGGCTGAACGCCTATTTCACTTACACCGTGGTGAAGGGAATAGGCCTGTCCTGGCAGGTCGCGCTGGGAGCCGTCTTCCTCTCCGGTGTGCTGTTCCTGATCGTAAGCGTGCTGCGCATCCGGGAGTGGCTGGTGAACGCCGTGCCGATGTCGCTGAAACTTGGCATCGGCGCCGGCATCGGTCTGTTTCTCGGTTTAATTGGCCTGCATGAGATGGGGCTGGTCACGGGCAATCCGGAGACACTCGTCACACTCGGGCATCTGGCAACGCCATCTACCTTGCTGGCCTGTGCTGGTTTCCTGATCATCGCCGGGCTGACGGCGCGCGGCATGCCGGGCGCGATCCTCGTCGGTATTCTGATCACCGCCGCATTGGGTTTGCCGCTGGGCCTCACGCAATTCCATGGCATAGTTGCGCCGCCTCCGTCGTTAGCGCCGACTTTCCTGCAGCTCGACATTCGCGGCGCGCTGTCACTCGGCGTAACCACAGTCGTCTTGACATTCTTCCTGGTGGATGTGCTGGACAATGCCGGCACGTTGATTGCCACAGTGCAGCGCGCTGGGCTGATGCGTCCCGACGGTACGATCGCACGGCTTCGCGAGGCACTGCTGGCCGACAGTTTTGGCGCCATTATCGGTTCTGTGTTGGGAACCAGCACGACGACGAGTTACATCGAGAGTGCTGCGGGCATTCAGGCAGGTGGTCGCACCGGGCTTACCGCGGTGACGGTGGCTGTGCTGTTCCTGCTCACTCTGTTTTTCGCTCCGGTTGCGACAGCGATTCCCGCCTTTGCGACCGCGCCCGCCTTGGTCTTCGTCGCCTGCCTCATGGCGCGCGCGTTGCGCGACGTCGATTGGGAGGATGCGACGGAGTACGTCCCCGCCGTGGTGCTCGCCATCGGCATTCCGTTCAGCTTCTCGATCGCGGCTGGCATTGGGCTGGGGTTCATTGTGTACGTCGTGGTGAAGGCGGCAACGGGGCGGATCGGAGCGATACCGGGTGCGGTATGGTTGGTCGCGGGGCTGTCGCTGCTGAAGTTCGTGCTCGGCGGTTAACGAAAGGTGCACCACAAAGACACGAAGGCACGAAGCTTACAGGACGAGGCGATGCAGGCCGTGCTTCAGAACGACAGAGTTGCCCGCTGAGCCGCACACCGCCATGACAGCGCGGAGCCTTTAATAAATCCTCTTCGTGCCTTCGTGTCTTTGTGGTGAATTCTTACTTCACCGTTCGCGCCAGGACGCGCCGATGCAGCAGCCAGCCTGCGGTCGTGAATAGCGCCAGACCTGCCGCACATAGCACTGCATTCTGCCAGTCGCCCGCCTGCAGATCAGCGAGTGACAGTCCCGCGAACTGCGCGGGAACCACGTGCGCCGGCGCCCAGATGAACGCGGAACTGACATTCGCAATCAGGAAGCGAGACCGCACCATGCCCGCCATCCCGGCCACCAGCGGCACAGTGGAGCGAAGCACAGGGATGAACCGGCAGATCGCGACACTCGCAGTGCCGTAGCGCTGGAAGAACCTCTCCGCCTGGTTCATCAGCCAAGGTCTGCTGGAGAAAGGCCACATGCCGCGCAGCCGGAACCGGAAGTGAAAGCCCAGCCAATAGGAAACGAAGTCTCCGATAATCGCGCCGATGATGGAGACGATCATGATCGGCACCATCGACATTCCGGCCATCGCGCCGGCAGCGGCAACGGCCATCAGGATCGGAGTACCTGGGATGATGCAACCCAGCACGGCGACCGCCTCGATGATCGCCGCGGCGAACGCAATCGCGATTGCGAGTGTGGGATACTGCCCTGCCAGATCAGCCGCGCCATTGATCAGCGACCACACGTCACAACCCCACCGCCGCTGTCAACACTCCGGCTGCTCCCGAACGCTCCCTGCCATCGGACTATGCGGGAAATCATCAGCAAATGAAAGCACAGCACGGTTAATCCCGTGTCATTCAGGCGAAGGTTGCCGTAAAGGTGACTCCACCCTCCAAGGTTGCGCCAGCTCTCAGGATGCGCAGGCCGTGCCCTGGAGTGATTGTCATCCGGTTGATCGCGTCAGTCATATGGCTGACCGGCTCAACGCAGAAGAAATCCTGGCCGGGCGGCGTATAAACCACCAAGTGGTGGAATACGCCGTTGGCCTGGATGTGTATGGTCGGCTCGCCTGAGGATCGGACGATGCGCGCATCGCCGTCCCAGCCAGCGAAACAGTTGTCAAGGGATGCTGTGCCGATCGCTTTGCCTTCGGCATGATTCCATTCGGGCGGGATCGGCACTTCCGCTGCAGGCAACGAATCTGCGCCGCTCAGCCATACGCTGCCAGCGTTGAAGCGCAGCGCGGGAGCTCCCGTCCGCGGGAAGTACGGATGGAACCCGAGGCCTGCCGGCGCTGGCGATTCATGCAGGTTCCGCAGCGTCAGCGCCACTGAGAGGGCATTCTCCGTCAATGTGAAACGCTGCTCGGCGGCGAAAGGAAATGGCCAGCCTCGCGCCTCCGCGCCGCGCGCATCGTGGTGAAGCATCAGCGTGGCGGACGCAGGGCCAACGGACGCAACCTGCCACGGGCGCTGCCAGCCGACACCGTGGATCGTGTGCGGATGATCGCCGAAATTGCGATCCAGCAAATACTCTGTGCCGTCCCAGCGGAAGCGCCCGTTGGCGATACGGTTGGAAAACGGCACCAGCGGAAAGCAACCGAGACCGCGGACATTCCCGGCAACGATCGCATCCGGCAGCGGCCGGCGCAGCAATGCCGCTGCACCTAGTGTCCATCCCAGAATCGCCCCGCCCACCTCCGGCGCCAGAACCAGCGACGAATCGCCTGATTGCAGTGTCAGCATCGGCGGAACCTAGCGCCTGCCGCTTCAGCAGCGTAGATCGGGCAGCCGCAAGGAGGTAGCGCGTGGAGTGGGTTAACTGCGTGGTGGTGGGTGCCGGTGTCGTCGGTCTGGCAGTCGCGCGCGCGCTGGCGCTCGCCGGCCGGGAAGTGATTATCCTCGAGGCCGCGGAAGGCATTGGCACCGAGACATCATCGCGTAACAGCGAGGTGATCCACGCGGGTATCTACTATCCGGCCGGCAGTTTCATGGCGCGGTTCTGCGTCACTGGCCGCAAGGCGCTGTATGCCTACTGCGCGGAGAAAGGCGTGCCGCACATCAACTGCGGCAAACTCATCGTCGCCACCAACGCCCAAGAGGACGCCATGCTTGCCGGCATCAAGCGCCGGGCGGAAGTGAACGGTGTCGAAGGCATGCGCGTGCTGACGGCAGCCGAGGCGATCGAGCTGGAGCCGAACCTGTCCTGCACTAGCGCACTGCTGTCGCCGGCGACGGGCATCGTCGACAGCCATGCCTTCATGCTGGCCCTGCAGGGTGACGCGGAGAATGCTGGGGCGGTGCCGGTATTCTTCAGTCCCGTGACGGGTGGACGCGTCGTACAGGGCGGCGTGGAAATCGATGTCGGCGGTGCAGAACCGACCACATTACGCTGCCGCCTGCTGGTGAATTCCACCGGTCTGCACGCGCCCGACTTTGCCAGGCGCATCATCGGCATGCCTGCCGAACGCGTCCCGAACGCGTATTACGCCAAAGGGAATTACTTCACGCTCTCCGGCCGCTCGCCTTTCTCGCGGCTGATCTACCCGGTGCCGGTGCCAGGCGGTCTTGGCGTGCACCTTACTGTTGATCTCGGCGGGCAGGCGCGGTTCGGCCCCGACGTGCAGTGGATCGATGCGATCGACTACACGGTGGATCAGGCGCGCGCCGACAGTTTCTATGCGGCGGTTCGGAAATACTGGCCGGCACTGAAAGACGGCGCTCTGCAGCCCGGCTATGCAGGCATCCGCCCCAAGATCGTCCCGCGCGGTGCACCGGCGCAGGACTTCGTGGTGCAGGGCCCGCAGACGCACGGCGTTCCTGGACTGATCAACCTGTTCGGCATCGAAAGCCCTGGCCTGACCGCGTCATTGGCACTGGCCGATTACGTCGTGGAAGTCGCCGCGACGGGCTGAACCGCGTCGCACTCAAGTTCTCTTGTTCGGAATCCTGCCGCGGATAGTGCCGGTCGCGGAACTGCCGGTTGCGAACCGACGTTTGCGCCGTTGATCCGGCAAATTGGCAAGGCATTGGGGACATGGATAACCAAGGACAGGACGAAGGTGGCCGGCCGAATGGCGGCGGGGCTGCGGACACGGCGGAGCATGCCGCGGATGCGGTGCGGCAGGCAGCGCAGAATTTGCGCGGTCAGGAAGCGTGGATCGCCAATCTGATCGAGCAGGGCGCGGACAAACTCTCCGATCTCGCACAGACCATGCGCACGACTGATCTGCGCACGCTGCTGACGCGGGTGGAAGAATTCGCGCGATCGCAACCGGTGCTGTTTGCGGGTGCAGCCATGGCGTTGGGCTTCGCGATGACCCGCGCCGTCGGCGCCGCGACGCGCAGCAGCAACGAGAGCGAACCGGAACATCAATCCTTCGGGTCTGCCGAGAGGGGCCGCTATGACCATTGAACAGCGGATGAGCCTGCGCGAGTTGGTGGGTGGCGTGGCGGAGGATGCGCGCGATCTGGTGCGCGGCGAAGTGGCGCTTGCGCGTGCGGAACTGGAGCAGAAGGCCGACAGACTGACCGCCGGCGTGATTTCGCTGTTCGGCGCGATGATGCTCGCCTATGTCGGTCTGATCATCGTGCTGATCGCGGCGGCACAAGCGCTGGCGCGCGTGATGCCCGACTGGGCCGCCTCACTCATCGTCGGCGTCATCGTTCTGGTCATCGGCACGATCCTGGCTGGCACGGCAAGAAAGGCGCTGTCGCCATCCGGCATGGTGCCTGACCGCACCATGCGCAACGTCGAAGCCGATGCACGCACGATCAAGGAGTCCGCCACGTGAATGATCGCAGCTCTAATCCTGCCAGCATCGAGCACGAGCTGGCGGAAACCCGCGCTCGCCTCGGAAACCACCTGGAGGAACTGACGCGGCGCCTTTCGCCGGGCCAGTTGCTCGATGAGGCGCTGTCGTATCTGAGGAACGGACAGGGCGCGGCCTTCGCTCGCAATCTCGGCACCGAGCTGCGTGACAATCCGCTGCCTGTTGCTGTGACAGGTATCGGGCTCGCCTGGCTGATGATCGCCGGCAGCACGTCGTGGGGCAGGAGCGCCTCTCGCGCCGTCGTGCCCTACGATCCGGCGCAGGCCGCGCGCAGCGACGTGAGCAGCGATCTTGCCGAGCGAGCGCGGCGAGCCGGTGAAGCGGTAACGCGCATGGCCGACGAGACCGAGGAAGCGTTCCGCGCCCGCGTTGCCGACGCACGCGCTCGCATTATGGGCGTGCAGCGGGATATCGAGGAGACCGCTGCGGCGTTTGGCGAACGCGTCCAGCAGGCGATGGATACCGCGCAGCAGACGGCGCGCGACGCAGGTGAGGCGGTTGCTCAGGCAGCGCAGCGCAGCCGTGAGTTCGTGTCACGCGCCAGCAGCGGGATCGCCGATTCCGTGAGTGAGAACCCGCTCCTGCTGGGGGCGCTTGGTCTCAGCGCCGGTGTACTTCTTGGCGCATTGCTGCCACGGACGAGCCAGGAAGAGGCGTTGCTTAAGCCGGCAGCCGACGAGCTTGTGGCTCGTGGCCGTCGCGCGGCCGAAGCCGCGGCGTCGGCCGGCTATCAGGCCGCCCGCGAATAATGCCAAGCACGTCATGGCGCGGCTTGGCCCCATAGGCGCTAACATAAGGGGCGCTGGGTCGTCTTCATTCGTCATGGCTGGGCTTGGCCAAGGCTTGGCCCAGCCATGACGATGATTGTTGTCAGCGAGCCTTGGTATTACTGCTTGGACCGACCGTGTCGGCAGCGTAGGCGCCGCGACGGCCCATAGGTTTTGGGGCGCCGCTCGTCGTGTCCTTCTTCGTCTGGCGCTCTGACTGTGCGTTGATCACCGCGCCCAGCAGCACGACGAACGCGGACATATAAAGCCAGGTCAGCATGATCACCGCGCCACCCAGCGACCCATAGGTCTTGTCGTAGCTCGAGAAATTGGCGACGTACACGGTGAAGCCGACCGAGGCGATGATCCACAACAGCGTCGCCACGATCGCCCCTGGCGAGACCCAGTGCCACTGCGCCTTCTCCCGATCTGGCCCGTAACGGTAGAGCACAGCAAGCCCGATCAGCAGCAGGACGATCAGGATCGGCCATTGCACGAGCAGAAGAAGCCATTTGGTCGTCGGGTCGAGACCCAGGAACTGCACCGCTGCAGGCAGAATCGCAACCAGCGTGACGGCGATCAACCCGCCGATGATGGCGCCCAGAGTGAGAACCAGGGCGATGAGGTTGAAGCGGATGAAGCTCCGCCGCTCTTCCTCTTCATATGCGATGTCGAGCGCACTCATCATTCCGCTCATGCCGCGCGAAGCGGTCCAGAGCGCAAGCAGTAACCCGATGATGGCGCCGAGACCGAGTGTATTGCTCGAAGCAGAGGCAAGTTGGTGCAATTCGCTGGACAGTAACTCGCGGGACTGATCGGGAAGGATACCAGCGAGTGCACCGACCTGCTTTTCGATCTGTCCTGGATCCAGCAGCAGGCCATAGATGGAGACCATCGCGGCGAGCCCGGGAAACAGCGCGACGAGGACTGAGTAGCTTACGCCGCCTGAGACGAGAAAGATGTTCTTCTTCGAGATCTCATTCCAGACGCGCCAGGCCACGTCCTTCCAGCCAGGCGCAGGAATGTCCTGCGGCCTCTCGGCCTCGCGTCCACGTTCTGCTTCGGATCTCCGACTCGTCTGATCGTCTGGCACGTTCGCCTCCGTCCTCGCCCTTCGTGGGGAGGTAACGGAGGACTCACTGACCCGTTCCGCCGATCCTTATTCGTGTTGCCAATCAGTCAGCTGCGAACCGCCTCGGGCCTGAACCGTACGCCCTTGCGTGCGTAACCGCCGCCAATGCCGACGGGTGTGCCGTCGGCACGCCAACAGGCCGCGCCTGTCATTGTGCCATCGGCATCGAACTGGATCGCGCTCATACCGCCGCCCACATTGCCGACAGCGGCGAGGTCATGGCCACGGTCTCGCAGTCCCGCGAGCACATCCGACGGAACACTATTCTCGACCTCAACGCCAAAGCCCTGCGTCCAAAGGCGCGGGGCTTCGACGGCTTCCTGCACGCTCATGCCATGATCGATGAGGTTCGACAGCGCCTGCATCACCGACGGGAAGATCCGCAGTCCGCCTGGCAGGCCGAGGGCATAGCGTGGCTTATCATCCTTGAGTGCCATCACCGGCGACATGGACGAGGTGATGCGCTTGCCTGGCGCAACGGAATTGGCACGGTCAGGATACGGCGTAAATACAAACATATAGTTGTTCGGGATCATGCCGGTGCCAGGGACGATGTATCGCGCACCAAACAGCGAGTTTATCGTCTGCGTGCTGGCCACGATGTTGCCGGCGCCATCGGCTATCGTCAGGTGCGTGGTGTGCATGCCCTCGCCGGGTGCCACTCCGGCGGTCCAGCTTTGCGCGCGGCCGGTGTCGATGCGTGCCCGGCGCTCTGCGGCATAGGCTTTCGACAGCAGCTTTTCCACAGGCACCTTGACGAATGCCGGATCTGCTGTCGCGGCCGCGCGGTCAGCGAAGGCGATCTTCAGCACCTCGGCCAATAGATGCAGCGTGTCGGCCGAACCGAAGCCAAGGGCACCGATATCTAAGCCTTCAAGTATGTTCAGCATCTGAATGATATGCAGCGGCCCCGATGAAGGCGGCGGCGGACCTACGATATCGAAGCCGCGATACGTGCCGCGCAGCGGTTCGCGATCGATGGTGCGATAGCGCGTCAGATCTTCACGGGTGATGTAGCCGCCGGATTTCGCCATGTGCTCGGCGTACAGCGCGCCAAGCGCGCCGCTGTACAACAGATCGGGACCCTCGCGCGCGATGCTGCGCAGCGTGTCCGCATAATCGCTGGTGACCAGTCGCGTCCCAGGCTGTATCGGCGAGCCGCCGGGCAGGTACAGCTTTGCAATCTCCGGATCGCGCGCCATGTCGGCCGCGGAATCCGAGACGCATTCGTGCAGATACGGAGTGACGCGAAAGCCGCGCGAGGCGTGGCGGATCGCCGGCTCCATCACATCGGCAAGCGCAAACGTGCCGAAGCGCGCCAATGTCTCGCACCAACCCTTCAGATTGCCTGGTGAAGCGACCGAGGTGGGCCCGACGGCATTCTTGCGGCCGATCGTATCCATCGTGCCGGGTGCGGCGTTCGGATCAGGCGCGTAGGTGGTCGGACCTGTGGCGAGCGGCGCCATGCTCTGGTTATCGATGACCACATGGCGCCCATCGGCCAGCCGTATATGCGCTATGCCGCCGCCCAGGATGCCGACCATCATCGGTTCGGCGACGGTGAGGGCGAAGAAGGCGGCGATCGCCGCGTCGATGGCATTGCCGCCCGCCGCCAGCATCTCCGCGCCTGCCGCCGAGGCGAGCGGATGATTGGTGACCACCATCCCGCGCGTGCCGGTCACGGGCTGCTTTTCACAAGTGAACGGCGTGCCCGCGCGCGCACGCCAACCGGTCTGGCTCATGAGGCGGCTAGACCGCTTCGGCGGAGAAACGTCCGGGCGCCGCGCAGCAGCGGCAGCCGCCCGGATGGGCGCGGAATGGTGTGGCGCTGGTGGGTTCCGCGCTGGCGCCGCCGATGGCGGGAAGGGTGAGCGCACGCGGGGCCGGATCGCCGCAGGACGGGCAGGCCTGCGGCAGGTCGAATTCCGCGATCGGATGGCTTTCACTGAATGGGCCGCAGCGATCGCAGCCGTAGTCATACGTGGGCATTCTTGTCTCGCCGTTCGGATCAGGTCGGGGCAATTTTGCCACTGTTCGGGACGATGGGTCCAGCCGCGAACAGTGCGAACGGAACTCCGATGGCCATCAAGATGGAGAGACGCAACGCCAGCAGCCAGGCTGGTGATCCCGGCTGTCCGATAAGTTCCGGCACCGCGAAGGCGGCGCCCGTAGCGATCAGCGATATGGCGAGTACGGGCAGTCCGCGGCTCAGCGGCCGCCATGGCGTGGTGTCGAGTACTCGCGCGTTGGTGCAGAGAATGTAGGGGCTGACGAACACCTGGGCGCCGAGCCAGACCAGCACGGCCTGCAACGGCGAGGCAGGGCGGATCAGCATCACGCCGGCTGCCGTCGCTATCGTGCCTGCAAGATTGGCCAACAACGTGTAGCGAGCCTCCCCCCGCGCAATGACGGCAACACCGGCTGGGAAGGCGAGGAACAGCCATGCCGTCAGCGCGATCAGCGGCAGTGCTGCCTCACCGGATGCGTGCCAGGCGGTACCGAGCAGCATCGCCACGATTGGCTGGATCGATACTGCCATTGCGCCGCAGAGCGGAAACGCGACCACGCTCGACCACATCAGACAGCGATCCATGCCGGCATGCAGCCGTGGCAAGTCGTGCTGCCGTTCGGACAGGAGCGGCAACATCAGACGCCACTGCGCGGTGAAGGCCAGTTCCCGAACCGCATCGATCAGCCGGAATGCCATGTGCACCTGACCGAGACCGGCCGCGCCCGCCGTCCCACCAATCAGCAGCGCGAACAGCCGGTAGCGGCCCTGGTGCAGTAGCGTGCTCGTGGTCAGCGGCAGGCCCATTCGCAGCATGTCCCGCAGGTGATGCCAGCTCACGGCGCATTGAGGACGACGCGGACACCGCATGAGCAGGACAGCCGCGCCGGCGGCGGAAATCACCAGTTGCTGCAGCACCAACGCCCAGGCGCCGGCACCAGCCAGCGCACCGGCAATTCCAGCCAGTGTGCCGCAGCCCTGACCGATGATGGTGCGCAGCGCAAGGCTGCGATACGCGCGCGCCCTGGTCAGGAGCCCTTGCACTGATCCGGCCGCACCGACCAGCGGCAGCGGAAAAGCGAGCAGCATAGACATCGTGGTCAACCGGCCGTCCGCCAGCGACCAGGCGAGCAGTGGACCCGAGGCGATCTGCAACACCGCCGCGGCGCAGCCGATAGCGGCGCCTGCGACGAATGCGCTGGAGAATACTCCGTCATCCACCGAGCTGCGCTGCACCAATGCATCGGCAAATAGCGCATTCACTGCGACCCATAGCAGCACGTGTACCGCGACGGCCGCGGCCCCGATGCCAACCTCCGCCGGACCGATAAGGCGGGCTACGACGAATGCCGACGCGAAGGACAGTACGCCGGACGTTGCCGCTTCGCAGCCTGACCAGAAGACATTCGTGGCGTGACTGCGGGTCATGACCTCATCGGCAATGACGATGGACGCGGCGCGGCCAGCGCAAGCAGCGTGATGAGCGGCGGCAGCCACATGACGCGACTCTGATAGCGGTCATGTGGGCCTGAGAGCCCGCCGGTCATCGTGGCATTGACCAGCAGCGCGAGCAGGACGCTAGCGGCAAATCCGGTCATGGCGGATTGCCTGAGGGCCAATAGCAACAACACGCAGCCAGCCAGCCCGGCCAACGCGACGGCAAGATGCAGTCCCTGCAATCGGTCGATCGCTGTCAGCCTGCCCTGCGTCTGCAACGACGTGGCATATGCCGCTGCTTCGGCACGTGGGAAGTCGCGGTTGATCGTGGGGGTAACTGTGTCAGGCCACGGAATCAGGCCATCGCCGTTGGCAAACTGCGTCAGTTGATGCAAGGTATTACGAATGAATGCCCGTGCTTCGGCACCGGGTTCGGCGCGCAGTGCCGCAATGATGATCGCATTCGCCTCAGAGGATACGACTTTGGCACCGCCGGCCTGAACAACTGGGCCATCATGATCCCATAAGAAGTCATCGGCGTTTGACGGAAGCCGATCGATGAACGCGCACATTTTCCAGGCGACGGCAGGACACTCGCGGCGCAGTGTATCCATGCCGGGGCCGTCATAGATGACACGAGTCATTAGAAAGACGTTGCCGAAGGGCGACAACGACGCGCGGCCGAATCCCACGACGTTGACCGCGACCAAGGCGACCACGGCCAGCGCAGGCGCTGCCGCGAGCCGCAGCAGGCCAGCGCGCGCCAGCGGCGTCGCGGCACCCAAGCGTCCTCGAAGGGGCACCAGCACAATCAACAGCGCCAATGCCAACAAGAGGTGCGACAGGTGTGCTGCAATCATGAAGGCGGCGAACAGCACCAGCCAGGTGCGCTCGCATCTCGTCAACCGCTCCGGAACGAAAATCAGCAGTGCCAGGACCAGAATCAGCAGTCCGGTGAACATGTCGGGCATGAGTTGGGACACGAACCACGGCAGCGCCGTGCCCACGCTCAGCGCGCCAGCCGTCGGCAGTAGCCAGCGAATCGAGAATTCAGGGAGCAGCGTGCGATTGACCAGCCACAGCACATGGGCGGCCAGCAGCGCCTGCACGATGATGGCCGGCCAGGTGGTGAGCGTCAGATGCAGCGCGAACAGGAACAGGCTGTAGAAGATCGGCCGATCCCAGCCGACATAGTGTTCGATGGCCTGGGAAAGGTACGTGCCGGTGTCAGAGAAGACGAGGGGATAACCATTCCACAGCGCTGGCCACAGAAATAGCGCTGCGGCAAGCGTGATCGGAGCCGCGCAAGCTTCAGTCCGTATAACCATCGGGATGCGCTTCACGCCATCGCCACGCGGTGCGGACGATTTCGTCGAGATCGGCAAAGCGTGGCCGCCAACCAAGCTCGCGTTGCGCACGCTCGGATGATGCGACCAGCACGGCTGGATCGCCTGGCCGACGCGGCGAAATCCGGTATGGCACTTTGCGTCCGGAGACGCGCTCCACGGTGTTGATCACCTGCAGCACAGAATGGCCCATGCCATTGCCGAGATTCACGGTGATGCTGTCGCGTTCGAGGTGATCGAGTGCGAGCAGATGCGCGTCAGCCAGGTCCGTCACATGCACGTAGTCGCGCAGACAGGTGCCATCGGGTGTCGGATAGTCATTGCCGAACACCTCGAGTTCCGGGCGACGACCGAGCGCTGCGTCGATGACCAGCGGAACAAGGTGCGTTTCCGGCCGATGATCCTCGCCATAGCGTCCCTTCGGATCAGCGCCTGCGGCGTTGAAATACCGCAGCGACGCATAGCGCAGTCCATGCACGCGCGAGGCCCAATGCAGCGTCCGTTCGAGGAACCACTTGCTGTCGCCATAGGGCGATTCCGGGTGCACGGGTGCGTCTTCGGGAATCGGCACGATCTCGGGTGTACCGAACAGTGCCGCGGTGGACGACAGCACGAAGCGGTTAACGCCATGACGTATGCAGGCCTCGATCAGCCGCATGCCATTCATGCCATTGTCGATTAAATAGCGAAGCGGCAGGCGCATGCTCTCGCCCACCTGCGACAAGGCGGCAAAGTGGAATACGGCGTGCCATGGTCCATCGGCCAGCACGGCGTCGACCGTTCCTGTATCGGCGAGGTCTGCCACGACCAGTTGCACGCCGGGCGGTACTGCACCGCGATGGCCCGTGCGCAGATTATCGAACACAACCACGCTCTCGCCACGTTCCGCTAATGCGCCAACCAAGTGGCTGCCCACATAACCAGCCCCGCCGGTGACCAGAAACCGTCGCGCCATTACACCTCTACTCCCGGAAGTAGCCGCCGTAGCGCGGATGATACACCTCCGCATCGGCGTAGCCGGAGCGCAAATGGACGCTGACGTCCACCTGCGTCAAGGCCACTCCAACCACGTTGGCGTGTGCCTCTTCCAGCAGTTCCAGGGCAGCCAGCGCGACGTGCCGGGAGGTGCCGCGCCAGAGGATGCAGAACAGCGTTGCATCGGCTAGGCCCGCGACGATACGCGCGTCGGCGATCGCCTCAGCCGGGGGGGTGTCGAGCAGCACGAGATCGTAGTCCTGACGCAGTGTCTGCAGCAGCCGCGCCATTGTCGCTGACATCAGCAAGCCGAGGGCATTGGCTTCCGCCTTGCCGCTCGGGATGAAGTCCATGCCGGTGACGGGATCCTTTTGGATGATGTCGGCTAATCCGGCGCGTTCATGCAGGCAATCGACCAGGCCGCGCGATGCGCGAGCGGAAGGATGACGAAAATCGCAGTCGATGACCATGACGCGCTCGCCGTTCATCGCCGCGAGTCTTCCGAGTGCGTGCGTGACTGTCGTCTTGCCTTCCTTAGGGCGTGCCGCCGTTATGGCGACGGTGCGCGGCCGATCGGCGGACAACAGGAGACCGGCGCGCAATGCGCGAAGCTGTTCGGCAAACGGCGATCTTGGCTTCCGCGCGGCATATTCTTCGATGGCGATCCCTTTGAGCACGCTGTGGGTGATTCGTGGGATGAGCCCGAAGCATGGGCGTCCGAGCACCGCCCGGACGTCGCCTCCGGTGTTGAACGTGCTGTCCGCAAGCTCGCTCACATACACCAGAAGAAGACCGAAGAGGACGCCGGATGCGGTTGCGGCACCCATCAGCAGCCTGGTGGGCGGGTAGCTCGGACGTGCCGGCGGCAGCGCCAGCGAAATCTCATGCGCGTCCGGCGCCTCGATTGCCGATTGCTGCGATGTCTGCTGGATGCGCTCGAGCACCGCCTGCAACTGGCTGCGGGACGCCTCGACATCCCGCTGCATCGCATTCAACGGGATCTGTGCCAGTGCGTCACGCTGCACGTCTGCCTGTGCGTCCCGCAGGTTCCGCTTCAGCGTTTCCACGCGCTCATGATGTGCAGGCACCTCGGCTGCCGTGGCGGCGACGACACGGCCGATCTCCGCTCCCACCGCGCGTTCCGCATCGGAAAGCTGTGCGCGCACGGCCTGCACGTCGGGATGGCTGGACCCGAGCCGGCCCTGCATGGACTGCAACTGCGCCGCCAACTGGTCCTGCCGCGAACGCAGTTGCACCACCGATGGCGCGATGGCCGCCTGTGCCGTCGCCCCAGCACGGCCGCTGACCGCATCGAGACGTCCTTCGGCCTCGGCCAACGCGCTTTGCGCGCGAGCGAGGCCTTCGGTCAGCAGGCTGATCTGCTCGGCGTCCAGTCGGGCGTGCATGCCCTCGAAGATGCCATTCTGCGCGCGGTATTCAGCGATCTTATCCTCCTGCCGCCGAACCTCGTTGCGCAACTCGTCGGCACGTTGTTTCAGCCAATCATGCGCACGCATGACGGCGCCGTATTTCGCGCTCAACTGCGACTTGACGTAGATGTCCATCGCATCATTGACCGCGGCGGCAGCCAGAATCGGATCCTGCGTCGTGAAGGAAACCTCCAGCACGCGCGAGGCTTTCACCGGTGTCACTGTCAATGCGGCGCGCACCGCGCTGAGTGTGGCGTTGCGGGCAGGATCGAGCTGCGGTCCAGGCAAATTTTCCACCGCATCCGACCGCATCGTGAGCATCCGTTGCCACCATGACGGCGGCTGCAATGCGAAATTGAACTCCGGGTTGGTGTGCAGATTGAGCCGGTTGGCGATCTGTTCCACCACGGGCAAGCCGCGCAATACTTCCGCCTGCGTCGCCATGATGGCGTCGGTGATCGGGTCAACGCGCAAAATGCTCTGCAATTCGCGCAGCTTGTACTCGGCGGCGTCGTAGATCAGGGTTCCGGTTGCAGTATAGCGCGGGGTTATCTGGCTGATCGCGGTGAAGGTCAGCAGCGGGAAAAGCAGCATGGATGCAAGCAGAGGCCGCTTGCGGCGCCGAAGAATGCCAAGGATGGCGCCGAGGCTCGGCGTGATTGGCTCCATTCGTTCGGTGGCTACTCGCGCCGGCCGGTTGTGCCGAGCGGGCGATGGCGCGTGCGTCTCTCCTGTCGGATGGTCGAGCATCATGCCTTTTGGCCGCAGGGGTTAGGGGCGGGCGCTCCTGGCCAGTCGATTGCCCGGGCCAATTCCGTGTTAACTGCTCCGGCTTAATACCCGGCTAATTCCTCCGCCGGATAATCGGCCTATGCATGCAGCCGTGCTCCTCCGTTCCTGCCTTATCGGTGCGTTTCTGCTGTTCGCGGATTGCGGCGGACCGGGTCGGGACCTGCCGTTGCTTCCGAATGCCGGCCAGTCGAACTACAGCCTGGGACCCGGTGATCAGGTCCGCATCATCACCTTCGGCGAAGAAACGCTCACTGGCGAATTCCGCGTCAACGACAGCGGCAATATCGCACTGCCATTGGTCGGGGCGGTACACGCAGCGGGTCTCACCTCGGCTGAGCTGGAGACCGCGGTGGGGGTTGCATTGCGGCGCGGCGACCTGGTGCGTAAACCCTCCGTCGCGGTGGAAGTGATCGCGTATCGCCCGATCTACGTGTTGGGCGAGGTGAACAAACCGGGGCAATACGCGTATCAGCCAGGGATGACTGTCGTCACCGCGGTCGCGGTTGCGGGCGGCTTCACCTACCGCGCTGTCGAGGGCTATGCTGCCATCGTCCGCACGGCCGACGGCAATGCTGTCGAAGGCAAGGCCATGCGGCAGGCCTTCGTGCAGCCAGGCGATGTCATCACGGTCTTCGAGCGGCGCTTCTAAAAACGCAAAACGGTTCGGCATTGCGCTGGCGGCGATGATCGCCATTGCGGCTGGTCCTGACACGCCCGCGCCTGGTCCGTTGCACATCATCGGCAGCCAGGCCTCGGGTTGCATCGCCGGGGCGGTGGAGTTGCCGGCGGAAGGTCCTGGATTCCAGACCATCCATCTGTCGCGCAGCTCGTTTTGGGGCGCGCCATCCACGATCGCTCGCATCGAGGCGTTGGGTGATCAGGTGCATGCCGCGGGATTGGGCGATCTGTATGTCGAGGACATCTCGCGCCCACGCGGTGGTCCGCTGCCGGGCGGGCATATGAGCCATCAGCTCGGGCTGGATGCGGATGTCGGTCTGGATGTGACGCCGAAGCGCATGCTGACCTCCGCCGAGAGGGAGACGGTGGAGCTGCCGAATTTGGTGCGTGCCGATCAGCGTGGCGTGGATCCAGGGCGCTGGACGCCGCAGGTGGTGACGCTGCTGCATCTTGCCGCCACTCTGCCAGAGGTGGACCGCATCCTGATCAATCCGGCTATCAAACGGCAGCTTTGCGACGAAGTGCAGGGTGACCGGTCATGGCTGCGGCTGATGCGGCCGTGGTACGGCCACGCGGCGCATGTGCATATCCGCTTCCGCTGTCCGTCCGACCAGCACGATTGCGTCCAGGCGGCGCCACCACCAGCGGGCGATGGCTGCGACGCTACGCTGCAATGGTGGTTCGATCAGTTGGATCAACCGCCCAGGCCCTCGCCGCCGTATCACCCGCCGCCGCTGCCGGCCGCATGCAAGGCGGTGATGGAGGCGCCCTGAGGTCAGAGCGCCTCGGCCAGCCGTCGCATGGTGCGAGAGAATGCCTGCGCGATTGTCTGCTGCGCATGGTGCTTGCCGCCGCGCACCACCCATTTGCCGCCGACCATGACGTCACGCACCGGCGTGCTGTTCCCTGAGAACAGCCAGGCATCCAGCAAGCCTTCGCCACTGCGGCCGACGAGAGCTGGATGGTCTGTATCCAGCACGACGAGATCGGCGGCCCCGCGGCCGAGTGCCTGCGCACCGCCTGCCAGCGCCTGCTGGTACAGGTTGCGGGTGACGTTGCGTGTGCGCGTCTCAAGCCTGCGGATGTACTCAAGCCAACGCAGTTCCTCGACAGGGCTGACGCTGACATGGGAGTCGCTGCCGATACCAAAGTGGCCGCCGTCCGCGAGATATTCACGCAATGGGAAGATGCCGTCGCCCAGATTTGCCTCGGTCGTCTGGCACAGGCCCGCGACGGCGCCGCTTGCGGCAAGCCGCTGATGCTCTGACTGGTCCGTGTGCGTGGCATGAACCAGGCACCAGCGGTGATCGACTGGGGCGTGGTCCAACAGCCAGGCGACCGGTCGCGCGCCGCTCCAGGCGATGCAGTCGGCGACTTCCTTCTCCTGTTCCGCGACGTGGATGTGAATGGGCCGATTGCCCGCGATGGCGATGGCTGCGTGCAGTTCCTCCGGCGTGACCGCCCGCAGTGAATGCGGCGCGACGCCAATCCGTGTGTTGTGTGACATGGTTTCGCAGAGCGCGGCATACTCATCGAGCGAAAGCACAAATCGTCGCTGCGCATCGGTCGCCGGCGCGCCGCCGAACTGGGAATGACGGTACAGCACGGGCAGCAATGTCAGCCCGATGCCTGCGTTGTCTGCCGCGGCCACAATGCGGCGCGACAATTCGGCAGGATCGGCGTAGCGCGAGCCATCCGGGGCGTTGTGCAGGTAATGGAATTCGCCGACCGACGTGTAGCCGTGCAGCAGGCACTCGACGTAGAGCTGTGCCGCGATTGCTTCGACATCCTCGGGGGTGAGGACGGCAAGGAAGCGATACATCACCTCGCGCCAGCGCCAGAAATTGTCGCCCTCCGGGCTGGCGCGTTCGGCCAGGCCCGCCATCGCGCGCTGGAATGCATGCGAATGGAGGTTCGGCATGCCAGGCACCACGAAGCCGGTCAGTTGTTCGGCGTGTTCATCGGACTGTGGCGTGAAGGAGGCGATGGTGCCGTCGGCAGCGATCTCGATCAGCACGTGCTGTTCGACATGGTCACCAACCAATGCGTTGTCAGCCAGATAGCGCACTCCGTCCTCCTGTCATTGCGACGAGCGTAGCGACGAAGCAATCGCCATGATAGGTGCGCACTCACGATGGGGATTGCTTGACCGGGTCAAGCCCGGCCACCGCTATGCTCCTCGCAATGACATTTGCTTCGCCTCCCTGCGCCGAGCATGCAGGATGAATTCCGTGTAGCCGTTCGGCTGCTCGCGGCCCTTGAATACCAGGTCGCAAGCCGCCTTGAATGCCGGCCCATCGAACCGAGGCGCCATCGCGCGGTAACGTGGATCGGATGCATTCTGCCGATCGACCACTTTCGCCATGCGCTGCATCGTCTGCATCACCTGCTTTTCATTGACGATGCCATGATGCAGCCAATTGGCGACGTGCTGCGATGAAATGCGCAGCGTGGCGCGATCTTCCATCAGACCGATATCATGAATATCCGGCACCTTCGAACAGCCGACACCCTGGTCGATCCACCGCACGACATAACCAAGGATGCCCTGGCAATTATTGTCCAGTTCCTGGCTGATGTCCTCCGGCGCCCAGTTGGGCCGATCGGCAACGGGAATGGTCAGCAGTTCGCGCAAGGGCGCGCGTGGCCGTGACGCAAGCTCCTCCTGCCGCTCCGCCACATTCACCGCATGGTAGTGCAAAGCGTGCAGCGTCGCGGCGGTAGGCGAGGGAACCCAGGCGGTATTCGCACCAGCTTTCGGATGGCCGATCTTCTGCGCCAGCATGTCGGCCATCCGGTCAGGCGCCGCCCACATGCCCTTGCCGATCTGCGCCTTGCCGCGCAATCCGCAGGCGAGACCGATATCGACGTTCTGGTCCTCATAGGCCTTGATCCATGCGGTGCCGCGCATCTCATTCTTGCGGACCATCGGGCCGGCTTCCATCGAGGTGTGGATCTCATCGCCCGTGCGATCGAGGAAGCCGGTATTGATGAACACGACTCGCTCCCTCGCGGCGCAGATGCACGCCTTCAGATTAGCCGACGTGCGACGCTCCTCGTCCATGATACCGAGCTTCAGCGTATTGCGGGCAAGGCCCAGCATGTCCTCCACGCGCGAGAAGATCTGGTCGGTGAACGCTACCTCTTCCGAGCCGTGCATCTTCGGTTTGACGATATAGATTGAACCAGCACGGCTGTTCCGCAGCTTCCCGTTGCCACGAAGATCATGCATTGCGATCAGCGATGTGACCGCGGCGTCCAACAAACCCTCTGGTATTTCCGTGCCGGAAGCATCACGCACGGCGTCAGTGTACATGTGGTGGCCGACATTTCGCACCAGCATCAGGCTGCGGCTTGGCAGGATGAGTGTGCTGCCATCTGGGGCCGTATATTCACGATCCGGATTCAACCGGCGCGTGACGGTCTTGCCCTCCTTCTCGAACGTATCGATCAGGTTGCCTTGCATGAGGCCGAGCCAGTTACGATACGCGAGAACCTTGTCCTCGGCATCGACACAGGCAACCGAATCTTCGCAATCCTGAATGGTGGTGATGGCCGCTTCCAACAACACGTCGGCCACGCCGGCGGTGTCCTGCTGAGCGACCGGACGCGTGCGGTCGATGAGGATTTCGATGTGCAGTCCATTGTGCTTTAGCAGGACGCTTGACGGATCGCCGGCTTCGCCATGGTACCCGACGAGCTGCATAGGTTGTGCGAGGCCGGTAACGACGTGGTCCTTCAGCGTGACTGACAGTCTGCCTGCATCCAGCGCATAGCGGATCGCATCGCGGTGGCTGCCGAGAGTCAACGGTACTGATTGATCGAGGAACTCGCGCACTCTGGTGATGACGCGCGCCCCGCGTGTGCTGTTATAGCCTGGGCCGCGCGTTGCGCCGTCATCCTCTGGGATCGCGTCAGTCCCATACAGCGCGTCGTACAGGCTGCCCCAACGTGCGTTGGCGGCATTCAGCGCATAACGCGCATTGGTCACCGGCACGACGAGTTGTGGGCCGGCGATAGTCGCTATCTCGGGATCGACGTTATCGGTGGTGATCGAAAAGTCCGGCGGCTCCGGTTCCAGATAGCCGATGTCTCGCAGGAACTCGATATAGGCAGGCATATCGATCGTTCGGGCGCGGTTCGCCAGGTGCCAGCCATCGATCTGGCGTTGCAGGTCATCCCTGCGCTCGAGCAGCGCCTTGTTGCGCGGTGCCAGGTCCCGAACGATGTCGGCAAGTCCTCGCCAGAAGGCGTCGGCTGTGACGCCCGTTCCAGGCAAGGCCTCATCATTGATGAAGCTAAAAAGCGGGCGGGCAACCTGCAGGCCACAGGTCTCAACCGAATGCATCGCGCTGGTAGCTCCTCGAGGTCTGACTTCAAAGACGTGCCGCGCGGCCCGCTATCCCGAGCGCCGTGTGCCTTCTGTCATTGCCTCCCGCGAGAGCGCCGTAAACTCAGCGTCGCCTCGTTCGGTCATATGCGTCGGGAAGCGCTGCCCTGTTGTTCACAGTTTGCAGCGTCTCCTGGGCGTGATCAGACATCTCACACTGCCGCACTGCTCGCCCCTGATCAATCCGGTTGCTTTGCCAAGGGCTCTCATGTAGGCGGCGGGCTGGAGGCTCGCTTTGGGCCGAGGGGGAGGTCCGGCCAGCGCCGGCAAAGGGTGGAAGGATGCACCGCAGCCTGCGCGAGAGCCCGGTCATGATCCGGCACAGAATGGGGCGTGCGCTTCCCGCTATGGTTGTTGCGCTCGCGGTGCAATCACCGGTTGTCTGCCTGGCGCAAACGGCGCCGGCCCCAGCCGAACCGGCGAGCCCCAGTCTTGGCCATGCGGCGGTCAAGGGACTGACGCAGAAGGCGCTGACGACGACAGCCTCGGCCATCATCTTCTATGCAGGCACCGGCAGCCTGGCCATGACCGGCTGGCTGGCCGGTGTCACTGCCGTAACCTCGTACGGCGTCTACGTGGCTAATGACTACTTGTGGGACCGGTTTTCGCCGCTTCAGCCGTCACCCGACGGCAAGGGGTTTGATGCCCAGGCAAGCGTCTGGCGCAACACCGAGAAGTACCTGACCTTCAAACCGGCCGTCGTGGCGACTGCCTGGGGCATCGTGTATGCGTTCACCGGCTCGTGGACTTCGACGGTGACCCTGGGCGGTCTGCAGTCGCTCTCCCTGCCGGTGACGTTTTACCTGAACAATGTCGGCTGGGATTGGTACGACTGGTACACTCAGCCGAAGACGGAGGCGCCGCTTTCCGTCGGCCTACAGGCCAATGCGGCGGGCATTAACCTGGACCCCGCGCCGCAGTAACATGGCCGGATGACGATAATCCTCAGCTCACGAGACGGTCATTGAATCAGATCGCTATCACCCGGACAACGAGTCCGAAGCAGCCGCCCGCGGACGAGTCCCTCGCCTTCGGCAAGGTCTTCACCGACCACATGTTCCTGATGGACTACGACGAAGGGAAGGGGTGGCACTCGCCGCGCATTGTTCCCTACGCGCCGTTCAGCCTGGATCCGGCGTGCTGCGTGCTGCATTACGGGCAGGCGATCTTCGATGGGATGAAGGCATTCCGCGGGCAGGACGGGCGCGTGCGGCTCTTCCGTCTGCCTGATCATGCACGCCGGCTGAACCGTTCGGCGCACTATCTGTGTATCCCTGAGATCGATCCGCAGATAATCGAGGAATCGATCCGAGCCTTGGTGGAGGTAGACCAGCGTTGGGTGCCGTCGCTGCCCGGCACGTCGCTGTATATCCGCCCGACGGTGATCGCGACCGAGACGTTCCTCGGCGTGCATCCTTCCAGCAGCTACTTGTATTACGTGATCCTGGGTCCGGTCGGTGCGTACTACAAGGAAGGCATGAACCCGGTGCGCATCCTGGCCTCGGACAAATATGTCCGCGCGGTGCAGGGCGGCCTGGGTGCGGCGAAGACCGCCGGCAACTATGCGGCCAGCCTGTTCGGTGCCGAGGAGGCGCACAAGGCCGGGTATACGCAGGTGCTGTGGCTGGACGGCGTCGAGCATCGGTACCTCGACGAAGTCGGCACGATGAACATCATGCTGAAGATCGACGATGAGGTGATCACGCCGCCACTGAATGGCGCGATCCTGGCGGGGATCACCCGTGACTCCGTGCTCACTCTGCTGCGCGACTGGGGACTGCGCGTGTCCGAGCGGCCGATCGCGATCGAGGACGTGGTCGCGGCGGCGCAGGCGGGCCGCCTGGAGATGTGGGGCACGGGCACCGCCGCGGTGATCTCGCCGGTGGGCGAACTCGGGTACAAGGGCGAGCGCTACGTCATCAACGGCGGCAAGACCGGCGCGCTGACTCAGAAGCTGTATGACACGATCGTTGGCATCCAGTATGGCACGGCGCCGGACCCGCATGGCTGGACGCGCCTGCTGGGCAATCGCCTTGGTGGTTGACTTTGCGCGCCTGCACGTGCATTCCGCCTGCGTGATCAGCGTTGCTCGCATCATCGTCGTTCGCCGACGCCGCCGTCCTTCGACGGGGGCATCGAGGCTGCGCGCGCGATAAGCGAGTCCGCAGACCGATCACGAAGGCCCCCGTCGGCAGCGACGGGGGCCTTCGTGCTTTCAGGCATCTCTGTCGCTCCGGCTCAACAGCAAGGAGCACAAGATGTTCGACGCAGTGATGAACATAACGCCGCGGCCGCCAGTCGTATTCGTTGGCGGCCAAGGCTCGTGGCTGACCGATAGCGAAGGCCGCCGCTATCTCGACTTCATCCAGGGCTGGGCGGTGAATTGCCTCGGTCATTCGCCGCCGGTGATCACGCGCGTCCTGGCGCAACAGGCAGAACGGCTGATCAACTGCAGCCCGGCTTTCTACAACGACCAGATGGTTCGATTTTCAGAGCTGCTGACGAAGCATAGCGGCCTTCACCAGGTGTTTCTCGCCAACAGCGGTGCCGAAGCGAATGAAGGCGCGATCAAGCTCGCGCGCAAATGGGGGGCAAAGTATCGGAACGGCGCCAGTGAGATCATCACTATGGACCACGGGTTCCACGGCCGAACGCTGGCGACGATGTCGGCGTCCGGCAAGCCGCAGTGGGAACAGCTCTATGAGCCGAAGGTGTCAGGGTTCGTGAAGGTTCCGCTGAATGATCTGGCGGCGGTGGAGGCGGCGATCACGCCGCGCACTGTGGGCGTCATGCTGGAGCCGATACAGGGCGAGGCCGGCGTGTTCGAGGCAACCGACGCATTCATGTGCGATCTGCGCGCGTTAACTCGGGAGCGCGGCATTCTGCTGATCCTCGATGAGATACAGACCGGTATCGGCCGCACGGGCAAGCTGTTCGGATTCGAGCACACCGGCGCCAAGCCCGACATCATGACGTTGGCTAAGGGCCTTGGTGGTGGTGTGCCGCTCGCGGCATTGGTGGCGCATCGCGATGTCTGCTGCTTCGAATATGGCGATCAGGGCGGCACGTTCTGCGGCAATCCGCTGATGGCGGCAGTCGGCTGCGCTGTGGTCGAGACGGTTGCGCAGCCAGCTTTCCTGGCGCGGGTGACAGAGGCAGGAGAATATCTGACCGGACGTTTGCTCGCGCTATCACAAAGGCACGGATGCGGTGAGGTGCGGGGCAGGGGACTGCTGCGCGCTCTCAATCTGAAGCGCGACATCGCATCGGATGTCGTCAACGCAGCGATGGCGCGCGGGCTATTGGTCAACGCGCCTCGGCCGGACTCGTTACGCTTCATGCCATCACTGACGGTCACCAACGAGGAGATCGATCAGATGATCGACATTCTCGACGGCGTTCTGGGTTAGCGCACTCTGTCATTGCGAGGAGCGAAGCAACGAAGCAATCACCCAACATGCAGGGGATTGCTTCGTCGCCCTGCTCCTCGCAATGACATGGATGCGCTAAGCCAGCAGGAAATCCTCCGTATATTCGCCGCGGGAAACCTTCACGGGAATCTCTTCCTCGGTGGTGCATTCGAGGATTTCCGAACCCGAACTGCGGCTCGGCACGGCAAGCTGATCGATCTGATCGGCAAATGCCGCCGCGTGGTCAGCATCCAGGCGCCAGATGAAGTGATGCTCCGCGGCCGGCTGGATTCCTGGTGTTCCGGGCGACGCAGTCACCGTCACAGACGTGCGCGGGGCGGCGCAGAAGCCCAGTTGGTCCAGGCGAACGTCCGCCTGCTCGTGAGCAAAACGGCGCAGCACGCTGGCAAGCAGCCGGAGGTCCTCCGCTTCACCCAGCATCAGCACCATCGGATTGAAGTCGCTGGGCAGGAAACCGACGCGAAGCATCAGACGACTTCGATGATGTCGGTGGCGTGGCAAAGTTCTTCCGCGCCGGCCTCGCCGTCGGGCACTTCGATCAGGCGCACCTTGGCCCATTCGTCGTTGACGATCTCCACGACCTCGGCCGTGATGCCGCCGACGAGGCGGAGCTTGTTGCCGACTGCGACGCCGCTGAGCTCGATCATCAGAAGAATATACTCAGGTTCTTTGCCAGCAGGACGTTCTGCTCCAGGATGATCTCGCGCCGTGCAATCTGCCAGGACGTTCCCACCCGCCGCAGCTCATCCGTCCGCCGGCCAACGAAGGTAAAATTCTCGTACTCGACCCGGTTCTGATAGACCAGGAAACGGCATCCCACCGTGACCTCCTGTGCGTCCTGCACCGAAGGCCGCACGTCCAGCAGGCGAACGTTGCTCACCATATGCGTCACACGCGACAGCGGTTCCTCGGCGTAGTGCACGCCGGTCAGGATCTGCTCCACCCGTTTGCCCAGCGTCCATTTGTCCTCGTCGAACCAGCTTATGCCTTCGCCCTGCTTCGTATTCTCCCGCTCCGCGTGCTGGCCGAACTTCACGTTTCGGCGCATCGGCATGAAATACACCAAATCCTCTGCCAGCAGATCGATCCATTCCTTGAATCGCCGCTGATCCAGCAGATCGGCTTCCAGATAGAGAAAGTCCTCGATCTCCTCACGGAGCTGGTACCAGGCCAGGTCGCGCATCACTCGGCTGCCGCGCGCATCTGTGGGCGTCCCAGCAACTCATCCCATGGGGCGCCGTTCAGATAGGACTTGTAGACACGATAGTAGTTGCGCGGCGTCTGGTCGGTGATCTGCAGCGATACGTCGCCTGGGATCGGATCATTGGTCTTGTACGCGCCCATCGACATCTGGTAGTTGAACGGGTAGCGCCGCGCGATGGTGCCGCGCGAGGCGGCGGTCGCATACAGCCAGTTCTCCATGTCGTCCTGTTCCGTCATGCCGGCGGGGCCGGAATAGCGCATGTAATATCGGCGCAGCACGTCCTTCACTTCCGCCGGCGCATCGGCATCGACCAGGAAGAAGCGCCAGCCCTCTGTCTGGGTCGGGCTGTGCGGGTGCCAGACGCAGATGCCTCTCGGCTGTCGCCCATGGTACGAGGCGTTGGGAAAGAACGTGCCGACAAGCGGCATGTTGCGCGCCTTCTCACCCAGTCGGCGCCTGCGTTCATAGAAGCACTGGCGGAAGTACTCATCCACGATCGGGCTGTGCTTATAGGTGGAGACGTATTCCGTATCGGCGGGCATCAGTGCGCCCGTCAGTCCGTGGCCTTGCGGAAAGCCCACCCAGAAACGCTGGCCGCCTGCATACTCATTGTCGCGCCGGCTGGATGCACCGCGTTGGCCGGAAGGCCCCATGCCAATCATGTCCACCGAACGGTGCGATGGATTGTGATAGGTGTCGCCAAGGAAATTCTCGGCAGCGAATTTCCAGTTCGAGGGAAATACCCATTTGTGCACGCCGATGACCTCGGCGCCGCCTGGCCTGCCGTCGCGGCAATCGACCACCTGGTCCAGATGATCAATGGCGGCGCCCATGTAATCGACGAAGTCGGGTGCGCCCGGATCCCACGAGGCCCAGACCGTGCCGTGATACAGCGCGAGCTTCGGCACTTCGATCAGCGACCATTCCTCGCGGTTCAGCGTGCCGTCATACAGCGAGCGATACAGCGGCACGCCTTGCAGCTTGCCGTCGGTCGTGTAGCTCCATGAATGGTAGGGGCAGACGAACAGGGAGGTATTGCCCTGCTCGTAGCGGCACACCTTCATGCCGCGATGGCGGCAGGAGTTCAGGAACACATGCACCGCGCCGGCCCCGTCGCGGCACAGGATCACCGACTCCTCGCCCATGCGCGAGACGAAGAAATCGCCGGGGTTCGGGATCAGGCTTTCATGCCCGACGAACAGCCAGGCGCGCGTGAACAGCTTTTCCAGTTCCTCACGATACAGTTCGGGAGAGACGAAGATTTCGCGGCTGATGATGCCACGCTGCGGATCGATCAGATCGTCGATGGACGGATATCCGGGCATGTGCCGTGTCTCCCTCGCTCTACTGTCGTGTTATTCTTCCTTCGAATCCACCCTACTCCGCCGCCACCTGCACCGGCTGCCGATCCCGGCCAATCAGCGTATCCCAGTCATCGCCGTTGAGATAGGACGCGTAGACACGATAGTAGTTGCGCGGGGTCTGCTCGGTTATCTGCAGCGACACATCGCCGGGAATCGGATCGCCCGTCCTGTACGCGCCCATCGACATCTGGTAGTTGAACGGATACCGCCTCGCGATCGTGCCTTTCGACGCAGCGGTCGCGTACAGCCAGTTCTCCATGTCGTCCTGCTCGGTCATGCCCGCCGGCCCGGAATAGCGCATGTAGAACCGCCGCAGCGCGTCCTTCACCTCGGCCGGCGCATCGGCATCGACCAGGAAGAAGCGCCAGCCCTCGGTTTCTGTGGGACTGTGCGGATGCCACACGCAGATGCCGCGCGGCTGACGCCCATGGTACGACGCGTTGGGGAAGATGTTGCCGGTGAATGGCAGCAGCCGCGCCTTGTCGCCGAGCCGCCGCTTCCGCTCGTGGAAGCAGTGGCGGAAGTACTCGTCCACGATGGGATACTGCCCATAGGACGACTCGTACTCGAATGTCGGCGGCATCAGCACGCTGTGCATGCCATGTCCGGCGGGATGGCCGACCCAGACGTGCTGGCCCTTGTTGTATTCGTTGTCCCGCCGTCCCTTTTGGCCGCGCTGCGCACTCGGGCCGATGCCGATCATGTCCACCGACCGATGCGACGGATTATGGTAGGTGTCGCCCAGAAAATTCTCGGCGGCGAATTTCCAGTTCGAGGGAAACACCCATTTGTGCACGCCGATGACTTCGGAACCGCCCGGTCGTCCGTCGCGGCAGTCCAGCACCTGGTCCAAGTGATCCACGGCACTGCCCAGGTACTCCAGGAACTCAGGCGCAGCCGGATCCCAAGATGCCCAGACCGTTCCCTTGTACAGAGCGAGCTTCGGCACCTCGATCAGCGACCACTCCTCGCGGTTCAGCGTGCCGTCATACAGGGTGCGATACAGCGGCACGCCTTGCAGCTTGCCGTCCGTCGTGTAGCTCCACGAATGATACGGGCAAACGAACAGCGACGTGTTGCCCTGTTCATAGCGGCACACCTTCATGCCGCGATGCCGGCAGGAATTCAGGAACACATGCACCGCGCCCTGTGCATCGCGGCACAGGATGACCGACTCTTCTCCCATCCGCGAGACGAAGAAGTCACCCGGCTTGGGAATCAGGCTCTCGTGCCCGACGAACAGCCAGGCGCGACTGAACAGCTTCTCCAGTTCCTCGCGATAGAACTCGGACGATACGAAGATCTCGCGGCTGATCGTGCCGCGCTTGAGATCGATCATCTGGTCGATGGGCAGGGTGCTGGACATCCGCCATTCCTCCACGCCGGTCTAAGCGCCGGCCCGCGATTGTGCGCTGCTCCCCGCTATCCGCGCAACAGCTTGGAGAGCCGGGCAAGCAGGCCAGCCTGTATGGTGGCACTGACCGGACTGGTCAGCATCCCGAGGGGCACATCAACGATGACCCAAGACGTCTGCGATCTTGCGAATCAACTGACCCACGTCATAGGGCTTTTGAATGATTCGTGATCTTGGGAAGCCTCTGAGCAATTCGGCGTCACCATAACCAGTGGCAAGAATGACAGCGACCTCGGGTTGCATGATGTGGATGGCCCGGGCGAGCTCGACGCCGTTCATCACCGGCATTGCGAAGTCTGCAATTACCAGATCAAATCCCGGCTCGTTCTCAACAAGTGCCAGAGCTTCCTCTCCGGACATCGCGAGCGCTGTTGAGTATTCGAACGAGTCAAGCAGCCTCGCGGTCGAGATGAGGACAGACTTGTCGTCGTCAACAACAAGTATCCGCAATTTCCTCTGTGTTTGCGCCTCGCGGCCCCCCTGCCACGGTTCGACCTCATCAATACCAGCCGGCACCTCGATGCGCGGCAAGAAGATCTTGACCGTTGTGCCTGTCCCTTGCCGTGTCTCAATCCGAAGGCCGCCGCCAGATTGTTTGACAAACCCGTATACCTGGGCCAGGCCCAGACCTGAACCCTTTCCCCGCTCCTTGGTCGTAAAGAAAGGTTCGAACACTCGAGGGAGCACATCATCGGCAATGCCGGTTCCCGTGTCGTTGACGATAAGACACACGTACGCTCCAGGCGGTGGCTCTTCAGGTCCTGACGGCTCGGCATCAATGACTGCGTTGAGGGTTTCGATCGTGAGCGTGCCGCCGGTTGGCATGGCATCCCGCGCGTTGATTGCCAGGTTCAGCACGGTCAATTCGATCTGGGTGGGATCGACCAGCGTGTCCCAAAGGGTCTCGTCCAGTGCTGTCTCAAGAGACACGGTCCCGCCCAAGGTGGCCCGCAACAGGCTGGCTATCTCCTCTATTTTCCTATTCAGATTGATCACCTGGGGATCGAGGCGCTGCTTTCGCGAAAAGGCAAGGAGCTGAGTGGTGAGCTTTATTCCCCGTTCGGCCGCCGAGTGAATGAGTTCGACGCCCTCCCGATCATAGCGACTGAGGTTACCGCGCAGTAATAGCCGTGCGTTCATCTGAACGACGCTCAGCAGGTTGTTGAAATCGTGTGCCACGCCAGATGTGATCTGCCCTATGGCGTCAAGCCGCTGCATCTGCTGGATCGTTGCCTCGGCCTTCTCCCGATGCCCAATCTGCGTTCGCAGCAGGGCATTGGCCATTTCAAGTTCGTGGGTGCGCGCCTCGACGCGACGTTCCAGCGTCTTCTCGACCTGCTTTTGATCAGTGACGTCAAGCGCGATGCCGTAAAACGATACAGGTCGTCCGTTCTCGAAGTTTGTCTTTCCTCGTGTCCTGATCCAGCGCTCAACGCTATCGGTTATTCCGACCACGCGATACTCGATGTTGTAAAGACCATCACCCGCTGGATCGCTGGATCGCTGGATCGCATCATCAACGCGCGCCAAGTCGTCCGGGTGAACGGCCGCTCGCCAGACCTCGATGTCCACGTCTGCATCTGCAGGAAGACCCCACATAGCCTTCACTGTGTCGTCCCACTGCAGCTCATTGGTTTGCGGATTCCATGAGTAACAGCCCAGACTCAGGAGATCTACTGCTGCCTGCAGGCGGGATTCGCTTTCGCGAAGCTTCTGTTCTGCAAGACAAGAGGCGATCATGTCAGCGGCCTGCCTGGCATGCAGGTCAGTCAGACGGATTTCCCGCAGGGCCGGTTTGTATCGTTCGCGGAAGTGGGTGGACAGCATGCCGATCGGCTTGCCGAGATCGCGCGAAATCAGGGGAATAGATTGCACGCCACGGAATCCGCTGCGGGCGGCAATGTCTCTGTGCGGCTCGAAGTCTGGGCTTGCATCCACATCTTCGATCACAATCTGCGCTCCAGAACGCAGCGCCAGCCCACAGGCGGATGTATCGTTGGCATTTACGACTTTGAAGTAATCAAGGAATTCGTCACTGAGCCCGCGATGGGCAGCAATCCTCAGCGTACCAGTTGCCTCATCGTAGAGCTGGACGTTGCCGAAATCGGCGCCCTGCAGCTCCATCATAGCGTCGAGCACCTCGTGCAGCAGCGAAGGCAGGTCAGATGTGGCGGTCAGACGGATGCCGAGTTCGTGCAGCCGCGCGATAGATTCGAGCTCCTGCCTGCGAAGCTTTGACAGCGAGAGGTTCGACCGGACTCTCGCAACCAGTTCTCGGGCGGAGAACGGCTTGACAAGATAATCGTCGGCGCCAACACGCAATCCTTCGACTTGCGCCTCCTCGCCGGCACGTGCGGACAACAGGATGATCGGAATGTCCAACAGACTGGGATCGGATCGCAAGGCAACCAGAAGGCCGATACCGTCGAGGCGCGGCATCATGATATCGCTGACCACAAGGTCTGGCTTTCTCCTGCCTATGGCAGCCAGTGCCGCCTCGCCGTCGCTGACCCCTTCTACCTCCCACCATTTCGCCAGAAGGCCCTGGAGATGTT
>CAYRTL010000045.1:35193-36377 GCA_964427005.1 uncultured Acetobacteraceae bacterium
GATAAGCTCGGCAAGATCAGTGGGTTGATAGTTGGCCTGCACGCGACCGGCTTCGATTCTGGAGAAATCGAGGAGTGTGTTTACGAGCCGTAGCAGCCGCATCGCATTGCGATGCGCGATCTCTAGTTGGCCGCGCTGTTCGACCAGGCCTCGCGCCTCGTCCAGTAACTCCTCAAGCGGGCTGAGTATCAGCGTGAGCGGTGTACGGAACTCGTGGCTGACATTCGAGAAGAACGCGGTCTTCGCGCGATCGATTTCCGCGAGAGCCTCCGCGCGCAGCCGTTCCTCCTCGTATGACCGCGCGTTGGCAATTGCTGTGGCAATCTGTGATGCGACCAGATCAAAAAAGCTCAAATACAAATGGTCGAGACGCAGCCTCGCACTCACACCGGCCACGAGCAGGCCAGCTAGTTTGTGGGCTTGAGTGGAGCGGATCGGAACCACTACCGCGTTGCGCGGCGAGTCCGACCAGGGTCCGGCCGGAATATGCCTGGATCGCTGTTCGAGTATCTCGACAACCGCCGTAGTTCCGCTGCGCAAAACGTCAGCCAGGCACCAAGGATCTTGGGATGGGTCCTCGTCGGCGAGATCCACGGCAAGCGGGCTTAGCTCCGTTCCCGTCGCCACGCGGACCGCTCCTGCAAGACGCGCCTGCTCCTCATTGGGATCGAGAAGGTAGAGCAGGGCAAACGGGATGTCCTTGGCGTGGTTCGCCAGAGTCTCGGCGGCAATGGCACAGGCTGTCGCAGCAGTCTTGGCTTCGGTGACGCGGAGCCCGAGATCACTCAGCACCTTTACACGGCGTTCGCCGATAATCTTTTCGGTGATCTCATGCACCGTCGCCAGCACGCCACCGATGCCGCGCGGCGCGGTCTCGTCTGGCACAGGACTATAGGCGACCGTGAAGTGCGTCTCTTCCACGAACCCGTGGCGGTTGATCTCTACCGAGAGATCTTCCATCCAGGTGGCCGGTCCGCCATTGAACGGGCTATCGATGAGCGGCTGTAGGACATGCCAGATTTCCGACCAGCACTCGCTTACCGGTTGACCCAGCGCATTGGGATGTTTGTTGCCGAGCACCGGCCGATAAGCATCGTTGTAGATCGAGAGATACTGCGGGCCCCACCACAACAGGAGCGGGAAACGGTTGGCGAGCAGGAAGCTCACCATCATGCGCAGGCTAG
>CAYRTL010000046.1:0-11577 GCA_964427005.1 uncultured Acetobacteraceae bacterium
AGCCCGGCCATGACGGTGGGGGTGCATGCGGCTCACCCGATCAGCTTCTTCGCCGCCTCGACCAGTTCCCTTACCGCCGCGCATGACTTGTCGAACGCCGCCTTCTCTTCGGCGTTCATTGATATCTCCACAATCCGCTCGATGCCGCCCGCGCCGATCACCACCGGCACGCCGACATACAGGTCCTTCACGCCATACTCGCCGTTCAGATACGCCGCGCAGGGCAGCACGCGCTTCTTGTCCTTCAGGTAGCTCTCCGCCATCGCGATGGCGCTCGCCGCCGGCGCGTAGAACGCGCTGCCGCGCTCCAGCAGCTTCACGATCTCGCCGCCCCCGTCCCGCGTGCGCTGCACGATGGCGTCGATCTTCGCCTGCGTGCTCCAGCCCATCTTCACCAGGTCCGGCACCGGGATGCCGGCGACTGTAGAGTAGCGCGTCAGCGGCACCATCGTGTCGCCATGGCCGCCGAGTACGAAGGCGGTGACGTCCTGCACCGACACCCCGAACTCCTGTGCGAGGAACAGGCGGAAGCGCGAGCTGTCGAGGATGCCCGCCATGCCCACCACCCGGTTGGCCGGCAGGCCGGACTTCTCCTTCATCACCCAGACCATGGCGTCGAGCGGATTGGTGATGCAGATCACGAACGCGTCGGGGCAGTTGGCCCGGATGCCGGCCGCCACCTCGGCGATCACGCCGGCGTTCTTGCCGATGAGATCGTCGCGCGACATGCCTGGGGTGCGCGGAAAGCCGGCGGTGACGATGACCACATCGGCGCCCTTGATCGCTGCGTAGTCGGAGCCGCCCGTCATGTGGGCATCGAAGCCCTCCACCGGGCCGGACTGCATGATGTCGAGCGCCTTGCCGGCGGCGACCCCGCCGAACACGTCGAACAGCACGACGTCGCCGAGTTCCTTGAGGCCGATGAGGTGGGCGAGGGTACCGCCGATATTGCCGGCGCCGATGAGGGCGATCTTGTTGCGGGCCATGTGGTGTCCTTAGCAGCGGGCTTTGTGGGTCTCGCGGGGGTTACGCGGTGCTGCGCGCCGGGTGGCCGGCGGCCCGGGAGGCGGGTGGTTGGTAGCGCGGTTGGGGGTGGCGGGCAACGGGGGTGCGGTGGAGCAATGGGTTACGCAGCGAGGTCACTCATCCACAGAATGAGCCTCGGGAAAGCCGAAGCGGGAAACAGGCGGTGGAGCAATCTGGCATCGGCGGTAATCAGCCACTGAGATCGCGAATGCGTGCGACATCAGGTCGGTGGTGGGGTGGTGATATAACCGGCGCACGTGGTAGCCCACACCGAACCGCGCCGCAGCGCCACGACGCGACACGCCGCCTTCAATTGCGCCGGTCACTCGCGACCGAGGTCCTGTGACAAGGTCTCGCTCTCGGCTATGGTGATTCACAACCGTCCCCCGCGTCGGGGAAGCTCAATGAAGCGGAACGGGCGGGCTCAGCTCCAGCCGGTTCAGCGTCGACTTGCCGTTCGACAGGTGCAAAGTCAAACAGTTTAGCGCTACACTCTGTCGGGACCGGGGAACTCCTCTGCTTCGCCAAAAGGCGTTGTCGCAGAAGAACTTTCGCCGATTCAGAGCCTCGGTGCACCTACTCAGTGTGAGGAATGCGGGCTAGCCGTCCTTCTGAATTTGCACGATCAACGCTGGCCGATTCATTGTTTTATGCATCTCGCGCGCGCATGACAGAGACTTGATGGATGTAAGGCTGATCTGGACATCAATGCGGGACGACTTATTCCAAAGATAGAGCCTCCTGTCGGCACCGAGATTGAAATTCCACTGGTGCATTCCGGCATAGTTCTCGAACACGGCTTCGTTTTCAAACACAAGCACGTAGATCCAGCCGCCTGGTTTACAAATGTCGATCATATTCTGCATGCAAAGCAGAGGATCATAGGCGTGATCGAGGGCATTCCCGGAATGCACGAAGTCGAAATCCCGCTCCTTGATATCATTGAGAAGCGTCTCGCCGAATCCTTTGACAATGTTCGGAGGGTATCCGTGTTGCACAAGCAGCTCATTATATTCGTCTGCCAAAGGATCGACCCGTACCAAATGCACGGTACGTTCCGGCCAATTTGTGCCGACAGTGCTTGCTGGGCCACTTCCCAGGTCGAGCGCCTTAATGGTTGCTCCTGCAGGAGACTTCAGCATGGCCCGAGCGGCACCGGGAAATCCGAACTCGGGTGACAGGCGAGCCTCCTTGTGGGGCCGGATACTGTCGTGGCTCATCCAATATTCCCAATGGCGCAGCTCGTGCACGATCGAATTATCCCAGATTTCTCTGGCGACCGACTTCTCATTGTCCATCATTGCGTCCTCTCAACTTCAGCGATCATGGCGGCTCATCAATCGGCTACATTTGCAGGGCGCTATCCGACAGGATCGGCATGATCAGGTCGATCTGTTCTGGCTTATCCGGGAATATCCTGAAGTCAGGTGAATGCAGGCCGAAGATATTGGTCCAGGCCGGTAGCACCGGACATTTATCGGCGCCGCTGAGCCACATCGCCGCGAGGCGGTGGTTGCCATCGATATACTGGATACGATACTCGCCGCGATGCTCGAGATGGATGTGCTCGTCGAGTTCAGGGGCCATCGGTGTATAGCCACATTCAGTGAGCATAGGCACCGAGAGTGGATTGAAGACGACGAGCGGACCGGGAACACGCTTGGTCAAAAGAATATCGATCATTCGTTCCAACCGTGGGCCGAGCCTGGCAATGGCCCGCTCATCATTTTCCAGCTCATAAGTCATCCCGGCGTCATAGCGGCCCTTGGCAACCAGATCCCGTATGAAGATGAGATAGGGATTCGATTGGGTCATGCCGAGGTGCGCCATATAGTGGAGTATACCTTCGAACAACATTCGCCAATAATGATCGCTACCAAAATTCCCGTCGGTCTGGCTATTAACTAGGCGCGCTTCGTCAAGCACCGGGATCGCATGACGCAAAAGATCGATCAGATCGCTACGATCATCCGCTTCCAAGGCGGCGATCGAGCTTCGCAGTTCCGAGAATAGTGCGCGCGTTCGTCGCCTGTTGCCCATCAATGTATTGGCCCGGCGGCTCCGCTCCAGATTTAGCATACGGATATCGTGGTGGTCTGGAGGAATCGCTTCAGCGCGGTTGATGGCAACCAGTCCCGTGCTTTCCCGGTCTTTCGTGAATGCTATCTGGGCCCGGCGCCGTTCCGTCAGACGTGTGCCATGATCCGAAAAGCCGTAGACTATCCAATACGGGAAGTACAAAGCGATCGGCGGAATATAATGCTCAAACCAACCCGATTCGATTGCATGAGTTTCGAGAAGGAACATGCTTCGGACACGGCCGAGGATTTCCTCCAAATTCTGTTGAAGATAGACAAAAGCTGAATAGCAGGCGCCAATGTCAAAGTCAGCCCGGATGCAGTCGGGCCGTGTGATATCTCCCTGGCGAAGGACAACGTTGAAAGCACGGTTATATGTGCTGATGAGTCCGCCTATCCGAACGAAGAACTCCTCATATTCAATTCCTTCGGCATATTCTGCTCCAGCCAAGGCGGCCAAGCGCGTCTTCTCGCCGCAGTTCGCGCCAAGATCAATGAATCGCTTGCCACTCAGCGGGATGCCGGCAAACAAATCCGGGTCCGCACGACGGAAGCCCGGGGCGATATCGCCGCGAAGATCCACCGCTTGGTAGCGGTTGCCTGTCACGATCGAATTGAAACTGGAGGAACTCGTTGTGCGTATCGCCAGAGCTCTGCGGATAAGTGCCAACAATCTGGCATCGAGGTCTTGCAGCGCTTGTTCCGTCGATACGTCGTTATCAGCTTCGGCGTTCATCTGTGGGACTCCAATGCCGCATGCCACACCCAGGGCAGTCCCGGCACTATTCAACCGCCTTCCGAACCATTAGCCGACGACCCGAGCAGTGAGTACAACAACCCCACCTTGCGGTAACGCGACAGGCGCGCGGACGACCGTCTTCGCATGAAGTAACACGACCCGATCCGGACCGAACGGATAGTCTATGAAGGGCAGACGTTGACCGGCGATATCGTCAGCTCTCAGGTTGTGAGAGCCCTCGGCCACACCCAATTTGCCACGTTCCGCGCTCCAGACGGCATAAATTGGCAGAACGTCGGGCTCTAGGATGCATTTGTCGACGATGGTGACCAGGTCGTCCTGGGGGCGCACCTGGCGCTTGATGGTCTCGATCTCCCGCATTGCCCACAGGGCGAGCTGGTCCCTCACGGCGAGGGCTGGATCCTGCCGTGCTGCTTCTGTCGTTTCGCCAACGCTACGCGGAACCCGCAGGGATCGATCGTAGATGCCCATTCTGCCGAAGAACTTGAGGAAGTCGTGATCAGCCTGTGTGAGCCAACCGCGCGCAAGCATCCATTGAAGGGATCCGGCCGAAAGCGAGGCTCCGGGACGGTCGATTGCCTCTCTCTCATTCGGTGGCTGATGAACGCCGATACTTGCGTCTCGCTGCACAAAGATGGCATCCGAACCATCCAACCGAACGATGACGCGAGGCAGATCGGAGGTCGATCCGACATTTATCGGGAAGTGGAACCCAAGGAAGCCATCTCCCAACCCGGCATCGGCGAGATCTTGGCGGAAGACGGACACCTTGCCTGCACCAACACATTCCAGGTCGATAAAGGCGAGTACCAGCTTGTCGCGCAGCTCCTGCCCTGCCACATAAATCCAGCCCGAGATGCTGTCGTGGGTGATCGCCTCTATGCTGCCTTTCATCATGGGGATATTCCAGCTGCAAGCTCGAGACCAGAGCGCCGTAAGCGAGGTCGCAGCGTTGGCATAAGCAACCCCTGTTCACCTCGGTGCTGCGCCGCACCGCTGGCCGACGGGCAAATGCATGATCGCGCGGTCATTGTGCTTGAACTCGGCCCTTGTCGGACGCTTGTTTTTTTCGTTTCAAAGCCATGACACGCTGTTGCCGAACCGCCTCGAGTGGAAACCGCTGGGGCCGCGCCCGAATCGAATCTTGTGCCGTGGAGGTCAAACCCAGTTCTCGGGCCAGATCGGTCCCGGCAGCCGTCTGGTTTTTGCACGCGATCAGACTGAGGGAGGTCTGAATGTAGCGGCGGGCCATTTCGGCGGCACCGAACGGTTGTGGAATGCCAGCCTGCAAGTGGGCGAATGTAGAACTGTGAGCGGCCTTCAACATGACCTCCAGTAGGCTCGCCGCATCGCCGTGACGGAAGTGCAGCCCTGATACCCCGTCGATTACCTTCTCGGCCATTCCACCGATGCCGGTGCAAATCACCGGGCATCCGGCGGCATAGGCTTCCTGGATGACCACGGGGGAATTTTCCCACCAGACACTCGGAACCAGGACGTAATCGCACTGGCTCATGAGCTCCAGTACCTGTCGGTTGTCGTATGGTCCGAAAAACTTAAGAAATGGCAAAGCACTGCACAGCCGGTCCAATCTGGTGGTGAATGCATCATCCAGTCCAATGAGATTGCCATGCAGGCTTATTGCGATGTTGGTGGGTCGCTGCAAACCTGCCGCGAGCAATTCAGCCGCTTGCAGCACCACATCCACGCCCTTGAAGGGATTCAGCTGCCCAAAGTATCCGAAGATGAAGTTTTGTCTCTCCGGCCGCCGTGGCGCATGGGGCTTCGAAATATCGAGCGCCAGGCCATTCTCTATGACGTGCAGCCGCTCACGCGGTAGTCCCCATGCGCAAAACCGCTCGGCGAGAAACGCGCTTGGCGCAATGAAACCTGCCATGAGCTGATAGCATCGATCGAACCTGCTGCGGCGGAGGTCGAATCTCCGTTTGCCGTAGTCGGGAAAACATCTGGCGCAACCACCCAATGTTGCTCCCTTGCATAGCAAACGTCCGGGCTCCGTGATCATCTGGCCATGATGATGGCATATGGTCAGGTACTCGTGCAGCACGAGCACCGCGTGTCGCCGGGAAAGCGCCGTCGCGTCGCGCAGCCCATTCAAGCCGAAGTGGAGAAAATGATGAAAGATCAGAAGCCGCGCCTTGGTCTGATCGATCACATCGCAGAGCTGCTGGGAAACGTTCGGCGCAGAAAGATGATAGAAATGGTCATACCGCTCCGGATCGTAGAATACAGCGTATTCGTCCGGCCCCAGATCAACCTTGTCTCGCTGGTCGTAGGGCACCGCGGCGATGAGTACGGCACGAATGTCAAGTTCGCGGAGCCCAGCAAATAGCGTCGCTGCTGCGATTTCCGCACCACCCTTGGAAATCGAAGGATGTGAATGTGTGATGACGGCAATCGGTGCGCAGCAAGTTACGTCATGCATGGAGATGGCCGCGGGTGTTATGGAGCCTTCAGGCAAAAATTGTCGGCTTCCTCGAGTAGCTGATCCGCCGGTCCGGTCCCGACACTCGATATGGCAACCCCTGGCAGCCAGCTCACCTTTCGCGTGAGCCCCGCAGCATGCCGCACTCCGATCGGTAGTCTGGTGCGCGACCAGACCTCGAATTCCTGCGTCAGCCAAACGAACCCTGCGAGACGGTCGTCGTTGTGCATCCGCATGGCCCTTAGACCCAGGTCGTCCGCATTCAAGGCCGCCAAGGCCCCTTTCCAAGCGGTGCGATTCGGAAATGCATTGGATGCCAGGAAGAAGAAACGCAGGCACCCCAACGATGCGAGAATATGGGGAAGTGCCCAGAATGGCTTATCTACCTGCTCGATCAGGTAAATTCCGCATTGCCGGCCCGTCCCAGACGTGACGACTTCGGCAAGCAGCGGCAATTTGGTACGATCGTGACTCCAGTCCGCGAGCAACAGCACCTGTGGTGCACGATCCGCAGCCGCCACCTGGACTGTTATTTCGTCGACCAGCAGACGAGCGTCAGAATAGCTGGCCGGAAGTGCCGCGACGATCCAGCGTGAGCTTGGCGTGCACGGCGTGATCACCGTGACCTGCCGGAGCCGGCTGACAATGTCGGCGCGCATCGCGGTGGCAAACCGGCCGAAGAATGTCTCTCTGACAAGTGCCGGATATAGACGCAAAGCCTCGCTTATCGGCACCGCATGACCCATGCGCCGCATTGCTTTCGGATCCACTCGAACATTGATCGAGTTGCCGTCGGCGAAGTGCACTTTCAGGATCGGGTTGGTCAGGTCCTCGGAGGAAACAGCACCCTCCAGCGCCACGATGAAGCCGGCGCGATCCAGCAATCGGGGGGCCTGTGGATAGGCCGCAATAAGGTCCGGCCGAGGCAGGAGCGACAGACTGCCGACGGCGGGCCGCAAGATGCGCTGTCCCAGTCGGAGAGAAAGTTCGGAAATTGGCTTGCTAGGGCTGATGACCCAGCCGCGAGCCAGGCAGCCGAAGCCCGGCAACACCAGCAGTTCGTCAACCGCAGCTTCGACTGAGAAACCGGCGGCGCTGATCGTATCCGGAGACCAACGGTTGACCCCGAGAAGCAGCGATTGCAAGGCAACCACGTGCCCGCGAGTTATTCGAACCCGCACCTCCGAAAAGCGCACCGCAACGCCCCTGTCATCCAGGTGTTCCAACGGCGACACGGTGCGGAGGAATAACTTTCCATCCGATCCACAGAAGAAGAAGGCATCAGCGACGTTATGGTCGGGGCACCAGGATGTCTGAATTACACCAATGATCGCGTTGGTGCCCGAAGGCAGGTCATCTCGGTCGTAGCAGACCATGGATATGCCGCCGACATACTTGCATCGATCCACAATGACAACGCCAAATTCGTGACCCAGCGATTCCTGTAGCCAGCCCGTCACCCAGACATCACCATCCGGGTCAACGGATATGGTTTCGATGTAACCGCAACAGTGTTCTGAACGCGGCTGAAGCGGCTCGTTGAGAAGCCCCTCAACGCCATCGGCCAGCGCTTTGAGCCGCATCCGCAGGTCAACACCATCCGTGCACGCGACCGCTTGGTCGTCGGTGGGTCTTGGATCAATACCGGCACGCATCTTATTGGCTCCTGACTGGGGAGCGCCTCCTTGCCAACCCTTCCAAAGCCTGCCTCGCAGCCGATCACTCTTCCCGAATTTGAAGATTGTGTATGGTATGTAACTGGAAGAGCTGAATTATTGGTATAGAGGCCAGGTTACTGCCTCTGGCTTACGTGTCGGGAAAGCGGGCGGCTCGGATGGATGGTTACGGAAGCCGACGGTGGTATGCCTAAATGGGGAGCCGATGCACGGACGAGTGCCGCCGAACCATACTTGCGGCAAGGCCGCAAGTAAGCGACTACCTCTCACATTCCACTGCGCCTAATCGAAGAACCCCGCATCCTCCTCCGCCAGATATTGCCTTGCCCGTTCCGGCACGATCTCCACACCCATCCCCGGCCGATCCCATACCTCGATCAGCCCATTGCGCACGATCGGGTCCGGTAATCCATCGACAATGTCGTACCACCACGCGGGATCGCCGCTGGGATACTCGAACGCGACAAAATTGTTCGGTAGCGTCGCGCAGACCTGCACCAGCGCCGCCAGCCCGAGCAGGCCATTGCCGGTGCCGTGTGGCGCGATCATCACGCCATGCAAATCGGCGAACTCGGCGATCCACTTCAACTCGGCAATGCCGCCGACGTCGCACGGATCGGGGCCGATGATGCGCACCGCGTTGCGCTCGATCAGCTCCTTGAAATTCTGCCGCAGATAGATCTGCTCGCCGGTGTGTATCGGCGTCGTGGTGGAGCGCGTCAGCTCGCGATAGACGTCCGCATTGACATATGGAATGTAGTCGCCGGTCAGCATGTCCTCGAGCCACAGCAGATTGAATGGCTCGACCGCACGCGCGAAGCGGATCGCGTCCGGCAGCGTCCAGCCTGGCCCGCAGTCCAGCGCCAGTCCCACCCTGTCGCCGGTCACCTGCTTCATTGCCGCGACACAGTCGATGACGTGACGCATGCCGTGCTCGGTCAGCAGCCCGCTGTCGTGATAGCCATGAAACGGTGTATCCATCGGCGTACCGAGGTAGAAGTCGGGCACGTCGCGCCGCATCGGGCTGTGGAACGCGACGGCCTGCTTGATGATGGTGAACCCCTCCTTCAGCTCCATCATCCGCTGGCAGTCGGCTGCGTAGTGCTCCGGTGTGAAGCCGGTGAGAGGTTTGCGCAGTGAGCCGTTGTAGGTGCGTACATGGTCGCGCACCTTGCCGCCCAGCAGCTTGTAGACCGGCACGCCGGCGGCCTTGCCGGCGAGATCCCACAGCGCGATCTCGATCACGCTGACCGCGGAGCCCCAGGGCTTGAACGCGCCACGCTGGCGGATGCGCTGCATCACCCGCTCCACGTCGGTCGGATTCTGGCCGAGCAGCGCCTCGCGCAAATGCAGGACGTGCGGCTTCAGATACGGCTTGAACGTCTCCACCTGGGCGAAGCCGCTGATCCCCGCATCGGTGACGATGCGCACAACCGGGCTGCGGCCAAGCACCGCGCATCGGACATCGGTGATTTTCATCTGCTGCCTCCTCCTTCGGAAGGTCATCACCCTTCCCCGGAGTCGTGCGCGAAGGCAACGCTGAGGCTCAGAAGTCGCCGTACTCCAGCAGCACCGCAGTGTCGCTTTGCTTGTCGGGCATCGAAATGAACTGCGTGCGTGTCGGATCGTGCAACGTATCGTACAGGCGGATGAGCCGCGCCGTCGCCAATTCGTGGACGGACTGGAGTGGTCCGGGCGCATGTGCGACGCCAGCCCAGCACCCCGCGAACGTCATCGCTTGATAGTCCGGAAACGGATACAGCGTCGTGCTGCCAAACTGCGTAGGGCGCTCCAAAATCCATTCAGCCGTTGCACCGGAGATGCGGAGCTGCATGTTCCCCCCACCCACGGGAATGAACGGCGCCTGGCAACGCACGATAGCCATATGGCCAGTGCTGAAGTTGCGCAGATAGCCGACGGCTATCGTGTAACTGTGCGCCCAGATCGTGCCGAGTAGTACGTCGCCTGGCTGCACGGGCAGGCCACCCAGCCAGATGAATGTTCCGCCGTTCTGCCTGTCCCACCATTGAAAGAACGCCAGGGCTGGAGGTGAGGGCGGTCCCGACACGGTCAGGAACTGCATTGTGCCGATCTGCGGCAGTGACGAGTTGAGGTACAGCCGTTGCCCATCAAGGCCGACCCAGGTTGAGCACACATACCGCTGGGCGCCGGCCACTCGAAATTCGGGTGGCGGCAACGACACCGCCGGAACGATCCACAGGCCCGAAACCGATACGAACATCGTGCTGTCTGTCGGCACGACGAAGGCGCCAGACCAGTTGCGGCTGGTTGCAAAGCGCGACACGGCCGCGGCAATCGTTGGCTGTCTCGCCAGGCTCGTGTTGAGCTGAAAGGCCGCTCTTATCTCTTGGATCTGCGGATCAACGAAGGTGATTGGCGGCGCGAAGAGTCGCAGCCAGTGCTGATAGAGCTCGGGCTGCAACTCGCGATCGGGCCGAGGAATGATCCAGAAGTCCGCCAATTCGTCATCTGATGCGGTTAGCGGGTCAAAATCGGCCGGAACCAACACTGGAGATGTTCGCCTGATGAGCGAATTGAAATCCGGCTGCTCGGGGACAGCACGTTCCTGGTGACGGATCATGGCCATTGCCATTCCACTGCCGCCGCAGCAACGGCAGTCCTGTAAAGCGAATTCGCGTTCATCTGGTCCAGTAATTGAGCCAGCGTGCCGGCCAGCACGGCACCCGCCTGCGAATCGCTCCGGTAGTGCAACCCGGCGATCTCCCGGTTACGCGCGATCCGATCCGCCAACGCGGTCAGGTCGATCTGCATGGCCTGCATCTGGGCCTGTTGTGCAGCAGGGAGAAGGGCGAAAACCTGTTCCATGCATAGCGCCATCAGATGCGCCTGAGTACTATGCCCGCTCGGATAGGACGCGTGGCCAGGCACGGTGATTGGTGGCAGTAGCGCCGGGCATAGCTGCGACGGCCTCGGCCGATGATACTGCCCTTTCCAGTTCATGGCGACGAACAGCGCGACCAGGCTGGCTGCGTAGAGCACACGCAAGGTTTGCGGATATGCTGTCGGCGTGGTGGTCATCAGATTCATGAAGTAGCTGATGAACTCCTCCGACTGGAGCATGATTTCGCCCAGCGCGTCAGCGCGTTCGTCCTGGGCTGCCGTGACCAGATCGTTGATCTCCGCGTCAACGCTGATAAAGCCTGGCATCGTGGTCCAGTTGCCTGGATCCGTGTTGGCGCCCGCATTTGCGGCAACGAACTCCACAAGGACGCGCCAGGCGAACCACTCCGCACTCCAGTTCCGATCCGGAAACGTCGGTGCGTTTATGCGCTCGGTGGCAATGAAGACGGCGCCGCTGAATTCAGTGACAAAGGGCAGATCAATCCGATCAGCGAAATACCATCCAGCACTCGCACTGCTCAGGTTCCCGGCATTTCCGGCGTTTCCAGCGTTCCCCGCATTGCCGGCGTTTCCGGCATTACCTGCATTGCCTGCCATGTTGGCACCTCCCCCGTCAGATCATTCGAGACTCCATCCGGATCAGCCGGGCAGTCCGGCTGCGCGTAATCGTTCCGCGAACAGGTCCCGCACCTCACCTTGCAGCGGGGT
>CAYRTL010000046.1:11677-13472 GCA_964427005.1 uncultured Acetobacteraceae bacterium
GTCAGCGCGCGGTCCAACAGGTCCATTGCAGCGGCGTAGTCCTTCAACAGGTAGGACTGCATATGGCCGTAAAAGGCCAAGCCGAGTGCATCATTGCGATCCAGCTCCACTGCGGCTTGCGCGGACTTCGCAGCCGCGGCGGTATCTGCCGCAAGGTCCTGCGACCATCCCTGTCCGATGCAGAAGATATGCCAATAGGCTGTGTACGAATGGGCAGGTGCATAGCCCGGATCATGTGCCAAAGCCTGGCTCAGCAGCTCGCGCGCTCGGAAGAACGAACCGTGGTCCATCCGATAGAGCTGATCGAAAGCCTGCAGCGTAAGATCGTAGGCTGTCATGCTGCTCGGATGCTTGCGCATGCTGCGGCTGAGTTCGCGCTCGCGCACATGCGGCGCGACCGCGCCAACGACCCGCATGGCGATGCGGTCCTGCAGGTCGAACAGATCAGACAGGTTGCCGTCGAGCCGGTCCGCCCAAATCAAGTGACCCGACTCGGCTTCGCTAAGCTCTACCGTGATGCGAAGCCTGTCAGCCGCTCGGCGGAGACTGCCATGCAGCACGTAGCGGACGTCCAGCTCGTGGCCGACGCGGCGAAGATCGAGTGGCGAACCAGCGAAGCCAAGCGTGGAGCTGCGCGCGATGACCAACAGTTCTTTCAGGCCGCCAAGCAGGCGGATGATGTCGTCCACCATGCCCTCGGCGAAATACGCATCGGCCCTGTCCTCCAGCAATGCACGGAACGGCAGCACGGCAAGTGACGGGCGGTAGTCCTCGCCTGCGTCCTGTGCGGCACGAGGCTCGCGACGTGGGATCGCCGGCATGCCATGCCAGGCGACGCATTTTTCCGGCGGAATCCGATAGATCATCACCGGCTGACGTATGTTCTTCAGGCGCCGCTCGCCGATCTCCTCATAGGCTGTCGTGACGACGCTGCTGACCTGTTCGAACACGGTGCGCGATATGAAGATGCCGCCGGGTTCGGCGATCTGTTCCAGCCGCGCCGCGATATTGACCGCATTGCCGCCGGCGCGGCCCTGCTGGACAACCACCTCACCCGAATTGATGCCGATACGGTATTCAATGCGCTGCTCGGGCGGAAAACGTGCGTTGCGCTTCCCGGCATCAGCCTGCACGCGCAGCGCGCACTTGAGCGCTTCGACGGCACTCGGGAATTCAGCCATCAGGCCGTCGCCCGCATGAGACATGACTCGCCCATGCGATCTCTGGACTTCGCGCACAAAGCGATCGATTGCCGCGTTGACGCGGCGATGCGCCTCTTCTTCGCCGGCCGCCATCAGTATGCTGTAGCCGCGGATATCCGCGCCCAGGATCGCGGCCAGTCTTCGTTGGATGCTCCGACGACCAGCGCCGGAGCCGAGTGAAAAAGGGATTTTCGCCGGGTCAATCACCATTGTTTCGGTCGCACCCGCGCCACGCGACACTGCTGCCGGTGTCAACGTTCGAAGGAACGCTGCACTCGAAAGCCGGTCATGCCGCTTTTGCGCAGTGAGCATAGGCCACCAAAACCGTTTCCTGCAAGGCAACAGGCCAAGCTCAGACCAAGTCGAGCTGGGCACATTACAGCATCGCTGATGCCACCTCGATGAAATCGAGGGGTTAACGATTATATTATGCCTTTGAGAAGCTGCGCGTGCTGTGAACCAGTTCACAGGATGCATTCTGAAATATCTCGGACAGCGCGGACGCGTCGGTAACGCCAAGACATTCTACTTGGTAAACCATAAGTCGATGAAATTGGCAGGCGTTAAATATTGCGGCGTATAGCTGTTCCTTA
>CAYRTL010000046.1:13572-36335 GCA_964427005.1 uncultured Acetobacteraceae bacterium
CATAAGTCGATGAAATTGGCAGGCGTTAAATATTGCGGCGTATAGCTGTTCCTTATGCACAATTGGTCCCATTGGCTGGGTTAGCTTTGAAACTCGGACGCCGACTGGTCAGGAACGAGAGGGATATCGTTCAATTACTACAAACCCTGGAGCTGATGCTCCGAATGATGTCTGTCGTCAGCGTATAAATGTGTGAGCTGTATTAGTTTCGCTATCCATTGAAATCAGACCTTCTAACCGCATAATCCTCCCCATGGACGCCTACACCGACCCCCAGCACCTTATCGAACCAAAGCGCTCGCCATGGTGCGCGAGGCGCGGCAGAGGCGCTCGCTGCTGCCGCGCGTCCAGGCGGCGCGCCAGAAGCGGGAGTCGGACCGGCCACCCGCAGCAGCGCCGCCCTGACGGAGCAAAGACACGAAAGGCACGAAGAACGGTCCTTCGTGTTCTTCGTGCCTTTGTGGTGAATTACCTTTGCGGCTATCTCAGGACTGCCAGCGCCGCGAGGCCGCAGGCATAGGCAGTGAGCAGCACCGCCAGAATGCCCCACATGTACGTGCGGCTCGGCTTATCGGCCAAGCCGACTTTGATCTCGGCAATGTATTCCTTCAGCTCGGTCCGGACATCGGCCAGGTCGGCCTTGGTCGCCAGATGCGGCAGAGTAGCAGTGAACAGCGCCTCCATTTTGCCGAATCGCAGCTCCATGTTCGCGAACCGCCCGTCGATACTGGCAGCAATCGACTTCAGGTCGCGCACATCATCCTCCAGCCGGAAAACACGCTGTTCCATTGCCGGATCGTAGGGACCGCGCTGAGGCGGAGCAACAGGGGTATCTGGCATGACATGTCGAACTTCACCCAATCGCATTAATAAAATGCTGGTGTGCATCTCATTGCATGCGGACGTGCCGGCCCGATCTCCGTCTCATGACGAGACCCAGCGTTTTTCATCCCATGCCCAATGAGACGCCGTTGAGCGGACTAACCCTGATGCGGCAGTTCCAGCCAGTCCTGGCTCTGCATCTCATCCAGCCTCGACGCGGTGCGCTCGAACATCTTAGCATTCTCGCCGCGCTGATAGAGCTGGTCGGGCATCGCATCGGCCGAGGCGATCAACTTCACCCGCTGGTCGTACAGTGTGTCGATCAGCACGATGAAGCGCCGCGCCTTGTCGTAGTTCGCCGGCGACAGGCGCGGAATGCCGTCCAGGATCAGCGTGTGGAAGCGCGTCGCCAGCGCGAGATAGTCGCCGGCACCTAGCGCGGTGCCGCACAGCGCCTCGAAGTCGAACCGCGCCACGCCCTCCGCCGCCAGCGGCACGATGAACGCTCGGCCCATGACCCACAGCCTCTCCGGTTTCCCCTCCGCTCCGCCGGTCAACTCGGCGAACGCGCGATCCAGCTCGTTGTCGGCGCGTGCATCCGCCGGCACCAGCCAGGTGCGCAGGCCGCGCAGGCGCTGGCGGCGGAAGTCGCGGCCGGAATCCATCATCACCAGGTCAAGCTTCTGCTTGATCAGCGCGATGAACGGCAGGAACGCGTCGCGCCCGGGCTGGCCCTTAAACAGGTCATCGGGGGCGATGTTCGTCGTCGCCACCACCACCACGCCGCGGTCGAACAGCGCCTGGAACAGCCGGCCCAGGATCATCGCATCCGCGATGTCGTTCACCTGGAACTCGTCGAAGCAGAGCAGCGCCGCCTCCGCCGCGATCGAATCCGCCAGCGGCGGGATCGGGTCGTCGATGTCCGGATTCTCGCGCTTGAACTCGTGGAACCGCGCGTGGGCGTTCTGCATGAACCGGTGGAAGTGGATGCGCTGCTTCCGGCGCACATCGGCGGCGGCGAAGAACAGGTCCATCAGCATGGATTTCCCGCGCCCGACCTCGCCCACGATGTAGAGGCCGTTGGGGTGCTGCGGCTGCGGCTCCCGGCGCAGCAAGCGGGCGAACAGGCTGGTGCCGTTTGTCGGCTGCGGCGCGGGATCATAGCCGCGCAGGCGCCGCCACAGCGCCTGCAGGTGTTCGGCGACGAGTTCCTGGGAGGAGTCGGGTGCCAGTTCGCCGGCCGCCACCATCGCCCGGTAGGCTGGCAGCGGCCCGCGCTGCGCAGGTGTGTCGGCGCCCGGGTTATCCATTCCGCGCCGGCAGATAGCGCGTCGGGGGGCAGGGTTCAACGCGCCGGGTTCCGTGGTAAGCAGCGACCCATGATGGAACTTGACTACGCCAGACTGCTCGCCACGCCGCTGGCGGCGGATCCGTTCCCGCACGTGGTGGTGCCGAACTTCGTGCCGCCCGACGCTTTGCGCGCCGTCGTCGCCGATCTGCCACCGATGGGGCGGCGCGGGTCGTTCCCGCTCGATGCGCTGGCGCTTGGGCCACATGCACGGGAGCTGATGCAGGAGCTGGAAGGTTCACGGTTCAGGCAGGTGATCGCCGACAGGTTGGACCTGGACCTGGGCGATGCGCCCACGATGGTGACGCTGCGCGGCTGGACCAATGACCGGGATGGCTACATCCACTGCGACTCCAAGGCGAAGCGCGTGACCGTGCTGCTGTATCTGAACCCGGCGACCGACGCCTGGGCAGAGCACGAAGGCTGTCTGCGCCTGCTGCGCGGTCCGGACGACCTGGAGGACTATGCGGTCGAGGTGCCCCCGGTGAACGGCACACTGCTGGTCTTCCCGAATTCTCCGAGCGCCTGGCACGGGCACAAGCGGTTCACCGGCCAGCGCTACTCGGTCCAGCTCAACTACATGACCACGGATGCAAAGGCGCGCAGCGAACTGCGACGGCACCGCCTGTCGGCGCTGATGAAGCGCCTGACGCGCGCGGCATGATGACATTACGTAAGCTTCATGTTCCGGGAAATGCTGAGGCAAACCGCCCCGTACATGTATCTCCCCGCTAGGCCATGGAGGGATTCATGATCGGTGGAATGCGCAACGCGCTACTGGCTGCCAGCCTGCTGGTCGGTGCACCGGCGGTCGCAGCCCAACCCGATAGTGGGCATTACGTGTGGGTGCCGGCTGGCGCCACGGCGGTGATTGTTCCGAGTGCACGGCTCGCGCCGGTGGACTTCCCTGTCGCACGCATGATCGCGCAGCAAGAGGCGATGATGGATCGCATGTTCGCAGACATGGACTCGCTGATGATGTCCATGCCGTTGCCCGATCCCTCGCAGATGATCCGCTCGGTGATGAGCGGCATGCCGCAGGTCCCGCCCGGCTCGGGCGTCGTGGTGACGTCGATTACCACCGGCAAGGGCACGTGCAGCCAGACGATAACCTACGGCGACCCGGGCAATGGCGGAGAGCCGACGGTGAAGGTGAGCAGTACAGGCAATGCTTGCGACGAGATCAGGTCATCGGGACCTATCGGCGTGACGCGGACGATACCGACGCCCGCTCCGGTGCAGCCGCGGCATGAGCGGCTGTGGAGCATCGGCTATCCGCCGCACCCGGTGACCACGGGCGCGCCGCCGCGGACCTGAGTCAGTTCGCGGCCATCACGGGCGCCGCCACCTTGGTGCCCTTGAAGGCCGGCATCACGTCGCGCGCGAACCACTCGAGCTGTTCCAGCGCCTCAGACAACGGCACGCCGACTGACAGGCTGACCGTGACCCGGTCGAGGCCTGGATAGCGCTCCTCCAGCTTCTTCAGCGCTTCGATGATGTCGGCGGGGCGGCCGGTCAGGAACCCGCCCGCCTTCACCGCATCCTCGATCCGCGGCAGCTTCGCCATCGGGGCGCGCTTCGGATCACGCATGATCTCGATCTGCTCGTCTGTCAGTACCCGCACCAGGCGCAGCTCGCCGAACATCTTCATGTTCTCTTCGTAATACTTCGCCGCGGTGCGCAGGCCTTCCTCGACGCTGTTGGCGATGTAGAACTGGAAGCCGAGAGCCATGCGTTCGCCCAGTTCGATCTGTTTGCCCGCGCGCGCATACGCTGCCTGGAAATCCACCATCGATTTGTGCACCGCACCGCCTTCAGCCGAACCGCCGCCGATGACGCCGCGAATGTCGTGTTTGGCCATGAAGTCGAGCGCGCGTTGCGTGCCACCTTGAATCGGCTGCCAGCACTCCACAGGTAGGCGAGCAGGCCGCGGTACCAGTGTGAGCTCTTTGAGGGTGTAGCCGCGATATGGCACTTCGGGTGGCAGCGTATAGTGCTTGCCCTTGTGGAAAAAACTTTCCTGATTGAACGCCTTGAAGATGATATCAACCTGTTCCTCGAACAGCTCGCGGTTGGCTGGCTGGTCGAGCAGCGGTGCGCCGAAAGTCTCCACCTCGCGCGTATGATAGCCACGGCCCACGCCGAAGACGACGCGGCCATCCGAGAGGATGTCCGCCATCGCGTAGTCTTCTGCCAGGCGCAGCGGATGCCACATCGGCGTAATATTGAAGCCGCAGCCGATCTTAAGGTCCTTGGTCACATGCGTGAGATGCAGCGCCATCATCAGCACGTTGGGGATGCACTCTGTGCCTTCCGGCTGGAAGTGATGTTCGGCCATCCAGAACGTGCCATAGCCAAGCTGATCCATCAGCTTCGCCATTGATTCGGCCTTGCCGAGGGCGGTCGCGAGCTTCTCGTTCGGATAGCGGCGATCGTTGATCGGTGTGCCGCCGTACCCGACATTCTCCAGGTCGATATGGCCGGCATATGAGCTGTCGAACTGCTTGAGCATGGGCATGTCCTCCGGGTTGCCTGCATGGTAGGGGCCAGCGGCGACTTGGCAACCTTGCCGCATGCCCCTACCGTCGGCACCGACGGAGGGACGCGGAACCAGAACACCACGGAGCAGAGACATGGCCGAGATTCTCGGACTGGGCTGCACGCATTATCCTGGCCTGTTGCAGCCTGACGAACGACTGCCTGGCGGCTTCCATCATCTGCTCACGGCGCCCAATGTTCCCGCGCACTACAAGGATCCTGCGAACTGGCCGTCTGAACTGGTCGCCGAGTTGGGCAACGACGAGGGTGTGTCATCTGCACGGCGCTACGGTGCGCGCATGGCAGATGACTTCCGCGCCATCCGCAAGGCGCTGGACGAATTCAATCCCGATCTCGTGGTGATCTGGGGCGACGACCAGTACGAGAACTTCCGGGAGGACATCATCCCGGCGTTCTGCGTGTTTGGCCTGGATGATACGTTCGAGATGAAGCCCTGGCACAACGGCAATGGCGGCAAGCCAAATCGTTGGGGCGAGTCAGGCGACTGGACGTTGAAGCTGCGCGGTGCTCGTGACGCGGCGAAGCATCTCGCGAGCGAGTTGATCGAGCGCGGAATCGACATGGCTTATGCTTACAAGCCGTTGCATGTCTCCGGCCTCGCGCATGCCTTCACCAACACCCTGCTGTATCTGGATTGGGATCGCCGCGGCTTGCCATGGCCGATCCTGCCGTTCGCGATCAACTGCTACGGCCGCAACCTGATTCATGCGAAGGGTGGCATGGCGGCGTTGTTTGTGCCGCCGTCGACAGAAGCGCCTGATCCGCCGGCGCCACAGCCGTGGCGCTGCATGGATGTCGGCCGTGCGGTGGCCGAGGTGCTCGCAGAGTCGCCATGGCGCGTCGCACTGATAGCATCGTCTAGTTGGTCGCACTGTTTCCTGTCGCCCACCAATGGCTATCTGTGGCCCGACCACAAAGCCGATCGGCTCATGTTCGACGCGCTGTCGAGTGCAGACTATGGCTTTTGGCGCAAGCGCTCGCTGAAGGACATGGAGCAGGCAGGGCAGCATGAGATGCTGAACTGGATGGCACTCGTGGGCGCGATGGAGCGGCTCGACCGGAAACCGGTGGTGCACGATTACGTGGAGACGCACATCTTCATGTCGGAGAAGTGCTTCGTATCGTATCCCGGCTAGTACACCTCGCCCGCGAAGCGGAGAGGTGTACTTGAATCAGCTTCGCAGGCGCGGAAGACGCGGCAGGACTTCCTCGCCAAACAGGCGCATTGATGCCTGCGCATCGGCGAGCGCCATATCGTTGAAGTTCACCTGGAGGGAGGCGATTTCGAAATCGCCGATCTGCTTTCGGTAGGTGGCAACCGTATCGAGGATCCGCTGCGGCGTTCCTATCCACGCGGCGCACTTGGCGACCTGCGAGTCGAAGTCCTCCGCCGCCAGCGCCGCGATGATCTTGTCGTACCCTGGATAATCCGCCGAGTTCTCGCCGGTCATCCATTCGGATGCGGCGTTTACCAGCGAGCGCAGGTAGCGGTTCAGCGGCTCGCGCGCGATGCGTTCGGCTGTTGCCTGATCCTGGTGGCAGAACATGTGGAACGCCAGCATCACTGTGCCTTGGCTCGCGTGGCCAGCACGCTTCCACGCGTCGCGGTAGATGTTGATCAACTCGGCCATCGCTCCACCGGCCATCGGGATCGCCATGATCCCATGACCGGCGGCACCGGCGCGCTCGAACGACTCCTTGGTTGCGAGAGCCGCGACATAGAAAGGCGGCCGAGGCTTTTGCGTCGGACGGGGTAGCGACGTGACGTTGCGGAAGCTGTGAAAGCGGCCCTCGCAGGTGACATTCTCCTGCTCAAGCAGAAGCCGCACTTGCTCCATGCCTTCGTCGAAGCGCGCGCGGCTTTCGTCGAGCCGAACGCCGAAGCGAGCGAATTCATGCGGCAGGAAGGCGCGCGCGAAACCGATGTCGAGGCGGCCATTGCACAGCGCATCGAGCATCGCCAGTTCGCCGGCCAGCTTCAACGGATTGTTGAATGCCGGCAGGACTGCGCCGGTGACGAGGCGCGCTTCTTTGGTCACCTGCGCAGCGGCTGCAAGGAACACCACCGGGTTGGGACTATAGCCACCGTAAGGATTGAAATAGTGCTCGACTGTACGCACATGGGTGTAGCCGTAGCGGTCACACAGCGCGACCAGTGCCAGTGCCTCCTGCCAGTAGTCGCGTGCCGATTTCACGTCCGGTCCGACATCGGGGAAGAACTGGATGCCGACTTGCATCGCGCTATTTCCTCTCGTGTGTTTCGCTCAGCTTGTCGGCGAGAGCCAGCAGCACACCGAGCACGCCGACGCCGAGTAGGATTGCAAGCTGCCAGGCGGCATCCTCGTTGTTCATTTGATTGATGTGCATGAACGTCTCCAGTATCTGGATTGCCGCGATCGCCGCGATTGAGGCAATCAGCCTGAGCTTTACCGTACTGAAGTCGAGCGCGCCGAACCAGCTTGGCCGTTCGCTTGCCTCCGTATGAAGCAGGCGGCCGACGAAGTTCTCCCAGCCGGCGAAGATCACGATGACCACAAGGTTGGCAACCAAGGACAGATCGACCAGCGTCAATACGAGGAAGATCGTCTCGTTGGATGACTGGTCGAGGATGCTGGGAACCGCCAGCACCAGCTTCTGCACGATCTTCACGACGACGAGCACGAGGGCGCAAAGCAAGGCAATGTAAATTGGCGCCATGATCCAGCGCGCGACGAACATGACACGGCCGAGATTGCGCCTGACGCGTTCCTCGAGTGGTTCGTCACTGATGCGCGAGGAACTGGCCATCGCGCTACTGCTGGCTGACGCGCACCGGCGCGGTCCTCAGATGCGTCACCAGCCGGGATGCGGTCTCCACGATGTAGTCGGCGAACAGCTTGCCGGCTTCGGCGTTGGCCAGCGATGGATCGCCATCGGTGACGTAGTCGCAGTGTTCGGTAATGTCGATCGGCGCGCCAACCGGCACGTCGCCCATGCGCACGCCGGTCAGACCGGTCGAAGGCAGCCCGAGGAACAGCTTGCCGGTGCCTTCGTTGGTCGCCTGGTCGCGGCGGGTGTACTGCGGAAACAGGTATTCATACACCGAGCCGATCGGATCGCAGCCATGGCCTGACGCGCGCGACGCATTATCGCCATGCGCCTGCTGACGGAGGGAGTTCGGCACCATCGGCCAGATATTCAGCCATGGCACGATCACGCCGCGGTCGCGCTTGATCTCCCGCAGCGTCATGTCGATCAGCGCGTTGTTGCCGGTGTGGCCGTTGAACACGAGCAGACGCTCGAGGCCATGGTCGAGGAATGCAACCACCATGTCGCGGAGCACCGCCTTGAACGTGTCAGGCGCGAGCTGGATGCCGCCGGGTACGGTGCGGAAAGAATAGGCATAGCCGAACGGCAACGTCGGCGCGATGATGGCGCCGGTACGTTCCGCGACCTTCTCGGCAAGCGCGCGCGCCAGCATGAAGTCGCCCATTGGATTGCAGGGGCCTTGGATTTCCTGGCTGCCCAGAGGCAGCAGGATCACCGGGTCTTCCGCCATGCGCGCGCGGAACTCCAAGAACGTCATTTCTTCCAGGCGATGCTTCATGGCTACCCTCTTCTGCTGCATGATGCGCATCCACCGCAGGGACGTCACCATGCCGCAAAGAAGGCAGATCAAACTCGGCTTGTCCATGCGTCAGCTTGGCTACCACGCCGGCGGCTGGCGCCATCCGGACGTGCCGGCCGGCGGGGCGATGGACATAAGGTATTTCGCTCATGTTGCGCAGACGGCGGAGCGCGGCCTGTTCGACATGGTGTTCCTGGCCGATGGCGTCGCGTTGCGCCAGCGAGACGAACCGGCGGGATCGCTGTGCCGCTCCAACCAGAACGTGGAGCTGGAGCCGCTGACCATGCTTTCCGCGCTAGCGATGGTGACCCGGCATATCGGCTTGGTCGCCACCGCATCGACCACCTACAACGAGCCGTATCACATCGCGCGCAAGTTCGGCTCGCTCGACCACATCAGCGGCGGCCGCGCGGGCTGGAACATCGTCACCTCATGGTCCGAGGCGGAGGCGCGCAACTTCAATCGCGAGGCGCACCTGGAATACGACGTGCGCTACGACCGCGCGACTGAGTTCGTCGAGGTGGTGAAGGGACTGTGGGACTCGTGGGAAGCGGACGCGTTCGTGCACGACAAGGGGTCTGGCCTGTTCTACGACCCGGCCAAGATGCACGTGCTGAACCACCGCGGAAAGCACTTCTCGGTTCGCGGGCCATTGACGGTGGCGCGCTGTCCGCAGGGAATGCCGGTGATGGTGCAGGCCGGCGCATCGGACCAGGGACAGGAGATCGCCGCCGCGAGCGCGGATGTGGTGTTCACCGCGCAAGTGTCACTACCGGACGCGGTGGCGTACTATGCGTCGGTGAAGTCACGCTTGGAGCGTTATGGGCGCCGCGAGGATGATCTGAAGATCATGCCTGGGCTGTTGCCTATCGTCGGAAGTACCGAGGCGGAGGCGCACGCAAAGCATCAGCAGTTGCAGGATCTGATCCATCCTCTCGTCGGCTTGGCGCATATCTACGGGCCTATGGGCGATCTGTCGGAGTATCCGCTGGATGGCCCGGTGCCCGAGCCGAAGGATCCGGAACTGCGCAGCCGCGCCAACCTAATGCTGGAAATGGCGCGACGGAACAACCTGACCATTCGGCAGCTGTATCTGACCGTGTCGTCGGGACGCGGTCATCGCTCGGTGATCGGCACGCCGGCGCAGATTGCGGATACGATGCAGGAGTGGATCGAGGCACGTGCCGCAGACGGGTTCAACATCATTCCGACGCATCTGCCAAACGGGATCGAGGACTTCGTCGAGCTGGTCGTGCCGGAGCTGCAGCGGCGAGGGCTATACCGGACGGAGTACGAAGGGCGCACGCTACGCGAGAATCTCGGTGTGCCAATACCGGTGAACCGCTACGCGGCGGCGCGGAGCTGACACTATATAGTACACCTCTCCCGCGTCGCGGGAGAGGTCGGCGCCAAGCGCCGGGAGAGGGTGCTACACGCGCTGTATCGCGTTCCGAATCTCCTCTAACACCTCCTCCGTCCTGCGCATGATGTCGTGATTCCAAAACCGCACCGCGCGCCAACCCTCAGTCTCCAGCCTTCGTGTCCGCTTGGCGTCAGTTGCTGAGTCATTGTGCTGCCCGCCATCAGCTTCGATGACGAGCCTGTGCTCGATGCAAGGGAAATCTGCGATGTACGGTCCGATCGGATGCTGGCGACGGAACTTGCAGCCAGCGAAACGCCTGGCACGAAGAAAGTACCAGAGGAGCCGTTCGGCATCGGTCATGCGACGCCGTAGGTCGCGGGCCATTTGGTTCGACATGAGCGCATAATGAGAGGGAAAGGTGGACAAAGACTTATGGCGCACCCTCTCCCGGCGCTTCGCGCCGACCTCTCCCACTTCGTGGGCGAGGTGTACTCTCTACCGCTTCTCGACATTCCAGAACACCGTCGTGAGCGACGGTGGACGCACGAAGCCGGAGACATTGTTTCGCCACGCATAGAGCTGCGCGCGTTGACCCAGGATGATCGTGGGAACTATCTCCCACAGCCGGCGACTCAGGGCTTCCAGCAGTTCGCGCTGCTTCGCCGGGTCGCCCTCGTGCAGATACGCTTGGCGCAAGGCGGCCGCCTGTTCGTCGCAAATCCAGCCTGAGTAGTTCTTGCCGCCGCAGGTCGTGTCGATCAGCGGATTGCTCAGCGGCGAATACAGTGCGCTGCCGGACAGGCCGGTAGTGAACAGGTTCCAGCCACCCTTCTCCGGCGGGTTCTTGCTGACGCGCCGTGCGGCGAGCGTACCGAAGTCCGACTCGGCAACATCGACATTGATGCCGATCTTCTTCATCTCATCGGCGGCAACATCGGCCAGCGCGCCGACATAGGCGACCTCGCGCGTGCTGAGCAGCACCACCTTCTCACCGTGGTAACCGGCTTCCGCCAAGAGCTGTTTGGCGCGCGCGATATTTTGCTGCGCGAACGGCTCCGATCCGGTGGTGACGCCGTTCGGGCTGCCACAGACGAAGTAGGAGTGGCACGGCTGGCCCCAGCGTGGATCGGCGAACGCCGCCAGCATGTAGTCCTGCTGGTTGATCATCAGCGCCAGAGCCTGTCGCGCCTTCGGATTATCGAACGGCGGATACAGGCTGTTCGGCCGCAGGAACACCGGGTTGAACGTCAGCGACAACGTGGAGACGGTGATGCCGGCCTGCTTCTCCAGCATCGGGGCTTGGTCGAATGGCAACTGGTCGATGAAGTCGATCTCGCCGGTCTGCAGTGCTGAGGCCTTGGTGGCAGGATCGGGCAGGATGACAAGCTCGACCCGATCTACCTTGGCGATCTTGCCGCCGGCCATCCCGGAGGGCGGTTCGTCGCGCGGCACATAGCCGGGGAACTTCGCATACACCAGCTTCGATCCCGGCAACCAGTCCGATGCAACGAAGCGGAACGGACCGGAGCCAACCACTTCGGTGCCGCGGGTGAACGGGCCGGCTTTGGCCTCCTTCTCGCGCAGAATCACTGGCAGTCCGCTGCCATTGTTGGCCAGCGCCAGCTCCACCGGGAACGGCCGCTTCAGATGGATAGCGAAGGTCTGCTCGTCGATCGCCTCGAATGCGGGCGATTCGGCGGCGAATGTGCGCCCGACTGTGTCCAGTGGCAGCCAGCGCTCGAGTGAGGCGATGACATCGCGCGTGGTGACCTTGCTGCCGTCCTGGAAGGTGAGGCCGGGGCGCAGCGTCAGAGTGTAGTTCAGTTTGTCAGCCGACACGCTCCACGGACCGACCATCTGCGGATGCACGTTCAGGTGCTCGTCCTGCGCGAACAGCGTGTCGTAGATGAGCATGCTGTGGACATAGGTGTTGGTGGACGCGGGGACCATCGGGTCGAGGTTGGTCACGTCCCCACTCGGCGTGACGCGCAGCACGGTTTCGGCGTGCAGCGGGTGCGCCACCAATGTCATTGCGAGGAGCGCAGCGACGAAGCAATTTCGGGGAAAGGAGCGGTGCGACATAGGCACCAGATTGCTTCGTTGCTTCGCTCCTCGCAATGACAAAAGCGGGTGTTATGCTGCTCTGGCCATTCCGCGCAGCACGTAGTGCAGGATCCCGCCGTGCCGGTAGTACGCCACCTCATCGACGGTATCGATGCGGCAGGTCACAGGCACAATGTCGGTCTTGCCGTTCGGCCGATGGATCACCAGCGACAGGTCCATGCGCGGCGTGATGTTGTCCAGGCCGACGATATCGATCAGCTCCTCACCCGTGATGCCGAGTGACTTGCGATCCATGCCTTCCTTGAACATCAGCGGCAGCACACCCATGCCGACCAGATTCGAACGGTGGATACGTTCGAAGCTCTCCACGATGACCGCCTTGATACCGAGAAGCAGCGTGCCTTTTGCCGCCCAGTCGCGCGATGAGCCGGTGCCGTACTCCTTGCCGCCGAACACCACGAGCGGCACGCCCTCCGCCTTGTAGCGCATCGCAGCGTCGTAGATCGGCATCTGATCGCCGGATGGCAGGTGCTTCGTGTAGCCACCTTCCACGCCCGGAACCAGTTCGTTCCTGATGCGGATGTTGGCGAACGTGCCGCGCATCATGATCTCATGATTGCCGCGTCGCGCACCGTAGCTGTTGAAGTCCTTCTGTAGCACCTGACGTTCCAGCAGGTACTCGCCGGCCGGCGAGTTCTTGCGAATGGAGCCCGCGGGGCTGATGTGATCGGTGGTGATCGAATCACCCAGCTCCGCCAGGATGCGCGCACCCCTGATGTCGCCAACTGGCGGCGGGTCCATGGTGATGCCCTCGAAGTAGGGCGGGTTCTTCACGTAGGTCGAGCCTTCGTTCCAGCGATAGGTCTCGCTGTCGGTATCGACCTCGATGGACTGCCACTGCTTCGGACCCTTCGTCACCTCGCCGTAGCGCTTCAGGAACTGTTCGCGCGACAGGTTGGCCGCGATGACATCGGCAATCTCCTTATTGGAAGGCCAGACATCGCGCAGGTACACCGGCTTGCCGTCGTTGTCGTTGCCTAGAGGCGCGGTGGTGATGTCCTCGGTGATCTTGCCGAGTAGCGAATACGCGACGACAAGCGGCGGCGAGGCAAGGTAGTTCGCGCGCACGTTGGCATGTACGCGGCCTTCGAAGTTGCGGTTGCCCGACAGCACGGCGACACCCACCAGGCGATTGTCCTCGATCGCATCCACGATGGCGTCATCCAGCGGGCCGGAATTGCCGATGCAGGTGGTGCAGCCATAGCCGACGAGGTTGAAGCCGATCGCATCGAGGTCGGCTTGTAGGCCGGACTTCTCGAGGTATTCGGTGACGACCTGCGAGCCTGGTGCGAGCGACGTCTTCACCCAAGGCTTCGGCCGCAGCCCCTTCGCGCGTGCCTTGCGCGCGACGAGACCCGCGGCAACCAGCACGGATGGATTGGATGTGTTGGTGCAGGACGTGATGGCGGCAATCACCACGTCGCCGTGGGTGATCTCATAATTCTTGCCTTCGACCTTCACCTTCGTGTTGACGTCGTTCGCCGGCACACCGAGGCCTTTGGTCAGCTCCGCCTTGAACGCCGACGCGGCATCTTTCAGTGCCACGCGGTCCTGCGGCCGCTTCGGTCCAGCCAAACTCGGCTGCACCGTGGAGAGGTCGAGTTCCAGCGTGTCGCTGAACACAGGCTCCGGCGTGCCCGCCTCGCGGAACATGCCCTGCGCCTTCAGGTATGCCTCGACCAGCGCGATGCGATGCTCATCGCGGCCGGTCATGTGCAGGTAGTCGAGCGCGACCTTATCCACCGGGAAGAAGCCGCAGGTCGCGCCGTATTCCGGTGCCATGTTGCCGACAGTCGCGCGGTCCGCGAGGCCCAGTTCGTCGAGACCCGGGCCAAAGAACTCGACGAACTTGCCGACGACGCCCTTGCGGCGAAGCATCTGCGTGACGGTCAGCACAAGGTCCGTGGCGGTCGCGCCTTCCGGCAGTTTGCCGGTCAAGCGGAAGCCGATGACGTCGGGTATCAGCATGGCGATCGGCTGGCCGAGCATCGCCGCTTCTGCCTCGATACCGCCGACGCCCCAGCCAAGAATGCCAAGGCCATTGACCATGGTGGTGTGGCTGTCGGCGCCATACAGCGTGTCGGGATAGGCGATGGTCTTGCCGTCCGCCTGCCCGGTCCACACGCACTGGCCAAGATACTCCAGGTTCACCTGATGGCAGATGCCGGTGCCGGGCGGCACAACACGGAAATTGGAAAACGCACTCTGGCCCCAACGCAGGAACCTATAGCGCTCGCCGTTCCGCTCGAACTCGATGTCCACGTTCTGTTGCAGCGCATCAGGCCGAGCCGAAACATCGACGATGACCGAGTGGTCGATCACCAGATCGACCGGCACCAGCGGGTTGACCTTCTGCGGGTTGGACCCGAGCCGGCGAATGCCGTCGCGCATGGCCGCGAGATCGACCACCGCGGGAACGCCGGTGAAGTCCTGCAGCAGGATACGGGCCGGGCGGAACGGCACCTCCTTGTCGGAATGCGCCGCGCTCAGCCACCCGGCGATCGCCTTCGCGTCATCCACCGTGTAGCTGACGCCATCCTCGAAGCGCAGCACGTTTTCCAGCAGGATCTTCAGGGTCACCGGCAGGCGCGATATGTCGCCCAGCGACTTCGCCGCTTCGGCAAGTGAGAAGTAGTCATAGCTCTTGCCCTGCACGTTCAGGGTGCGGCGAGTCTTCAGCGTGTCCTGCCCGATCGCTTTCATGGCGGCGCCTTCCGTTTATCGGCGAAGTTGAGGCGGTATGCCGCAGGTGCAATGGTCTGCGGCGGCGGGCTTAGATCACACCAGCCCGCAAGCGTCCACAAGGCGGGGGACTCGTATTGCTCGAAGCGGTCGGTCTGGCGGCGTTCCGCGGCGAACGGCTGGTGTTCCGCGACCTCCATTTCGTCGTAGCCGCCGGCGGAGCGCTGGTGCTGACTGGGCCGAACGGGTCCGGCAAATCAACGCTGTTGCGGCTGCTTGCTGGACTGCTGAAACCGGCCGCGGGGCTGCTGACCTGGAACGGCGAGGACGCGCTGGCCGATCCGCCGATGCATGCGCGCCGTGTGGCGTATGTCGGGCACCATGACGCGGTGAAGTTGGGGCTCACCGCGGCGGAGAACCTGGCGTTCGCGGCGCGGCTCAGCGGGCGCGATGCAAGCGAGGCCCTTGCCGCGATGGGTCTGCGGGATTTGGCAGATCTCCCGGCGCGAATGCTGTCAGCCGGACAACGGCGCCGTCTTGCATTGGCTCGGCTTGCCCTCTCTGGGGCGCCGCTCTGGTTGCTCGACGAGCCGACGCAGGGGCTGGACACTGCCTCGCTAGAGCGATTCGGCCGTCTGCTCGAGAATTACCGGTCCGGTGGCGGTACAGTTGTCGCCGCGACGCATGTTCCATTGCCGATTAGTCAAACGGCCGAGCTCGCTTTGGGCTGACCAATGAGGGCTTTTATCGCCATACTGGCACGGGAACTGCGGCTTTCGTTACGTCACGGCGCCGATACGCTTGCCGTATTGCTGTTCTTCCTGGTTACGGCAGCCCTATTTCCGCTTGGCATTGGCCCGGAACCTGAGACGCTGGGGCACATCGCCCCTGGCATCGTGTGGGTCTGTGCCTTGCTGGCTGCGTTGCTGCCGCTGGACCGGCTGTTCGGCGCCGATTTCGAGGACGGGTCGCTCGACCAGCTTCTGCTGTGCGGCCTTCCACCATCCATGGTGGCGCTGGCCAAAGCCGCGGCCCACTGGATCGTCACCGGACTGCCCTTGCTGATCGCCGCTTCCCCCTTGGCCGTGATGCTGCGCCTGCCGGACGCGGCGCTTCCGGGTTTGCTCGCCGGCCTGGTGCCCGGCACAATGCTGCTGTCCCTACTTGGGACGGCCGGGGCAGCCATCGTGCTGGGCGCGCGGCGCGGGGGCGTGCTGCTGCCGTTGCTGGTCCTGCCACTTGCCTCCCCGATCCTGATCTTCGGCACGGCGGCGGCGAACGCGGGTCCCGCGGGCCTGAGTCCCCGGCCGCACCTGCTGTTGCTAGCCGCCTTTCTGGCCGCTGCCCTGCCGTTGTGTCCGCTGGCGGCGAGTGCCGGCCTGCGGAGCGCGTCCGAATAGTTGATAGACACCCAGAATTGATCGCCCATCAGTTGTAAATCGGTGAGTGGCGTCAAGACAGCGTGGGCTCGCTGATACGTTTTTGCGACGCCATACAAAGAACGTCTCTTCGGCATCTTGTTTGCTTGATTTCACGGTTGCATGTGAGCGGCCCAGTTCGTTAACACGGAACCGTGAGGAGACGTTTTTGATGACGCGAGCCGAATGGCGGCGTGGGGCAGCTATCTATCGCGTCTACCGGCGTAGTTTCTCGCAAGGGCTAGCCCCGAATCGCATGCCTTTGTCAATTTGGAACCCGGCTCTGCCCGTTCCTCTTTTGCCGCCATGTGCGGTACAAGGGACTTGGTGACGCTCAATGGACATGCCTGAAGTTTTGTTTGCCCCTACACGCGAGCGCATTACCCCCAACCTTGAGCGGCCTTCCGCCGACGAGGTTGCCGCTCTCCGCCGGCTGATCGTGGAAAAGCTGACCTACGCCACAGGCCGCGACCCGATGGTTGCCGGTGATCGCGACTGGTTTGTCGCGGCTGCGCTGGCATTACGCGACCACATCGTCGAGCGCTGGCTGTCCAGCACCCGCGACGACAACGCCCATGGCCGCAAGCGGGTTTATTACCTGTCGCTGGAGTTTCTCCCTGGCCGCCTGCTGCTGGACTCGCTGAACAATTCCGGGCTGACGGAGCCGATGCGAATGGCGCTGGCGGAACTCGGGGTCGATCTCGAACGGCTGCGCGCCCTGGAACCGGACCCCGCACTCGGCAATGGCGGGCTTGGGCGCCTCGCAGCCTGCTTCATGGAAAGCATGGCAAGCCTAGGCATCCCGGCGCATGGTTTCGGCATCCGCTATAATCACGGGCTCTTCCAGCAGGTGATCCGCGACGGCTGGCAGCACGAATACCCGGAAAACTGGCTCTCCTTCGGCAATCCATGGGAATTCGAGCGGGCGGACATCAACTACAAAATCGGCTTCGGTGGCAGCGTCGAGCGGTCGTCCGGCGATGGCACCTCACCGTCGGCCTGGCGTCCGGACGAGACGGTAATCGCCATGGCCTACGACACTCCCGTTGTCGGCTGGCGCGGCCGGCACGCCAATACTCTGCGTCTGTGGTCGGCGCGGGCGCCGGACCCGCTGGCACTGGAGACGTTCAACCGCGGCGATCATGTTGGCGCGCTCGCCGCGCGCACTCGGGCGAATGCGATTTCGCAGATCCTTTACCCGAGCGACGAGACGCCGGCCGGCCAGGAACTGCGGTTACGCCAGGAGTATTTCTTCTCATCTGCGTCGCTGCAGGATCTGCTGCATCGGCATCTCCGTCAGTATGGCGAACTGCTCAGCCTGCCAGATAAATGCGCCATCCAACTCAATGACACCCATCCTGCCATCGTGGTGGCGGAGCTGATGCGCCTGCTGGTCGATGAGCATCGCACCGCCTGGTCAGAGGCCTGGGAAATCACGACCAACACGATCTCCTACACCAACCACACCCTGTTGCCTGAGGCGCTTGAGACCTGGCCGGTGCCGCTGATGGAGCGGCTGTTGCCGCGCCACATGCAGATCATCTACGAGATCAACAAGCAGCATCTGGACGCCATCGATGGCAAGCCGGGCATGCCGCCGCTCTCGGCGGTATCGCTGATCGACGAACACGGCGAACGGCGCGTGCGCATGGGCACGCTTGCGTTCCTCGGCTCGCACAAGGTCAACGGCGTTTCGGAACTGCACACGGAGCTGATGCGAGCGACCGTGTTCCAATCGCTGCACCAGCTCCATCCGCGGCGCATCGTCAACAAGACGAACGGCATCACCTTCCGCCGCTGGCTCCATACCGCCAATCCTCGACTGACTGAATTGCTGTGCGACGCAATCGGACCAGAGGTGCTTGATGATCCGATGGCACTCGAGCGGCTCGTGCCATTGGCGGACGATGCTGCATTGCACGAGAAGTTGCTGCTGGCGCGCCGGGCGAACAAGGCGGCCCTGGCCACGCTTGTCGCGGATCGGCTTGAGATCGCAATTGACCCCGATGCACTCGTCGATGTGCATATCAAGCGCATCCACGAATACAAGCGGCAGTTGCTCAATATCCTGGATACGATTTCGGTTTATCTGGCAATGCGCGCGCAGCCGACGCGTAATTGGGTGCCGCGGGTGAAGCTGTTCGCTGGCCGCGCGGCCGCCAGCTATCGGCGCGCCAAGCTGATCATCAAGCTGATCCACGACGTCGCCAATATGATCAACAACGATCCCGTGGTGCGGGATCAACTCAAGGTCGTCTTCCTGCCGGACTACAATGTGAGCCTGGCAGAGGTGATCATCCCCGCGGCGGATGTATCCGAGCAGATCTCCACGGCGGGCATGGAGGCATCCGGTACCGGCAATATGAAACTGGCGCTCAATGGCGCGTTGACCGTTGGCACGCTGGACGGCGCGAACCTGGAAATCCTGGATCTGGTCGGTGCGGACAATATGTTCACGTTCGGCTTGACGGCCGAGCAGGTGGAGGAGCGGCGGCATCACGGCGCCCCGAATTTCCCGATTTCGCCTGCGTTGCTTCAGGTGCTGAATGCCATCGGCGCAGGTGAATTCTCGCCGGATGAACGTGACCGCTACCGCGATCTGGTCAATGATCTGACGACGAACGACTGGTTCATGGTGGCGGCCGACTTCGATGCATACGCCGATACCCAATGGAAGGTGGAGACGCGCTGGTGCGACCGCCACGCCTGGTGGCGCTCGAGCGTGCTGAACACGGCGCACATGGGGTGGTTCTCCTCCGACCGAACGATTCGCGAATACGCCTCGGAGATCTGGCGCGTCCCCACGTTGTAAGCCCAAACTTCCCCTCTCCCGCGCAGCGGGGGAGGGCCAGGGAGGGGGTGTGACCGCCGACCGCTTCATCGCGACCTATCGCATTCGCTCCGACGCGGCCTCGATCGAGGCGCGCGCGGAATCGATCGCGGTCGAGCAGAGCGTGGAGATGCCCGTCTCCGCCATTATAGAACCCGAGATCTTGCGCGACATCGTCGGCAACGTCGTAGGGATCGAGGATCGCGGCGACGGCGTATTCGACGTCCGCATCGCGTTGACCACAGCGACGACGGGGCTCGATGCCGGACAGTTCCTCAACATGGTGTTCGGCAACACCTCGCTGCATGAGGACGTTACGTTACTGGACGTTGACGTTCCGGCCGCGATAGCCAGGGCGTTCGGCGGTCCGAGACACGGCATCGAGGGTCTGCGACGCCGTGCCGGGGCGTTTGGCCGCGCTCTTACCTGTTCGGCTTTGAAGCCGCAGGGTGTCGCGCCTGCCCGCCTTGCGCAACTGGCAGAGCAGTTCGCCCGCGGCGGCATCGACTTCATCAAGGACGATCACGGGCTGGCGAACCAGCCGTATTCGCCATTCGCGAAGCGTGTTGCCGCGATCGCGGCTGCGGTCGGCCATACACGCTACGTGCCCAGCCTGTCGGGCGATCTCGATGCGATGCGCCGCCAGATCGACACGGCACGCGCACACGGCATCGATGCGGTGATGATCGCGCCGATGCTGGCTGGCTGGGCGAACATCCAGGCGCTGGTACGCGAGCACGAACAGGTCGCCTTCTTCGCGCATCCGACCATGGGCGGTGCGGCCCGCATCGCCCCGCCGCTGCTTATCGGCAAGCTGTTTCGCCTGCTGGGCGGCGACGCGTTGATCTTTCCGAACCACGGCGGCCGCTTCGGCTACACGCCGGAAACGTGCCGAAGCCTGGCGGAACAGGCGCGCAAGGGATGGCCTGGCATTCGTCCCAGCATGCCCGTTCCAGCAGGCGGCATGACGCTCGACCGCGTGCCGGAGATGCTTGACTTCTACGGACCCGACGCGATGTTGCTGATCGGAGGCAGTCTGCTCGCCGCGCGCGAGAAGCTTGCCGAGGAGACCGCCGCGTTCACGCGTGCGGTGGCACAACATCACTACCGGTAGATGCCCATGGATATTGAACAGCAGAACCCGTTCCGCGCTTTTCGTGACTACGGGTGGGATGAGGTCGCCTGCCTGCCGTACAAGGAGGATGATGCCGCGCCATTCAAGGCGATCTCACGCCAGGTGCTGTTCGCCGAAGCGCAACTAGGCTGCGAGCTGCGCTATTTCGAAATGGCGGCTGGCGGATATTCGACGCTGGAGCGGCACGAGCACATGCACGCCGTGATGATCCTCCGTGGTCACGGACAGTGCCTCGTCGGCGACGAGGTGCGGCAGGTGAAGCCATTCGATCTGGTCACGATCCCGTCCTGGACCTGGCACCAGTTCCGCGCCACGGACGGCGAGCCGCTGGGCTTCCTCTGCATGGTGAACGCCATGCGCGATCGGCCGCAATTGCCGACGGCGGAGGAGCTGGAAGAGATGAAGGCGAAGCCGACGGTGGCGGCGTTTCTGGATTCAGGCCAGATCGGCCAGCAAGCTCGGTGACGCAGAACGCAGCAGCGTCTTGCGCGCTGTCCACTGGGTGGCCGCATCGAGGTCTGTGAGGAACTGAACCTCGCCTGAACTCAGCCATGCCACCGGCACGCCATCCCGGAACAGCAGCCGGTTGCCTCTGAGAGCAGCAAGCCTCGGTCCTGGAGTCAGTATCCCCGCCAGGTTCAGCGGATCGGCCCCGGACAGTGAGACCAGCGCATCAGAGTGCGGGCGGCGACGCACTTCACGGAGCATGCCGATTGCCTCGGGCAATGCGTACTGCTCGCCCGAGAAGCCCGAGACAAAGCGGCCGCCGCGGATTTCGCCGCGGGCCTCCAGACGGCGATAGACACGCAACAGGTCGCGCCAGGGCGGCAGCCACTGCGGCTCCCGCGCCAGCAGACGCCAGAACACCACGCCATATCGGCGCAGCAGCGTTCGCGCCGCGTGCTCGGTGGCTGCACCAGTTTGCACGTCGCCCGCGGCACGCCGGATCAATGCCCAGCGGCCGGCATCCTCCATGCCGAAGTTCATGGTTCGGCGACGCCTGGTCCCACTGCCAAAGGGCTTGCGCCGATCGGATGGCACCAACAGGGCTCGAAGCCCGCCGAAACTGTCCGAGGTGACCAATCCCAGCGCGACGAGTTCACCCAGAGCCTCCTCGACCTCCGGGCGCAGCAGTCCGCTTATGTCGGCCAGTTCCTCGAAGAACGAGGCACCATGCGTTTGCAGACAATCCAGCACCTTCTGCGCACGCGCACTCGGCTGCGCATCGACGGTCGGCCCGGCAAGCGAGTTCCACAAGCTGGCATAGCGACGGGGAAGTAAGGCGATCGGTGTGGTCCTTACGGGTGCGCTCATCCCGGAACCAGGCGTCAGGCGTGCCCATGTGACGCGACCGGCGAGGCACATGTCGTCGAGCCACGTGGGCTCGTAACCTGCAATCCGTGCGGGCAGGATCTCGGTCTCCCACGCGCTCGCCGGCACTTCGAAGCCTTCGAGCAGCGACACGGAAGCTGTTACGGCGTCAGGGCCTTCCAGACGCGTTTCATCGGTGACGCGCTGCCAGTCGAACAGGAAGCGCAGGAAGTCACGTGCGGCAACCGGCTCAATCTCGGCGCGCAGTCTGCGGATGGTGTAGTGATGGATGCGCGCGAGCAGCCGCCGATCGCACCACTCCTCGGCGTTGTTTCCGGGCGTGAAGCGGCCGCGCAGGACAGAGCCTTCGACCTCGAGCGCCACTAATGCCGCGGCGATGTCGTCCGGCTCCAAGCCGAGCGGCGCTGCTAGCGCAGCCTGCGTCACCGGCCCGAGTCCTTCGAGCCGGCCGCGCAGAATGTCGACGAGCGTTTCAGACTCCGCGGATAGGTTCTGGAACTGGCGCGCTCGTTCGGCGGCAACCCACAGCGTCGCTTGATGTGTCTGCACGCGGGTCACGCGGTTGTCGCGCGACAGCGCACCCAGCCAGCCCTTCCATTCCGGGACCGCGGGCACTTCCTCATCATTGAGGCAGCCGAGCCACAGCAGTGCATCATGCAGTTCTTCCGCGTTAACCGGATCGGGCCATGCTTCGCCGCGCACGCGGGCAATCGCTTCAGGATCAAGCCGGCCCAGGTCGGCGGCAGTCTCCGGCGCCATCCAGCGGCGCGCCATCACGGCCTGCGTCCGGCGTTCCTCCAGCGGCGCATCGTCGAGATAGGCGTATGGCCGCGCCGACAGCACCTCCAGAGCGAGCGGCGAAGGTTGCGTCAGGTCACGGGCGACCACCTGGATCTCGCCTGATTCGATGCGCGCCAGCAGCCGCTCCAAACCTTCGATGTCCATCGCCTCATGCAGGCAGTCAGCGATGGTCTGGTTGGTCAGCGGATGATCGGGCACCTCGCGATCGCCAACCACGTTCTCCGCGCAGGCCATCTGGTCGGGGAACACACAGGCGACAAGGTCTTCGGCTTCCATTCGCGCCAATTGCGGCGCCAGCTTCTTGCCGCCGCGGAAGCGCGGCAAGGCGAGCGCCACGCCAGCGACCCAACGCCAGCGCGTGGTGAACATCGGCGAATCGAGCAGCGCCTGAATCAGTAGCTGCCGCACGCTCTCTGAGCGCAGGTACTGCGCCACCTCCGCCAACTCGAAGCTGTGTGTGGTGGTCAGCGACAGCACGATGTTGTCCTCGGTCGCTGCCGCCTGTAGTTCGAAGTTGAACCTGCGGCAGAAGCGCTTGCGCAGGGCCAGCCCCCAGGCACGATTGATCCGGCTGCCGAAGGGCGAGTGAATGACGAGTTGCATGCCTCCCGCTTCATCAAAGAAGCGTTCCAAGACGATAGTGTCGTGGGTCGGAAGGCAGCCAAGCGCAGCCAGGGACGCATTCAAATACTCGAGCAACTGCTCCGCGGCAGGTTCGGCGATCCCAATGTCTCCGGTCAGC
>CAYRTL010000047.1:0-34079 GCA_964427005.1 uncultured Acetobacteraceae bacterium
GGCGTCCGATTAGCGGTGAACTTGCGTAGTACTCCCACGAGTTGCGAGCCTCGGCAAAGGACACGTCGTCAACTGTCCCCAAGCCCATGAGATGCGGCTTGCCATGCGGTCATCGGTCGAACCGTCGAAGCACACCAGCCTGCAGCCCAGTTGCTCCGCGAGCCGCAGGCGGGCGGACGGCCCGTCCAGCAGCACGTGTTCGCGGAAAGCCTCGTTGGTCCACCGAGCTAATTCACCACTTTGTCGTCATCTGATTTGGCCAGCGCTTCCGCCCGTTGCGACATCGCTTCGTATCCTGCCGCTATGGAGAGCATCTGGAATCGGAGCTGCGGATCATCAAGGCTCTCGGCACCGCGGCGCGCCGTCTCTGCCATGCCGAGCCAGACGCGAGCCTGATAAGCCCTGTCCATTCCTCCACCAGCTTACAGTGATCAAAGCGATGTGCCGCATCCAACTTTTTTTATCTGCAAAACACCAAAGGTGTAGCTGGCAACTTTGACAGTTTACCCATTCTCTATTGTGCGTGACCATGCATTTGCATGGGGGCACCCGGGTCGAGCGGGGAAGGGCGGGGCATGCGCGTGCTCGGCGCATGCTGACGCGTCGAGGCTTCTCGCTCGGGTGAAGCTGCACCGCTGCCTGCGTAACCCTCTTACTTGCTTACGGAGAGGGTGTGACCGTGAACGAGATATCAGCGCTTCTCGAGCAAGCACTTGACGACGATGCTCTGCGTCGAAAAGTCGGCGCGTCTGAAGCCGTCTCAAATGCGTCAGCAAACCAAGCGCGCCGGTTCGGCAGACGGCTGTCCGATAAATTGCTTGCCGCCTTCTATCACGCCTGCGATCAGCGGGATGTCAGGGTGGCGCGGCTGCTGTTGTGCTCGCTGGAGACAGTGATAGCTCGGCTCCCCAGAGATGTGGCGCTCCGCCAGCGCGAGCGAGAGCGGCTTGTAGCTGCGTACCAGCATTTATGGTGGATCCGACACGGCAGCGAGGATCGCGTGTAGTCATTGCTGAAGACAGAGCAGAAGCGGGCAGAAAAGTGGGGATGGCCTCCACGCCGGCTCCGTCCGGCAGCGCCTTGACGCCCGGCGACCGGCGGAACGATCACTTGCGGATGGGCGCTGTTAAGTCTCGTGCGAGTGAGGCCGCAAGGAGTTCGTGCGGCCCGGCCTGTTCGTACTTCTTCCCAAGTATGACTGTCATGGCCGAAAGGAGCATGTGAGCTTTGGCCTGCCAACCCCGGACCGTCCGCGCGCGAAGCGTTGCTGCTTGCGACAGCGCCAGGCTCCATTGGTCATGGAGGGACATCAGCTCGTGTTCGAGCTGATCCTCAGCTCGCTCCACAAGCTCATCGATCTTATCTTCTAGCAGCTTGAAGCCCGAATATACGCCCAACAGCTCTTTGTCCTGCCCCAAAGCAGATTGGCTGCCCGCGTCTAGTCCGTGGTCGGAGGCTTTGCTCGAAGTGTCCGTTGTCTTCCCGCGTCCAGAGCTGCGTCTGCCAGTTCGACCTGATTGAGGGGACATTCCAAAACCAATTTCTTGATCTTACCGCAACGCCTAATCCCTTGGAAAGATAGGCACAATTCAATCATATCATGTCGCCCCGTTAATGTCACGCCAACCAGCAGCACACTTTATATTGAGCGGCGGAAAGACCGAGCCGCGGCCGCTTCCCTGAGATTCTTACTACCGCAACGAGACCAGTCCCGCCGCTGTGACTTCCGGCAGGTATTAACAGTGGCTCTTAGTCCTGCGATCCAGTGACCGCCCTGCGATCGGTTCGTTGTTGATCGGTGTCGACGAGCAAACCGTTCTGGATGGCGAACTCCATCAGTTCCTTATTCCCATGCAACCCAAGCAGGTTCATTGCCCGATATTTATGGAATGCCACTGTCCGCGGAGTGATCCCGAGCTGACGCGCAACCAGTTTCATTGGCAGTCCTCCGATAAGGAGCTGCAGGACCTGCACTTCGCGCGCTGACAATCTGGTGATCAGACGTGTGCCCTTCACCCCAGCTTCCGTGTCCCGGGCGTGGAAACCAGACGGCACATGCCGTCCCCCTTCTAAGACCGCACCCATCGCACGTCTTAAGTCTGCTGCCGTGCAGTAGCGTGAGAGACAAGCCGAAGCACCAGCGCAAAAGGCCCCGACTGCCGTCGCTTCATTAGGTTCGGCCGTCAGGCAGATTAACCGGATGGCCGATCGACGCTGACGAAGGCGGCGAAAAACCGAGACAACGTTGGGTCCGGGCAGTCCTACATCGGCCAGCAACAGGTCCGGCCGCAAGCGTTCGGCCGTTTCGATCAGAGCTTCGCTGTCGTTTATGCTGCCAACCACGTTGAATTCGGGTTCGAGCAGGTTGGTAAGAAGGTCCAGCAACAAGCGGTATGGACCCGCCAGCAAGACGCGCCCGGGTACTTGGCTGGTACCGGCACCCTGCTCTCGCGGGGGAACCCCGTATGTAGGTTCTGAAGAAACGAAATCGTCCTCAGGGACCCAATCGCTGCCAGAACGTCGTCTCATTGTTTCCCGCCCGCTCTGAGACTGACTCGTCGCCTCCCTCAGAACGGGAAGTTGGCCCTTTATCTGAATCTAACCAGGGTGCGCCGCTATTATTTTTGCGCGTCAATTAATAGGTCTAGTTAGCTACGCCGCTCAAGCTCTTGGAATGAATTGCTATTCGAGCGGCGAACTGTGCCCGCTCTTGGTCGGGCGACTGGCAAAATTGACAGTAGAATCCCGCCCACGCGATACGGTCTTAGGGACTCGCGACAGCAACATCTGCAGATGCTCGTGTCCGGTACCGGTCTCCATCTTGCTGACACGCAATACTGCTTGCGGATAATCACTGGAGTAGCGCTATGTTTGCCTGCGGATGGCAATCGTCATCACGCACGTATACTGCTAGAATTGACAGTAGATGTGTTTTCCATTGTCGACAACAATTGCTTCGTACAAATTAGTGCACAACGACAATAGGTCTGTTCCAGGCAACTGAAGCTGAGGGGGTTAGGTAAGCCACTGGTGCGAGGTCATACCGCACGAGGAAGGCACTCAAGTGACGGCACCACCGTCTCACCAACCCTCGGCTTCATCTACGAGAGGGTCGGACGATGAACGAGACGCCAGTGCTTAGCGAGCCGGCCCCCAACGGAGCCTTCACGCCAAGCTGGTCAACTGTACCCGGCAAGCAAGACTCTCTGGCCGAGGCGGGAATCGGCGAGCAAAGCGCGTCATTTGTTCTAGGTAATAGCGCGGTCATCCGCGACGTGCTCCAACAAGTTCGGCGCTTCGCCAGCTGCGACGCGCCAGTTTTGATCACCGGCGAGAGCGGGACCGGCAAAGAGCTGGTCGCACGAGCAGTTCATGACCACTCGCGGCGCCGTGAGGAGCAGTTCGTGGCCGTCAACTGCGCGGCTGTACCGGCCAGCCTCATCGCATCCGAGCTCTTCGGCTACGAAAGAGGTGCGTTCACCGGCGCGACGACGCGCAAGCGGGGACTTATTGAGCACGCGCATCGTGGCACTCTGTTCCTGGACGAGATCGGAGATATGCCTATCGATCTGCAAGGTCATCTGCTCCGCTTCCTGCAGGAAGGCGAGATCGTGCGTGTTGGGGGACACGACCCCATCAAAATAGATGTGCGCGTGATTGCTGCAACAAATGCACGACTGAGGGAAGCGATCGCCGCGGGCAAGCTTCGTGAGGATCTGTTTTACCGCTTGAATGTGCTGGGCCTCCATCTTCCACCGCTGCGGGAGCGCCATGGCGATGTGGAGGTGCTGGCAAACCATTTTCTGCAGGTCATCACTCGGGAACTGGGTGGCGCAGTCAGATCATTCTCTGCCGACGCAATTGCCGCCTTACAAGCTTATACGTGGCCAGGGAATGTACGCGAGTTGATCGCCACGATCAGACGCGCGGTAATCCTCAGCAACTCCGACCAGATTCGAGCGGCCGACTTGCGGCTGGATCCGGATATCGCGGCATGTGTTGCTCCCCTCCATTTCCAGCCATCTGCAGCGGTGGCACCGAACCGTCCACCTCCCGGCTCCAGCTCGGAGCGGCAGTTGCTCATCCAAACCCTGCAAAGGTCGAGGTACAACATTACGCGGACGGCCAAGGAATTGAAGGTGTCGCGCGTTACGCTTTATCGCATGTTGCAGCGTAACCATATCTCGCTGCGTCAGGAATGTGTGGTGGAGGACATGGAAACTCCGACCCCTTACGCTCCCCAATCCAGCTAGGTTTGTGCATTTGCAATGCGCCGATTGAAAATCCTGTACAGCTGTCTATTGCCTACATCACGGTACGTCCCACCCGACAATCGTATATACTAATTCCACTCTACACACGGACCATCGGTGACAGGTGCATGTGGCATTTGTCTGACGATGCAAACGAGTGTTGCGCAATCTGCGGAGCCCACGTCATGGTCAGCCCGCGGATTCTCGCGCGCCCTATTGAATTTTGGCTAGATCATCGCAGGTTCGACACGGTGGCACGCTCATTGCTTTTTGAAGAATGGCGCGCGGGGCGAAGGTGACATGAACCAGACGCTCGTGTGTGGGCATGGCGATGACACAAGGCGAAATAGGTTGCTGGACAAATCGCTTCCTCCGCCACTGGCACTGATCTCTCGCGCAGCTAGGGGAATGGCCGACAACACCGGCGAGGCAACAGGGGGTGCGACTATGAACAACTCGTCCAGAGCTGCCAGGGTGGCGTGCAGCTATCGTCCGGGGCAAGTCGAGACAGAGCCTCATACGGTTTCGCAAAATGCTGTCGATAACTGGCTGACGACGCTGGACATGGTGATTGACTGGCTGGCCCGGGACGTGAGGCGACCAGAGGCGGTTGCAGGACTCATTGCGTTGCGTCACTCCCTGCGCCGCGAGGCCATTGGGGAGCTGGAGATACAGTGATCGCCTTGCAACCGAAGCATCGATGCTCGCTGGCGAACTGGCAGTCGGTCGGACGGGGACGCCGCGCTACCGGGCAGGTGGGTTCACCCCGGACTGCTCAGCAGCTGAAAACAGGTCAGATGAGCTGGCTCGGTCAACTCAGCACCTAGCACCATGCGCATAGCTCGCCGCATCACTGCCGACTTGGCGAGCGTTCCTTCCAAAGTGTGCGCAGGGAGAACGATAACCTGCTGAAACGCCTCACACCACTGCGCATGAAGGGCCATGAATTGCTCATCTGGCGGGTCTTCATCGGGCTCAAGCAGGCGATCCAGCGCCGCGTCTGCCGCGCGGAAAATTGCGCAGACGTGCAGAAGCTCACCCTCCTGCACTGCCAAATTTACGGCAGTTCCGGAACCCGGCTCGGCGGCAGCCATAAAGCGCTCCAGTTCCAAACGTGGACTTCGCGTTACGATTTCCGACATTCGTTTGCAACAAGCATGTTGGCTGTCCGGTATGCAGCCTTCAGTTTTCTGTGGATTGTTTACCGGCTTGCGGGGCTGCCTGGTTCCCGCCGAATCGAAGAAGACCGTGCTTCAGAGCAAATTGCATTAATTCGGCGTTGCTCGTTAGGTGGTTGGCTTTCATTGCTTTATACTTGTGGAAGGCGACTGTCCGCGGAGTTATACCCAATACCCGTGCCGCCTCTTTCATTGTCATGCCTCGCACGAGCAGAACTAGCACCTCAAGCTCCCGGTGCGAGAGAGCCGTCATCGGATTGAGCCCGTTTGGCTGGCTTGGGACGACGGACTCTGGCCTTATCGGTGGCTTCAGGGGACCAGGCTGCAGATGCAATGCCGTCAAAAGCTCCGCGACAGGCTGGTTCTTGCTTACAGCACCGGTCGACCACGACCTATTAGGCTGGCTTGTTAGATAGGTAATTCCCAATCCAGGACGGACCTTTGAAAGGTGCCTGCCGATCTCTGACCCACTGCCATCCGGGTCCAGGTCGATGATTGCTGTGGTGGGCAGCCATTCGACCGCCGCGCTCAACACGGCGTCGATTTCATTGGGTGCGGCGCGCAGGTCGAAGTGCGGCGCCAGAAGGTAGAACAGCCCCTCCAGCAGCAGGCTATCGCAACTAATGACCAAGCATCTGGGCTTGGTTGGCGCCACCTTTCTCCTCCTTTGTCTCCTTTTTCACGTTAATTTTGCAGGCTCTGTATGTCCAGACAAATCGTGGGGCGGACGGTTGCGGGGTCAAACCGAATACGACCCCGGTTCTTTGTTGAAAGAACCCAGCCATTTTCCCCGATCTTCCCTGCGTGCCACGAATTTAAGGAGATCGGTCGCGCGCCGCTCACCAGGAGTCAATATTGGCGCTAATGCGGCAACAATTACGTGATAAACGCGTCTACATGTCAATCCTTACGCCTGTCATAGTAACAATTGCCTCCCAACACTCCAAGCTAAGACCTAGTGATGATGACCGTCACGCGCCGTTTTCCGCTGTCGCGGACGGTCTCGCAAAGGGACCCTTTTGGCATGGCGAATGCATGTCAGAGTTTTGGCCACGGATAGCGGTGAACCGCCTGACAATCCGGACGCGGAACAATGCAAAGAATCACATCAGGAAATCGACGGGATTAGAGAGCGGGTGCTCAGGGTTCTTGCAGACGAGACAGTCGGGCTACCGGCGGCCCTAGCCATCATGGCCAGCGCCTCCGCACTGCTGATCAGTTCAGCGCCTCGTCCGCTGCACGCTGATCTCGTCATGAGCGCCTCATCCGCAATGCAATTACGGGTTGATAGCCCTGTGCTCGGACAGCTGCCGCAGCGACCCTCATGACGATAGGAACAGATTTCCACACCGCCAGCGGCGCTAGGACAAATGTGCGTTCCGTCGGTCTGGCCCGTGTTTCGCGTTTAGCAAACGGGCTGACCCCTTCGCATCGGATCTGCTCGACATAACAGGAGGAGGAGACGAAATGGCGGTCTCATCCGACAAGCTCGTTGATATATACCGGGCCGCTGTCGTGACATTGGTTCGTGGCTCGGAACCCGATCTTACGGCACGCCAGTTCGGAATATTTTTGATCAGCTACCTGTCCGAGGAAGACCAAACGGTCCGGGGCTTGGCGGCTCAACTGAAGGTTTCGAAGCCTGCGATCACGCGAGCCTTGGATCGACTAACTGAGCTCGGGCTGCTGCGGCGCGCCCCGGATCCGCACGATCGCCGGAGCGTTCTGGTGCAGCATACCGCGAAGGGGACCGCTTTTCTCCGCAAGATCAGATCGATCCTGGCTGATGCGGTCGCCCCGCCAAGAAGCGGCCCACGGCCAGCCGAACGGAGGTCAAGTCACGCCATGTCCTGATGCTTCGCACTCTGCAGGAGTCGCAATGAAGCTTCACGCCTATGCGCCGCCGGTGTCTCTGTGATGGCTATACCAAGCCCCGTTCCTGACTCGTCTCGGTTGCTTCGCGTCATGGCGGGGCTTGGCCCGCCATTCCCACGTCTTTGCCGATTGTAGCAAGGCAAGACGTGAATGGCCGGCCTGCACACCGGCCATGATGATGAAGGCGGCCCATGGGTCATTGTGAGCGAGCCTTGGTATTGTGGGGCTACCCTGAAATCGTGTACGGTGCCCAAGCGGGCACGTGATGCTGCTCGGCAGCAAATTTCCCGCGAGAACCGCGGACCCCAGGGGGTCGGCAGCAACCTACCGAGGAGCTGCCGCTTGCCCGCATTGTGACTATTTGATAATGAACAACCAAGAACACGGGGAAAACCCGCGATCGTGGTTCTGGCCAGCCGGGGAGGGGCGCGCCATGGAACTTAGTCGTCGTACCTTCATCAAGCTCAGTGGCGCTGGTCTGGCCGCCTCCAGCATCGGCGCGCTTGGCTTTGGCGCGGCCGGCGAGGCGCTGGCTGCTTCCGTCCGTCCTTTTAAGCTGGCCCGCACCACAGAGACCCGCAACACCTGTACCTACTGTGCGGTGGCGTGCGGCATCCTGATCTACAGCACGGGTGATCGGGCCAAGAACGCCAAGGCCAGCATCATCCACATCGAAGGCGATCCTGATCATCCGGTGAACCGCGGGACGCTGTGCCCGAAAGGCGCGGCATTGCTCGACGTAGTACATGCGCCGACGCGAGTTAGCTATCCGATGTATCGCGCACCTGGCACCAACGAGTTCAAGCGCATCACGTGGGACGATGCACTGGATCGTATCGCCAGGCTGATGAAGGAGGATCGCGACAAGAATTTCGTCGCGAAGAATGCGGCCGGTATCACTGTCAATCGCTGGACATCGACCGGCATGCTGGCGGCCTCGGCCACTTCGAACGAAACCTCATTCATCACCTGGAAGGTCGCGCGTGCCTTCGGGATGGTCGTCTTTGATAACCAGGCGCGCGTTTGACACGGACCGACGGTAGCCAGTCTGGCTCCAACATTCGGTCGAGGCGCGATGACCAACACGTGGCAGGACATCAAGAATGCCAACGTGGTTCTGGTGATGGGCGGCAACGCCGCCGAAGCGCATCCCTGCGGCTTTAAATGGGTCACCGAGGCGAAGCAGCACAATCATGCCAAGCTGATCTGCGTCGACCCTCGCTTCACGCGGACTGCGGCGGTTGCTGATCTCTATGCGCCGATCCGGCCGGGCACTGACATCGCGTTCCTCAACGGCGTGATGAGGTATCTGCTGGAGAAGGGCGCGATCCAGCGCGAGTACGTGAACGCCTTCACCAACGCCTCACTGATCGTGAAGGAGGGCTACGGTTTCCAGGACGGGCTGTTCAGCGGCTTCTCGCCCGAGAAGAAGGACTACGACCGCTCGAGTTGGGATTACGAGCTTGGCGAAGACGGTTTCGTCAAGTCCGATCCGACGCTTGCCGATCCGCGCTGCGTGATCAACCTGCTGAAGCAGCACGTATCGCGCTACACGCCGGAGACGGTGTCGCGCATCTGTGGGACGCCAGTGGAGAAGTTCCTGGCGGTATGTGAGCTGATTGCGTCCACCGCCCCACCGGACAAGGCGCTGACCTCGATGTATGCGCTTGGCTGGACGCAGCACTCAGTCGGCAGCCAAAACATTCGCGCGATGGCGATGATCCAGTTGCTGCTGGGCAATATCGGTGTCGCGGGTGGCGGTATGAACGCGCTGCGGGGGCATTCCAACATCCAGGGCCTCACCGACATGGGGCTGCTGTCCAATCTGATGCCCGGCTATTTGACGATTCCGAAGGACAGCGAGCCGACGCTGGCCGACTACATGAAGACGCGAGGCTTCAAGCCGTTGCGTCCGGGCCAGACCAGCTACTGGCAGAACTACAGGAAGTTCCTGGTCAGCTTTCAGAAGTCGATCTACGGCAACGCCGCGACCGCGGAGAACGACTGGGCGTACGACTACCTGCCGAAACTGGATGTGCCTGGCTACGACATCCTGCGCGCGTTCGACATGATGTACGGGGGAAAGATCAACGGCTACATCTGTCAGGGCTTCAACCCGCTGCAGTCGTCCCCCAACAAGAGGAAAATCCGCGCCGCACTGGGCAAGCTGAAGTTCCTGGTGATCATGGATCCGCTCGATACCGAGACGGGGCGGTTCTGGGAGAACCACGGCGACAAGAACCCCTCCGATCCGTCCAAGATCGCCACGGAAGTTTTCCTGCTGCCGACGACATGCTTTGCCGAGGAGGAAGGCAGCCTGACGAATTCGTCACGCTGGCTGCAATGGCACTGGAAGGCGGCGGATGCGCCAGGCGAGGCACGCAGCGACATCGCCATCATGTCCGGTCTGTTCCACCGCATGAAGGCGTTGTACCAGAAGGATGGCGGTGCGTTTCCCGATCCGATCCTGAACCTGACCTGGAACTATACCAACCCGGTCGAGCCTGGCGTTGATGAGATCGCCAAGGAGGTGAACGGCAAGGCGCTGGTCGAGGTGAGGGATGCGAATGGCGCGGTGCTGTTGCGCGCCGGCCAGCAGCTCGTGGGCTTTGCCCAGTTGCGCGACGATGGCACGACGGCGTGCGGCAACTGGATCTACAGCGGAAGCTGGACCGAGGCTGGCAACAACATGGCGCGGCGGGATGCCACCGACCCGCGTGAACAAGGACTGGCACCCAACTGGGCGTGGTCGTGGCCGGCCAATCGCCGCGTCATGTACAACCGCGCGAGCGCCGATCCCTCCGGCAAACCGTGGAATTCGACCAAGCCGCTGATCCAGTGGAACGGCAGCGCCTGGACCGGCATCGACGTGCCTGACTACATCGTTACCAACAAGCCCGACGCCGGCGTCGGGCCCTTCATCATGCTGGCGGAAGGCATGGCACGGCTGTTCGCGCGCGACCAGATGCGTGAGGGGCCGTTCCCCGAACACTACGAGCCGTTCGAAAGTCCGGTGCCCAATCCGTTGCATCCGAAAGTATCTCCCAACCCGGTGGCACGCGTGTTTGCCGGCGATGCGGCTGAATTCGGATCGGCGGACAAGTTCCCCATCGTGGCAACGACCTATCGGCTGACCGAGCATTTCCACTTCTGGACCAAGCACGCGAAGATCAACTCGATTCTGCAGCCGGAGGAGTTCATCGAGATCTCCGAGGCCCTTGCGAAGGAGAAGGGCATCGGCCAGGGCGACTGGGTGAAGCTGTCGTCCAACCGAGGCTTCGTTATCGCCAAGGCGTACGTAACCAAGCGGCTGAAACCGCTGATGATCGACGGCAAGCTGACCCACACCGTGGGAATGCCGATCCATTGGGGCTTCACGGGTTCAGCGCGTCCTGGCTTCGGCGCCAACGTGCTCACGCCGTTCGTCGGTGACGCAAATGCGGAAACTCCGGAATTCAAGGCGTTCCTGGTGAACGTCGAGAAGACCGCGGTTCCGGTGGCGTAAGGGAGGGCGACAATGGCTGACCTACAGTCGCTCGACGTCATCCGCCGCTCCGCCTCCACCGAAATCCCACCGCAAGTCCGCGAGCAGCCCGAGGTGGCAAAGCTGATCGATGTCAGCCGCTGCATTGGCTGCAAGGCGTGCCAGGCCGCCTGCATGGAATGGAACGACCTGCGCCAGGATATGGGTTATTTCGAAGGCAGCTACGACAATCCCTCGGATCTCTCGCCCGCAACCTGGACGTTGATGCGATTTACCGAGTGGGAAGACCCGCAGGGCAATCTGGAATGGCTGATCCGCAAGGACGGCTGCATGCATTGCGCGGACCCAGGTTGCCTGAAAGCCTGTCCGTCACCAGGCGCGATCGTGCAGTACGCCAACGGCATCGTTGATTTCATCAGCGAGAACTGTATCGGTTGCGGCTATTGCATCAAGGGCTGTCCGTTCAACATCCCACGCTACAACGTGGCTGATAAGAAGGTCTATAAGTGCACGCTGTGCAGCGATCGCGTTGCTGTCGGACAGGAACCCGCGTGCGCGAAGGCATGCCCGACCGGTGCCATCGTGTTCGGCACCAAGCATGACATGCAGGAATGGGCCGGCGAGCGCGTCGAAGACCTGAAATCTCGCGGTTTCGATCAGGCTGGGCTGTATGATCCTCCGGGTGTTGGCGGCACGCACGTGATGTACGTGCTGCATCATGCGGACAAGCCGTCTATCTACGCAGGGCTGCCCGACAACCCGCATATCAGCCGATTTGTGGAGGCCTGGAAGGGGGTCATGAAGCCGATTGCCATGGCGGGGATCGCGTTCACCGCAATTGTCGGCTTCATGCACTGGATGGTGGCGGGCCCGAATGAAGTCCAGCCGGAAGACGAAGCGAAGGGCCGCGAAGTGCTGGGCGACAAGCGATGAGGCAGCCACCTGGCACGCTGGCGCGCTACACCACCGCAGCCCGCATCAACCATTGGATCACCGCCAGTATGCTGATCCTGCTGGCCTTGTCAGGCATGGCGCTGTTTCATCCTTCGCTGTTCTTCCTCACCGCGCTGTTCGGCGGCGGCCTCTATACGCGCGAGATCCATCCGTGGTTCGGCAGCGTTTTGCTGATCAGCTTCGCGCTGCTGTTCACCCGCTTCGTCCGCCATAACCTGTGGACACGTGATGATTCTCGCTGGATGGGGGCGCTTCGCCGTGTGCTGGCCAATGATGAAGAGCATGTGCCGGAGGTAGGGCGCTACAACGCCGGACAGAAGCTGGTGTTCTGGGCGATGACGCTGCTCATTCTGGTGCTGTTCGCCTCGGGACTGGTGATCTGGGACACGTATTTCTTTTCCTTCACCCCGATCTGGCAGAAGCGGCTCGCGCAACTTGTGCATAGCGTCGCCGCGATCGTGATGCTCTACGTCTGGATTATCCACGTCTATGCCGCGCTATGGGTGCGTGGCTCGGTGCAGGGCATGACACGCGGCGTGGTCAGCGCCGGCTGGTCCTGGCGGCATCACCGCAAATGGCTGCGTGAATCGGCACGGCGGCAGTAGCTGACTACAACGATCGCCGCGTGGACGGCCGGGCCAACCCCGGCCAATATGGCCTATGGCTTCAGGTAACGCCGGCAGCAGGCAACCGCGCATCGTTGGAGGACGCATCGGCGATCCCGCGCGCGAAATCGTCGGCCAGCCTGTCCCGATAATCCTGCCCGATCCTGCAAATATGTTCCGGCGCCGCGCCGATCGGCTGGACGCGCTGGCTGTCGACCATCCAATGGCCGATTGGCTGCGTTTTATGGGTCGGCTTGCGCGCTCGCAGGCTGAGGTGGTGCTGCCTGCGCAGGAGCCAATCACCGTAACTGAAGGCGAGCCGCCGCTGGCATTCGACACTCATGCGCGGCACCCGGAGTGGCGGTCGGGGCTTGCAGCGTTACTGCGACAGATGGATCACGTATCGCTGCCAGAACAGGCACGAGCGGCAATACGGGCTGTGCAATCGACAGACGCAGCAACGCTGGAGGTGCAAGCCGACGCCTATCTACACGGAGTTGTCGAGGGCGATGCCACGGGCGCGGCGCTGTTTGTCGCGGCAGCACTTTCTGTGTATTTCGCCCATCGCGCCGCCGCGTTGCCTTTGGATGAGCTGCACCTCCTGCCGCAGCGTGGCCGCTGCCCAGCCTGCGGCTTTGCACCGGTTGCCGGTGTGATCACTGCGGCGGGTCAGGCGCCGGGTGTGCGATACCTGCATTGCGGCTTGTGCGGTACTGCCTGGAATCACGTGCGTGCGGTTTGCATTGCCTGCGGCGATTCTCGCAGTCTGGGACTGCTTGCCATCGAAGGCGGTGACGATGTTGTGCAGGCAGAGACCTGCGATGAATGCCATACCTATGCGAAGATGCTGTACCAGGCGAAGGACATGGCGGTCGAGCCGATGGCCGATGACCTCGCGTCACTCGGTCTGGACATGCTGGTCGGCGAAGCGGGATATCAGCGCAGCGCGGCAAACCCGCTAGTGGTCGGTGGCCGTTAGCGGCGTCTCATGATCATCGGGACCGCCGGCCACGTCGATCACGGCAAGACAGCGTTGGTGAAAGCGCTGACCGGCATCGATGCCGATCGCCTGGCCGAAGAGAAGCGACGCGGCATCACGATCGATCTTGGTTATGCCTATACCGATACGCCGAACGGTACCCTCGGCTTCGTCGATGTGCCCGGTCATGAGCGTTTCGTGCACACGATGCTTGCCGGTGCCAGCGGCATCGACGCGGCGCTGCTGGTGGTCGCGCTAGACGATGGCGTGATGCCGCAGACGCGCGAACACGTGCAGATCCTGCAACTTCTCGGCATCGATCGCGCTGTCGTGGCGCTGACCAAACTGGATGCCGCCCCCGACCGCGTTGACGTGGTCGATGCTCAGGTGCGCGCGCTGCTGTCGCACACCGCACTGGCCTCATCACCGTTGCTGCCTGTTTCTTCCATGACGGGGGAAGGCATCGAGGACCTCCGTTCCGCTCTGCTCACGCTCGGGCCACGGCAGCGCGACGCGGAACTCCATCCGCGCTTGGCAGTGGATCGTGCGTTTACGCTCGCCGGCGCCGGCCTGGTCGTGACCGGAACCCTGGTCTCTGGGCGGATACACGTTGATGACAGGCTGATGCTGTCGCCGCCTGGCATAGAGCTTCGCGTGCGCGGTTTGCATGCGCAGAACCATCCAGCGCCGGAGGCTATAGCCGGGCAGCGCGTTGCACTGAATGTCGTCGGTCCACGTCTGTCCAAGGAAGCGGTGACACGCGGCGATTGGGTGCTGAATCCGGACGTGCACGCACCGACAGCTCGCTTTGATGTTCGGCTGCAACTTTTGCCCGAGGAATCACGGCCATTGCGTGCCGATGCACCGGTGCACCTGCACCTCGGTGCGGTGCACGTTACCGCGCGCGTGGCGCCGCTCGATGCGGATCGGATTGAACCAGGCGAAAGCGTGCTGGCGCGGCTGACACTGGATCGTCCTATCGGCGCACTCGCGGGCGACCGGTTTGTGCTTCGCGACGCAACAGCGACACGCACCATCGGCGGCGGCGCGGTGATCGACCCGTTTCCGCCGCGACGAGGCCGGCGCACACCGGAGCGGCTGGCGCAACTGACGGCGTTCGAACAGTCCGAACCTGCGACTGCACTGCGCGAACTGCTGTCACTGCCGCCTGGTTGGACCGACCGCACGAGCTTCATTCGTGCACGCAACCTCTCGCCGGCGGTCCAGTCAGCCGTGATGGACGCGGCACCCGCCGTTGCCGTGGCGGATCTGCTGATGACGCCGGTCAAACTTGACGGACTGCGAAGCGGTATCGTCGAACAGCTCGCCGCCTATCATGCGGAAGCACCCGATCAGCCCGGTCTCCAACTCGAGCGTCTACGCGTGGCGACGCCAGGCCGTCCACCGCAGGCTGCCTTCCGCGTGATATTGGACTCGCTGTTCCGCCGCGGTGCCGTTGAACAGGATGGGCCGTGGCTGCGTCTGCCCACGCATCGTGCGACGCTGTCTGTTCAGGATGAGCGCGTGTGGCGGCAAGCGCGCGAGTTGATCGCCGAACAGCGTTTCCGCCCGCCGCGGACACGCGATCTGGCCCGCGCGCTGTCGGTGCCGGAAGCGGCGATGCGGAAGACGCTGAAGCGCGTGCAACGCATGGGGCGGCTGATCGAAGTTGCGCCCGATCAGTTCTTCCTTAGCGAGACCGTGGCGGAGATGCTCGGCATTGCTGCTTCGATTGCTGAGAGCGAAACGGGAGGAACGCTGACCGCCGCGGCATTTCGCGACCGGCTGGAGAATGGGAGGAAGGTGGCGATACAGATCCTGGAATTTTTTGATCGAGCCGGGGTGACTGTACGTACAGGTGATGAGCGGCGGGTGCGCGCTGATCGGCTTGGACTGTTTGGTCCCGTGCCGGCTGAAGAAAAGGTTCCTCACGGAGAGCGCGGAGACCTGCAGGAGGGCCACTGATACCAGTCCCATTGAGCGCGGCTCATGACGTCATGGCGGGGCCAAGCCCCGGCATGACGAATGACTCCTGTCAGCGGCCATAAATCGAAGTATTTCTGCCGCGATAAACCGGATACGATCACCCGGAATTGGGTATGAGTCTATTTCAAGCAAACGCCAGCAGCACGACGCCGCAGCAGATCAGCGCAATGGCGCCGATATGCGTGAGCCCAAGTGGCTCATTGAAGGCATAGTATCCGATAAATGCGGCCGCCACGTAGGAGATCGCGGTGCAGGGCAGGGCGCGTGACATCGGGATGCGGCGCAGCGCGATGATGTACAAGAATGCTGCGCCCGCGTAGAGGCACAGACCAAGCAGCGTACGCCAATCGAAAAACTGCCCGAGCAGATTGGCTGCTCCGGCACCCGCCTTGAGCAGTGTCTGGCCCGCCATCGCCGTAAGGATCGATGCGAACAGCGCGACCCAGTACAGTGTCACGCGTCAGCGCGTTCGGCTACGGCATTGCGCTCGACGGACCGTACCGTCCCCTGCGGCTTGCCATTGGCCGACAGGAAGGTACGGCCGACATACTCGCCGAGAACGCCCAGGATCATCGACTGCACGCCGGCAACCAGCAGGATAACCGTCATCGTGGACGCCCAGCCGGATGGGGTGTCGTGCAGGAACAGCGCCTCCACGATCGTGGCCCCCGCGCCAATGCTGCCGAGAAACGCCATGAACACGCCAGCGTAGATGGCCAGCCGAAGCGGAGCGAGTGAGAAGCTGGTGGCCAGATTCAGCCACAGCCGGACCAGCCGGGTCAGATTGTAGTTGGAGCGGCCTTCGATGCGCGGCAGATGGCGGACCTCGATGCTGTCGATCCGCTGCGTCACCTGCATGATCAGGCCGTCCACGTAAGGATACGGCCCGTGGTAGCGCGTCACGGCACGCACGACCAGCGCGGACATGCAGCGGAACGAGGACAGATAGAGACCCTTCGGCTTATCGAGCAGGCGATCGGCCACTGAGTTGGCAAATTGGCTGCCGAGATTGCGCCATCCGGCGTGCTGTTTGGTTCCATAGCGTGTGTAAACGACGTCCCAGTTGCCCAGGCGCGCGTGATCATAAAGGCGAACCACCTCCTCCGGCGGGTTCTGCAAATCGTCGTCCATCGTGATCACGTACGCACCGCGCGCATGTCGCAGACCCGTCATGACCGCGTTGTGCTCGCCGAAGTTCCGGGCATGCTCGATATAGACGAGGGGAACTGTCGCTCTGTGCAGCAACTCCTGGCACACCTCTCCGGAATTATCCGGGCTGCCGTCGTTCACCAGAACAATTTCCAGCCCGCCAGCAGGACGCAGAACAGACAGCGCATCGACCAGACGGCCGATCGTGGCTGCGCCACGATAAACAGGGATGACGATTGACAGGCCGATGCCGGCGTCTTGCGACGGCCGCACCAATGCCGTCGCATCGAGATTCGGATAAAGCAGGGTAGTCCCGTCGTTCATGGTCGCTCCGCGGTCGCCAGTACCGACCCGCCGGCTGGCAGATGAAACGGCAGGCGGCGCTCGATTTCAGTCATGCCATGAAGCATCGCATTGACCCATGGCGGAAAGGCGGCAACATCGGACTGCGCGCCATTACGAGCAAGTAATTTGCGCTGCGCGACCATCAGCGGCAGCAGCAGGCTGTTCCAGTATCGTGCACGGACCTGGCGAAAGCTGGCCTGCTGCAACTCGGCTGTAAGCTGGCGCGCGCTCTGGCGGCGGACATTATGGACCAGCCGGTCGTGGCTTGACAGCAGCCAAGCGTAGGCTGGCATGTTGACGACGAGGCGGCCGCCCGGACGGAGGACCCGCCGCAGTTCCGCCAGCGCGCCGGGCGGCTCCACCGCGCGATGGCAGAGCACATCTGCCACGATCGCGGCGTCAAAGCTGGCGGTGGCAAAGGGCAACGCATTCACAGTGCCGCATGTGACAGGCGCGCCGGACTTGGCGGCGGCACGGCGGCACGCTTGCTCCGACCATTCCACGCCCATCAGTTGGAGAGCGGGGCGCTCCATCCGCAGGACCGTCAGCAGTCCGCCAGTGCCACAGCCGGCATCCAGAACCGTGCCAGTGACGTCGGCGAGGGCATCGAGGATGCGCTGGTGCAAGGCCCGATACCACCACATACGGTCCTCCACCGCATCCATCAGCGCGTATTCGGCAGGCTCCATCCAGACCCTCGGAATGACCGCTTCTGCATGCCTTGCCCCTGTGGCAGTCGCAAGGCCAGGATGCGCCGGTAGAGGGAGGAACGCCGTTGGCTGATGTCGTGCCACAAGCCGCGGCGACCCCTGCGCCTGGCGTGCTCACCGACAACGCCTCGGACACGGTGCGCGGCATCGCGCTTGTGGTCCTCGCCAATCTGATCTGGACGGTCGGTGACGCGACGGCGAAATGGGTGCTGCCCACAGTGGGTGTAGCGGGGGCCATGCTGTGGCGCGGCGTGTTTGGCATGGTCACAGTCGCCGCCGTCACTACGGGCCAGCCGTACAGGGCTGGCTGGCGCCGGCTGGTGCCGCGGCGCTGGGGTCTGGTACTGGCCCGCAGTGCATTGTCGTCGTTCGTCTCGGTGACCTGGTACATCTCGTGGCTGTCGATGAGCCTGGCCGACACGTATGCCGTCGGCTTTATCGCGCCGCTGATCATGACCGTGCTGGCGGTGCCAATGCTGGGCGAGCGGATCCGCTGGCGGCGGGCCGTGTCAACGCTGGTGGGGTTCGGCGGTGTCCTGATCATGCTGCGGCCTGGCGGCGACCTGTGGACGCCCGTCGTTGTGCTGTTGCTGGCCGGCACGGTCGTGATGGCGCTCACGCGGATCATGACGCGGCAATTGACGATAACCGAGACGCCGGAGTGCCAGGCCTTCTGGCTGCTGATCGGCCACACCGTGACCGGCTTCGCGCTGCTGCCGATTTTCCCGGGTTCTGCGGGCGTTGGGCCGTTCGGCTGGTTGGCGCTGGCGACGCTCGGGGTGACCAGTGGCCTGGCGCATTGCGTGTTTGCCCGCGGGTATGCGCTGGGTCCCGTGTCGGCGCTGGCGCCCTACGAATACTCGATCATGCCGTGGGGCGTGCTTGCGGGGTTCCTCATTTTCGGAGACCTGCCGTCGTGGAGCACGGTTGCCGGCGCGGCCGTGGTGGCTGGCTCCGGGATTTACAACGTCTATCGGGAGCGGGTGCGGCGGGCGGAAGAAGGTTCCACACGGAGTTCACGGAGTCCAAAGCCACGGAGGGTCACCGAGAAGGAATAAATGCGCTTGCGGGACCTCCGTGAACTCCGTGTGGAACCTTTCTTTCTTACTTCCGCACATACCGATTGCAGCGGATCACCAGCAGGTCCCGGAAGCGCGGCCGGATCCGCTCCGTCCACGGTGTATTGGCTGCCTTGCTCCAAGCATCGCTGCGCGACACGTCCGGCCCCGTCATGTGGTAGAGCGCGAGGTACTTCCGTTCCGGCTCTGCCTCCTGGGAGCGGAACCGCCGCGCCGACAGCACGCCCGGCACCGCGCCAAGCTGCGGCAGGTGTTCGGCATTGTACCATTCGTTGAACTCCGGCTCTGCCGCCGGATCGACATTCATCGAAGCGACCAGCAGCCCTCCCGCGCCGGCCGGTGCCGCGAGGTCGCCGGGCACGAGCTGCTCGCCGGTGAAGCGCAGGATGCGCTTGGCCATGGCGGTAACGCGCTTGGTCCAGACCGACGAGTTTTCGTAGCCGATGGCTTTGTAGGGAGCGCTTTGCAGCACGCCGAGGTTGTCGAGGTCGTAGGTGGCGACGGCGAGCTTCGGGTTCTCGTCGCTGATCCAGCGTTCGGCGTTGATGAAGCCGGGCACTCGCAGGCGCTCCGGGACGTGCTCCAGGTCGTACCAGTCGTGGAACTCGTCGGCGTACGCCGTGGAAAAGTCGAATGACGCGAACAGCAGCCCCTTGGCCATGGCTTCCTCCTGGTTTGGGCCGATGGTGGCACGTAGTGGGGGTGCAAGGAACCTTGTTTCCTTGCCTCCCCCGCAGGAATCCCCCATCTGTAAGCCATGTCCCAGACCCTGCTTCGCCCGTCTCCGCACGTGCTGTTCATCCCGGAGAAGCAGCCGGCAAAGCCGCTGACGCGCCGGCTTAAGGTGGTGTCGGAGTACGCGCCGAGTGGGGACCAGCCCGCCGCCATCAGCGAGTTGACGGCGGGCGTGCTGCAGGAGGAGCGCGACCAGGTGCTGCTTGGCGTCACCGGTTCGGGCAAGACCTTCACCATGGCAAAGGTGATCGAGGCGGTGCAAAAGCCGACGCTGATCCTGGCACCGAACAAGACGCTGGCGGCGCAGCTCTATGGTGAGATGAAGGCATTCTTCCCGGACAACGCCGTCGAATATTTTGTTTCGTATTACGACTACTACCAGCCGGAAGCGTACGTGCCGCGCACCGATACGTACATAGAGAAGGACGCGCAGATCAACGAGCAGATCGACCGCATGCGCCACGCGGCAACGCAGTCGCTGTTGGAGCGGAACGATGTCGTCGTGGTCGCGTCGGTGTCCTGCATCTACGGCATTGGCTCGGTCGAGACCTACGCGCGGATGATCGTCAAGCTGGAAGTCGGCGGTCGCATCGATCGTGACGCGCTGGCCAAGGCGTTGGTGGATCTGCAGTACCGCCGGAATGATGCAGCATTCCAGCGGGGCACGTTCCGTCTGCGCGGCGAGACGGTCGATATCTTTCCCAGCCATTACGAGGACCGCGCCTGGCGCGTGACGCTGTTCGGAGATGAGGTGGAATCGATCCACGAATTCGATCCGCTGACCGGCGAAAAGACCGCTGCACTCGGCGAAATCACGGTCTACGCCAACAGCCACTACGTCACGCCGCGGCCAACGCTGACGCAGGCGATTGCCGACATCAAGGTGGAGCTGAAGGCGCGGCTCGCCGAACTGACGGCGGAGGGCAAGCTGCTGGAAGCCGAAAGGCTGCAGCAGCGCACGACGTTCGACATCGAGATGATGGAGACGACCGGCTCCTGCAAAGGCATCGAGAACTATTCGCGCTATCTCACCGGGCGCAATCCAGGTGAACCGCCGCCAACGCTGTTCGAGTACCTGCCCGAGAACGCGCTGCTCATCGTTGATGAGAGCCATGTGACTGTGCCGCAGCTTGGCGGCATGTTCCGCGGCGACTTCAACCGCAAATCGATCCTGGCGGAGTTCGGCTTCCGCCTGCCTTCGTGCGTGGACAATCGGCCACTCAAGTTCGAGGAGTGGGAGACATATCGTCCGCAGACGATTTTCGTGTCTGCCACGCCAGGCCCGTGGGAAATGGAGCGCACGGCCGGTGTGTTCGCCGAACAGGTGATCCGCCCGACCGGATTGATCGATCCGGTGTGCGAGGTGCGGCCGGTGGAGCGACAGGTCGATGACCTGTTGGCCGAATGCCGCGCGGTGGCAGCGCAAGGGGCGCGCGTGTTGGTGACCACGCTGACCAAACGGATGGCAGAGGATCTGACAGACTATCTCACCGAACATGGCGTGCGAGTGCGTTATCTGCATTCCGATATCGATACGCTGGAGCGCATTGAGATCATCCGCGACTTACGCCTTGGCGTGTTCGACGTGCTGGTGGGGATCAATCTGCTGCGTGAGGGTCTCGACATTCCGGAATGCGCGCTGGTCGCGATTCTGGACGCCGACAAAGAGGGCTTCCTGCGTTCGCAGACCTCACTGATCCAGACGATTGGCCGCGCCGCGCGCAACATCGATGGCCGCGTTATCCTTTATGCCGACACGATGACGAATTCGCTGCAGAAGGCGATCGACGAGACCAATCGCCGGCGTGCCAAACAGCAGGCATGGAACGAGACGCACAACATCACGCCGCAGTCGATCAAGCGCGGTATTGGCAAGGTGCTGGAGAGCGTATTCGAGCAGGACTACGTCACGGTGGCGCCCGTCAAGGACACTGCGGTGGCGGAGTTCGTCGGCAAGGATCTGAAGGCCGCGATCGCCGAACTGGAGAAGCGCATGCGCAGTGCGGCGGCGGATCTGGAGTTCGAAGAGGCGGCGCGTCTGCGCGATGAAATCCGGCGTCTGGAGGCATTGGACCTGGGGTTGGAGCCGCCGCCGGCGCCGAGTGCGTCCATGCGACCGACGGTCGGGCCGCGCAGTAAACGCGATCGGACACCCGAACCGATGGGGCCGGGCGGTGGCGGCTACGATCCTAACAAGCGGCGTGGACGCGGGGGGATGCGACGAAGGGGGCCGTGATGCTCACGCCGCTCTGCGTCCCCAGCCGCGCACCAGACCTAGCAGCACAACCAGCGCCGGCAGTGTCGCCGCCAGTCGGAAGGTGAAGCCAAAGCCGGAAAGGAAAGCCGGAATCTCGGCCGCACCGCCTGCCAGCGCGGCATCGCGCCAGGTCTGGAACAGCAGCATCAGCACAGTCGCCCCGGTCACGGTGCCAAGCGTGCGCGTCATCATCACAAGGCTGCCCGCCACGCCACGATCGGCGCGTGGGATCGAAGCGGTGACAATGTCGAAATACGCGACCTGGAACAGGCCGACACCAAACCCCTGCAGCAGCATGGCGCTCGCGAGCAACGGTATGACCGGCGCGGCATCGGCAGTGCTGATGAGTACCTGACCGATCGCCATGGCTGATGCGCCGATCACCGCGAGCAGGCGCGGCGGGACTCGTGTGGCAAGCCGAGCCGCCAGGGGCGCAGCGACAACTGTGCCGGTGGGTGAGCATGCGAGCATAACACCAATCGCGTAGGCGTTCAGGCCGCCGAAGCGGCTCAAATAGAATGGGACCAACAGCAGGACGGAAAAGCCGGCGAGATTCAGTGCCGCATGGCCAGCGTTCAGGAGCGAGAAGTCAACGTCGGCGAAGTAGCGTAGGTTGATGATTGGCCGAGTCGTACGGCGCTCCTGAGTGACGAACAGGAGTGTTGTCGCGACACATCCGATGGCCGATATGATGAACCACAGGCCGCCTCCGGTCAGATGCTGCAACTGGTTGAGAGCGAGCAGCATGGCGCTGATCGCCACGACCAGGAGTATACCGCCTGCCGCATCGAACGCCTCCCGGTGGGCCGGGCGCGTATCAACCGGAAGCAGCCACGCCAGCAGGAACGCCGTAAGTGCCAAGGGAGCGCGGAACCAGAACACGGCAGGCCAATCGATAATCGGCACCAGCAGTCCCGCAATCAGCGGCCCGAATGCGCCACCAAGGCCGATTACCATGGTGTAGATGCCGAGGATGCGGGTACGTGCGGATTCCGGATACAGGCTGGTCGCCAAGGCGGGGCCGCAGCTCAACACCAAGGCCGCGCCCACTCCTTGCAGAACACGGGCACCGAGTAACGCAGGATAACTCGGCGCCATCGCGCACAACACGAATGCGACCGCGCTCCACAGGCTGCCGGCGAGAAAGATGCGCCGATAGCCAAGCATGTCGCCGACACGACCAAACACCAGCATCAATGCGGCGTAGGTCAGCGTGTAGGAGATGACCAGCCACTGGATGGCAGGTATCGGCAGATGGAACGCGCGAGTGACGAACGGAAAAGCGAAATTTACGGAAGAGTCAAACGGCACCACCAGCGTGCCAAGCGCCACCACCAGCACGCCGAACGCGGGATGTGAGACAAGCAAAGAGCCAGGGCGCATTACGCGCACCTGGCTCTGCTCAGTCCGACTCCGTGGTTCAGACCGCTTTCTTCAATGAAGGCGAAGCCTTGAAACGCACGGTCTTGCCGGCCTTCACCTTGATCGACTCGCCGGTGCGCGGATTGAGGCCCTTGCGGGCCTTGGTCTTGCGCACGGTGAAAGTGCCGAAACTCGGCAAGGTGAACTTGCCGGCCTTTTTCATCTCCTTGACGATGGCGTCCATCAGGTCCCCGGCTGCGCGATTGGCCGCCGCTCCGGTTAACTCGGCGGAATCCTGGAGCACCTGGGCTATGAAGGCTTTTGACATCTGTCTCCTCACTCGATGGGTTACTGCGCAGCCACGACACGAGCCCACGCGCGCCGCCTGCGATTCGCCGCGTCGTTGCAACGGTTTTAGACGTGGTTCGCGAAATGCGCCAGCCCCTCTGGCGATTTTGGAAATCTACAGAACGCCGTGGCGCGCATAGACCTCGTGCAGTGAAGCGCCCGCCTCGAGTTCCTCGCGCGTGCTATTCTCTGCTGCGATCTTCTCCAGGGCTGCGTGGAATACGGCGTCGGCTTTGTCCGCCGGAACGAAGACCACGCCGTCGATATCGCCCATCACCCAGTCCCCAGGAGAAACGCGAACGCCGGCGATGTCGACGCTGGTATCCTTCTCAACCATTTCGGCGCGGCCCTTGGTATCGAGCGGGCCGATGCCGCCGAGGAACACTGGAAAACGCATGGCGCGGATGCGTGTCACGTCGCGCACCAGCCCATCCGTCACGCAACCCGCGGCGCCGCGCGCGCGGGCCGCCGTCGATAGCAGCTCACCCCAGGGTGCGATCCAGTCGGTCGGGCCGCCACAGGCCAACACCGGCACTTCGCCTGGCTTCAAGTCGTCGATCAGGTCCATTTCCAACGCGTATGGGTTGTGTCCTGGCGCGACGGCATCGGTTGCCACGTAACGGCCGGTGCGCACGCGCCCGAACAGCACCAGCGCTTCGTCCAGCGGGCGTACGAATGGGCGAAGTGCCTGGCGCATGAGGCCGAAGCTGTCCAGTACATCCGACAGCACGGGCGTATACAGCAGGCGGCGGAGTTCCTCGATCGGCGGCAATGCGGTGCTCATGGTGACCCTCCCATGAGCCCAGGTATTTACAACGGTTCGGTGTCCAGTGCGTAGCCGGCGGCGCGGACCGTCCGGACGATGTCCAGCTCGCCGGTGCCGTTGATGGACTTGCGCAGGCGGCGGATGTGGACGTCAACAGTGCGGGGCTCGACATGAATGTCAGGACCCCAGACCGCGTCGAGCAGTTCCTCGCGCGAGAACACGCGGCGTGGATGCTGCATGAAGAATTCCAGCAGCCGGAATTCAGTGGGTCCCAGATGAACCGCGCGCCCATTTCGCTGAACGCGGTGCGCCGCGAGATCCATTGTGATGTCGTGGAACGTGAGCTGCCCCTTGACCGGCAGTGAATTGGAACGGCGCAGCAGGGCGCGGATGCGCGCCAGCAAGGCATCCATCGAGAACGGCTTGGTGATGTAATCGTCCGCGCCGGTGTTCAGCCCGCGCACCGCATCCTGGTCTTCGGTTCGCGCCGTCACCATGATCACCGGAAGGTCGCGCGTCGCGGAGCGGCGCCGGATCTGGCGGCAAACTTCCAGGCCGGACATCTGCGGCAGCATCCAGTCAAGCAGCACCAGATCGGGCTGGGTCTCTGCAATGCGCGTCAACGCCTCTTGGCCATCGGCAGCCTCTTCGACGCGATAGCCTTGCTTTTCCAGATTATAGCGGAGCATGGTCGCGAGTGCGGCTTCATCTTCCACCACCAGGACCAGCGGTTTCGGCAGACTGGACACACCATCAAGCATGTTGCTTCTCACTCCCTGGGTCTGACCACGGCGTACACGGAGGTGTCGCCTTTCGGGCGCGACTCGGGCAAGGTCTCGCCCTTCACCGCATAGTACAGATTCTCTGCGATGTTGGTGGCGTGATCACCGATCCGCTCGAGGTTTTTGGCAATAAACAGCAGGTGCGTGCATGGTGTGATGTTGCGCGGATCTTCCATCATATAGGTTATCAGTTCGCGAAAGATCGCGTTGTAGATGTCATCAACGACCTGATCCGAGCGCCAGACTTCGACCGCCTTCTCGGCATCGTTTTCGCCAAGTGCATCGATGATCGATTTCAACTGCCCCTGGACCATGCGAGCCATGTGGGCAAGCCCTGCCAGTGAAAGTGGCAGCGTGAACTGAGACAACACGATGGAACGTTTGGCAACATTAGAGGCGTAGTCACCTATCCGTTCGAGATCGCCCGTGATCTTCAATGCCGCCACGATCTGGCGAAGGTCTCCTGCAAGCGGCTGGCGTAAGGCGAGCAGCCGGATAACGAAGGTGTCCACCTCGCGCTCGAGCGCATCGACCTTGGGATCCTCCTCCACGGCGCGTGTCGCAGATGCCGCGTCACGTTGCATGATTGCCTCGGCCGCGAGCGCCACCTGACTCTCCACGATGCCGCCCATCTGAGTGATCATGCCGCGGAGCTGCTTGAGCTCCTGCTCGTAGCTCTTGATGAGATGTTGCGGCGCTTCGGACATGGTTCCTCCGATCAACCGAACCGGCCAGTGATGTATTCCTGCGTGCGCCGTTCCTTCGGCGTGGTGAACATCTGGGCGGCCGGTGCCACTTCCACCATTTCGCCGAGATAGAAGAACGCGACCTGATCGGCACAGCGCGCCGCCTGCTGCATGTTGTGCGTCACCATGGCGATGGTGTAGTCATGCTTAAGCTCGTCAATCAGCTCTTCGATCTTGAGCGTGCTGATCGGATCGAGCGCGCTTGTCGGCTCGTCAAACAGGATCACCTCGGGTCGTACAGCGATAGTGCGGGCGATGCACAGCCGCTGCTGCTGTCCGCCGGACAGGCCCATAGCGGACGTGTGCAGCCGATCCTTCACCTCATCCCAGATCGCACCGCGGGTGAGCGACCACTCCACACGCTCATCCATTTCGGCCTTCGACAAGCGTTCATGCAGTCTCACACCGAAGGTGATGTTCTCGTAAATCGTCATCGGGAATGGTGTGGGCTTCTGGAATACCATACCGATGCGCGCCCTTAGCGTGTTTACGTCCACCGAGGGATCGATGATGTTCTCGTCGTCCATGATCACCTCGCCAGTGGCGCGTTGACCCGGATAGAGATCATACATCCGGTTCAGCACACGCAGCAGTGTGGACTTGCCGCAGCCTGACGGGCCGATCATGCCGGTAACCTGCCGCTCGGGCAGATCGAGGTTGATGTGCTTGAGTGCCTGATTATCGCCGTAGAAAAAGTCCAGATTGCGAATCGAAATGCGTGCCGCATTGATACTGGAGGTCGCGCGTACCTGTACGTTTCCGAATGCGCCCTGGCGTTCCTGTGTCTGTCCCATGCTTGCGCTCATCACGATCTCCTGCCACGCAGGGCTATCCGCGCGACGATATTGATTGCCAGGACCCCCACTGTGATCAGCAGTGCGCCAACCCAGGCAAGCTGCACCCAGTCTTCAAAGGCCGAGCCCGCGTATTGGTAAATGGTGACCGGCAAACTGGCCATCGGCTTGCTCAGGCTGATCGACCAATTGAGGTTGCCAAGGCTGGTGAACAATAGTGGCGCAGTTTCGCCGGCGATGCGGGCGACGGCGAGCAGAATTCCCGTCACGATCCCATCCTTGGCCGCGCGATAGCAGATCAGCACGATCACCTTCCATTTCGGCGCGCCAAGTGCCACCGCGGCTTCACGTAGGCTCAGTGGGATGAGCTGCAGCATGTCCTCTGTTGTGCGAACGACAATCGGAATGACGATGACGGCGAGGGCGAGACAGCCAGCGAGACCCGAGAATCCGCCGAACGGCTGCACCGCGAGTTGGTAAATAAACAGGCCAATCAGGATCGACGGTGCAGACAGCAGAACGTCGGATACAAATCGGACCGCATTGGCCATCCAGGTGCCGCGACCGTATTCCGCCAAATAGGTGCCGACCATCAGGCCGATCGGCGTGCCGATCGCGGTTCCCAAGGCCGTTTGGATGAGGGTCCCCACGATGGCGTTGAGCAGCCCACCATTGGAGCCGGGCGGCAGCGTCGTCGTTGTGAAAACCGTCATGGACAGGCCGGCGGCACCGCGCCAGATCAAGGTGAAGAGGATAGATGCGAGGAACAAAAGTCCAATGACAGTCGCTACAACACACAGCGCTTCGACGATCCTGTTGATCATCTTTCGCCGGCGGCCCAAGCTGCTCGCGATTCTCTCGTTCTTGACGGGACCGACTACCGCACCTGCTGTCGTCGTGCCCATAGTCAGACCTTCAGTCGGGGTCTGAGCAGGATGCGCGAGATCGCCAGCACGATGAACGAGATGACGAACAGGATGAAGCCGAGGGCCAGCAGGGACGAAAGCTTCAGGCTGCCCATCTGACTTTCCGGGAACTCGAGTGCCACGATCGACGCGATCGTGTTGCCCGGACCGAACAGCGACATTGAGATTCGGTTGGTGTTACCGATGACAAATGTGACCGCCATGGTTTCGCCGAGAGCACGTCCAAGCCCGAGCATGATGCCGCCGACTACGGAAACCCGTGTGTAAGGGACGACGATGGAGCGCATCACCTCCCATGTCGTGCAGCCGACCCCATAGGCGGATTCCTTGAAGACCGGAGGTACTGTTTCAAACACATCGCGCATGGTCGCGGCGATGAATGGGACGATCATGATGGCGAGGACCAGTGCGGCAGTGAAGATGCCCGTGCCGAATGGCGGACCAGCGAACAGGTCCTCCAGAACAGGAATGCCGTCGAATGCGTCGATCACCCAGGGCTGAACGTATTCCGCCATCAAGGGCGCAATGACGAAAAAGCCCCACATACCGTAAATGATGGAGGGAACCGCGGCCAGCAACTCGATCGCGGTGCCGATCGGCCGGCGCATCCACAACGGCGCCAGTTCGGTCAGATAGAAGGCTATGCCGAAGGAAAGCGGCACAGCAAAGATCAACGCCAGGATGGAGGTGACGACTGTCCCATAAATCGGCACGGCTGCACCGAACACCTCCTTCACCGGGTCCCACGCGGCCGAGACCAGAAATTGCGGTCCGAACTGGCGGAAGGCGGCGAGTCCGCCGAGGAAAAGCACCACAATGATGGCGCCGAGGAGCAGGAGTACGAAAGCGCCCGAAAAACGCGCGATCAAGGCGAAGATGATATCGCCGAGATGCGAAGTGCGCCGGGGCGTGACTACGGCAGCGGATGCGACGGTTTGCTGCAAATTCCCTAATTCCAGGTCATGCCAGTTGAACGAGCGCATACCGAGCTTAGTGCCCGGTATGCGTTCCTGTCTGCTCTCACATCACTGGCTTACCGTCAGGACCCTTGACCTGGGTGTGCCAGTCGTTGCGGACCGAAGCCTTCACCGCCTCCGGTAGAGTGATGTATTCCAGACTGGTGGCGATGCTGTCGCCGTTCTTGTAGGCCCAGTCGAAGAACTTCATCACGTTCGCGCTGCGCGTCGTGTCCTTCGGATCTTTCGGCAGCTCGATGAAGGTTGCCGAGACGATCGGCCAGCTCGTGTCACCCGGCTGATCGATCAGGTTCACCGCATAGTTCTGCGCGTGGGCCCAATCGCCGTTCGCCGCGGCCGCGGAGAAGCTCGCCATGGTCGGTTGGACGAACTTGCCGGCCTTGTTGCGAAGCTGCGTGGTGATCAGATGGTTTTGGGTGGCATAGGCGTTTTCGACATAGCCGATGCCGCCGCGTGTGTTGTGAGTGGTGGCGGCGACGCCGTCATTGCCTTTGGCGCCCGCGCCGGCTGGCCAGTTCACGCTGGTGCTGGCACCGACTTTTTCCTTCCATGACGGGCTAACCGCCGAGAGATAGGACGTGAACACGAAGGTGGTGCCGGAGCCGTCGGCGCGGTGCACCGGTGCGATGGCCAGGTTCGGCAGCTTCACACCGCGGTTCAATTCGACCAGCTTGGGGTCGTTCCACTTCGTGATTGTGCCGGCGAAAATATCAGCCAGGAGTTCGCCGGTAAGCTTGACCTCGTTCTCCTTCACATCGGGAAGGTTCACGATGACCACAACCGCGCCCATCACTGTGGGGAACTGGAGCAGCTTGCCACTCTCCAGCTTGGCGGGGTCCATGGGTGCGTCGGAGGCGCCGAAGTCGACAGTCCGGTTGAGGATCTGATTCTGTCCACCACCTGAGCCGATGGCCTGGTAGTTGAGCTCGATGCCTATCGCAGTCTTCGCGGCTTCGCCCCATTTGGTATAGACCGGGGCGGGAAAGGTGGCTCCCGCTCCGGTAACCTGCTGCTGCGCGTTGGCGCCAGTGCCCAAAACGGCCAGGCCGATGGCCAGGGCCGCGATTGTCGATTTCATACAGGTCCTCCGAGTCCGAATTCCGGCGGCCCGGACCGTAGGAGGGGCTGGCGACACCACTATTGCAGTTCTGTTAAGCTTCGATGACGGCGGCCGGCCCACGGTCACGGGCTATTCAGCGCGGCAGCGGTGGCTGATCGACTACCCGAAGGTAGGGCTTCAGCTCGTTCCAGCCTCCCGGAAAACGCTGCTTCGCTTCGTCATTGGAGAGGCTTGGAACGATGATGACCGGCTGGCCGTCAGTCCAGTTCACCGGTGTGGCCACCTTGTGGGCGTCGGTGAGCTGCAGGCTGTCGATCACCCTCAGGATTTCATCGAAGTTCCGCCCGGTGGAAGGCGGATAGGTCAGCATCAGCCGCACCTTCTTGTTCGGGTCGACGATGAACACCGTCCGGACAGTGATGGACGGATCGGCCTCGGGATGGACCATTCCGTACAGGTCCGACACCTTCCTGTCGGCGTCAGCTATGACCGGAAAATTCAGCGCCTGGCCTTGCGTCTCCTCGATGTCCCTTGCCCAGCCCGCATGGCTGTTCACCGGATCGACCGACAAACCGATGGGCTTCACGTTACGCTTGTCCCACTCCGGCTTGAGCCGCGCGACCTCCGCGAGTTCGGTGGTGCAGACCGGCGTGTAGTCTTTCGGGTGGCTGAACAGCACACCCCATGAATCGCCAAGCCATTCATGGAACCGGATTTTTCCGGCGGTGGTGTCCTGCTCGAAATCCGGTGCTGTCTGACCGAGCTGTATTGCCATTTCATTCTCCCCTACTTGATGCAACAATGGCAGCGATACGGGACTTGGCGGTCATATGGGGCAAACCGAACCAAATTCCAGGCAAAGCCGACTCCTCTGGTCGCGTGCGGGATGTTGCGGCAGCATCTCATGGCAACCGCGGAGGCGAGCATGCGTCGCATCAGTACGCTTTGGGTTGGTGTCGTCCTGCTGGCCGGATCGGCCCACGCAGCAACCCTGCGCATCGGACTCAATGAAGATCCGGACGCATTGGACCCTGCGCGCGGGGGCAGCTTCGTTGGCCGCGTGGTGTTTGCCGCGGTCTGCGACAAGCTTATCGACATCGATGCGCAGAATAACTTTGTACCGCAGCTCGCAACTGCCTGGGCCTGGTCGCCGGACAACCTCTCACTGACTGTAACGCTACGCAGTGGCGTGACGTTCCATGACGGACAGTCGATGGATGCTGATGCGGTAAAGGCCAATCTCGAGCGTTATCGCAGCGCGCCAGAGAGTTTGCGCAAGGGAGAACTCAAGCCGGTTTCGTCGGTTGAAGTTGTCGATGCAAACACCGTGCGGCTGCGTCTGTCGCAGCCCTATGCTCCGCTGGTTGCGGTGCTGGCGGATCGTGCTGGTATGATGATCTCGACCAAGGCCCTTGGTCGCGACGTCACTTCCGATCTGCCGTGCGCTGGGCCGTTCAAACTGACCGAGCGTGTCGCGCAGGATCGCATCGTGGTCGATCGCTTTGCCGGCTATTGGAATGCCAATGCCGTCAAGCTGGACCGCATCGTGTATCATCCGCAGCCTGACACGACGGTGCGTCTGGTAAATTTGCAGGCGGGCCAGCTCGATATGGTGGAGCGGCTGGGGCCAACCGACGTGGCAACGGTAAAGAAGGACCCGAAGCTCCGGCTGATCAGCCAGACCGCGCTCGCTTATTATTCTATGAGCATCAACCTCGCGGCTCAGGGCAGTCCATTACAGGATCCGCGGGTTCGTGCCGCACTCGAGGCTTCGATCGATCGCACCGTGCTGAACCAGGTCGTATTCGATGGACAGTTCATTCCGTCGAACCAGTTCGAGGCACCCGGCAGCCGCTATTGGAATCCGGATCACCCGGTTCCGCCGCGCGACATCGCCAAGGCGAAGACTCTCTTGCATGAGGCAGGGCAGGAACACCCGGGCTTCACGCTGCTGATCGGCAACAGCCCAGTCGAGCAACAGGTAGGCCAGGTCGTTCAGTCGATGGCAGCGGAGGCGGGCTTCGGCATCAAGCTGCAGTCGGCCGAAGCCAATGCATTGGTCGCTGCCGGTCGTGCCGGCAACTATCAGGCGACGATCGTGATCTGGAGCGGACGGCCTGACCCCGATGGCAATGTGGCGATCTGGCTTGCCTGCGACGGATTTCTGAATTGGGGCAAGTACTGCAATCCGAAGTTCGATGATTTGCTCGCCCGCGCGCGCGGTGTGACGGACGTTGCGCAGCGGCAGGCGCTCTACCGGCAACTGGTAGATGTCTACCTTGCGGATCGTCCGCATCTGGTGCTGTATCACGCGAAGTGGCTGTGGGCGCTGTCAGATAAAGTATCTGGTTTCACGCCAACGCCGGATGGTCTGATCCGCCCGCAAGGAATGACGCTCGCACCATGACGATACGCATCGACGGCAATCGGCTGCTTGGCGATCTCTACGCGCTGCGGAAGATCGGCGAATACAAGACGGGTGTGCATCGCCCGACCTATTCGCCCGAAGATGTGCAGTCGCGCCACTGGCTCGCCGAGAGGATGACCCAAGCGGGGCTGGAGCCCGAGATCGATGGCATCGGCAATGTCATCGGACGTGCGCGTGGTGACGGCCCCAAGCTGCTGCTCGGCTCGCATGTTGAGACGCAGCCGCACGCCGGCTGGCTGGATGGTGCACTCGGCGTGATGTACGGACTTGAGGTTGCGCGGGTGCTGGGCGGCAAGATCGATGTCGCGGCATGGGCGGACGAAGAGGGACACTTCGGCTCATTCATCGGCAGCCGATCGTTCTGCGACTTGTTGTCGGAAGACGAGATCGACCGTGGCCGCAACCGCGAGGGCACAACGCTACGCGAAGCGCTGGCGCAGGCGGGTTTTGCCGGACGTCCGCGCGCGTTGGTCAATCCGGCTCGCTATCACGGGTACATCGAAGCGCATATCGAGCAAGGCGCCGAACTTGAGGACACCGGCAAGCGTGTCGGCATCGTCACGGCAATCGTTGGCAGTCATCGGTTCCGCATCGTGTTTGAAGGCGTGCAGAACCACGCCGGCACCACGCGGATGGCGATCCGCAAGGATGCTGGCGTGGCGTTGGTAAAACTGGCATCGGCGATCTATCAGCGGTTCCCGGAGGTGGCGGGACCGCGAACGGTATGGACGGCGGGACGAATTACGCTGGACCCTGGTGCGCCCAGCATCGTGCCCGGCCGAGCGGAAATGCTGTTCCAGTTCCGCGATACGGATCCTGCGATGTTGGCGAAGCTGGAACGGGAACTCGAAGCGCTGGTTGCTGAAGCCACGCGCGGGCCGTGCACCGTGACGATCACGGAACGCGGCCGCTCGACACCGCAGGTGATGGATGCCGGCTTTCAGGACGCGCTGGAGCGCGCTGCTGAGAAGCATGCTCCCGGGCTTCATGTGCGGATGCCAAGTGGCGCGGGGCATGACGCGCAGATACTGGCGGAGCGGATGAAATCCGCGATGCTGTTCGTGCCGTCGATCGGTGGGATCAGCCATCACTACGCGGAGAACACTAAGGACGAGGATATCGTCCTCGGCTGTCAGGTGCTGGCGGACGCCGCGGCTGAGATCCTGGGGCGCTGATCTTACCGGACCTAGCCGGCCCCCGAAACTGCAAAAGACTGGTCGAGAAGGCCGTTTGTAACTCAGGTGAAAGCCGGACGTGCTACTGGCTTGCGCTGCTCCCCACACTGAGGTTTTGACGGCTGCAGTAGTTCAGACATGGCTCAGGCAACAGCCGCAATTCTGCGCGATACTACCCGACTTCGCGCTGTCGCAAAGCTAAGGGATGTCCCGCTGCTGCTGTATGGCGTCGTCTTAATTTGCTTCGGCATGGCTGCTTATCTCTTTGGCGTGGCGATGGCGGTGCCTCGCTATCTGTTTGGCCTCAACCACCTGCTCATGTCGCTGAATGAATGGATCGTCTGGTATAGCGGCATGCCGGTGATGGCTGGGTTCCTACTGGCTGGGGCAGACATCGTTTTCTTATTGCCAGGGAAGCGTAGACCCGCCGATGTACGCTTCGATTTAGTCGATAGCCGAAGCGTCACTGTCGCGCTGACAGCCTACAACGATGAACAGAGCATAGGGGCCGCGGTACAGGATTTTCTGGCGCATCCGCTAGTGGCGCAGGTCGTTGTGGTCAGCAATAATAGCATGGATCGCACTCTGGCGTACGCTGAAGCAGCTCGCGCTGTCACGTTCAATGAACCCGCGCAGGGCTACGGGCACTGTGTTCATCGCTGCCTTACAGAGGCAGCCAGGCTGAGTAATACTGATTTAGTCGTGCTGTGCGAAGGTGATTGCACATTCCGTGCGTATGATCTGGATAAACTACTCTCGTATATACCACATGCTGATATTGTTAATGGCACACGCACTGTGGAAAGACTGCGCCAATATCGCACTTAGCTAAGTACGTTCATGTACTATGGGAACTTCTTTGTTGGCAAGCTCCTGGAGGCAAAGCATCTCGGGAGGAGCACGGTCACCGATGTAGGTAGCACGTTCAAGCTTTGCCGTCGTGCGACTGTTGAACGCTTGCTGCCGTTGCTCGACCCTCGCATTAATCTAGAGTTCAATGCCCATTTTCTGGATATAGCACTGCGCCATAATCATTTACTGGTTGAGTGCCCAATCACATTTCATCCGAGAGTGGGTCTCAGCAAGGGTGGCAACTTGGACAACGCACGAGCACTGGCGGTAGGCT
>CAYRTL010000047.1:34179-36162 GCA_964427005.1 uncultured Acetobacteraceae bacterium
TTTTCTTCCGTTGACGGTCAAATCAAGACTACCAGTCTCGTCCTGGTTGGTTGCTGCATATCTCAGCTCTCCCGTCAAGTTTGGCGGCAAGCAAATGCTGTTGCAGGCGCGCCCCCGGCATTAGCACGATAAACTATCTATGGCGCCAAAGAGCCCAGTGCTCCGTTTCCTCCACCACAGTAAATTGCGAACGCAATGCAGGGCCATAAAGCCGGAGGAGTTCGGCGACTGTGCGGCTCTCCCATAGGTCCGGCCCCCCTTGCCGGTACTTCCTGACCATTACGTATTTTGCATCCCCGAGAAATCGTTCCGAGCTGGGGTGAGCCTTTTCGGAGAAGGTGTAATCCAACGCGGCCGCGGCCATGCCGCCGCGCGGAGGGGGGCGGTTCAGGAGATAATTGAAGGGATTGAACTCATCGAACGTGAGAACCCCGGCGTTCCCAGTATGCCGTTGGAGCAGCGCCAACCCGTCGTTCAGGGCTATCACATAGTCCGCTCCGCTGGTTTCGGTCCTTATTGTATCGTCCGGGAAGCGAAAGAGGAGTGAAACCCCGCGTTCCGATAACGGAGCTGTAGCGCCCTGTAGCCGGCTTGGCCGCATGTGGCTAAGAGCTGCGCCGGCGAGTGATATCGTGTTCTCAAAGGCAGATGGAAGAAAGCAAACTGCAATCAACAAAAGCTTCGGAAACGCTTCTGAAACACCCGGTAATTTGGGATAGTGCTGCGCCGTAACGGAACCACGACTGGCCAATGCGACCGCTGCATAGGCACTCAATGGAAAGGTAGCTTTTTGGGAATTTGTAATTAGCAGGCCATATCCTGCTAGCACAGTCATGGTAGCGAAGCACAACCTCTGACGGCGCACACTGAGTTCTTCAATCCCCGCTGTTTGAAAGTAAGTCAGCGCGGCGAAGAGCAGTATCGACACATTCTGCACAATATCGGCCGCATTGATCGGATGGATGACCTCCAAGGTTAGGCTGCGCGCTGCAGCTGCAATACGCAAATCGGACCACAGGTCGGACAGATCGAACTGGAGGTACGAAAGAACGGGAAGTGACAGAGTTCCAACGCCAAGGAATAGGAAGACGAGGCGCCTTAGGCGGCCCGCCTCGGTAAAAAGTATCATGACAAAGACAAATACCCCGGCAATGAGCCCGTACGTTATTTTCAGAAATGCTAGCATGGCGACTGCTACGCCGGTTGAAAATGAACCAATCCGTTGATTTGAGGTCGGCGCTGCCGCGTAACCTGCACACTCCATCATAACAATCGCGAATAGCGCATATCCGAATCGGTTATAGATCATCGCGTAACCGAAATTGAAGGGATTGATGCCGAGTGGAAATGGCGCCGTTACCAGGAGGGCCGTATAGATGCCGAGAGCGCACGCAGTCCTTGGCGAATAACTGGATCTGGCAATGATGTATGCCCAAATTGCGGCCGCACCTCCGAACAACGCGTTGGAGATGCCGAGTGCAGTGGGCCTCATACCAGACAGCTCAAGCCCCGCAGCTTCGATCAGAAACATGAGTGGTCCCCAAGGGGACGAGAAATCCTGGTGGGGCAGCTGCCCCTGATGTAATCGGTAGGCATTGCTGAGAAGGAAAAGTGTGTCGTGCCCGAAACTGCCTAACGGGGCTGCGACACCGATCCAGGCAGACAGTCCGCACACCACCAGGAGTGCTGCGAGGAAGGTCAGATCAATCGACGACAGTTTTCGAAGCAGTCTCAGGCGTCCCGATCTGTTTCCCGTGGCCCAGATCGCGGTGCCGCTCCTGCCAGAAAGTGCTTCGCCTGGAGCTGAGCCCAAGGCGGAATCCAAGTGATCCATCTCTCGTTTTTCATTCGTAGAGTTTTGCGGCGCGTCTGCTGGTCCAGGTGAGGCGGTCCTTCCTGGCCTACGGACAGCTTCAATGTAGGAAGAAGTGGTTTCAGTGCGATTGCGGAGACACATGCATACCAGGCTGCGCCCAGGCGATC
>CAYRTL010000048.1:0-35383 GCA_964427005.1 uncultured Acetobacteraceae bacterium
GAAACCATGCGCTGATGCATCTGGTCGGCGGCTGGCACGCGCTTGCTGCCAATGCTGTTCTGATCGTGGCCGGCGTGCACGCAGCGGCGGCGCTTTTCCATCACTACATCCTGCGCGACGAAACGCTGCGGCGCATGTTGCCGTGGGAGTTACGGTAAGCTCATTGCGTTTCAATCGTCATGGCGGGCGATGGGCCGGCCACCCACGTCTTTGCGGTGATCAGACCCCCCACTTCTGCCGCGTTCCAGGGCATTTGGCAGTGCACTCGTGTCTGCCGCAGGCATTCTGATCGGCAGCTCTAGCGCGCCGATATGATTGCTACATTCAACCCGACGACAACCAGCATGTCGCAACCGCGCTTGCCGCGCGTGTCGGCAGCAGATTGCCGAGCATATGCTGTTGATGATGGATGCTTTCAGCACCTAGCCATGGGGTTGCATCCTTCGGTACGTCAACAGTCTTTGCGCAGCTGTGAGCTATTCGAAGAACTCTTCATCAAGTTTCTTAATCTGAAGGACCTCTTCAACTCGGCACCCGACATCGTAGCGGATCATTAGCCGAGCCAGATGCTGCCCATCGATGAGCACGATTCTTTTGCTGAGGAATTCGGCAGTCTCCCGCGCCGAAGGAGAGAATGCAGAGGTCGTGACGAACAGACCCTTTGTCGCTTTGTGCCGGTCAAGGCTTCCGAAAAAGTCGCGGATTGCGCCAGCGCCAATGTTGTTGCCTTCGGCATACCGCTTGGCCTGAATGTAGACGCGATCCAGGCCGAGAGCGTCCTGGTCGATTACGCCATCAATGCCATCATCGCCACTGCGGCCGAGCGCCCGGCCAGCATCTGACGCTGATCCGCCGTAACCCATCTTGAGAAGCAGATTAACAATCAACCGTTCGAAGAATGTTGGCGGCGAAGCATGAATTCGATCAAGCAGATCCTGTGCGAGCGCGGCTTCAATTTGTTTGTGCGCCGTCCGCATGACCTCGTCTGGCGTCTCATGCGTCTTTTCAAAAACCGCTTCCGTTTCGCCTTGCTCCTGGCCAGAGTTCTGAGCCGACCTCTCTTTGAACTGTCGGAACTCAGCGAACTGATTGAGGAAGGTGTTGTCGATTCGTGGCGGCCGCGATGCCATCACCTGCCGGCCGCGATGTGTAATACGGAAATAGCCACGCCGTGTCAGCTCGATCAGGCCTGCCTTGCTGAGGTATGTTTTCGCCCAATGAACCCGATTGGCGAACAGGGTCTGTTTGCCAGATGGCAAAAGCTCGACGCGTTCCTCGGGCGTGAGTCCGAGCTCCCCTGCGAGGTACTCGACGACATCGCCGATCCGCACCTCGCCGTCGGCCGCGGCCGACAGGACATGGATCATCAGGGACTGGTAGTCAGGGACGGGCATTGCGGGGGTGGAACATACCCTTTGAGGGGACCGCCGGCCAGTCGCCGGCAGACGATGTATCTATGATAGTCCTTACATGAACATGCACCGCCGACGCTGTCGACCGGGCCATTGTTTACTTACGCCCCGAGGATCCTTCATGGATCGTTAGCTACCGTTCCTCCACCTGCTGCTCACCCAGAATCCTGCCAGTGTCCCTCTTGGTGTGCAGGATGCGAACGACGATTATCGCCTCGCGACGCGCCGGATAGTAAACGCGGAACTCATCGAAGCCTTTGACATGCCACGACCGCAGCCCCGTCAACCGCGGGTTGCTGGTCTGCTTGGGTGGACCTGCTTCCGGCATCGCCAGCAGTGCATCAATCGCGTGCAGAACGGCGGCGTGGAAGCGGCGGGCAATGTCTGGCAGTCCTTGCTCCGCATACCATTCGACCTGCAGCAGCAGGTCCTGTTCTGTTGCTTCCTGGACGAACAGATTCACGGTCGGACGCGGTCTTTGTACTTTTCGAGCACCTGCTCGACCTTTGCCTCCAGCCGCTTGCGGAATTCGGTATCAAGCGGGATGCGGTCTGAAGCCAGCCCCTCCAGCAGCAGCGCTTCCAGGCGGGCGTCTTCCTCCTTGGCCTGTGCCTCGCGAAGCAGGCTGCGTACATACTCGCTGACGTTGCCGTAGCCTTTGGTCGCAACTTGGCTATCGATGAACGCCTTGAGTGAATCCGGCAGGGCAATCGTGACGGTCGTCATGGCGGAATTCTCCACGCTCGTTGTGCCAACTTAGCATGCTTCTTAACTATTATGAACTGTTAACATAGCTCGGCGGGGGCAATCCCGTGTGACGCATTTTCTTGACAGCCTACTCTATATATGTTCTTGTTTTGTTCATGTCGGCCGCCGACACCGAAGTTCCCGCCCCGACCACCGACCCCGATCCGCATCGGGCCACCCCGGGCATGCCTGCCGCCCTGGGCCGCGTCCTCAGCGTCGTCCGCAAACTGATCGACTATGGCAAGCAACTCGCCAGCACACTCCAGCAGCGCGCCACGTCCCCAGATTTCCACCTGATCGCCAGACCCTTCGGCACGGGCGATATCGCCGCCATCCTCGCCCGCATCACCAATGGCCTGCGTCGCGCCGCGGCACTGGAGGCCAGGCTCACCCAACGCGCCGCGCGCGGCCGGGACCTCACGGTAGCGCCCATCCGCCTGCCTGCCGCCCGCGGACCGCGCCCGGCACAGCAGGTCGCGCCGCCGGACGCCCAGTCCGAATCCCCGCGCGCCGGCAACACCGAGGACCCGCGTCTCGCGCGCCTCCCCACCGAGGAGGAAATCGCCGCCGAGGTGCGTCGCCGCCCCGTCGGCGCCGTCATCGTCGATATCTGCCGCGACCTCGGCATCGCGCCCGGCCACCTCGACCGGGTTTTCTGGGACGAACTCCGCCACGCCATCATGTTCTATGGCGGCAGCCTCGCCGGCTTCTACGGTAGCTTGGACAAGCGGCTGTTCGCATTCCGCTCTGGCGGCCACGGCGACCGTGCGGAGCCCGGATGGCCCGCGCCACCGCCGCAACCACCAGCGCCCGCCACCGGTCCGCCCTGACAAAAGGAACCGCAAAACACGCAAAGCACGCAGATAAAGGATTACCGCCTGGCGGCTGCTGGTGCGGGCCTGACTTCGCTTTGCGTCACAATCGTCATGCCGGGGCCATGTCCTCGGGCTTGACCCGAGGATTGGTCCCGGCATCCACGTCTTCATGTGGCAAGAAAAGACGTGGATGGCGGGGCCAAGCCCCGCCATGACGTTGAAAACGCCAGTGGCTTTAACCGGACAGCCATAGGCCAAGCCCCGCCATGACGGTGGGGACGTCAGCGCCTATGGGTTCCGCGCCCTCATGTTCGGACCGGAGTGCGTCAGTCCAGCGTCTCGCGATACATGCTGACGGCGATCGCACCAACGACGACAGCGAACAGCACCATGGGCCACAGGTCGGGCCAGATCTGCGGCAGTCCGTTGCCCTTCAGCAGCACGCCGCGGCAGATGCGCAGCGTGTGCGTCAGCGGCACCGCCTCGCCAATCCAGCGCGCCCAGCTGGGCATGCCCTGAAACGGAAACATGAACCCCGACAGCATCATCGACGGCAGCAGTCCGAACTGCGCGAGCTGCTGTGCCTGCATCTGCGTACGCGCCATGGTGGAGAAGGCGAAGCCCATTGCTAGGTTGCAAGCGATGAAGATGCCGAGTGCGAACAGCAGCAGCGGGATCGAGCCGCGCACCGGCACGTGGAACACCAGAACGGAGACCGCCAGTATCAGCGCCGTTTGCACATAGGCCAACCCGACATAAGGGATGATCTTGCCCAGCATCACCTCGACCGGGCGCACAGGCATCGCCAGCAGGTTCTCCATCGTGCCTACCTCGCGTTCACGCGTGATGGCAAGCGATGTCATCACAAGCGTGGATACGGTCAGGATCAAGCCGATAAGACCAGGCACGATGTTCAGTGCGGTGATCTGCTCGGGGTTGTAGCGCGCGTGCAAGACGATTTGAAACGGCGGTTGTGGCGGCTCGACGCGCATGCCGACCGGCAGGTCGCGATTCAGCACCGTGGCGTTCAACGCCACCACCGCGGCCGTGGCATTGGCGATCGCGGTCGGATCGGTTGCATCGGCATCCATCAGCACCTGCGGCTGCTCGCCGCGATCCACCCGGCGAGAGAAGTCAGGCGGGATGTTGAGCACGAACATCACGTCGCCGCGCGCCAAGGCCTGTTCCGCTTGCTCCTCGGTGGAGAACGGCCGGATGTCGAAATAGCCGGTGTTCTGCAGCGCGGCCGTCAACGTGCGCTCATAGGTCGAGTGCTCCGCCGCGATAATGCCTGTCGGCAGGTGCCGCGGGTTGGCGTTGATCGCGTAGCCGAACAGGAAGAGCTGGATCAGCGGCAGCATTACCGTCAGCCCGACGGTGGCGCGGTCGCGCCGCATCTGCAGCGACTCCTTGCGCAACATCGCGAACAGGCGCGCGAATGAGAAGCCGGTCATGCCTCGGTGTCCCGCAGCATGTGGATGAACACATCGTCCAAGCGCGGTTCGACCTCCTGCCAAACCAGCCTGCCGTCACCGAGGCTATCGATGGCGGTGCGCAACGCGGCGCGATCCATGCCGGCAATGCGCAATGCACGGCCGAACACCGCCGCGGTCTCCACACCAGGCGTGTTCCGAAGCCGGCGCACGGCCTGTTCGATTCCCTCTCCGGTGGCCTCGAATGTCACGAGGTTCGCGGCGTTCACCACTTCTTCGGCCGTGCCTTGCACGACGAGCCGTCCGCCGGCGAGATACACCACCCTTTGGCAGCGTTCCGCCTCGTCCATGTAGTGGGTGGACACAAGCACGGTCATGCCATCGGCGGCCATCTCGTGAATCATGTCCCAGAATTCGCGTCGCGCCTTCGCATCGACGCCAGCCGTCGGTTCATCGAGCAGCAGCAGCCGAGGCCGGTGCAGTACGCAGGCAGCCAGCGCCATACGTTGCTTCCAACCACCGGACAGTTCCTGCGCAAGCTGATCGGCGCGATCGGACAGTCCGATGCGTTCCAGTACCTCGGCTATCGCGCGCCGCCGGTCAGGGATCTGATAAAGCCTGGCGACGAACTCCAGGTTCTCCGTCACCGTCAGGTCGCCGTAGAAGCTGAAGCGTTGCGTCATATAGCCGATATGCAAGCGGATACGTGCCGCATCGTGCAGCAGGTCCATGCCGAGACATGTGCCGCTGCCGCTGTCCGGCCGGAGCAGACCGCACAGCATGCGAATCGTCGTGGTCTTTCCGCTGCCATTGCCACCGAGGAACCCGCAGATTTCGCCTTCTGGCACCTGCAATGTCAGGCCATCGATCACGCGGCGAGAACCGAAGCTCTTGCGCAGATCATGCACATCGATGGCCAATGGCTTCATCGCCATACATCCACCGGCTGACCCGGTTTGAGTTGCATCGCTTCGTCCGCGGGCGGATGTGCCTCGATGAGGTACACCAGCTTCTCCCGATTGCTTTCGCTGTAGATCACGGGCGGCGTGTATTCCGGCTGCGGCGCGATGAAGGTGATGGTAGCCGTGAGGTTGGGCGCGCAGGCGTCACAGCCGATGCGGAGCCGGTCGCCGGTATGCAGCGTGGCCAGCTCGGTCTCGGGCACGAAGAAGCGTACCAGGATGTTCTGCGGTGGCAGCAGCGAAATCACCGGCACGCCGGCGTTAACCGTCTCGCCCGGGCGCGCGAAGGTGTCCGCCACCAGGGCGGCGGTGGGAGCGACGGCATGCCGCTGATCGAGCCGCCACTCGGCCTGCGACAGGCCCGCGCGTGCCTGTTCGACCATCGCGCGTTGGGCAGCGATCTCATATTCGCGCCCCGTCGGCGACTGCATCTGTTCCAGCTTGGCATTGGCGGCGACCACCTTCGCTGCCGCGGATGCAAGATCGGCTTGCTGCTGATCGACTGTCTGTCGGCTGGCCGCTCCCGTCCGCAGCAACTCCTGGTTCCGTGCCAGATCTTTGGCAATGCGGTCGCGCGTGGCGATCAGATCGGCCAGGTCAGCGCGTGCCTGCGCTATCTCGGTGTCGCGGCTGCGTGTCTCCAGGTTGGTAAGCCGTGCCTGTGTCTCCGCCAGTTTCCCGGCGGCCGCATCGCGGGCCGCGCGGTCATCGACATCATCCTGCGTGAACAGCAGCGCGCCTGCCTGCACCTGGTCGCCACGGGAAACCACTATGCCGGTGATGCGGCCGGTCAGCGTCGGCGAGACCCGGACGTACTCGGCGTCCACGTAACCCTGCCAGGCAGGCGTATCGGGCGTGCGGTATACCCACCACCCAGCCGCGACTCCGGCCGCGGCCACGAGCAGCACAACAGCAGGAAGCATTCGTTTCATGGCTGCGTTTCCGCCGCCAAGCCGCGCAGCAGCGTCTCGACATGCGCCTCCGCCACCGCCCGGGCGTCGAACTTCAGGTCGGTGTGGCGTCCCAGCGAGTGCTTCCACAGGGCCAGCAGCAGGAACGGGCCGGCGAACAGCGGCAGGACGGCATGGACGTCCATTTTGCGGAACTCGCCCCGCTCCATGCCGCGGGCGAGAATGCCCTCGATGAGGGCGAACGCGCGCCGCAACACGGTATCAGCATAGAACTGGGCGATGGCCGGAAAATTGCCTGACTCAGCAACGACGATCTTGGGGATGGCGGTCAGGTCACTCTCCAGCCGCTGCAGAAAGCGGGACGCGATGATGCGCAGCAGATCGGCCGAGGAACCCGTGTGATGGGCGAAATCCGCTTCCGCCTCGTTCAGGTTGGGGAGTATCGCTTGGCGCACGACGGCGCGGAACAGGTCTTCCTTGGTCTGGAAGTAAAGATAGATCGTGCCCTTGCTGATGCCGGCCGCCGCGGCGACATCCTCCAGCTTCGTCGCGGCGTAGCCGCGCTCGGCGAACGAGGCCAGGGCGGCTGCGACGATCTCGGCAGCGCGAGCGTCCTTGCGGCGGGATCGGGGCTTTTTGGCCATGGCGCTCTTACTTACTGACTGGTCAGTCAGTTTCAAGCCCTTCTGTTCGGCTCAGGCCGAAGCGTGCCGGCTTGCAGCAGGACCTCAGCCCACGCCAGCCTACCGGGCATGGATCACGTCGCCCTGCTTGCTGCCGCCGGGCTGCTGGCCGGAGCGATGAATGCCATCGCCGGCGGCGGCTCCTTCATCAGCTTCCCCGCCATGATTGTCGCCGGTCTTCCGCCGGTGCTCGCCAATGCCTCGTCTACGGTCGCGCTGTTTCCGGGCACGCTTGCCAGCACCTTCGCGTATCGGCATGGCTTCAGGGCGCAAGGCGATCTGAGCGTGCGGGCGATGCTGCCGATCAGCGTTGTCGGCGGCGGGCTCGGTGCGGCCTTGCTGCTGGCCACGCCGGTGCACCTGTTCGACCTCGTCATCCCATTCCTGCTGCTGCTGGCCACGCTGACATTCGCGTTTGGCGCGCGCGCCGGTCTCGCGTTGCGGCAGATCGTGCGGCTGGGGCCGAGCACAGGGCTGGTGGTGCAGTTCCTGATCGCGATCTACGGAGGCTACTTTGGCGGAGCCGTCGGTCTGATGATGATGGCCGTTTGGAGCCTGCTGACGGCGAGCGCGGATCTGAAGGCGATGGCGCCAGTGCGTGTGCTGCTGGTGAGCGCGACCAACGGCGCGGCCGTATTATGGTTCATCGCTGCCGGAGCGGTGCGTTGGCCCGAGACCCTGTCTATGCTGATCGCCAGCATCGCGGGCGGTTATGCCGGCGCCTTGCTGACCCAATGGCTGCCGGCTGCCGCGGTGCGGGTCTTCATCATCCTGCTGACGGCAAGCGTCACCATTGCCTTCTTCATGAGGGTGACGTGAATCGGCTGCCTTCCGCTACGTGTGCTTGCGCTCGATATTCGGCAGGAATGCCGTGAGCAGGCCGATCAGCGGCAGGAACGAGCAAAGGCGATACACCGTGTCGATACTCGTCCAATCGGCGATTTCGCCGAGAGCCGCGGCACCCAGGCCACCCAGGCCGAACGAGAAGCCGAAGAACATGCCGGCGACCATGCCGACGCGGCCCGGCATGAGGTCCTGCGCATAGACCAGAATGGCGGTGAAGGCAGACGACAAGATCAGCCCGATCACTACCGTCAGCATGCCGGTCCAGAACAGGTTCGCGTAGGGCAGCATCAGCGCGAACGGGAACGCCCCAAGGATCGAAAACCAGATCACAGGCTTGCGGCCAAAGCGATCGCCAATCGGCCCACCGGCAAAGGTTCCGGCTGCAACGGAGCCCAGGAATATGAACAGGTGGATCTGCGCGCTTTGTACAGAGACCCCGAATTTATGGATCAGGTAGAACGTGTAGTACGAGCCCAGCGACGAGGTGTACACGTTCTTGGAGAACAGCAGCGCAACCAGGATGCAGATGGCACCCAGCACTTTCTTGCGCGACAGTACAGCGTAGGCGGCACTCTTGGCGCCGCTGCTACCGCTGCTCAAACGCACAGAAAGGTGCCGGCTGTACCAGAGTGAGACGTTGGTCAGCAGTACCATTGCCAGCAGCGCAGCGGCGGAGAACCAGGCGACGCTGCCCTGGCCGCGTGGCACAACGATGAAAGCGGCGAGCAGCGGGCCAATCGCGGAGCCGGTGCTGCCACCCATCTGGAACAGCGATTGGGCAAAGCCGTGGCGACCGCCCGAGGCCATGCGCGCCACGCGCGATGACTCGGGATGGAAAACTGACGAACCCAGCCCGACCAGCGCGGCGGCCAGCAGGATCAGCGGATAGCTGTTCGCCACCGACAGCAGCAGAAGGCCGATCAGGCTGCATCCCATCGCTATTGGCAGCGAGTACGGCTGCGGGCGTCGATCGGTGACCATGCCGACCACCGGTTGCAGCATCGACGCCGTGAGCTGGAACGCGAGAGTGATCAGGCCGATCTGGCCGAAGTCGAGCCGGTATGAGTCCTTGAGGATCGGATACAGCGCCGGGACCAGCGACTGGTTCATGTCGTTGAGCAGATGGCACACCGAGAGCGACACAAGGATCGCGAACGTCGTGGTTTCGCTCCCCGCCTGCGAGACGGCGGGGCGTGCCGTGACTGTGTGCTGGCTCAAGGCTGATCCTGCTGCAAGGTTGCCTCTGGATTATGCAAGCGTTGCGACGCTGGACCTATGCGTCAAGCACAGCAGAGGCCTGCGTGCCCAAGACGTTGCACCATCCGTCCAAAATACTGCCGCATTCGGCATCTATCGGGACAAGGCGTTCCAGAGCGGTAGGAGGGATGCGATGGAGAGACCGTCTTCTCGCGAAACATCGCGCCGAACCAATCGGAACCACGCGACCTTCGGTCCTGTGGTGTGGATCGTCATGTTGCTAGCCTGCTGGCTGGTAATCGCCAAATGGGACGTGCTGCCCGAAGCGATCAGGCAGGCGATGGCCGTACTATCCTGACCAACCCGGCGGCTGATCAGCCGCGCCCAGAATGCGCAAGTCTGCCGACTGCACCAGGATCGCCTGCCCCTGCGCGGGGCCGGGTTGCGGTATGACCAACATCCGCATGCCGCCATCCCATTCGCCGACGATTTCGAACTGGCGGACAATGCGGTATTCCCGCAGCCGCGCGCCCTCATTCTCGCCTGCCCCAACATCGGTGGCCTGCTCGGGATCATAGACCACACGCAGGAGCCGGATCGGCCCGGGAGCCGCACTGATCTCTACTGAGGCGCCGTCCACCGTTTTGCTGAGCGCCACGCGGACCGGCAATTCGGCGGCGGCGTCAATCGCAGCGCCGACCGCCGAGCGGTTTGAACCGACCACCACCTTGGTGCCATTGACTACCAGTGCCGGCGTGAAGACGACACTGTCGAGCTGGCCCGCATAGGCCTGCTGGCGTGAGGTGGCCTCGCGGCTGGCGAACTTGTCGCGCCAGCCCAGGTGGTTCCAGTAATCCACATGCCACGCGAGCGCGATCACGCCTGGCTGCCGCGCCAGACGGCCGAGCAATGCGTCGGCTGGCGGGCAGGACGAGCACCCCTGGGAGGTGAATAACTCCACGACGACAGGTCTGGCGGCTACTGCCAGCCGGGGTGCGCCGGCGGCCAAAGCTGCTGCCAACAGCGTCCGACGGTACATGCCGTGCTCCTCGAGTTCGGCTATCAGACTCCCTGGCCGGCTCAGCGTTACGCTACAGGCTTCCGCCTCGCCGGCCTGCCATCGCCCCCAGGCGCAACCGCAGTGCGTTCAGTTTGATGAACCCTTGGGCGTCGAACTGGTCGTAGGCGCCGGCGTCTTCCTCGAACGTCACGACGTTCTGCGAATACAGGCTGTTCGGCGACTCGCGGCCGATCACCGATACGTTGCCCTTGTAGAGCTTCAGACGCACACGGCCGTTCACGCTCTTCTGGCTTTCGTCGATCAGCGCCTGCAGCATGCGCCGCTCCGGGCTGAACCAGAAGCCGTTATAGATCAACTCGGCATAGCGCGGCATCAGGCTGTCCTTCAGATGCGCCGCCTCGCGATCAAGCGTGATGCTTTCGATGCCGCGATGCGCCGCGAGCAGGATGGTGCCGCCCGGCGTTTCATACACCCCGCGTGACTTCATGCCGACGAAGCGGTTTTCCACCAGGTCTAGCCGGCCGATGCCGTTCGCCTTGCCTAGTTCATTGAGCCGTGTCAGCAGCGCCGCCGGTGTCAGCCGGACGCCATCGATTGCCACAGGGTCGCCGTGCTCGAAATCGATGCTGATGACGGTCGCCTTGTCTGGTGCATCCTCAGGCCGGATGGTCCGCTGATAGACGATTTCGTCCGCCTCTACCGAAGGATCCTCAAGGATCTTTCCCTCCGAGGATGAATGCAGCAGGTTGGCATCGACGCTGAATGGCGCCTCGCCCCGTTTGTCCTTGGCGATGGGAATCTGGTTCTGCTCAGCGAATTCCAGCAGCTTGGTACGGCTGGTCAGTTCCCATTCGCGCCACGGTGCGATGATCTTGATGTCGGGCTTGAGCGAATAATACGACAACTCAAACCGCACCTGGTCATTGCCCTTGCCGGTCGCACCATGCGCCACCGCATCGGCACCAACCTGTTCGGCAATCTCGATCTGGCGCTGCGCGATCAACGGACGCGCAATGGATGTGCCGAGAAGATACTGGCCCTCATACAACGCGTTGGCACGGAACATCGGAAAGACGAAGTCGCGCACGAATGTCTCGCGCAAATCGTCCATGAAGATTTCCTTCACGCCGAGCATCTCGGCCTTCTGACGTGCCGGCCCGAGTTCTTCGCCCTGACCCAAATCGGCGGTGAACGTGACGACCTCACAGCGGTAGGTCACTTGCAGCCAGCGCAGGATCACGCTGGTGTCAAGGCCGCCTGAATAGGCGAGCACGACCTTCTTCACATCCTTCACGTGCATAGACCGCTCGTCCTCGTGGGTTTGTGACGCCGGGAGTAACCCTGGATCAGACCGTTGTGCAAGCAGCCCCGGTGGGGCATGATCAGTTCGCTTACGAACCGGAGGCCTCCTATGCGGGCAACCGCCGTATTGCTGGTCGTCATCTCACTTCTGACCGGCGGAGCAGGCCGTGCTGCCGAGCTGCGATGGAATATCCTGAACGTCGAAGCAGTGCCGTATCTGCAGGCCGCAGGTCGCACCAGCTACTCGGATTTTCTGTTGATGAACCTGCCGCGAGCGATGGCGATCGCATCGAGCGGCGCATATGGCTGGTATGGCGGGGCGGGCACCATGGAGGACGCCCGGACCAAGGCTTTGAAGTCCTGCGTCGAGAAGGGCGGAACGGATTGTGCGATCTATGCGGTTGACCTGCAGGTGGTGTGGCAGGGGCGCCCACCACAAGCGTTGCCGCCGATCCCTGGCCCGCTGATCTCAACCCGAGATTACGCCTTTGCGCCTGACGACCGCTTCTTCTGGTGGGGCCCGCAGGCGGCACGCGGCGTGCTGGTGTGGGGGCACGGCAAGGCCAACGGCTACGATGGCCGCGGCCAGCAACCGCCGCCCAGCATGCGCGCGTTCAACAATGGCGGCTTTGACATCGTTCGCTTCGAGCGCGCGCCGAGTGCGGACTATGCCGACGATGCGGCGGACTGGTTGCGGAACGGGCTTGCGACGTTGCGTTCGCGTGGCTGGCGCACAGTGGTTGTCGGCGGCCAGTCGCGCGGCGCCTGGAACAGTCTGCAAGTGCTGGATACGCCCGGTTTGGTGGATGCAGCGATCGCCGTTTCGCCTGCCAGCTTCGAAAGCCTCGCCACACAGGAGGCCAACCTGTCGCGCATATTGCGGAACATTCGGGCATCGACCGCGCGCGTCGCTGTGGCACAGTTCAAAGGCGATGTTTACGTCCGGGACATGGCGGATCGGATCGAGATGCTGCGGACGATGTTGCAGACGCGGGTTTCCGCGGCACTGGTCATCGACGAACCGGACGGGATTACCGGTCACGGTGGGGGAAACAGCTCGGAGTTCGCGCGCAGGTTTGGTGAGTGCCTGCTGCGGTTTGTAACGCAACCGGTTGCTCCGAAGGAGTGCGGGCCGCGGCGTGCCTCCTGATTACGCAGCCGGACGCTGACGCCGACTTTCCGTCCGCAGTTGCCCGCAGGCGGCGAGAATGTCGCGCCCGCGTGGCGAACGCACCGGCGACGCGAAGCCAGCGTCCATGACGATCTTGGCAAAGCGATCGATCGCGCTCTTGCTGCTGGTCTCGAAGGGGCTGCCGGGCCAGGGATTGAACGGAATCAGGTTCACCTTGGCCGGAATGCCGGCAATCAGCCGTACCAGTTCGCGCGCATCCGCCTGGCTGTCATTCACCCCCTTCAGCATGACGTATTCGAAGGTGATGCGCCGCGCATTCGATGCGCCTGGATAGCGCCGGCACGCGGCGATCAACTCGGTGATTGGATACTTGCGGTTCAGCGGCACCAGTTCGTCGCGCAATTCGTCGCGCACCGCATGCAGCGAGACGGCGAGATTGACGCCGAGTTCCGCACCAGCGCGATCCATCATTGGCACGACGCCGGAGGTGGACAAGGTGATGCGCCGCCGTGACAGCGCGATACCCTCGTTGTCCATGGCAATTGTCATCGCCTTGGCGACATTGGCATAGTTGTAGAGTGGCTCGCCCATCCCCATCAGCACGATCGTGGAGAGAAGCCGCGGGCTCTCTCCCGTGGGACTTGGCCACTCACCATAGGCATCACGTGCCGCCATGAACTGGCCGACAATTTCGGCGGCGCCCAGGTTGCGCGTCAAACGTTGTGTACCGGTGTGGCAGAAGCGGCATGACAGCGTGCAGCCGACTTGGGATGAAATGCATACCGCCCCGCGGTCCTCGGCACGATCCGGTATGTAAACCGTCTCCGCCTCCTGCCCATCGCGAAAGCGGAACAGGAATTTGCGGGTCTCGTCTTCACTCGTCTGCACCGCGACCGCGTCGGGGCGGCCGATGACGAACCGCTCGGCAAGCTTCTGCTGCAGCGGCCGCGCGATCGAGGTCATGCGGGAGAAGTCGGTGACGCCCTGGTGGTAGATCCAGTGCCAGAGCTGCTTGGCGCGGAACGGTGCCTCACCGATTGCCTGAACTTCAGCAGCCAACTCCGCACGCGACAGGCCGACGAGATCCCGCCGTCCGTCAGCGAGCTGCATCGGGGGCGGATCAAACAGCGCTGACTTGGCGAGGATCCGCTCGCGTTCCACTTCGGTCAGATCGAGGCTTGCGTCGCTCATCAGTGCGCCGGACAGGCTTTGTTGATCGCCGCATAAGCGGCAGAAAATCCACGCAGGCTGAACGTATCCACCACCGTCTGACCGTCGCGCGGTCCGGGCGAGCGCGCCAGCGCCTGGTCGCCTTTCTGGAAAGCAGCCACCGCCGCCTTGCCGTCGCGGGCAAAGGCGTTGCTCTGCGCCGTGTAGAAGTCGAGACCTGTCGTATCGACCTGCACCGTCACGGCCGCATCCTTGCGGTAGGGAAAGCCCGCGCTGATCGCGACCGTATCACGGCCGGTAGGACGCTCCGTAACGGTCAGGACAACTTCGCCGCGACCTGGCAGCGCTGGCGACGAGTTCTTCGCGCGAACGAATGCGTAGCAGGCGGTGTGACCGGCTTCCTGGTTTGTCGCAGCAATCCAGTCATCGAATTTGCCAAGTTCCTTCGGGCCAGGCGCAGGTTTCGTGGCTGGGGGTTTCTGCTGCGCCTGTGCAACGGCAGCGATGGCACAGAGAGTGGCGATAACGATGATTCGGCGCATGCGGCAGAGATACGGCGCTGGGTCTGGTGCGGCAAGCACCAGGGCTCAGGCTTTGATCTTGGGCTCCAGCCAACCGGGAATGTTGCGGCGGAAGCGAGGCGGACCGTGACGGCTTGGAAGCGGTGCATCTTGTGTCGCGCCACCGCTGCCGACGGGACGCTCCGCAAACCTTCCATGCTGTAGCAGCCGATCGTACAGGACCAGTGCGCCGGCCACGGCAAGATTGAGGGCGAAGCGGGACGGAATCCGTACCACATGCCGGCAGCGCCGCAGCATCGCCGGAGACAGCCCGGATCGTTCAGGCCCAAGGACATAGGCCGCGTTCATCGGGTGGCGAAACGAGGGGAGGTCGATTGCCTCATCCAGAAGCTCAACTCCGACCAGTACGCAGGCTTGCGGCAACTGCAGCGATTCCAGATCCGGAAAGCGCCATAGCGGCACGTGTGCTGGTGTATCGGCTGTATCAGCCAGCCGTCCGGCACGCGCGTCGAACCCGGCACCGACTATGAAGCAAAACGACGCCCCGAAGGCGTGCCCGGTGCGCAGCAGCGCGCCGACATTGGCCGACTTGGAAACTCCCTCGACGCCGATACCGAAATAGCCGCGCGATCTGGCTTCAGCCATGCCGGCGGTCTATGCCGGTTTGTATGACGGACGCAACTGACGCTCGCCTGGCTGCCCAATATGAGGCGTTTCCCTATCCGCGGCGCGATCCGCGCGACGAGGCAAAGCGCCTTATCGTCGGCAGTCCAGGGCATCTACGCGAGATCGACTACTGGGTATTCGGTGCCCGCCGCTCGGCATCGCAGCCATTGCGTGCGCTGATCGCAGGCGGCGGCACAGGCGATGCGACGATCATGCTCGCGCAGCAGATGGCGCGGGAAGGCAGGGCAGGGAGCGTGACGTGGCTCGACCGCTCCGCTGCGTCGCTGAAGATCGCGCAGGCACGGGCGGAGGTTCGGCGCCTCAGCAATATCGTCTGGGAACAGCGTTCGCTGTTGGAGTTGCCTTGCTCAGGGCTTGGGCCGTTCGACTACATCGATTGCTGCGGCGTGTTGCATCATCTGCCCGATCCGGCGGAGGGATTGCGCGCACTGCTGTCGGTCCTGGCGCCCGGCGGCGGGCTGGGCTTGATGGTATATGCGCCGCATGGGCGCACTGGCGTTTATATGCTGCAGGACGCGTTGAGGCTGCTGGCGCCGCAAGATGAGACGCCTGCAGTGCGCCTGGATGTGGCAAAGCGCGTGATGCGGCATCTGCCGGAGACCGCCTGGCTTCGACGCAACAGTTTTCTGGACGATCACATCAATGGCGGCGATGCGGGCTTGTACGATCTGCTGCTGAACCCGCGCGACCGCGCCTTCACTGTGCGGGACCTGCATATCTTGCTGGCAGCCGAGGGGATGGAGGTGACCTGCTGGGTCGAGCCTGCGCGGTATGATCCGATGCCGCTGCTTGCAGACCCGCGATTGCGCGCGCGAGTGGAAGCGCTCGATCCAATCGGCCGCGCCGCGCTGGCGGAGGCATTGGCCGGGAACGTCAGCGCGCACATCGTGTACTGCGTGCGCCAGAGTGAGAAGGCGGAGCGGGCCGACTTCATGGCATCGGATGCTGTGCCGGTGCTGCGCGAACTCTCGGGGCCGGAACTGGCGGACGGCATCCGACCTGATGGCACGATCACTGTGGTGTTCGACGGCTTGCGTCTGCCGGTCGCGTTACCGCCGCTCGCAGCGGCGATCCTGCGGCTGATCGATGGCCGGCGGTCGGTGGGCGAGATCGCAGCTTCTCTGGCCGAGCGGGGTACTGGCGCCGATGCATTCGGGCGAGCGTGGCGAGCGACGTTCACCGCGCTGGAGCGGATCAACCGGCTGCTGCTGGCGGCGCCACACTGAGCTTCGGCCGGCCATAGCGCAGGCACATCTGCGCGATCAATCTATGGAATTGCTCTGGGACGGATCCTTTTGTCGGTCTTGATGTGACCAGGAAGCAACGTGATCCGCCGGTTGATCCTGTGGCTTTTTGCCGTGGCTGTCGCCAGCTTGGCCGGTTTTCTGGTGCTCGCTTGGCGCGATCCGATTCCGCCGCGGGACATGTCGCAGCCGTTGAACTTTCCGCCCGACCAAGTGGCGCGCGGTGCGGTCCTCGCGAGTGGCGGTTACTGTGCGACCTGTCATACGGCAAAAAACGGAGCGGTCTTCGCCGGCGGATACGGCTTGGACACCAATTTCGGCATCATCTACTCGACCAACATCACGCCCGACCCGGATACCGGTATTGGCCGCTGGACGCTTGCCGCGTTCACCCGCGCGATGCGCGAGGGCGTCTCGCCGGACGGCGCACATCTCTACCCCGCCTTTCCCTACGACCATTTCACCAAGCTCAGCGACGAGGACGTCGCCTCGCTCTACGCCTTCTCCATGACCCGGCCTCCGGTTCGCGCCGAGGCTAAGAGAAATCAGCTGCCGTTTCCGCTCAACGTCCGCCTGCTGATGGAAGGCTGGAAGATCCTGTTCTTCCGCCCCGGCCGGTTCCAACCAGACCCGGCGCAGCCGGCGGACTGGAACCGCGGTGCGTATCTCGCAGAGGGACTGAGCCATTGCGGCGGCTGCCATACCCCTCGCAACCTGCTGGGCGCGGAGAAGAACGGTTCCCGCTACGCCGGTGCGGAGATCGATCACTGGATCGCGCCGGCGCTTACTGCCGCCAACCCAACGCCCGTTCCTTGGACGCATGCGGAGATGCACGCCTACCTGCGAGACGGCATGTCGCCGCTGCACGGTAGCTCATTCGGGCCAATGGTGCCGGTGACGCACGGGCTGAGTGCACTGCCTGATACGGATGTACAAGCCATTGCGACGTACTTTGCCGCCGTGGATGGCGCGGCCAGCCGTGAGGCAGCAACCGGTGCCGCCGTTGCCAAGGCGATGGCAGTCTCGGACAAGGATCTGCAGGGCGGCGTGATCGATCCGGGCGCGCGCCTGTACGCGGCCGCTTGCGCCGCGTGTCATTTCAATGCGGGAGACCAGCCGAATCTCGCACGGCCCGAGTTAGCACTGAACAGCGCCTTGTATGTCGATCAGCCCACCAACCTGCTCATGGTGGTGTTGGGCGGCATCAGCGCGTCAGCAGGCATTCACGGGGCGGTAATGCCGGCATACCAGCCATTGAGCGACACCGAGCTTTCGCTGCTCGCCGCCTATCTGCGGACCAGCCGCACCGATCGGCCCGCCTGGACCGACCTGGAGAAAGAAGCAGCAGAGGCCAGGCGGAACATCAATCAGACGCACTGAGAGGCGAGCATGACCACGTTCCTGGTCAACGGTCGCAAGGTCACCACGGAGGCCGCCGAAGATACGCCACTCCTATGGGTCATTCGCGACGAGGTTGGGCTGACAGGCACCAAATTCGGCTGCGGTATTGGCTTTTGCGGTGCTTGCACGTTGCATGTGGGCGGCCGGGCCACACGGTCCTGCATTACGCCGGTTGGTGCCGTCGATGGTGGGGAGGTGACCACCATTGAGGGGCTTCATCCAACAGCACAGCACCCGCTGCAGAAAGCCTGGATGGGACTGCAGGTGCCGCAGTGTGGCTACTGCCAGAGCGGGCAGATCATGCAGGCAGCCACGCTGCTGAACGACTTTCCCAATCCGACCGATGAGGAGATCAACGCAGTGATGGGCGGCAGCCTGTGTCGCTGCATGACGTACGTGCGTATCCGGCGCGCGATCAAGCAGGCAGCCGCCGAGTTGCGAGCGCTGGCCCGTGGCTGATCCAATGCAAGAGGCCTCCGCGTTGTCTCGGCGAGGCGTTGTCCTGGGGATGGTGGGCACGAGCCTCGTCATTGGCTTCGTCCGCGAAGCAGGTGCGTTGGTCAGCTTCCCTGAGTCGGAGGCCGATCACGAACTCGGATATGAGCCGACGATTTGGTGCCGTATCGATGGCCACGGCACCGTGACGGTTCACATCATTCGCGCGGAAATGGGCCAGCACATCGGCACGGCATTGGCCCGCATCCTGGCTGAGGAGCTGGAAGCCGACTGGAGCCGGGTGCGGATCGAGCAGGTGGATAGCGGCAGGAAATGGGGTGAGATGGTGACCGGCGGAAGCTGGTCCGTGTGGCTGAGCTGGGACGTACTGAGCCGCGCCGGAGCTGCGGCCCGCATTGCGCTGATCGAAGCCGGCGCGGGGTTACTGGGCGTCGCGCCCAACCAGTGCAGTGCGCGAAACGGTGCGGTGATCGCCGGAAACCAATCGATATCGTATGGGGAAATCGTAACTCGTGCCCGTCCAACCCGTCGCTTCAGCGCCGATGAACTCGAGACGATTTCGCTGAAGCCGCCGTGGGAGCGCCGCCTGCTCGGCAAGCCGGTTGCCGCGCTGGACATTCCCGCGAAGACAAACGGCGGCGGCATCTACGGCATCGACGTGAAGATCGACGGCATGGTCTATGCGCGGCCGAAGCTGCCGCCCACGCGTAACGGCTCGAAGGTCGCTTCTATCGATGACAGCGCCGCGCGCGGGGTTCCTGGCTATCTGCAATCGATCGCACTCAACGATCCGTCCGATACGGCGCCTGGCTGGGTGATGGTCTATGCAACAAGCTGGTGGGCTGCTGTGAAGGCGGCCGACAAGGTTGCGGTGACATGGACTCCGGGCCCCGGCGCTTCCGTGTCGGAGCAGGACCTGCAGGACAGGGCCCGCGCATTGATCGCCTCGCCGCAAGGCGGTGCCTATGTCTTCAACGATCCAGGCGTGGACCAGGCCTTCCAGAACGCGGCGTCGAAGCTGGAAGCAACCTACACCACCTCGACCGTACTGCACTTCCATCTTGAGCCGCTGAACGGCGTCGCGCTGCAGCGAGACGGTATTTGGGAGATCCACACGGGCTGCCAGTGGCCAACTTTGATCCTGCCGGTGGTGGCCAAGGCGCTCGGCCAGCCTGAAGGGCAGATCGTGCTCAAGAGCTACCTGCTGGGCGGCGGCTTCGGGCGTCGCCTGAGCCCCGATTATGCGGTGCCAATAGCGCTGGCATCCAAGGCGATCGGCGGCAAGCCGGTGAAGGTTCTGCTGACGCGCGAAGACGACACGCATTACGATTCCCCGCGCTCGGTCAGCATGCAGGTGCTGCGAATGGCGCTCGACGCCAACAAGCGTGTCACGGCCATGCAGCATCACGCCGCAGCGGGTTGGCCAACCCTTGTCAACGCGCCGCACTTCATGGCGAAGGGCATCGGCGGAATACCGTATGATCAGTTCGCGCTCGACGGCGCTGACCACTGGTACGACGTCGGCCAGTTCCGGGTGCGAGCGCTTTCGAACGACCTGGCCAACACCACCTTCCGTCCCGGTTGGCTGCGCTCCGTCGCTCCTGGCTGGACGGTCTGGGCGGTGGAGAGCTTCATGGACGAGGCTGCGCATAGTATCGGCGCGGACCCGGTTGCCTTCCGCATTGGCCTGTTGGACGGGCAAGGACGCAACGCCGGCACTGCTCCGGATTCAGTCGGCGGCGCGCTACGCCAGCGGGCGGTGGTGCAGCGCCTGGCTGAGAAAGTGGACTGGGGTAAGCCTCTGCCGAAAGACACTGCGATGGGGCTGGCCTCAAGCTTCGGCCAGGAGCGCAGGATGCCAACGTGGATAGGTTGCGCCGCCCTCGTGCGGGTCGATCGCAGCACCGGCCAGGTCCGCTGCGAGCGACTGACCCTTGTGGTGGATGCAGGCACCGTGGTCGACCCGGACGGCGCGGCGGCGCAGGTGGAAGGGGCGGCGCTATGGGGGCTCAGCATGGCGCTCCATGAGGGTTCGGCGTTTCGCGACGGTTTGCCGCTGGACCGTAACCTCGACAGCTACACGCCACTGCGCATGGCCGACACTCCGGAAGTGGAGCTGGAGTTCATGCCGAGTACGGAGAAGCCGATGGGTTTGGGCGAGCCGGCCACGACAGTGGTCGCGCCCGCAATCGGCAATGCGATCTTCCGCGCCGTCGGCGTGCGGTTGCGTCACCTGCCGATCCGACCTGCGGATGTGCTTGCGGCGCTTCAGGCCCATAACGACTGATAGATAAAAGCTGTACAGGCCATATTGCTTTCCCTGCGGCGGCGCAGTAACATGTATTTTGAATGCAGGTTCGGGTGCCGCCATGCGACTCATCGTGAAGCTTTTCCTCCTCCCAGGTGACCTCGTTGCCGACATTCTGGGCGCCTCGGAACCTGACGACAGAGCGATGATCCGCACTATGATCGACATGCTGTTCTGGAACATCGTCGTCGTGGTCTGTGTCGTGGTGTTCTTCGGATGAACCCGCGGTACGATGAGGTGACGGAGGAGACGATCCGGACGCTGGTGGACTCGTTCTACGCACGGGTTCGGCACGATCCGACGCTGGGGCCGATCTTCGATGGGGCGATCGCCGAGGACGACTGGCCCGAGCATCTGCAGAAGATGTACGCCTTCTGGTCATCCGTGATGCTGACCAGTGGCCGCTACAAGGGCGATCCTGTCAGCACGCACCGCAAGGTCGCTGGCGTCGAGCCGCCGATGTTCGGCAACTGGCTCGACCTGTTCGAAGCCACGGCAGCCGAGTTGTTCGTGCCGGAAGTCGCTGAGAGGTTCGCCTGCAAGGCGCGACGCATCGCCGAAAGCCTGAAGCTCGCGCTGTTCTTCCGCCCGGATCGACCGTGGACCGAAGACCTTCGCAGCAGGCCGGGAGTAGTCAGCCCGTGCACCTGACCACGTTCAGCGACTACACGCTCCGCACATTGATGTACCTCGCGTTGCGGCCTGATACGCTGTGCACAATCGAGGAGATCGCCAGTGCCTATGGCATCTCCACACATCACCTCACCAAGGTGGTACATCAGGCTGCGCAAGCCGGCGAAATAGCGACGGTGCGCGGGCAGGGAGGAGGGCTGCGACTCGCTCGTCCGCCAGAGGCGATCAACATCGGCGCGGTTCTGCGCCGTACCGAGCCCAGTCTGGATATCACTCCTTGCTTCGGATCAGACAGCGCCTGCACGATCCAGCCTGCCTGCGTCTTGCAGGGTGTGTTCGCGGACGCGCTCGCTGCATTCTTGGCGGTGCTGGACCGCGTGACGCTGGCGGACCTTGTTCGCCCGAAGCGGCGATTAGCCGATCTGCTGCGATTGGAAAAGGTGGCATGACCATGAACACGAGCTTTGATACCGAGCGCTTTGCCACCACCTTGCTTCAGTCCATGCCCGACGCCGTGGTTTTTGCCGATGAGCAGGGGCGGATCGGATACTGGAATGCGGGTGCCACAAGGATGTTCGGCTACGCGGATTCGGAAGCGTTGGGGCAGTCGCTTGATATCATCATCCCTGAGTCTCTGCGTCAGCGTCACTGGGCCGGCTATGACAAGACGATGCAGACGGGTGAAACACGATATGGTGCGGGCGACCTTCTGGCAGTGCCCGCCATCCGCAAGGACGGCTCGCGCATTTCGATCGAGTTCACCATCGCACCCTTCCATGATGAATCCGGCAAGATGGTCGGCATCGCGGCGATCATGCGGGACGTCACCAAGCGCTTCGAGGAGATGAAGGCGCTGCGCCAACGCGCCGCTCCTGCGGCGTCAGGCTAGTCCCTAGCGTCACCGCAGGAAAGACCAGTTCTTGTAGAACATCCGCTGGAAGGAGCCGGAGATCAGACTCACCGCATGCACTGCGCGATCAAACAGCGCGTGGCAGCGGTTCGGGCGCACGATGTCCATGAACAGGCAGTAGCGCACGTGATCCACAGCATTCACTGAACGGTGGAAATACGTGTCGTCAAAAATGAACAACGGATTCTCGATCCAGTAGTGCGTGCGTCCGTCCACCTGGATGAACACCTCATGGCTGTTCACCGGATCAAGATTGAACAGGACCCGGTAGGTAAAGCGCAGCGGTCCGAAATGCCAGGACGTGCTTTCACGTGTATTGAACACGGAAAGAGCAATCGTCTTGATGAAGCGAAACTCGCGCTCGAATGCGGGAATGCGCAGCTCCGGCGCCTGCTGCTGATTGTACCATTTGAAGGTGAACATGCCGCGCCGATTGGCGGCAAGGCTGTTTGCGACATGCGCCTTCACCGCATCGGCGTTCTCCGTCAAGGCGCGCGTGCATGCTTCAATCTCCGCGCGGTGCGTCACGGGTAGATCATCGAGGCGGCACACGCCAGGCGTACGGTAGGAGAGCGCATCGGCCAGCAGGTTTATCGGCGATAGCAGCCATGTCAGAATGCCGTTGCCGGTGAAATACTGCTCGATCAGCCGCACGGTGATGCGCCGATGACGCAGCACGTCAACCACGCCACAGGCGACAAGAATTGCCGTAGGGATCGGGACGAACCACGCCGCCGGCGCCAGAATCACCGCAAGTGTCGCAACGCGGCGAACGCGTTTTACCGTCGGGCTCTTCCTATTCACCACTGGGTCCGCGCTACGCTCGCATCTCCCTGCCAGTACCGCGCATCAGGATGTCCGCATGCGCGCCAGTGACAGCCGCATGATAAGCGACGGCCTCTGCTGACATGTCCGCCTCTGGCCGTTGCTCCAGTTCGAAATTGTGATGCCGATCCACGCCGCGCACCAGCGTCGCGGTGTCATGGCTGCCAGCCACCTGCCGGACATAGGTCGGGATATAGCGGATCGCAAAGCCAATGCGCCTGTCATCGGACGGGTTCGGATCTGAGCCGTGGATCAGCCGCACGTGATGCAGCGACATCTCGCCGGCCTTCAGCTCCAGCATCGCGGCCTGGCCTTCGTCGACATCGACCATGATCTCCTGGCCGCGAGACAGCAGGTTCTGCGCGGCGAACGTGTCATGATGCGGCACCTGGTCGAGCTTGTGCGTGCCAGGGATCACACGCATCGCGCCATTCGCTGCGTTGCTATCCGTGAACGCCACCCAGGCGGTGATGATGTCCGGCGGCTCCAGCCCCCAGTAGGTGGAGTCCTGATGCCATGACACGTAACTCGGATTACGTCTCTCCTTGATGAAGAACGAGGTACCCCAGCACAGGATGTCGGGGCCGATGATGTCCTCCACGGCGTCGAGAATGCGCGGATGGCGGATCAGATCATTCAGCCAGGTGAACAGCAGATGCGGCTTGTGACGAACTGCGCCCTGCATGCCGCCGCCACCGGCCTCGAATGTTTCCAGCTTACGACGCAACTCGCCTGCTTCGGCAGGCGCGAGCACAGGGATCGGCGCATAATAACCAAGGTCGCGATACTGCTGCACGGCGGCTTCGGACAAGGACTTCATGGGCGCGGTCCTGTTCGGGGATAGGATGGACAAAGCCGATACTCCCACGCCACCATCCTCGGCAAGTCGGGGAGGAAGCAACAAATAACCTGGGAGACTGAAGTATGCGGAGACGCACCTTTCTGGCGGCCTCGGCCACAACCCTTGCGCTGCCCTCGGTGGCGCAGGCTGAGACCAAACGGGTCCTGAAATTCATTCCACAATCCGACCTGGCGATTCTCGATCCGGTCTGGACCACGGCCTACGTCACTCGCAACCACAGCTACATGGTCTACGACACACTGTATGGGCAAAGCGGTCAGAAGGACGGATTCAAGGCGTCCCCGCAGATGGTCGCCGGCCATGTGGTGGAGAATAATGGCAAGACCTGGAAACTGACCCTGCGCGACGGATTGATGTTCCACAATGGTGAGAAGGTGCTGGCGCGCGACTGCGCGGCATCCGTGAAGCGCTGGGGTGCGCGCGATGCATTCGGCCAGGCATTGATGGCGCGGACCGACGAGGTCACCGCACCGGATGACAAGACTATCGTGATCCGCCTGAAGCAGCCTTTCTCATTGCTGCCAGATGCTCTGGGACACGGCGCGGCCAACATGTGCGCGATGATGCCGCAGCACATCGCCGAAGCCGATCCGTTCAAGCAGTTCACCGAAGTCGTCGGCAGCGGCCCGTTCCGTTTCAAGTCGGATGAACGGGTGCAAGGGTCATTCTTCGCCTATGAGCGCTTCGAGAGCTACAAGCCACGCGAGAGCGGGGAGGCAAGCTTCACCGCTGGTCCCAAAGTCGTCCACTTCAATCGCATCGAGTGGCACGTGCAGCCTGATCCGGCGACCAAGGCCGCGGCCATGCAGGCCGGCGAGATGGACTGGTGGGAGAACCCGACGGCCGACCTGCTGCCGCTGCTCAAACAGAACAAGATCACGGTAACGGTCACCGATCCCACGGGCACGCCGTATCTTCTGCGGCCCAACCATTTGTATCCGCCATTCGACAAGCCCGCAGTGCGCCGAGCGCTGATGGGAGCGATTGATCAACGCGAGTTCATGATCGCCGCGATGGGCCAGGACACCTCGCTGTGGACTGTGCCATGCGGCTTCTTCCCGCCGACTTCGCCGTTGGCCAGCGACGCCGGCATGAGCGTGCTCACCGGCAAGCGTGACTACGGTGCAGTGAAGAAGGCTTTGGAGCAGGCCGGCTATCAGGGCGAAAAGGTCGTATTCATGGTCGGCACTGACCAGGCGATCCTGAAATACCTCAGCGATGTCGGCGTCGATATGCTGCAGCGGGTTGGGGTGAACGTGGACTACCAGGCCACTGACTGGGGCATGGTGGTGCAGCGGCGCGCGTTGACCAAGCCGCCGGCGGAGGGTGGCTGGAACCTGTTCTGCACCGGCTTCTCCGGTCTCGACTTCTCCACGCCGGCGAGCCACTTGCCACTGCGCGGCAACGGCAAGACCGCTTGGTTCGGCTGGCCGGATGATCAGAAGATCGGGTCACTGCGCGACACCTGGTTCAGCGCGCCGGACCTTGAAGCACAGCAGAAGATCGGCGCGGAAATCCAGCTCGAGGCGTTCCAGAACGTGCCCTATTACCCGCTTGGTTCGGCGCTAGCTCCCACCGCGTGCCAGAAGGATATTACTGGTCTGGTCGAGGGGTTCCCGATCTTCTGGAACGTCCGCCGTACCTAGCGCGGTCATCGTCATCTTCGGTGCGGCCGTTCGCCGCGGCGGACGGCCAAGCACCACGCTGCGTTGGCGTGTCGAAGCGGCGGCCGCATTCGGCTCTCGGTTCGCTGAACCGCTTTACATCCCCACGGGCGGCGTCGGACGGTTTGGGCCGTCAGAGGCGTCGGTCATGGCGGAGCTGTTGCAGTCGCGCGGAGTGCCGATGGACCGGGTTCTGCTGGAGGACACCGGCACCGACACGTTGTCCTCGGCACGCGCGGTTTCCGCGCTGCTCCGCCGGAATGGCGTCGCCGGCCCTGTCTATGTCGCGACCAGCCTGTACCATTTACCGCGTTGCCTCATGCTGCTGCGGCTGATGGGACTGCCAGTCCACGCCGCGGTCCCGCCTGTGGTCCCGGCTGCCAGAACCTGGTGGCGCCGCTGTTATTGGTGGCTACGAGAGGTCCCGGCGTTACCATATGATTTCGTGTTAGCGTTGCTCCTGCGTCTGCGAGGAAACAGCCATGACTGAGGCAGCCCGTCATCCCGCGATCCGAGCTGCGGAGGCAGTGCCCCGCGCACGTGTGTCGGGTTATCCGGCAGACTTGGCAGAGAAGGTATCCGGACGCGAAAAGCGCCCGCTGGGCGACATGTTTGGGCTTGCCACATTTGGCGTGAACCTGACGCGTCTTACCCCGGGCTCCTGGTCGGCGCTGCACCATCGCCACAAGCGCTCAGACGAGTTCGTCTATGTGCTGGAAGGCACCCCGACACTGATCACCGATGCCGGGGAGACCCAGCTTTCGCCTGGCATGTGCGCCGGCTTTCCGGCTGGCGGCACCGCCCACCACCTCGAGAATCGCAGCACCAGCGATGTGGTCATCCTGGAGATCGGGGACCGCTTGCCTGGGGACGAAGGAACCTATCCGAACGACGATTTGAAGGCGGTGATGGGGCCAGACGGCAAGTGGCGCTACACCCGCAAGGACGGATCCCCTCTGTAACCCTAGCGCTCCGTTTCGTCGGAATCGGGTTCCACCTCGATATCCGGCCCGATGGCATCGGCATCGTCCTCGAGGTCGGCGGCGTCCTCGATCATGTCCTCCTCGCCTTCCTCTTCGACGCCCTCCACCTCGATATCGGCCTCCTCCAGCCCGGGGGCCGGAACCGGCTTCTTGGGGCGCCGCTCCTCGGCGACGTTGCCGCCAGTGCGCCGCGGCCGCGGCTGCTCGACCGGCTGCTCCGTCCCGCATTTGGGGCAGATCGCCGGGACCTTGGTCAGATCATAGAAACGCGCGCCGCAGGCGACGCAGACACGTTTGGTACCGAGTTCAGGCTTCGCCATCCAGTTAGGCCTCGCATGGGTTGGCGGTGCGGGAAGCGCGCGCTCCTGCCACCGCAGCGTGCAGGTGTCAAATCGCCAGGTGGGACAGGCTGCCGCAGCGCACCACCCCGCTATTGAGTCTGGCTCCGGCTATCGCCGACGGCGGCGACCGGCTGGCGCTTGAGCCAGTCCTGCACCGGGCCGAATCGCGTCCAACCAGGGACTTGTGCCGCAAGGTTCACGTCTCGCCACTTCGGATGCCGCGGTTGCTCCATGAAGAGCTGGAATTTGGTGAAGAAGGCGTCGACGAAGCGGGCAATCTTCTTGTAGCGCTCATTGCTGGGCGTGAAGGCGAAGGTCGCCATGACGGAGCCCACCGCGATCGTATCGACAGGCGCGCCATCGGCGACGAGCTGCGGATAATCCGTATGGGTCAGTTGCGTCGGCAGATAGGTCTCCATCAACGGCGTGGTCATCGGCACCGACAGGAAGTGCAGCGACGCGTCCGCGTTGAAGTTGCTGAACAGCCGAGCCGGCTTTCCGGCGACATACACGAGTGCGGCGATTTCCCCTCGCTTCAGCTTTTCAAGAGCGGTGGCCTGATCCTCATTCACAAACCGAACCGGAATCTGCAGACTCTCGAACAGCACCGAGGCGGTCATCGCCGTCCCGCTGTTGCGGCCGTCCACATTCACCGGCTTGTTCGCCAGGTCCTGGAGGTTCGCAATATCGCTTCTCGCCAGGATATGGACTTCCTCGTCGTACAGCTTGGTGATGTATTGAACGGACTGTTCGATACCCGGATAGAGCTGCTTGCGTTTTACGTACGCCAGCACGTCCGATTGGACGATGCCGATATCGATGCCGCGAAGGTACAGGACGTCGGCGAGGTTCTGCACCGAACCTTTGCCGAGGACGGCAATCACCCGGAGCTTGTCCTCATCGTCCAGTACGGCGGAAAGGTCTGACGCAATGCGGACGTAGGTGCCGTCAATACCCCCCGAGATGATGCTGACCGTGCCGGCATTTGCCCGCGTGACTGCCGTATCGGTTGCCTGCGCGTGCGCTGATCCAATCGGCTGGATCGGCACCAGTCCCACGAGACCGATCATGCACAGAACCCGCGCCAGGTTTCTGAACGGCATCTGCGCTCCTCTCATTGCGGCAATCATTGCACAATCACTGGCTGCTGGCCTGACTCAACAGCCTGAGCGACGCGGCGGCGGACGAATCACCCAACTCGAGTGCCTTCCGGTACCAAACCGCAGCGGCTGCGGGATCGGGCCGAATCCCGAGCGCGCCGATCTGCGCCAGCACCCGCGGATCATATGTCTTGGCTGTGCCGGAGGCTCCTCGTGCATCGCCTGCCTCGGCAGCACGCTGATAGAGCAGGCGTGCCGCGGTCACATCGCCTAGGGCGAACATCGCATCGCCACGCCGAAGCAACAGCGCCATCATGTCGCGCGAGAAGCTGCGAAGTACGACGGGTACGCTTACCGCCGCGTTGGCTATTGGCGACTGAGATGCCTGCTTCGGTGCCTCTTGCGCTGGGGGCGCTTGCATCGCAGGACGCACCATCACCGTCATGATCGGATCGGGCGTGTCTTTCCGCAGCGCGTCGGTTGCGGGTTGCTGCGGCACGAACGCAATGTGCTGCGACCAGTCACCGTCGAGCTGCGGCGGAGGCGCCGACTGTCTTTCCGACTGTCGAGCATCAGTGCGAGTGGCAGGAGTGGCAGAGGCTACAGTTGTTTGGACGGTTGGCGGCATCGTGATTCGCTGGCGCGCCATTTCGAAATCCTCTGTCGCCTGACCATAACGCAAGTTCATCAGGGCAACCTTCCCCAGCAGCGTTCGGACCCGCGCTGCCATGAGACGGGGCTGCGCGGAGATAGAAGCGGCTGAGGTGGCGCTGTCGGTCGTGTTGTCCACGGCTGCGACCTCGTGATCCTCGAGCTGCCTCATCTGAATTTCGGCATAGCCGAAACTGCCGCTCAGCATTCCGGCATAAGCCTCGGCTACCAGACGCTGCGCGTAGGAATCGTTGAGCACGATCCCGGCAAGGTCATCCGTCACGCTGTGATAGAGGGCTGCTGATTGGGCGAGTTCCTTGACGAGTTGCTCCATCGGAACGTCCACGCCATCGAGGATGCGCAGCAGTGCGATGGCGACATCGTAATCGACGTCCAGCGTGTGCTGAAGCCGTTCGAGAGATGACATCGAATCCGGATCGGCGTCGACATGGCCGGCCGCAACAGCCACCAGCGTTGATATCTGCCCAGGGGAGAAACCTTGTGTCAGTGCATCGGTGAAAGCCGCCGTCTGGTCAGACGCATGTGCCGTGCCACAGACCAGAGAGACGCACAGTGACAGGCAACGGATGAGTTTCAAACCGATGGTCTTGAGCCGAGAGCTGGTAATGGCGTTCTGCCTTTCCCGACCAGGTGGCGTGAGTGTCGGGGAAAATCATCGGGGCAGCCGCGGCAGGATTGGGATCAACTTATGTTTGGTTCGTGCCGGACCCGGTCAGGTTTGTGTGATGCCGGACTGCCCGTCGGCCGCGCTCTGCCTGTCAAACCGGCCCATCGCGTGCTAATCGGCCGATCTGTTTGGAAATTGCTGCATGAGTGCCGCTCGCAAGCTGCTGTCCCGTTGCCCCGCTGCTCCCCTCACTGGCCGCATCACCGTGCCGGGTGACAAGTCGATCAGCCACCGTGCCCTGATGTTTGGCGCGTTGGCGGTTGGCGAAACCCGCATCACCGGCTTGCTGGAGGGAGAGGATGTCCTTTGTACGGCCGCAGTCATGCGTGCCCTCGGGGCGGAGGTCGAGCGAGACCCGGACGGCACGTGGCGGGTTGCCGGACGCGGCGTCGGTGGCCTTGTGGAACCCGCAGACGTTCTGGATGTGGGCAATTCAGGCACGGCCGCGCGCCTGCTGTGCGGCGTTCTGGCAAGTCATCCCCTGTTCGCGGTGATGACTGGCGACGGAAGTCTGCGCCGCCGACCGATGCGCCGGGTGGTCGATCCGCTGTCAGCCTGCGGAGCACGGTTCGTGACACGGGAAGGCGGGCGGCTGCCACTGGCCGTGCAGGGACCGAAGGAGGCGCTCCCGCTTGACTACCGCGTCCCGGTTCCCTCGGCTCAGGTAAAGTCGGCGGTGCTATTGTGCGGCCTGAACGCGCCGGGGATGACCCGCGTCGAAGAGCCGGAGGCGACGCGCGACCACACCGAGAACATGCTGCGCCACTTCGGTGCCACTATCGCTGTGGAAGAGGCGGGCAGGGGGCGCATCATCACGCTGCATGGCCAACCGGAACTGCGCGCGGCCAATGTAGCGGTGCCAGGCGATCCGTCCTCGGCTGCCTTCCTCGTTGCGGCGGCGTTGCTGGTGCCCGGCTCGCGCCTGACCATCGAGGGTGTCGGACTCAACGAGCTCCGCTGCGGGTTCTACCAGACTCTCGGCGAGATGGGGGCTGATATTGTCGTGGAGAACCGGCGCGTTCAGGGCGGCGAGCCGGTTGGCGATCTGGTGGTCTCGCATGGCCCACTGAGCGGCGTTGACGTGCCGTGGGAGCATGCGCCGATAATGATCGATGAGTATCCTGTGCTCGCTGTCGTTGCTTCCCGCGCGGCGGGAACGACGCGGATGCGTGGCCTGAAGGAGCTACGGGTCAAGGAAAGCGACCGGGTTTCCGCCACGGCGGCGCTGTTGTCGGTGAACGGCGGGCGAGTCGAGATCGAAGGCGACGATTTGATCGTGCATGGCGAGGGGCGGCCGCTGCCCGGCGGCGGCTTGGTGGTCACGGACATGGACCACCGGATTGCCATGGCAGCCCTGGTACTCGGCGCTGCGACGGACCAGCCCGTCACAGTCGATGATTCCGGGTTCATCGACACGAGCTTCCCGGGGTTTGTCGAGTTGATGAATCGGGTCGGTGGAGCCCTGTCGCCGGCGTGAGCCCGGGTCCAGTCATCGCGATCGACGGACCGGCTGCCGCGGGTAAGGGCACGCTTGCGCGACGGATAGCGGTTACGCTGGGGTTGCCCTATCTGGACACTGGCCTGCTTTATCGTGCGGTAGGCCGGCTGGTGCTGGAGCAAGGCGGCGATCCAGCCGACCACCGGGCAGCAGAGACGGCAGCGCGCGCGCTGCGTCCCACGGACCTGCAGCGGAGTGACCTGCGCGGTCCGCAAGCCGACGCGGCGGCCGCATCCGTGGCTGCAATTCCCACCGTGCGGTCTGCATTGCTCGACTTCCAGCGAGGCTTTGCCACTGATCAGGGCGCGGTGCTGGATGGTCGCGATATCGGAACGGTGATCTTTCCGGATGCATCGGTGAAGCTCTACGTGACCGCCTCTTTGGCGGAACGGGCGCGCCGGCGGTGGCGGGAGCTTCAGGCCAAGGGCATATCAGCCGACTTCGCGACGGTCGAGGCAGACATGCTGGCCCGCGACACGCGAGACGCCCCTAACATGCGCCGGGCCGCTGACGCAGTGTTGCTGGACACGACCAACCTGGATGCCGAGGCTGCGTTCGATTTGGCGCTCCGGGAGATACGCCAGCGGCTCTCGCGCGGATGACGAAAGGGGCTTTCGCGGGTGCGGCATAAGCCGCATGCTAGTTCTTAACCTGAATACAGAGGCATGCATGGCCGAGACCGTCCAAGCCGCACCGGGGCAAAAGGCCGGCGAGGCCGCGCCCGTCGTGGTCAAGAAGTATGCCAATCGGCGCCTCTACAACACCGAAAGCTCCTGCTACATCACTCTGGACAATCTGGCGGATATGGTACGCCAGGGGCGCGACTTCGTGGTGTACGACGCCAAGACCGGCGAGGACATCACGCGCAACGTGCTCACCCAGATCATTGTCGAAGAAGAAGGCAAGGGACGGAACCTGCTGCCGACGACATTCCTGCGCCAACTTATCGGCTTCTACGGCGATCAGATGCAAAGCATGGTTCCGCGCTTTCTCGAACAGGCGATGTCGGCGCTGGCGCAACAGCAGGAGCAGATGCGGGCAGCGATGCAGAAGACCATGGGTTCCATCGGCACCATGTTCCCGTTTGGCAATATGGAAGAGATGCGCCGGCAGAACGTGGCGATGATGGAGCGGGCGCTCAGCCTGTTCAGTCCGTTCTATCGCGGGACAGAGACGGGCGACGCAAATCAGGGCCAGGCGCAGGAGATCGCCGCGCTGCGCGCCGAGGTGGAAGATCTGCGTCGGCAACTTGAAGAGGCAAAAAGCGGAACGCAGCAGAAGTAGCTGTCAAATCCGGGTCGGTATCGCGGTCGCGCGCGCGTTGGCAATGAACGCCCGGATCAATGCCGGATCCTTGACGCCGCGTTCCCGCTCGACACCTGAGGACACATCGACTGCGGTGGCGCCCGTTGCCCGGATTGCCTCCGCCACGTTCTCCACTGTGAGACCGCCGGCCAGGATCCATGGTGCGGGCGCACTCCAGCCGCGTAGCAGCGACCAGTCGAACCGGATGGCGTTGCCTCCAGGCCGGTTTGCATCGGCCGGTGCTTTTGCCTCGATCACCAGGCGGTCCGCCCCGCCAGACGTTCGCGGCAGATCAGCTTGCGTGGCCACGCCTGTCGCGTGCCAAACAGGGATGCCGAACCGCGCGCGAAAGCCGGGCAGGTCCCGCTCGCCATAGATCTGGAGAGCGTCCAGCCGCACGGCGTTGAGTGCCTGGCTGATCACCTCAGGCGTTGGATCAACGAACAGTCCCACACGCTGCGGCCCGCCGGGTGACCGCGCTGACAACGCCGCCGCCTGCGGCGGGGTGACGTAGCGCGGGGAGGGTGGGAAGAACACAAAACCAACCCAGTCCGCGCCGGCGTCTACCGCGGTGTCGAATGCCACCGGGTCATTGATGCCGCAGATCTTGACCTGGACACGCTGGGTCATGGCGCCGGCAATCGCGTCTGAGGCAGTCGCCCCTTCAGTTCCTGCACCTGTGTTTCGAGCAGACGCACTGTCCGCTCGGCCTGTCTGGCCCGGCGACGGCGCCCCAGTTCAGAGAGCCACACCATCGTCCCTCCAGCAAGAAACGCCACTGCCATCCCAGCCAGGATGGCGAGCGAGAGCGGCAACTGCACGGTATAGTCGCTAGGCCAAAGACCGAGGCGAACCGGCTGCTGATTGGAGAGCGCGAAGAGCACCAGCAGCGCGAGCAAGGGCAGGGCGATCAGCAGGCGCACAGCCAAATGCCAGCTAGCGCCCTGGCTTTCCCTTGTTGACCCGCTCGCGGAGTTCCTTGCCGGCCTTGAAGAACGGGACCGCCTTCTCGTCGACCGGCACTGCCTCGCCGGTACGGGGATTGCGGCCGGTGCGGGCATTGCGCCGCTTGACTGTGAACGCGCCGAAGCCGCGCAGTTCCACGCGTTCGCCGCGCGCCAGGGCGCTCGTGATCTGGTCGAAAATGGTCGCCACGATGAGCTCGACGTCCGCTCCCCGCAAGTGCGGGTTGCTGGCCGCGAGTTCCGTGATGAGCTCCGACTTCGTCATGACCGTTGAGGCGGATGATCGATTCAGCCACCGGAACGTTGCCAGACCGCCCACCCGCCGTCAAGGATAACTCCTTGGGAAAACAGGCTTTTCCAAAGAAGATCGACGAACCAGCCGAGGCTGGATGAAAGCGCCCGCCCGGCAAGGCTTCCGGTGGATACATCTTCGACCGGAAGGTCAGCGGAGATGCCCTTCTCCTGAGCGAGCCACAACCGCGCGTCGTGTTCACCGCCGATGGCGTCGACCAGACCGAGCTTCATGGCCTGTCGTCCGGTGTAGGCGCGCCCGTCGGCCAGTTGGCGCACCCGGGCAGCGTCCATATGCCGTCCGGTCGCCACCATGTCCACGAACTGATCGTACATGTCCATGATCAGCCCCTGCAGCACTTCTCGCCCCTCCGGCGTCAGGGGTTTGATAAAGCTGGGCTGGTCCTTCAGCGGACCCGATGTGATCGCCTCAGCGGTGATCCCGAGTGACTTCAGCAGGCCTGATACCTCGCCCGTCTCCAGCAGCACGCCGATAGAGCCGGTCAGCGTGCCCTCTCGAGCGAAGATCCGGGTGGCGGGCACGGCTACCATGTAACCAGCCGACGCCGCCAAGCCACCCATCACCGCAACGACCGGCTTCTTACCGGCCACGCGGGCTATCGCGTCATGCAGACCCTCGCCGCCGGAGACGCTGCCGCCAGGACTGTTGATAGAAACGATCAATGCCTTGACGTTGTCGTCGTCCGCCAGCTTGCTGATCTTCTCGCTCAGCTTCCTGTCGTCACTGATGAACCCACTGACGGTCAGCCGCGCCAAATGTGTGCGGCCGAAGCCCAGATGTCCGTCGCGCAGCGCGACAAGCACAGCGGCCAGCACAGCCAGCACCGCGAGGCTGCGCCAAAACACCAGCCGGCGCTTAAGCCGGCGTCGGTCGAGAAGCAGGTCCGTCTCGAGAGACAGTGGCCGGTGATCAGTAGTCAGTGGTCAGCAGGCAATGCCCACCGACCCTGCCACCGACCCCTTCTTCCTGATCACTGACCACTGACAACTGACCACTGGGATGGCGCCTAGGCGCCACCCTCGGTCTGGGCCTGCTGATTGCGGCGGCGGATGGCCGCGCCGAGGATGTCGCCCAGCGAGGCGCCTGAGTCGGACGAACCGTACTCAGCCATCGCCTGCTTCTCTTCCTCAACCTCCTTGCCCTTGATCGTGAGGCTGAGCTTGCGGGCCGCACGGTCCACGGCGATGATCTTGGCGTCCACCTTCTCGCCCACAGCGAAGCGGTCGGGGCGCTGGTCGGACTTATCGCGGGCCAGTTCGGCACGGCGGATGAAGCCCGTCAGCACGTCGCCGACTTTGACCTCGATGCCGTTGGACTGAATGCCTGTCACCACGCAGGTGACCACCTCGCCCTTGTGGACCGATTCCAGGACCGAGGCAGCCGGATCATTGGTGAGCTGCTTGATGCCCAGGCTGATCCGTTCCTTCTCGACATCGACGTCCAGGACCTTGGCTTTGACCATTTGGCCCCTTTCGTACCTGGTGATCGCCAGTTCGCCCGGCTCGTCCCAGGAGAGGTCGGACATGTGAATCATGCCGTCGATATCCGCCGATAGGCCAATAAACAGCCCGAACTCCGTGATATTGCGGATTTCTCCCTCGACCTCGGTGCCGATGGGATGTTCGTCGACGAACTGCTCCCACGGATTCCGCTGAACCTGCTTCAAACCGAGCGAGATGCGGCGCTTCGAGGCATCGACGTCCAGCACCATAACCTCCACCTCCTGGCTGGTGGAGACAATCTTGCCTGGGTGGACGTTCTTCTTGGTCCAGGACATTTCCGAAACGTGCACCAGGCCTTCGACACCAGGCTCCAACTCGACGAAAGCGCCGTAGTCGGTGATGTTCGTGACACGGCCCGTGTATTTAGCGCCGACAGGGTATTTGGCGGACACGCCATCCCACGGATCGGCCTCGAGCTGCTTCATGCCGAGGGAGATCCGCTGGGTCTCCGGATTGAACCGGATGACCTGTACCTTCACCTGCTGACCAATCTGCAGCGCCTCGGACGGATGGTTGATCCGCCGCCAGGCGATGTCCGTGACGTGCAGCAATCCGTCCACGCCACCCAGATCCACGAATGCACCGTAGTCGGTGATATTCTTCACGACGCCATCGAGGATCTGGCCCTCCTTCAGGCCCTGGATCAGCTCACTGCGCTGCTCGGCGCGGGTCTCCTCCAGCACCGCCCGGCGGGACACGACGATGTTGCCGCGCGCACGGTCCATTTTCAGGATCTGGAACGGCTGCGGCGTGCCCATCAGCGGCCCGACATCGCGCACCGGCCGAATGTCGACCTGTCTCCCCGGCAGGAAGGCCACGGCGCCGCCGAGATCCACGGTGAAGCCGCCCTTCACACGGCCGTAGATCGTGCCATTGACCCGCTGCTGGGTCTCGA
>CAYRTL010000049.1:0-35306 GCA_964427005.1 uncultured Acetobacteraceae bacterium
CGGAAAATCCTTGGCGCGATCCGCAGAGGTCAGGATCAGCGCGCCGCCGCCGTCGGTCACCAGACAGCACTGCAGCAGCCGCAAGGGATAGGCGATCATGCGGGAGTTGAGCACATCCTCAACGGTAATCGGATCGCGGAACGTCGCGCGCGGGTTCTTCCCTGCCCATTCACGCTGGACCACAGAGACCATGGCGAGTTGTTCGTGCGTCACGCCATAAGTCTTCATGTAGCGCAGCACCGGGATGGGAAACAGCGATGGCGGCCCCATCGGCCCGAACGGCTGTTCGAACTGACCGTTCAGGCTGGACGGCGGCACCGTGCGCGGCGGGTTGCCCACGCGCGAACGGCCGCTTTCGCCATGCGTCACCAGGATGGTCTTCGCCAGCCCCGCTTCGATCGCGGCGGCAGCGTGGCGCACATGGATCATGAATGAGCAGCCGCCGACCGAGGTGCCATCAACCCAGGTGGGCGTGATGCCGAGATAATGCGCGATCTGCACCGGCGTTTCGCCGGCGGTCGCGACGCCGTCGATATCCTTAGGTTTCAGGCCGCAATCGGCCATCGCATTCAATGCCGCATCGGCGTGCAACTGAATCTGCGACATGTCGGGGATGACGCCGAGTTTCGTCGTCTCCGCGGCGCCGACGACAGCAACCGTGTTGTGTGGCATCGGTTCAGCCTTTCGCGGGACGGAAGAAGGGCAGCGTGATCGCGTCGTTCTGCTTCTCGAACACCACTTCGAGTGGCATGTCGAGCTGCAGCGCTTCCGGCGTCTGCGGGCATCCGATGATGTTGGTCATCATGCGCGGGCCTTCGGCGAGTTTCACCACGGCGATTGCGTAGGGCGGCTCGAAGCCGGGCACCTTGCGATGGTGGATGACGTAACTATCCAGGATTGCCTTGCCACTCGCTTTGAACACGCTGACCTTGCGCGTGCCACACTTGGGACAGAAAGGACGCGGCGGAAAATACACGTTGCTGCATTCATCGCAGCGTTGCAGGCGGAGTTCGCCCGCCTGCGTGCCGTCCCAGAAGTGTTGGGTTTCCGGCGTCGGTTGTGGCAGGGCGCGGCCTGGCTCTGGCATCTGGCGTTTCCCTCGGGGTTGGACGGATATGCTAGGTCGGTGGTCTGGAACTGGCAACGACGACCAATCGTTTCATATCCGTGATGCTCGCCGCCCTATCGGATTCGCAACACGACTTTCCCAAGCACGTGACCGCGCTCGAGGCGAGCATGCGCCTTGGATGCCTGGTCCAATGGAAACTCAGAGTCGATCGGCACTTTCAGCCTGGCGGCTTCGACCGCGTGATTGAGTTTCTCGAATTCCCTTACGCCACTGACCGCGTCGTAGCTGACAATCGTGATGCCTGGCCGCTCCTCAGGTTCCGGCTCGACGCCGTTCGGATAGGCCACGCGGCCACCCTTGCGGACGACGGCAATGCATGTTTCCAGCGTTTCGCCGCCGGTGAGCGCCAGAATTGCATCCAGCCCGTCTGGTGCGAACTTGCGCGCCGCTGCCGCGAGGTCATCGCGCCGCCCGTCCACCGCCTCGTCGGCGCCGAGTCGACGGACCAGCGCAACGCCGTCCTTACCCGACGCACTGGCCATCACGCGAGCGCCCCGCAGCTTGGCGAATTGCACGGCCAAAGTCCCGACGCCACCGGACGCGCCGTGAATCAGCACCGCCTCATGCGACCGGACATGCAAGGCATCATCGATCCCTTGCAGGGCGGTGAGACCTGTCGTCGCGATGGCACCGGCGTCACGTAGAGCCAGCCCAGCCGGCACATGCCCGACGCGCTCCGCCGCGACCGCAACGTATTCGGCGTAGAACCCACCCTTCGGATTGCTCCAACTGTACGAATATACCTCGTCACCCTCATGCAAGCGCCGGACGCGCGAACCGACCGCAGCAACCCGGCCCGAACCGTCAGTTCCCAGCACGAGCGGGAAATGCGGCTCGCCATCATCCGGGATCCAACCTGCCCGGATCTCCGCGTCCCACGAGCCTACGCCTGCCGTGTGGATCGCGATCAGCACCTCGCTGGCATCGAGTTCCGGTACTGGGAGTTCGTGGATGGTGAGTACCTCCGGTCCGCCAAACCGATCGATTGCCGCCGCGCGCATGGTCTTGGGGATGCCACTCATGTTGTCTTCCTCTCAAACGCGAAACCGCGAGATTGCTCGATCAACCGACGCCTTGCGCGGGCGCCGCTGCTCTCCAGTTCCCGCGGTTGATCCGGTGACGAGGGCCTGGCGCCCACGCAGGTCGATGTTCACGACCGGTTGCCCGGCTTGCCGTGTGGACGCAGTCATGCATCGGCAACGGCGGCACTACCTTGATTACGGTCAACTTCGCGCTGAATTCCTCGGCGGCCGATCGATCGCCTGCACCGCCTCACCCGACTGCGCTGCGGCAAATGTCACCCAGCTCAGTTCTTGTCGATGTTCCAGTAAACGATCACCGGCGAGGTCAGCAGTCCCGTCACCTCGGTGCGCAACGCCACCGGCTGATCGTATTGGCCGAGTACACGATACGGCTGCACCTGCGCCAGGTAGCGATGCAGTTTGTCCAGTGCCGCCGGTCGCGTGGCTTCGTCCGCATCAAGGAAGGCCTGGCGCAACGCTTCCGCCTGCTCATCGCAAGGCCAGCCGGCGAAATTCTTGCGGTCACAGCTCATGTTCGTGCCGAGATTGGTCAGCGGATGATGCATCGTGGGACCGGAGGCGCCCGTGACGAACATGTTCCACCCACCGGCCGAGGGCGGATTCTGGTTTGCCTGACGCCCTGCTGTGGTGCCCCAGTCGGCCCAGACGATATCGACGTTCATGCCGGCCTGTTTCATCTCATCGGCGACCACTTCGGCCATATGGCCGATCCAGGCGATTTCATGCGTCGAGGGGAACACCAGCTTTTCGCCGTGATATCCAGCCTCGGCGAGCAAGGTCTTCGCCTTCGCGATATCCGGCTTGAAATCCTCGGTTCCCACTTCGGTGCCATACGGTCCGCCGCAGATGTAGTAGGCGTTGCAGGGCCGCCAGAATTTCTCATCACCGAACCCGGCCGCCATCACGTCCGCCTGGTTCACGATATAGGCGAGCGCAAGCCGAGCCTTCGGATTGTCGAAGGGCGGATACAGCGAATTCGGCCGCAACATCGTCTGGTTGCTGAGCTCGGTCAGGCGCTGCAGTTTTATGCCCGGTTTCTGGGACAGCAGCGGGACAAGGTCGAGCGCAGGCTGCTCCCAGATATCCACCTCACCATTCTGCAGGGCGGCTGCCGCGGTCGCAGCGTCGGGAATGACTCGCCATTCGACGCGGTCAACCTTCGCAAGGCGGCCACCGCTCAAGCCGTCGGCCGGCTCCGAGCGCGGCACATAATCGGGATTTCGGTCGAATACCGTCAGCGCGCCGCTGACCCGCGCCTCGCGATTGAACTTGAACGGACCGGACCCGATCGATGTGGTGACAGGCTTCGACGGATCGCCTTCCAGATCCTTGGCGCGCATGATGACCGGGATCTGGCCAATGCCCGAACCGAGCGCGAACAGCAGGTTGGGATATGGCTTCTTGAGCTTCAGTTCGAAGCTCTTTGCATCGACAGGCTCAATCGATGCCAGGACCGCGGAGACCTTTGCGCCGACCAGATCACGCCCCATCCAGCGCTTCAGAGAAGGCACAACATCTGCTGTTGTGACCGCCTGTCCATCATGGAACTTCAGCCCGTCACGCAAAGTGAAGCGCCAGGTCAGGTCATCCGGCGACGCGCTCCAGCTTTCCACCATCTGCGGCTTCGGCTGCAGCTTGGAATCCCAGGCAAACAGCTCTTCGTAGATCATCAGTCCGTATTCGCGCGTGATGACAATCGAGGCGAATACCGGATCGAGCTGCGTCAGATCCGCGTGCGGCACGACGCGCAACACTTTGTTCTGCGCATGTGCCGCGGCCCCTCCCATCGTAGCGGCGCCGGCGAACATCAAGACTGCGGCCAGGCGATAAGCGAACATAGCCAACCCTCCTGAATCGGCGCTCAGCCCACCAGCACCGCCTTCCCAATCACCTTGCGATTGATCACCGCCTGCACCGCCTCCGCCGCATGGGCCAGCGGGAAACGGTGCGAGATGCGCGGCTTCAATTTGCCTTGCGCCGCCAATTCGGTCAGCGCCTTCATGTTGGCGATCGCCAGTTCGGGATCGGCTTCGTTCAATCCGCCGATACGCACCCCAATGGCGTCGATGCCTTTGATCAGCAGGTAATTGCTGCGGATGTTGGTTGGACCTCCGCCGAGAAAACCGAGAATCAACAATCGCCCACACCAGGCCAGGCAGCGCAGCGATTCCTCCGTAACCTTCTCCCCGATGGGATCGTACACAATGTCGACCCCACGCCCACCGGTGAGATCCTTCACGGCATCGAGGAACCCGCCCCGGTAATCGATCGCGTGATCGGCACCTTCTTCCAGGCAAGCCCGGCGCTTTTCCTCCGTGCTGGCGGTGGCGATCACCTTGGCGCCGAACAGCTTTGCCACCTGGATCGCGGCAATGCCGATGCCGCCGGCGGCGCCATGCACCAACACCCATTCGCCCGCGTTCATCCGCCCACGCTGCAGCAATGCGTGATACGCGGTGGAGTATGCGCCGCGAAATACCCCCGCCTCTTCCATGCTCATGCCTGCCGGCACGCGATCACACAGAGCGGCCTTGGCATTCCCACGCTCCGCGCATGCTCCCAGACTGTGCCGGCTCATGACGCGATCGCCGGCGCGAAAATCCGTGACGCCGACACCAGTGGCAATCACCACGCCCGCTGCCTCGCTGCCTGGAATGAACGGCGGTTCTGGGCGAAACTGGTACTTGCCGGCGAGCATCAGCACATCGACGTACTGCACGCCGCGCGCTTCGATACGCACCTGTATCTCATCCGGCCCAGGTGGTGGTGGATCAGGCACATCCCGCAACGCCAACACCTCGGGTCCGCCAAACGCCTCGCACACCACAGCTTTCATGCGCATAAACCCCTGTTGCCGGCGCAGTATTGCCGTCTCAACGGCGCGGCGCCAGCAGCATCGGCCCGTACTCCGCGATGAACAGCGCGAATGCCCCAACCCAGGCGAACGCGGAAAGCTCCAGAAGATCCATTTGCATCTCCACCGCCCAGGCGGCCGCGACGCGCAGTACCGCTGATGCGACCACCAGCGCATAAATGATGATCGTCATCGGGTCCGCTCGCAGCACACGGCCGGTGTGACCGAGTGTGGCGCGCGTCATCACCGCCAGACTCATGGTCCCCATCGCGCCGGCGGTGAGGGCATGGATCGCCGCGGCAGGCGGGACGTCATCGGTAACCAGCGACAAGCCCAGCAGCGCAACGCCGATAACGAGCCACAGATATCCGACATGAAGGATCAGCAGCAGAGGCTCGTCCTTTGTTGACATGCCGTGCCACCGTGCAAGCCGCATCAAATTCAGTGCAGCGGCGACCAGCAAAAGGGCGGCGAGCGGCTGCCAGTCCGGCAGGAAGGCCCAAAGAATGATGCCTGCGTGCAGCGTTCCCAGAGCGACGCGATCGATCATGCCGGCGGGCGGCGGTACCGGCGTCATACCGCGCGCATTAAGCCAATTGCGTGTGAAGGCTGGGACGATGCGGCCGCCGATGACCGAGATCAGTACAACGACCACGCCAATGGCGAGACGCCAACCCAATCCGATCGGGATCGGAAAACCAAGTGCCTGCAAATGGGTCAGCAGATTGGCTGCTCCTAGCAGGACGACAGGTGCAAGCAGCGGATAATTTCGCCGATTCCCAGCAGCAAACAGTTCGCGCGCCGCGATGATCTCCAGCACGAGCGGGTAACTCATATCGACCGCAGGCGTGATCCAGTCCGGGATCAAGGCGGACACAAGACATGCGGCCCGTCCCAGCAGCCACAGCACCACCAGCACCACGAGCGGCGCGCCGGCGACCGGCGGACGATTGGTCCAGTTGGGAATCGCGGTGAGCAGGAACCCACCCACGGCCGCCATCACGAAGCCGAACAACATTTCATGAATGTGCCAGCTCAGCGGGTCGAAGTGGCTTGGGAGTTCCAACTGGCCGGTCAGCAGCGGCAGCCAGACCGCGATCGACAGCACTGACCACACTGATGCGGCGAGGAAGAACGGCCGGAACCCGGCGGTAAGCACTGGCTTCATGCGGTTCACTTTGCGGCACGCGGCGATCCGGCCATTATCGCACGTCAGCAGCAAGGACACACACAGCCATGTCAGGTGCCAACACATTCAAGTTCGTCATGCTGCCGCCGCAGTCGGACACCACCCGCGGATGGGCTCGCAAGCTGGCCGATGCGATGCCGGAAGTGCGGGTCGTGGTCGCGGAAGACCAGGGAACGGCGGAACGCGAGATTGTCGATGCCGAGGCGGCATTCGGCTGGCTCCCCAAAGAGCTGCTTAGCAAGGCGCGGCGCTTGCGCTGGCTACAGGCGCCACAGGCCGCACCGGCCGCCGGTTACTACTACCCTGAGCTTATCCAGCATTCGCTGACCGTCACCAACTTCCGCGAGATCTTCAACGACCACATCAGCGCGCACATCATGGCCTTTGTGCTCGCGTTCGCCCGGGGCCTGCACGTCTATATTCCCCAGCAGCTTCGGCGCGAGTGGAAGAAACCAGGCGAGAACCGCGGTGTCGTGCATTTGCCGGAGTCCACCGCGCTCATCGTCGGCGTCGGCGGGATCGGGGCGGAAACGGCCCGGCTTGCCTCCGCGTTTGGCATGACGGTGCTGGCAACCGATGTGCGGCGCACCTCGCCGCCACCGGGCGTGGCGGAACTGCACAAGCCGGAGGCACTCGACACGTTGCTGCCGCGCGCTGACTTCGTGATTCTGACGGTGCCACACACGCCCTCGACCGAGGGCTTCATGCATCGTGCACGGTTCCAGCGGATGAAGCGCACCGCGTTCTTCATCAATATCGGCCGAGGCATGACGACGAAGCTGGACGATCTTGTGGCGGCGCTGAATGCCGGTGAGATTGCCGGCGCCGCGCTGGACGTTTTCGAACAGGAGCCGCTGCCGGCCGAACATCCGCTGTGGACGATGCCGAACGTGCTGCTCACGCCGCATATGGCGGGCTATGGGCCGTACCTGGATGATCGGCGTTACCAGATCATCGTCGATAACTGCCGCGCGTTCCTGGAAGACAAGCCACTGCGCAACGTGGTCGATAAGACGTCGTGGTTCTGACCATGAACACGCTCGTGGTGGTCTACGAACTGGAAGACAATGGCAGGAAGATCGTGCACGACGCGCTGGAGGGCGCGGCGGAGGCAATTTACCTGACCGACCTCGACGAAGCTGGAAGAGCGGACGCGTTGCGCAAGGCGGATGCCCTGCTGGCACGCACCACCCGCGAGCTGCGCCAGGGCGAGATCGCGCTGCTGAAAGACGTGCGGCTGGTGCAATTCATCAACGCCGGCATCGATTTCGTGCCGCTGGCCGAGTTACCCCCCGGTGTGCAGGTGGCGACCAACGGTGGGGCCTACGCGGAACCGATGGCGGAGCACGTACTGGCCATGGCGCTGGCCGCAGCCAAGCGGCTGCTGGTGGAACATGCCGCGCTCTCACGCGGCGAGTTCAACCAGTTCGCGCCGAACCGCATGCTGGCCGGCGGCATCTGCGGCATCTTGGGCTTCGGCGGCATCGGGATGGCGACGGCGCGCCTGGCGCGCGGCATCGGTATGAAGGTGCATGCGATCAATCGCCGTGGCCGCAGCGAGGAACCCACTGATTGGATCGGCACGCCGGATCAGCTCGGTATGCTGCTGGCGGCGTCGGATGTGCTGGTAGTCTGCACGCCGCTGACGCCTGCCACATTGGGCATGATCGGCGCACCGCAACTCGCCCGCATGAAGGAGGATGCGATCCTGGTGAACGTCGCGCGCGGCGAAATCGTAGATGAGCGGGCATTGTACGAGCGGCTGGTGGCATTCCCGAAATTCTCGGCGTGCATCGACGCGTGGTGGATCGAGCCGATACGCCACGGCACGTTCCGCATGGACCAGCCATTCATGTCGCTGCCCAACGTGATTGGGTCACCGCACAACTCGGCGGCGGCGATTGCCGGCACTGGACCAGTCGCACTGCAGCGCGCGATCGCCAATATCAAGCGCGTGCTGGCGGGGCAGACTCCGCTGTATCTGGTGCCGCCGGAAGACCGCATGATGTGAGGTGGAATTGGCGCGGGGTTGCCAGGGGCTATTCGCCCGTGCTCGACTGGAGCATGTGGGGAGGTTTTCGCGATTCGCAAAAAGAGGCAGTTCCGGCTCGTTCTGATCAAGCCGTCGCACTACGATGACAGCGGCTACGTCATCCAATGGCTGCGTTCTGCCATCCCCTCCAATACATTGGCGGCGCTCTACGGGCTGGCACTTGATTGCAGCCAGCGCAACGTGCTGGGCGACGACATCGAGCTTGAGATAACCGCCCTCGACGAAACCAATACGCGGATCCGCCCGCAGCGCATTGCGCGGCTGATCGCTGAATCCGGTGGGCTGGGCATGGTCGGGCTGGTCGGCGTGCAGTCCAACCAGTTCCCGCGCGCCTTGGACCTCGCGCGGCAACTGCGAGCCGCTGGTGTGCAGGTCTGCATCGGTGGCTTCCACGTGTCCGGCTGCCTGGCGATGCTGCCGGAGATGCCAGACGATCTTAAGCAGGCACAGGCATTGGGCATTTCGCTGTTTGCCGGTGAGGCGGAGGGCCGCTTCGATGCGGTACTGCGCGATGCAGCCGCCGGACAGTTGCAGCCGCTCTATAATTACATGGACGATTTACCGGGACTGGAGGGCGCGCCGCCGCCGATGATGCCGGCGTCTCGCGTCGAGCGTACCGGCGGCCGGCTTAGCAGCTTCGATGCCGGCCGCGGCTGTCCGTTCCAGTGTTCCTTTTGCACGATCATCAACGTGCAGGGCCGCAAGTCACGCTATCGCTCACCCGATGATATCGAGGCGATCATTCGCAGCAATCTGGCGCAGGGAATCGATCATTTCTTCATCACGGACGACAACCTGGCGCGCAATCGAAACTGGGAAGCGATCTTCGACCGACTGATCAAGCTGCGCGAAGAGGAAGGATTGTTCTTCCGCTTCGTCATTCAGGTCGATACGCTCTGCCATAAGATCCCCAACTTCATTTCCAAAGCGGCACGCGCCGGCGTGACGCGCGTGTTCCTCGGGCTGGAGAACATCAATCCGGACAGCCTGCTGGGTGCGAAGAAGCGGCAGAATCGCATATCCGAGTATCGCAAGATGCTGCTGGAATGGAAGCGTGTCGGCTGTTTCACTTATGCTGGTTACATTCTGGGCTTTCCTGCCGATACGCCCGAGACCATCCTGCGTGACATCAAGATCATCCAGCGCGAGCTGCCGCTAGATCTCCTGGAGTTCTTCTGCCTGACGCCGTTGCCAGGCTCCGAGGATCACAAGCGGCTGCTGACCCAAGGCGTGCCGATGGATTCCGACATGAACAAATACGACCTGGAGCATGTCGTCACGGTTCATCCGGTCATGTCGCAGGAGGACTGGGAGCGCGCTTATCGGCTCGCATGGGAGACCTATTACACGGCGGAGCATATGGAGACGGTGATGCGACGTGCGGCAGCCACGCGCATCAGTCCGGGCAAGATGATGTTCCTGCTGTTGTGGTTCTATGGCTGCGCGATGCTGGAGAAGATTCATCCGCTGGAAGGCGGCTACCTGCGGCGCAAGGTGCGCACCGATCGACGGCCTGGATTTCGCATCGAAAATCCGCTGGTGTTCTATCCAAAGTATGTCGCCGAGCTTGTAGTGAAACACGCGCGGTTAGCGCGTGTGATCTGGCGCATGTCGCGGGTGCGTCGTAGGATCAAGCGCGATCCCAATGCGCGCGATTACATGGATACTGCACTGACGCCGGTGCGCGACGATGATTTCGACGCACTGGAGATGTTCAGCGTAACCGAGGCCGCACGCAGTGCGAGTGCGAAAGCTCGGCGCGATGCGGCTGCGCGGGCGCGGACTGCGACAGCGTCCGCGTAGCAGGTACCCCGTCATTGCGCCACCAGCTTCGCGAACTGCGCCAACTGATCCGCCTCTACGTCAGATACCGCGTAGTACCTGATGCCATCGCGCCGCCAGGTGACCACATTGAAACCCTGCCGCGTCTCCTCCCGAAATCCGTCGTCCTTCCCGGAAGATGCCCACGCGAACAGATTGATCACATGCTTCGCGCGCCGGTACACCACCGCTGCGGCCGGGTGGCCCTCGACGTAATCCAACCGCCCGCCAACCAGCGGAAATCCTTCGTCCTTCAGGTCGCGCACCGGCGGCGAGACGTCCAGCCGTGCGGACAGCCATGGCTTCACCGTGTGCTGATCGCTGGTCGGTATATCCGTCAGGTGATCGGCCTGCATCGACCGGATATGACTATCGACCACTCCCCGCGCCGGATCAGTCTGGCCGCCCATCACCAATACAGTCAGCGCGACGCCGGCGAGCGCACCAGCCAATCCCGTGCCAGCCATACTGAACGCGGGCATGCGGAACCAGGGTCGCGCAACGCGCGGCGCTTCTTCGCGCGGCAACGCGGCACCAATGCGCGCTGCCAACCCCGGTGGCGCACGGTGATAGGGCAGCTTCGTGCGGATCGCCGCCTGCATGGCGCGCAACTCCTCCAGCCTGGCCGCACAGGTGCCGCAACCGGCCACATGGCGGCCCACGCGCAGCCGCGCGATCGGTCCCAATGCGCGGTCGAGTAGTCCTGACAGCAGGACAGTGGCGCGCTCACACTCCATGCGCTGCCTCCGTCTCAACCTGCTGCAGCCAGAGCTTGCGCAGGCTCAGCCGCGCGCGCGACAGGCGCGACATGACAGTGCCGATAGGCACTCCCGTCACCTCGGCAATCTCCTTGTAGGGAAGATCTTCCACCTCGCGCAGCAGCAGCACTTCGCGGTATTCCGCGGGCAACTGTTCCATCAGCCGACCGAGCATCTGGCTGTCCACGCTCTCCAGCAGTAGCGACTCTGGGTCGTGTGTCCGGCTGCCCCACATGGTTTCCTCGGTATCCGCGCTGTCCGCCACCGGGGTGTCAGGCACGAACACCATGCGCCCCGAGCGGTTCTCCTTCACCCAGGTGACAAAGGCGTTGCGCACAATGGTCAACAGCCACACGCGAAAATTCCCTCCTTGGAATGCGTCGAAATAGCGGTAGGCCCGTAGGTAGGCATCCTGCACCACGTCCTCAGCGTCCGCTGTGTTACCTGCCAGCCAACGGGCAAGGTTGTACGCGGCATCGAGATGCGGCAGAGCGAGCAGTTCGAAGCGTCGGCGTTTGTCGTCCTGGGGCAATGCCTTGGTCCTGACTGCGGGCTGCCGCGTCCTATACCTGGCGAATGCACATCTTATTCCCGGCCAAGGCTGCCGTGACGCTGGCCGTAGCGGTGCCGGTAAAGCGCCGCAAATTACCCTGACATGAATTCGGTGTCGTCGCCCAGGGAATAACGCGCGGGCAAGACCGGTAGAGCCATCAACCGGGGCCGATAGGCGGTTCCCGAGTCAGCAGGGCAATGTCCCATGAGCATCGATCCAAACATGCAGCGCCGTGGTTTCCTGAAGTGCATGACCTGGGCGGGAACCGCCATGGTCTGGACCGTATCCGGCGGCGTGCCGCGCTCGCGCCTCATCGGTAGCGCCGAGGCGGCGGCCAACGACTTCACCTTCGCGCAGATCAGCGACAGCCATCTCGGCTTCGACAAGCCGGCCAATACCGACGTCACCGCGACCTTGAAGGAGGCGCTGGACGACGTCGCCAAGCTGCCAAAAACGCCGGCGTTCATGATCCATACCGGCGACATCACTCACCTGTCCAAGCCGGTGCAGTTCGACACGGCGCAGCAGCTTTGCGGCGCCACCAAGCTGACGATGCATACTGTCCCGGGTGAGCACGACATCCTCGAGGAGGACGGCAAGAGTTACCTGAACCGCTTCGGCAAAGGGACCAAGGGTGATGGCTGGTACAGTTTCGATGCCGGTGGCGTGCATTTCATTGGTCTGGTCAATGTCGTCAATCTGCAAGGCAACGGCCTCGGCAGCCTGGGACATGAGCAGCTTGAATGGCTGGAGGACGATGTGAAGAACCTCTCCGCCAGTACGCCTATCGTGGTGTTTGCGCACGTGCCGCTATGGATCGTGTATCAGGACTGGGGTTGGGGCACGTCGGACGGCGCCCAGGCGCTCTCGTATCTGAAGAAGTTCGGCTCTGTGACGGTGCTGAACGGGCACATTCATCAGACGCTGCAAAAGGTGGAAGGCAACGTCGCGTTCCACACCGCACGGTCCACCGCCTTTCCGCAGCCCGCCCCTGGTTCTGCCAAGAGTCCGGGTCCGATGGTGGTACCGGCAGGTGAACTGAAGAAGTATCTGGGCATCGCGAGTGTCAGCCTGATGTCATCGAAGGCCTCGCTTGCCGTCGTCGATACGCCGCTGATCTGAAGGACGTGCCATGAATGAGATGCTGGAGCCGGGCGGCCTCGCCCGGCGCCTGTTGCTGCGCCGTGCACTCAGCGTGGGCATCGTTGTCGCTATTGGCGGTCGCACGGCCATGGCGGCCGACGCTCAGGTCATCATCGATAACTTCACCTTCGCACCGACCCCGCTGGTCGTGAAGGTGGGGACCACCGTGACGTGGGTGAACGATGATGACATCCCCCATAGCATCGTCTGCCCGGCGCTCAAGATGAAGTCGCATCCGATGGATACGGATGAGAGCTTCAGCTACACGTTCGATCAAGCCGGAACGTACGATTACATGTGCGGCCTGCATCCGCACATGCATGGTCAAGTCGTGGTTCAGTAGATTGTCATTGTGAGGAGCATCGCGACGAAGCAATCTCCATCATGAATAGCCAGCCAACCACGACGGGGATTGCTTCGTCGCTGCGCTCCTCGCAATGACAGTGGCTAGCGTATTGCTCCGGCACTCCGCAGTTGTTCGATTCGCTCGGCTGAATAACCCAGGGCCTCCAACACAGCATCCGTATGCTCGCCCGCCGCGGGCGGCTGCATGCGCAATGCTGGAGTCTCGTCGTCGATACAGAACGGCAGTGCCGGCAGGTTCGCGACGTTGCCCTTCGGCATCCGCACCGCCAATGCCCGGCCGAACGCATTGAGTTGCGGATCGTCGAACAGATCGGAAGGCGTGCGCACAGGTGAGAACGGAATGTTCGCCTCATCCATGATCCGCTCAAGCTCAGCGATCGGGTAATCCCCCACGATCGCGGCGACGATCTCACGCAGCGCTGGACGATTCCGGACGCGATCGGCGTTCGTGGTGAACCGTTCGTCCGCCAGCAGATCGGGTCGCTGGAACTTGGCGCAGAAGGAGCGCCAATGATTGTCCGAGGTGATGCCGATGAACAGCTTCTCGCCATTCAGTGTGGGGAAGGTCTCATAAATGCCCCAGGCGCCGCTTCGCGCCGGCATCGGCGGAGACGGCGTGCCCGTGGCGGCCTCGCCCGCCATGTGCTGGCCGACAAGGAAGGCCGAGCTCTCATAGAGCGCGCTGGTGATCTGTCGCCCGCGCCCGTCCTTCTCGCGCTGCCGCAATGCCGCGAGGATGGCGAGTGCTCCCATTACGCCGCCCATGATGTCGATGACCGAGGAACCGGCACGCAGCGGTTGGCCAGGGGGGCCAGTCATGTACGCCAAGCCTGTCATGTACTGTGCAAGCTCATCGAGCGATGGCCGATGCTCGTACGGGCCGGGCAGGAAACCTTTCAGCGCGCAATAGACCAGCCCAGGGTTCAGCGCGTGTACCGCCTCCCAGCCAAGCCCGAGCCGATCCATTGTGCCGGGTCCAAAATTCTCGATCAGCACATCGGCTTTGCGCAGAAGATCCTGCGCGACCGCCAATCCCTCGGGCGATTTCACGTCTATGCAGATGCAACGCTTGTTGCGGTTGAAATAGGCGAAGAATCCGGTGGCAAACCCATGAAGCCGGCGAGTCCGGTCACCATCCGGTGCCGGCTCGACGCGAATCACGTCGGCGCCCAGATCGGCCAGCACCACCCCGCAGGACGGGCCCATCACCGTGTGGCTGAACTCAAGAACGGTCAGATCGGAGAGCGGCAGGATCGCCATGGAAGTGTGTTCCTCGTCTTGGCCTACTGGACAGGCCCTGGCCATCCAGTGCCCGCTTATGGAGAATACAGCAACACGGCCCAACGGAGCCCCGCCCATGGCACGCACCTTGAAAGTTGCGGTCCAGATGGACCCTATCGAGTCCATCAACATCGACGCCGACTCGACTTTTGCGCTCATGCTCGAAGCGCAACGGCGCGGCCATAAGCTGTGGCACTACGAAGTCCGCAACATGGCGTTGCGCGAAGGCGTCAAGCGGCAGGGTGCACGCCGCGAGGAGAGGCTGCTCGCCCGCGTCCGCCCGGTTACTGTCGAGCGCAAGCGCGGCGCCCACTACCAGTTCGGCGAGAATGCCTTGGTCGATCTCGCCACGATGGACGTGGTGCTGATGCGCCAGGATCCGCCGTTCGACATGGCCTACATCACGGCGACACATCTGTTGGAACACATCCATCCGAAGACGCTGGTGGTGAACGATCCGGCCGCGGTGCGCAACGCGCCGGAGAAGCTGCTGGTCACGCACTTCCCGGAGTTGATGCCGCCAACCCTGATCACCTGGGACCTGGATGCAATCCGGTCGTTCCGAATGGAACACAACGACATCATCGTCAAACCGCTGTTTGGCAACGGCGGTGCCGGCGTGTTCCGCATCAAGCCGGATGACGAGAATCTGGCGGCGTTGCTGGAGATGCACTTCGCCCGCTCGCGTGAACCGCTGATGTTCCAGCGTTACGAGCCGGCAGTGCGCGAGGGTGACAAGCGGATCATCCTGGTTGATGGCGAACCGGTCGGGGTGGTGAACCGCGTTCCGGCGGAAGGCGAGGCGCGCTCCAACATGCATGTCGGCGGCCGGCCGGAGAAATGCACACTCAGCGCCCGCGACCGCGAGATCTGTGCCGCCATCGGGCCAACGCTGCGCCAGCAAGGGCTGATCTTTGTCGGTATTGACGTCATCGGCGACTGGCTGACCGAGATCAATGTCACTTCACCCACCGGTATCCAGGAGATTGACCGCTTCGACGGCATCAACATCGAAGCGATGATCTGGGACAGCATCGAGGCGAAACTCGGCGCCTGAAGGATTCTACGCCCGGTTCTTGTAAACAATCGCAATGGCGATCAGCAGGAAGGCAGTCACGCGCAGCAGATAGTACCAGCTTTGCGCGCTGTCTGGTTCCCGCAACAAGGTCACCGCGGCCTGATTGATAGCCAGCAGCCAGAACGCCGCCGAGAATGCCAGGAACAATGCGTCGCGGCTGCGCACCCAGAACCGGGCAAAGAACAGCCCGCCCGCCAGGAACCCTGCGGCGACCATGCCCGAGAGAAACGTGTTCAGAACCGGGTTGTTCATCAGGCTTCCCAGATGAACCCGTACAGCAGCACGCTGACTGCGGCCAGTGAACTCACAAGTCGGATGAGCGACAGATCGATTGTCGGCAAAAGCAGGACGTCCACCGCGACCACCAGATTGTTGACCGCCAGCAATGCGAAGCAGAGGGCGCTCCAGATCAGCAGCTTGGTGCGTCCGCGCCGGTAGGCGCGCGCGAGCAGATACGCGCAGAGCAGGCTGGTGACGACGCACGCCAGGTAGATCGTCGCCTCGAGCGGCGATCCGCTCACGCTGATGAAGCCCGATGCGTCGCCCATGATGGATGCCGTAATACGTAGACCGATCAGCTTGGGGGCGTCTGCCGTGGGCGCAGCCTGAACGCGTCGCCAAGCACTTTCTCAACCGACTGTGGCTGCACCGCGCCAGCATAGGCGCGAAGGCGCGCCACGTCATGCAGCACCACTCGGGATCCGTGCGTCTCGACGCCATACGCGCGCAAGGCATTGAACGCCCGCGAGAGGTTCTCGGCGCGGCAGCCCAGCCAAGGTGCCAGCAGCCCCTTGGTTACGGGCAGCCGGAAGTTGGCCTCAGCCGCTGTCGGCTCCTTGACCAGACTGAGCAAGTAAGTGCCAAGCCGCTGGGCAGCGACCCTTACCTTCAGATCCACAACCTGGCGGGTCATATTGCCGAGTTCGGTGGACATGGCCCGGACCATCGCCATCGCCGCTGCGGGTTGCTCGGCCACCACTTCCTGCATCAACCCTGCCGCAATCCGCACGAGCAGCGACTTGGAGACGACTTCGGCGCCCATCTGGTACGGCTCGTTTGCCAGCACGTTCGCCAGAACGAAGCTGCTGGGGGGGCCGAGAATGTCGATCACGGTGCTGGAGGCATCCGGCGCGGTCCCGGTCAGGCTGACCTTGCCGTCCAGCAAGACGTACAGCGCTTCAGGCACGCAGCGCTCCGCGAACAGAACCTCGCCGGCTTGGGCCTCCATCAGGCTGCTGCAGCTCGCGACCTGCTCCAGGACATCGCTATCCAGTTGTGCAAACCCTGGTACGGGCCGGAGCAGCGTCTCAATTGACTGCATTGGATACCTTTTGTGGAGCTCACGAGCGGGACCTTTGTTACAGGTTCGTCGCCCGGTTGACCAGCATGTCGGTCAGTATTCGAACTGATACTTCAATCCAATGCTGGTGCCCTCGGACGTGCCGGCAGGAGCCGTGGTGCTACTGGCGCCGGTACCCGCCGTGGCTTCCAACTTGAGGCCTTTGGTTATGTCCACCTGGACTACAGCCTGGGAGCCGCCCGACGCGCTTTGTTTGGCGCCGAGATAGACGCGCGGCGCAATGTAGCGTCCCGCTTCCAGGGCAGGGCTTCCGCGGGCGCCAGTGGTGACGGACAGCCGGTCCAGGCCGAGGCTCTGCCGCACTTTGTCCAGGGGGTCACCAAAGCCTCCGCCGGTGCCCGTAAGCATCGCCAGGCCGGCGGCAATCTCCGCTACCTCAAGAGCGCCCAATCGGCCAATCTCGGTGCCAAACAGCAGGTGCGCCAACACCTCGTCGTCCGGCAGCGGCGGCACACTGCTCAGCTTGATTTTTGGCGAGTGGGCGGTGCCATCGATCGTGAGCGTCGCCACGACGTTTGCGCTGGTGCTGGTGGCGACAAGGTGAATCGCCGGGTCCGAAAGACTTCCCCCGTTGAAGGTAATTTGCCCTTCCGTGAAGTTCAGCGTGTGGCCAGCGACATTGAGCGTACCACGCCGCAGGTTCAGCGCACCTTGAGTCTGCGGTGCGCTTGCGGTGCCGGTGATCTGCATGGACCCGCCGAATTCCACGTCCAGTCCGCGGCCCCGGACGAACACCTGGCCCGGCGCGTCCAGTGCAATGTTCAATGAGATGACGGACACCGTTGCCGGCGGAGGCGATGCTTTCTGGCCCGGTTCACGCACCGGCAGGACAGCGACGCTGCTGGGCAACCGCTCCGGCACTCGGATATCCGCGCGCTGCACGTGCACGCGTCCGGCCACTGCCAGTTGTCCCAGCGCTTCGCCGCGGAGGGTCAGGTCCGCATCAATGACGGCGGTGATCGTATCGCTCGCCAGGGGCTCGGCGTTTCGCGCGGTCAGAGTGAGGTCCATCGGCAGCCCTGGTTCCAACACGCCGATGACGCCACTGCCGCTGATTGTTCCCTTGCCGGCCTTTGCCGCGAATTGCACGATCCGGATGGATGCTCCGTTGCCTTGCAGGCTGGCTGTCATGTCAGTCAGGTGTAAGCCGGCTGTGTAGTCCTGCACCTCGCCGCCGGCGAGCCGGACTGTTCCGCCCAGACTTGGCGCCGCTACGGTCCCGGTGATCACGGCATCCAGGATCAGCTGCCCACGCACGCGTCGGCCGCTGGCGGTGGTGATGGGATCGAGCAGCGCGAGGTCCAGCATGCCGCTGCTGCGCAGATCGACCGCCCCGGCGGGCGCCAGCGGGGCTCGTCCGGTCAGATTCAGCCGCGAACGGCCAGCCGACAGACGCGCATCGATCTGCGCCTCTGTCCCCTTCAACTCAGCCTGGGCCGTGACGTTGGTTGGAGGTAGTGCGCGTCCGGGGCCGGTCCTCGCGCGCAGCCCTGTTGCGGACAGCCGGACTCGCCCGACGGGCCGCGCGGAACTACCCGTGATCCGTGCCTCCGCCTGAATCGTGCCGTCCGCGGCGTAGGCGGGCGACACCACGGCCGCGATATCAACCGGGAGATTGTGAAGCGAGACCGTCAGATCCAACGATTGCCCGGCGCGTCCGGACACTTCCAGCACGGCCTGGCGTATGCCGAGACGCAGCCGATCGACTGAGACGCCGTCAGCGAAGGTCACCTGTACTGGCGCCAGGAGCCGAACGCTTTGCTGGTGCCAGTCCCCCTGTAGCGACGCCACGCCGACCGAGCGGCTCACGGCATCGACTTTGGCGGCCATGTTGAGTTGGGCAGGGGAGCCCCGCAAGTCCGGCAGCGAGGCCGAGAGTTTCACCCCAATAGCATCGGCCGGCCCCGCCGCGGTCGCGTGCAGCGAGCCGACTACCCCGCTGGCCCGGATGCCTTCGGCGTCTAGCTTGGCGTCCAGCGCGGGATGTGACTGCGGCTGATCCACATCCGCGACCAGTGTCAGTCGCGACGCCGCGGCAGTTCCCTCCAACGCGGCGTTCTGCGCCTCCACGGTCAGATGCGCTCTCTCTGGAGTTGCATCGAGTGCGGCGTCGAGCCTGCCAGCCAGCTTCTGCCCGGCCAACGGCGACAGATCGGCGAGCCGCTCAATGGTGATATGCACGTTGCCACCGGGAACCATTGTGGCTGTCGGCAGCGTCAGTTTGCCGCCGGCTTGCAGGCTCTTCCAGCTTGCCCGCTCGATGTCGATCGCCAGGCCCTCGGGGCTGCGTTGCAGGCTCACGGCAAGATCTACCGGTGCATCGAGCAGATCGCCCTGCGCGGTAATCCGCCCGCTTGGGTTGTTCGGCAGCCCGCGGGCCTCAACGTGCGCGATCAGCGGGCCCGAGTTCACGCCTCGCGTGGTCACGCCGCCATTGATGTCAGCGATCAGGTCCAGGTTATCGGTGGTGCCCGAAGCTGTTCCCTGCGCGCGAAGTTGGCCTGCGAGGTCTGGAGCGGCCGCGGAAAGGTCGTTCACGGTCAGCGACCAAGAGAGATCCACCCGGTTCGACGCGATCGAGCCGCTCGCCGAGATCGCGGCACCCTGCCCGGTGAATTGAAGCTGGGAGAGCGTCAGATCGCTGCCATGGAGTGTGACAGCGACATTGAACCGCCCGGCTTCGCCTACCAGCGCACGTGCCTGCTGCTGCCCGCCGGTCACTCCGACTGTGCCGTCAACGGTAGCGGTGGTGGTATCGCCTTGCGTCGTGGCATGCAGAGTCGTTGTCAGGTCGCCTTGCAGATCGACCTTATCCAGCGCGGCAAATGGCGCCAGGTTGGCCACCCTCAGCGTTGCATCGACACTTCGCGTCGCGCCCAGCCGCGCATCGGCATCGGCCGCGAACAGTGGGTGGCGGATTGCCACGTGGACTGGGCGGTCCGGTTCATCCAGGCGGGCATCCGCCTCAATGGTAAGCGGCTCTCGGGCAAGCAGATCAGCGTTGGGCACCGGCAGGCGCAGGCCGGCGACCTCGCCCTTGAGGCGAAGCCTGCCGGCATCGCTGACGATGTCGGCATTGATACTGGCCGCGCGACCACCGGCCGCGTCCAGCGCATCAATCCGCAGGTGTCCGGTCGCGTCCGGCCGGTCGAACGGGCCGCGGACATGCGCATCCAACGTAATGCCCTGCCACGCCACCTCGGGCCGCGGACGCATCGCCGGCGCGCTGGCCGAGACGGTCATGTCGGCGGCTTGGTGTAACAGGTCCAGCGTGCCATCGCCGGCGGCATGCAACGGGCCAGCGCCGAGTGCGAGATGTGTCGTCACAGCGTTCTTCGGCCCGTCGAGGTGTGCCTCAACGGAGACCGCACCGAGGTCGGGCAGTCCGGCAATGCCGCTTATCAAGCCGTGCGCAGGCTCGCTGGCGGTCAGTGTGGCGTGCAGTTCAGTCGGATCACTGGCAGCGGCCAGCGCGTAACTGCCCTCGCCATCCAGCCGTCGGACCTGCAGCGTGGCCTGGAACGTGTCGGGTGCCGACATTTCGGCAGCACCATCCAGTGCGATCGCGGCGGCCGTCCCTACGACCGCGGCCGCGATGTCGACCCGACCGACACTCAACTCCTTCACGCTCACCGGCGCCGGGATGGAAAACCCGCTGGAGGAAGAGGAACTGGCCGGCATGCGCATCACTTCGATACGGCCCGCGGCGAGCCGATCGACCAGGATCTGCCAGCGCAGCAGGCGCAGCGGCGACCAGTCGAGCACCAGGTCGTCCACGGTAGTGTAAGTCCCTTGCGGATCACGCAACTCGGCGTGAGCCACGCGCAGCGCATCGGGAAAGCGTCCCGAGATGCCGGAGAGACGCACCGTGTCGCCCGTCAGCTGGGGGGTCAGGTGCTCGATTGCCCGGCGGCCGGCGCCGGTATTGGCTGCAACAAGCAGGCAGACAAGCAGCACGAGCGGCAGGCCGATGGCCACCGCCAGTATCCACCCGAGCCACTTCGCCGCCCGACGCATTCAGAAGGCCTGTCCGATCCCTATGTACAGCTCGAAAGCGTCCCCACCTGGCTGGCGGTTCAACGGAAAGGCGACATCAAGGCGGATTGGACCAATGGATGTGTAGTACCGGGCGCCCACGCCGGCCCCGATCCGCCAGGCGCCGGACGATTGCACGCCCTTTGCGGTGACCTGGCCCGTATCGACGAATGCTACCACGCCGTAACTGTCGAGGATGCGCTGACGGAACTCAACGGTACCGGCAGTGACCGAAGTGCCGCCGGTAGGCCGGCGGTCGGCGAACTGCGGGCCCACTGACTGGTAGCGGAAGCCACGGACGGTCCCTGAGCCGCCGGCATAGAATCGCTGGTCAGGGGGCAGGTCGAACACGTCGGCCCCGAATACGTTCCCGACAAGTCCGCGTAGCGCCAAGACACTGCGACCTCCACCGCTCAGGTCGAGATATGTCGATCCCGAGAGCTGGGCGACGGCGAAGGTCGCTTGCGATGCGCCGAATGAGTGTATCGGCGTGACGAGGAGCGCGGCACGAATTCCTTCGATTGGGTCGAGCAGGCTGTTCGTATTGTCGAACCTCACCGACAGCGGCACGCCAATAAGTTTGTAATCCCGTTTGACGCCTTCCTGAATGATCTCCTCCTGCTCGGCCCACAGACCCGCGCCGACAATCCAGTGGGACGAAAGCTTCCGGTCGATCTCGATTTTCTGGATGAGCGCGCGCTGGTCGTAAGCGTCGAGGCTCTGCTTGACCGCGTTCAGCTCCACCGTCAGCGACTGATCGCGGACGAGGAAATCCGGCTTGATGAACTGGATGCCGAAATTGTAGCCCGGCTTGCGAACGGCGTTGCCCCCGAGCTGAACGCCGCCGGTGATGTTGAGCTGCTCGGCGTTGCCGAACAGGTTCCGATCATGCCACCCAGCGTTGAAGTTGACGCCGAGATCGGTGGAATAAGACGCGCCGAAATCAACCGCGTGCAATGGTCGCTCGCTGACGTCGATCAGGATCGGGATGGTGCCATCGGGATCGACTTTGTCCGCGGGTGTGATGCGGACGACCGAAAAGACGCCAATGCTCGCCAGGTCGGCGCGCGCCATCTCGATCTGAGTGGGACTGAACTGCTCGCCTGGGTGCAGCAGCAAGCGGCGCCGCACAAACTCCTCATTCACAGTCTGGAGGCCGGTGATCCGGATCTGCCCGATCCTGGCATACGGACCGGGATCGACTCGGAACGTCACGTCCACTTCATTCCGGTCGGGCCTCAGCGTGGCGGGCGGCAGATCGACTTTCGCGAGCGGATAGCCCGCTTCCCGAATGGCATTGAGCAAGCGCTGCTGTGCGGTCAGCACATCAGCGGCAATGGCCGGAGCGCCCGGTGACAGACCGAGCTTATCGCGAGCCGGAGGTGGCAGATCGCCCGCGACCGTGACCTTGCCGAGATGGAATTGCGGCCCGAGGTCGAAGCCGACGACCACAGGAACCGGCGGGTCGGCAGGCGCCTGCTGCAAGAAATCCGGCAGATCCGCGTCATCCAGCGACCGACCGGCAATGGTGACCGTTATCTTCGCCTTGTAATAGCCGAAGCTGTTGAGCACGGTCTGGAACCGCCCGACGTCCTCGCGCGCGCGGGTGACCAGGGCAAAAGGGCCGACAGGCGCTTTCTCACGTAACGAGACGAGTTCGGACGCGTCCTTCAGCGCCTGATCGAGTTGTTTGTTGCCGGTCGGTTTGAGCTCGACCGTATATGGCTGCGGATCAGCCGCCAGCGCGTTGCCAATGCTGAGCAGCAGCACTGCAATGAAAGGCAAGAGAAGCAGACGATGCATGCAGTCAACGGTAGCTGGCCTGTCTTCCGCCAAGTGTCACGGTTTCGGCATTGAGGGGAAACTGTGGGCGAGCTATGCCCGGAATTCATGAGGGCAACGTCCCGCCGACCGAGTCGCCTGACAGCTCGCCGCCCCTTGCTGGCGGGCCATGGAGGTGTTGCGGGTGACGAATTCCTGACCGGTTCAAGTGCCCGTTCGCGCGGGCTGCGGCTGTTTCGCGTGATCCAGCGTGGCGGCGGGGTGATACTGTGGACCCTGCCTTGCATGGCGATTCAGGCCATCTGCCTGCTGCTGCCTGGCCGGCCGAAAATTGTCTTCGCCCGTTTCTACTGGTCGATGGTGAGCCGTATTCTCGGGGTGCGGGTGCGCGTTATCGGCGCCGCCGCGGCCAAGCCGGGTAGCAGGCCAGTGGTTTTCGTGTCCAACCACACGTCCTGGCTCGACATCCCCGTGCTTGGCGGTCGGCTCGACGCCTGCTTTGTGTCGAAGGACGAAGTGGGCCAGTGGCCGTTGGTTGGGACGATCGCGCGGCTCGGCCGGACGGTGTTCGTATCGCGTCAACGCCATGCGACCGGACGGGAACGCGACATGATGCGTGGACGCCTGTGGGCGGGCGACAATCTCATGCTGTTTCCGGAGGGTACCACGTCGGACGGCTCACGCGTGCTGCCGTTCCGCACGTCGTTCTTCGCGATTGCGGAAGGCGAGGACCCGCCGCTGATCCAGCCTGTGTCGATCGTGTACGACCGGCTCTGCGGACTGCCAACTGGAAGAGCGAGTCGGCCGGTCTTCGCCTGGTACGGCGACATGGACCTGGCGAGCCACTTCTGGCGGTTCGCCCAATATCGCGGACTGCGCGCCAGCATCCTGCTGCATCCGCCACTTGATCCAGCCCGCTTTGCCAGCCGCAAGGCTCTGTCGCACGCCGTGTGGCGGGCGGTGGCTGATGGCGCTTCGACGTTGCGGCAGAACCGGCCGGTCGAAATACCGGCGCCCCAACTCGTGCCTGAACCGGCCTATGCCTGACGGCGTTTGACCCAATCTGCGATTGACAGGATGACGGGATTTCCTGCCAGACTGCGCCGTGACCAAGGAGACGAACCCGCGCTGTTGCGCTTGACCCGGCTGAGGCGCCTGACGATACCTCCCGCCCTTTCTGTCGGTTCGGAGGATCTGGTTTGATGAAGCGCCTGCACGTCATCACCTGGGGCTGCCAGATGAACGTGTACGACAGTGCGCGTATGGCGGACGTGCTTGCGCCGGTTGGCTACTTGCCGTCACCGGTGCCCGAGGGCGCCGACATGGTCATCCTCAACACCTGCCACATCCGCGACAAAGCGGCCGAGAAGGTGTTCTCCGAACTCGGCCGCCTGCGCCGGCTGAAGGAACAACGCGCGGCGGACGGCGGACGGATGATCCTGGCTGTCGCGGGCTGCGTGGCGCAGGCGGAAGGGGTCGAGATCCTCGCGCGTGCGCCCTATGTGGATATCGTGTTGGGGCCACAGACTTATCACCGGCTGCCCGAGATGGTGGCGCGGGCGGCCCGCACCGGTGGCGCGGTAATCGACACAGAATTCCCGCCGGAGGACAAGTTCGACTTCCTCCCAGACGCTGCCGCGCCGCAGGGCATCACCGCCTTCCTGACCGTCCAGGAGGGCTGCGACAAGTTCTGCAGCTTCTGCGTGGTTCCCTACACCCGCGGCGCCGAGCAGAGCCGTCCGGCCGCGGCGGTGATCGCCGAAGCGCGGCGGCTGGTGGCGCAGGGCGCACGCGAGATCACGCTGCTCGGCCAGAACGTCAATGCCTGGCATGGTGAGGCGCCGGACGGTAGCACCTGGGGTCTCGGAAGACTGCTGCGCGAACTGGCCGAGCTGCCAAGCCTGCTGCGGCTGCGCTACACGACGTCGCATCCGCGCGACATGGACGATGAGCTGATCGCCGCCCATCGCGATCTGCCGATGCTGATGCCTTTCCTGCACCTGCCGGTGCAGTCTGGCTCCGACCGGGTGCTGTTGGCGATGAACCGCCGCCATACTGCGGCGGATTACCTTCGGCTGGTCGAGAAACTCCGGACGGCTCGGCCAGACCTCGCGCTGTCGTCGGACTTCATCGTCGGTCACCCGGGCGAGACCGAAGCGGATTTTCGCGCCACCCTTTCACTGGTCCGCGGCGTCCGGTTCGCGCAGGCCTTCAGCTTCAAATACTCGCCACGGCCGGGTACGCCGGCCGCTGGGTCACCGGGCCAGGTCCCGGACCAGGAAAAGGAGCGGCGCCTGGCCGAACTGCAGGCGTTGCTGCGCGAGCAGCAGGCCAGCTTCAATGCCGCCTGCGTAGGGCTGACTCTGCCGGTCCTGTTCACGGGGCCGGGCCGTCATCCAGGGCAGGTCGCCGGCCGGTCACCATTTCTTCAGCCAGTGCACGTAACTGGACCGAAATCCTTTGTCGGCCAGCAAATACCCGTGCAGATCGCCGCCGCACTCCCCAACTCTTTATCTGGAACCCTCATCGAGGAGAGAGTCTGCGCTTGAGCCAAGCCACCACCGTTCCTGCGGTCTCCACCACCTCCCCACACGGCAAGGCCGTGACCCTCCAGTTCAGTGACAACACGCTGCTGCCGCTGCTTCTCGGCGACCATGACCGTCACATGGTCCGCATCGAGCAGGCACTCGGTGTCCGCCTGTCCTGTCGCGGCAATCGCGTCGCGATCGCCGGCGAGCCGTCGCGAGTGGATGCCGCGCAGGCAGCCCTCGAAGGGCTTTGGCGCCGGTTGGAGCGCGGCGAGAGCGTCGGCCGACCCGAGGTGGAGGCCGCGATACGGCTCGCGGATGATACCGATCCGCGTCTGCCGCTGTCCGATGTGCCAGCAATCCGCACGCGGCGTGGCGCGGTAAGCCCGCGCAGCCCGGGTCAGGCGGCGTACATCGAGGCGCTGGCGTCGCATGAGATGGTGTTCGGTGTCGGACCTGCCGGCACTGGCAAGACATATCTCGCCGTCGCACAGGCTGTTGCCATGCTCCAGGCCGGCAAGGTCGATCGCATCGTCCTTTCGCGTCCCGCGGTCGAGGCCGGCGAGCGGCTCGGTTTCCTGCCTGGCGACATGAAGGAGAAGGTCGATCCGTATCTGCGCCCGCTCTACGACGCGCTGCACGACATGATGCCGTCCGACCAGGTGATCCGCCGGATCAACAACGGCGAGATCGAGGTCGCACCACTGGCCTTCATGCGCGGGCGTACGCTGGCGCACGCTTACGCCATTCTTGATGAAGCGCAGAACACCACCGCGGCGCAGATGAAGATGTGGCTGACCCGCATGGGCGAAGGCACACGCATGGTGGTCACCGGCGATTTGACGCAGGTCGATCTGCCGAGTGGAGTGCGCTCCGGTCTGCGCGATGCGCTCGATACGCTGGAGGGCATCCAGGGCATCAGCGTGGTCCGCCTCGGCAGCCGCGATGTGGTGCGTCATCCGCTGGTCGCGCGGATCGTGGATGCGTATGATCAGCGCGCCGCGGCAGAAGGCGACAAGCGGCGCGAGGCGCGCCGTCGCGGCGAGAGCAACCAGCCGGGTGAGGGATCCGGCAAATAGGCGATGGACCCCGAGGCAAGTAGCGGCCCCGCGCAGGCGGGGCTCCACAACGAGGTCAACGTCATTGTGGCGGAGCCGGCCTGGCGCCGCCTGGTTCCTCACGCCGAGTCACTTGTCGCGCGGGCGGCTCGTGCGGCCGGTGCGCACGGCACTGTGGTGCTGGCATCCGACCGCACGGTCCGCCGGCTGAACGCGCAGCACAGGGGCAGCAACAAGCCGACCAACGTACTGAGCTACCCTGATCCGACGGCGACGATACTGGTGGCGCTCGGTGTGATCCGCCGCGAGGCCGAAGCTGCCGGCCGCCGCCCTGCGCACCATCTCGCACATCTGGTGGTTCATGGCGCGCTGCATCTCGCTGGCCACAATCATCATCATCCTGGTGACGCGCGCCGCATGGAACTCGCCGAAGCACGCATCCTGCACCGGCTGCGGGTGCCCAACCCGTGGAAGCGCGCATGATGGCCGGAACACGTCCGGCCATGACGCGTGAAGGCCGGGCTGACGCCCGGGAGTACGCATGAGCAACGGCACCGTCACGCGGGCATCGCTGCTCGATCGGCTGCGCACGATGCTGGGCCGCCAGCCGGAGCACTCGCTGCGCGATTCGATCGCCGAACTGGTGCAGGAAGCGGCGGAAGAGCAGGTGATCGCGGGTGAGCAGCCCGAACTCGATCGTCAGGAACGTGCGCTCATCGGCAACATCCTGCGCCTGCGCGAGACGACGGCGGATGATGTGATGGTGCCACGCGCAGACATCGTGGCCATGCGGGTGGATGTGACGCTTGAGCAGGCGTTGCAGCAGATCCGCGCCGAGGGCCATTCGCGGCTGCCGGTGTATCGCGAGCAGCTCGATGACATCATCGGCATGGTGCACATCAAGGACGTGTTCGCTTACGTCGGGCGCCCTGAGGAGTTCTCGCTGGAAGCGATCCTGCGCAAGCCGCTGATGGTGGCGCCGCAGATGCCCGTGCTGGACCTGCTGTTGCAGATGCGTCAGCAGCGCATGCACCTGGCGCTGGTGATCGATGAGTATGGCGGCGTCGATGGCCTGGTGACGATTGAGGACCTGGTCGAGACCATTGTCGGCGATATCTCCGATGAACATGACGAGGTGCAGGCCGCGATGGTGGTGGAGCGGGCTGATGGGGCGCTCGACATCAACGCGCGTCTGCCGGTGGAGGAGTTCGAGTCGCGGATGGGGCCGGTGCTGAGCGAGGACGAAAGAGACGCGGATATCGATACTGTGGGTGGGTTGGTGTTCACGCTGGCGGGTCGCGTGCCGGCGAAGGGTGAGGTGATCAGCCACCCGAGTGGGATCGAATTCCGCGTGCTGGATGCTGATCCGAGAAGGATACGGAGGCTACGCGTGCGGCGTGCGGCGGAGCCGACCGAGGCCGCGGCGGCGGAGTAGTGGCGGCGGCGGATGGGGAAGAGGAACGCTGCCAAAGAACCCGATCACACGCCAGACCGCCTGGCTACGCCCGTAGCAACGGCTCGAAGTCTGATGCACAGATGTACACCTATGATTCCATGATTAGCCGTAAACGCTGAGAGCCTCCGCGATCTTGCAAGCCATGTCTCTCTTGTGGTCGAAATCCAGATCCGCGCACTCAAAGAAATTCGCGATGCCGTTCATCACGTCGCGCACATTAACCAGATCAATGGGGCCAAATTCCAGGGTATCAGAGTATTCGTCCGCTTGTCCCGCGCATAGCGGAACGCGAACGAGCCTGGATCGACCTGTGCAAATTCTTCGATGCAAGATGACACCGCCACCGCTGCCTCATTCGATGGGTCGTTGTTGTAGGCAACTGCGATTTGCAGAAACAGCTTCCAAAGCTCCGGCAGCTTATGTCTCTCTTGGAAGGACTAACCCCGACCCATTGACCGTGGTCCTCAATGATCCCCTTAAGAGTTATCTCGATGTAGTGCCTATAGCAGTAGAGGATCGGATACATCAGGTTGTCCGGATCGCGCGGCTCGCCGAGGAAATTCTGCACCAGCACATCACCAGCGAGTTTATAGCCTTGGCTCCCGTATCGAAGCAGAGGTCGAAGCCGCCGCCTGAACGCGAACCACAGCACTTTTGCAATGGAGCAATCGACGTTTGGCAGGCGTTAGATCGCTGTCGGCCGCTGCTGACGTGGCTTGTAGGAACCGCGCTTCCGCGACGGCTCAGGCCGGATCATCAGGGGCGCTTCTCTCGGTGCGGACTTCGGGCCGTGATCAGCCATTTTTTGCCACAATATAGTTAGCGGAGGCTTAACGCGACTGCCTGTCAGACGTTGACCGGTCAAGCAGGCGGCGATTCCAAATGCGTCACTACCCAATAGCGGCCCGCCTTGACTTGCCGCAAGCCGGGGAGTTTGTCTGCCGCCCCTTGATCTGCCGGACAGGGCTACGATGCACGCCTATCGCACTCACACCTGCGGCGCCCTGCGCGCCGCCGATGCCGGGCAAACCGCCCGCCTCTCCGGCTGGGTGCACGCCAAGCGCGATCATGGCGGGCTGTTGTTCATCGATCTGCGGGACCATTACGGCATCATGCAATGCGTCTTCCCCGCCGGCTCGCCTGCCTTTGCCGCAGCCGATGCGGTGCGGCCGGAAAGCGTGATCACCGTCACCGGCGAGGTGGTCCACCGCGAAGCCGGCACAGTGAACCCTCGCCTGCCAACCGGCGAGATCGAGCTTCGGGTCAGCGACCTCATCGTCCAGTCCGCCGCCGAGGTCCTGCCGATGCAGGTGGTCGGGGATGAGAAGTTCCCCGAGGACATCCGCCTGAAATACCGCTTCCTGGACCTGCGCCGCGAGAAGCTGCACCGGAACATCATGCTGCGATCCGGCGTCATCACATCGATCCGCCGGCGCATGATCGAGGCGGGCTTCACCGAGTTCCAGACGCCCATCCTCACCGCGGACTCGCCGGAGGGCGCGCGTGCCTTCTTGGTGCCGGCACGGCTGCACCCCGGCAAGTTCTACGCGCTGCCGCAGGCGCCGCAGCAGTTCAAGCAGCTCGCCATGGTCGCCGGCTTCGATCGCTACTTCCAGATCGCGCCCTGCTTCCGCGACGAGGCCGCCCGTGCGGATCGTTCGCCTGGCGAGTTCTACCAGCTCGACTTCGAAATGAGCTACGTCACGCAGGAGGACGTGTTCGCCACGATCGAGCCGGTGATCGCCGGCGTGTTCGAGGAATTTGCCGAAGGCCGCGCAGTCGATCCGGTGCCGTTCCGCCGCGTCCCGTATGACACGGCGATGCTGGAATACGGCACCGACAAGCCCGACCTGCGCAACCCGCTGAAGATCGTGGACGTGACTCAGCATTTCGCCGGCTCGGGTTTTGGCCTGTTCGCCCGCATTGCGGCATCGGGCGGCGTCGTCCGCGCGATCCCCGCGCCAGGCGCCGCGTCGCAGCCGCGCAGCTTCTTCGACAAGCTGAATGACTGGGCGAAAAGTGAAGGCGCGGGCGGTCTCGGATACATCGTGTACGATGCAGAGGGACCGAAGGGGCCGATCGCCCGCAACCTCGAGCCAGAGCGCGCGGAGGCGATCAGGACGGCAGCCGGCCTGAAGCCAGGCGACGCAGTGTTCTTCGCCGCGGGCAAGCGCGACGAGGCCGCGAAGTTCGCCGGCGTTGTGCGGACGCGGCTGGGCACGGAACTCAACCTGATCGAGAGCGGCGCTTTCCGTTTCTGCTGGATCACGGACTTCCCGATGTACGAACTGAACGAGGAAACCGGCCTGATCGACTTCAGCCACAACCCGTTCAGCATGCCGCAGGGTGGGCTGGAGGCGCTGAATACGCAGGACCCGCTGACCATCAAGGCCTGGCAGTACGACATCGTCTGCAATGGCGCCGAACTCTGCTCGGGCGCCATCCGCAACCATCGTCCCGACATCATGATCCGCGCGTTCGAGATCGCCGGCCATCCGCCGGAGGAAGTGGAAAAGCGCTTTGGCGGCATGCTGAATGCCTTCCGCTACGGCGCGCCGCCGCATGGCGGGGCTGCCCCGGGCATCGACCGCATCGTCATGCTGCTGGCCGACGAACCGAACATCCGCGAAGTGATCCTGTTCCCGCTGAACCAGCAGGGCGAAGACCTTATGATGGGCGCGCCGGCCGAAGTGCCGCCGGAACGGCTGAAGGAACTGCATCTGCGCGTTGAAATGCCGCCGAAGGCACGAACCACTTAGCTTTGCTGGCGGATCAGCCAGCGCGTCCTTATCTTGCTGTACACCCCGTTGTGGAGCTCTTTCATGCGCCTCTCTGGCCTGTTGGCAGCCGTTCTGGCCCTGAGCGTCTCCGCTTCGGTTTCCGCCGATGCCGCGGGCCTGGATACGGCGCTCGCCGCCCACCGCGCCTTCTATACGCTGACGCTGAGCAGCGCCCGCGGTGGCGATGTTATCGCGGCCCGGGGCACCATGGGCTACGAGGTGATCGATGCCTGTGATGGCTGGGCGGTGCGTCAGCGCCTGTCGATGACGTTGACCAATACTGACGGTCAGAACATCGAGATGATTTCCGATTACGCCACCTGGGAGGCGAAGGACGGGCTGAGCTTCCGCTTTCACATGAAACAGACCACCGACACCGCGGTGACCAGCCAGACCGACGGTGACGCGAAGCTGGAGCGCGCCGGTGGCCCTGGGACGGCGCACTACACCGTGCCCGCGGACGCCACCAAGGAACTGCCGGCGGGAACTCTGTTCCCGATGGCCCATACCTCGGCCATCCTGGCAGCCGCACAGGAAGGCAAGAAGTTCCTGGCCCTGCCGCTGTTCGACGGGACGGATGATTCCGGGGCGGAGGACAGCTTCCTGGTCGTGCTGGACTGGAAGAAGCCGGAGCCCAACAAGTACTCGCTGCTATCCAACCTGCCCAGCACGCGGGTCCGCCTGGCGTTCTTCGATCACGCCTCGAAGGGGGAGGTGCCGACATACCAGGTAGGCATGCGCTACTGGGAGAATGGTGTGGCCGATAATCTGCAGATGGACTTCGGTGACTTCGTGATGGACGCGAAGATGACCGAGCTGACACCACTGCCGCACCGGTGCTGATCAGATCAGCGCAAGGCGCTGCAGCAGGTCGATCAGCACCAGGTTGACGTTGAACTTGAAGTCATTGGTGTCGCGCACGGTCTGAGCCACACGCTCGATCGGCCACAGCTCGAACGCCTCCACCTCGCCATCGGCGGCATGCGGTCGAAAATCCGCGGGCAGGACCAGGTCGTAGCAGTGCAGCAGGTCCCGGCGGAGCCCTTCCGGCCGCTCCATGGCATAGCCGATCATCCCAACATGGACCGCCTGCTGCGCGAATGAGGCCGGGATCGCCGCCTCTTCTCCGGCCTCCTTCACCAGTGTCTCCGCTGGTGTCAGCCCCGCCGGCACGCCGCCGGCCACGATGTGGTCCAGCTTGCGCGGATCCAGCAGCTTGTCGGCGGCGCGGCGGGCGACCCAGACGTGGAGCCCGTCGGAACGGTGCACCAGCCCGTTCACGTGCACCCCCACCGCCATCACGCCAAAGCTGGGTAGCGCTCCCCGGTCGAGCCGCGCCAGTACCGGCCCCTCCGGTTCGGCACGCACGTCGAAGGCTTCATTTCGCCAGCGATAGCAGCCCGCGTCCGCCATGGCGCGCGCGATTCTGGGCAGCGCCGCCCCATCCGTCAGGGTGACCGAGACCGCATCCGTCTGGATTTCGGGGAATTCCGCCAGCCGCGCCGCCAAGGCCGGCTTGACCCAGCCGACTTGTGCGCAGCCGATGCGGAGGGCCAGCCGCTCGCCCGGCAGCACCGCGTTGTTGCAGGCACGAACGTGCCGCTGGTAGCCAGCCTCCATCCTCTCGCCTTTCAAACCATCCGCCTCCATGCCACATGCCGGGAATGCGACGAACCCCTTCCGGCGAGGTGCCAACTCTCAACCTGCCGCGTACTCAGCGTTCGGCCATGGCGACGGTTCGCTCGCTGCTGCCGTATTTGTGGCCGGAGGGTGATCCGGGCGCCAGAGTGCGCGTGGTCATCGCGATGGGCCTGCTGCTGCTGGCCAAGCTCGCCACCGTCTATGTGCCGGTCGTGTATGGCCGCATTGTGGATGCCCTGGCGCCGCAGGATGGCGCCGCGCTGGTCGTGGTGCCGACGGCGCTGGTCATCGGTTACGGCCTGCTGCGCGTCGGCTCCGCGGTGTTCGGCGAGCTGCGCGACGCCCTGTTCGCGAAAGTCCAGCAGCGCGCGGTGCGAACCGCCGCGCTGCGCACGTTCCGCCATCTGCACGCGCTGAGCCTGCGCTTCCACCTGGATCGCCAGACCGGCGCACTGGCGCGCGTGATCGATCGCGGGTCCGCCGGCATCCAGTCGGTGCTGCGGCTTGCGGTGTTCAACGTGGTGCCGACGATCATCGAGCTGCTGCTGGTCACCGCCATCATCTGGCATTTGTTCGATTGGCGCTTCGCCGCGATCACCTTCGCTGCGGTGGCGAGCTACGCCGCCTTCACCATGAGCTTCGCGGCCTGGCGTTCGCGCATCCGCCGCACGATGAACGACACCGACAACGATGCGAGCACGAAGGCGCTGGACTCGCTGCTGAACTACGAGACGGTGAAGTATTTCGGCAATGAGCCGCATGAGGCGGCGCGCTATGACGGTGCACTCGCCCGATACGAACATGCCGCGGTACGCGTGCAGGTGTCGTTGAATCTGCTGAACATCGGCCAGGCGTTCATCATCGCATTGGGGCTGACGCTGATCATGCTGATCGCCGCGCGCGAGGTGCACGATGGCGGGATGACGGTTGGCCAGTTCGTGCTGGTGAACACGTACCTGATGCAGCTTTATCAGCCACTCGGCTTTCTCGGCATGGTGTACATGACGATCAAGCAGGGGCTGGTGGACATGGAGCAGATGTTCCGTCTGCTCGAAGTCGATCGCGAGATCGCCGATCGTCCTGGCGCGACGGCATTGGCTGCGCATCTGTCGGATGGGCCGGCGGGTGAAGTGCGTTTCGAGGGCGTGCATTTCGGCTATCGCCCCGATCGGCCGATCCTGCGCGGCGTCGATTTCATTGTGCCGGCCGGGCGCAAGCTGGCCATCGTGGGGCCGACAGGCGCCGGCAAGTCCACCATCAGCCGCCTGCTGTTCCGGTTCTATGACGTGATCGCTGGTCGCATATGCATCGATGGGCAGGACATCCGCAACGTGACGCAGGAAAGCCTGCGCGCCGCCATCGGCGTCGTGCCGCAGGACACGGTGCTGTTCAACGACACGATCCGCTACAACATCGCGTACGGCCGCGTCGGCGCGACACAGGAGGAGATCGAGCACGCCGCTCGGCTCGCGCAGGTGCATGACTTCATCGTTTCGCTGCCAGAGGGTTACGACACGCGTGTCGGCGAACGCGGCCTGAAGCTGTCGGGCGGCGAGAAGCAGCGTGTGGCGATCGCGCGCACCATCCTGAAGGACCCGCGTATTCTCATCCTGGACGAGGCGACCAGCGCATTGGACACGCGCACGGAACAGGACATTCAGGCGGCGTTGCGTGCTGTGTCGCGGCATCGGACGACGCTGGTGATCGCGCACCGGCTGTCCACGGTGGTGGATGCGGACGAGATCATCGTGCTGGATGGTGGGCGAGTGGCGGAGCGGGGCCGGCACGCCGCGCTGCTGGCGCGCGACGGGCTGTATGCACGAATGTGGGCACTGCAGGCGGAGCAGGAGGCCGAGCCGGAGATTGCGGATTAGGGGCCCGGCGCGGATTGTCATTGCGAGGAGCGCAGCGACGAAGCAATCCCCGTCGATGTGCTCAGAGGACATTCGCGGGTCGCTGCCTCACTACCTGGGGATTGCTTCGTCGCTGCGCTCCTCGCAATGACCGTCTCGAGGTGTCGCACCATCGTCTCATGATGCGCGTTCATGCGATTGCGTCGCATAGCCTGAGACGCTGCGCAGCAAGCCGGCGACGATGTATGGCTCCGGCGGGCCGAAATTGATGTCGGCAGGCAGGCCGCCAGCGGCGACGATGCGTCTACAGGCATCCCATCCTGACAATGGGGGCAAGGCCCGCGTTCTTCGAGGCATTCGGATTTTCGCAAACGCGCTGGATAGAGTTGAGTAATGCGATCCGGGGGCACCCGTTGGCACACATGGTTGCTCGCGCAATGCTCAACCCGCACGGCTGCAAGTACGAGGTTCACTGCGACCTTCGCAGTCCCGATGGTCGAAATCCCTGCATCAAATCCATCTGGGTCATAGATACGGGAAGTACGACCCCGCGGCTGGTCACAGCTTATCCGAGATAGTTCAGTTACATCGCCTTGCCGGGCCACTCGCGATTTCTCCCCTGCTGTCCCGCCTGCGCTCGACACGCATTGCGGCGCAGAGCATGGCGCTCGATTGGCGAGCTTGGTTCGCAGTCAACGATGAGACGTGAAGCAGAAATGCAAATTGTCGATCACATGCCCTCCATTGCGAAGGGAGAAATGGCGCGCATCTATCGGTAAGGCCGCTTGAGAACACACGTCGTGGGTTGCACGAGCAATGACCGTCTCGACACAATCTCAGCGCCTCGTCCTGGCATTTACCGGAGGAGGAAAACAGCCACTATTTCATACCCGTTGATCTAAAGTCCGCCATGGACCCGCCCTTGATCGCGAGCGGGGAAGCCATGCATCGCCCCGAGGAGTTTCCCATTCCCGTCCGCCGCCCCATCTTGGTGGAGCAGGATCCAGGGAGACAACGCCATGACCAGCGAACAGCCGCCGGAAGACCTGACCCACGCAGGCGCGGTGGTGGACAAGGCAATCGAATACATGGTCGGCCAGAACATCAGCACGCTGTCGATCGCATCGGCGTTACTCGGCGGCGCGCTGGCACTGCTGGCGCGCAGCGTCGCGGATGAGGCCATCGTGCAGATCCTGAACAACGCAATCGCCAGCGTGCGGAGCGGCGAACTGCGGGGATTGGACAGCCGCGCACCTTAAGAGAAACTGGGTGGCGGCATCCGCAGAACGAGCAGGCGCGGACTGACGCGGCCACGCTTGAGGTTGGATGAAATAAGGGAAACGCCATGGGCAAACTCGAGGGAAAGATCGCCTTGGTCACCGGATCGGGGCGCAATATCGGCCGGGCAACCGTGCTGAAACTCGCGGCGGAAGGCGCGCATGTCGTCGTCAACGCCCGGACCAACCAGGCCGAGGCAGACGCCGTCGTGCGCGAGGCCAAGGCGCTTGGCGTGAAGGCGATCGCCGTCGTCGCCGATGTCGCGCG
>CAYRTL010000050.1:0-34987 GCA_964427005.1 uncultured Acetobacteraceae bacterium
AGCGCGAAGTCGATGGAGGCAGGCAGCGGACCGGTGGGGTCAAGCGGCGCGAACCGATAACGGCCGGCGTCCGGCGCCCCCTCGGGCGCATGGATATACGCGAAGCGGGGCAGGAAAACGTGCGGATCCACCGGCGTCGCCCAGCCCGCCGGCTTGATGACGAACACCGAGTCGCCAGGCGCGACCGGCAGGGCCCAGCGACCTTCGGCGTCGGTCTTCACCACGTCCCTGCCGTTCGACACCATCACGCCCGGGATGCCGCCCCCATTCGCATCGGCGTCGAATACTGTGCCCCGGGCGATCTCGCCGGTGGCAGTCTGCGCCCGCAGCGGTGCCGCGGTGGCACCCGCGATCACCAGGCCTGCCGCTCCGGCAATTACCTCGCGTCGCCCAAGAGTAAGTGTCTGCTGTTGCCAATCGCGCATGACGGACTCCCCTGTGTCGCCTTGCGCGCTAGCTAGACTCGCTGTGATACGTGAGTATGACGGTTAGGTGTCGTCTGCGAGGCAGCAGGAGCAGGTCAATGACAAACGGGAAGGGCCCTCTGACGCTCGCCATCGATGTCGGCGGCACGCACCTCAAAGGCGGTGTCCTGGATGCCGCGGGCACGTTCGTCGCAGGCCCGGTGCGGACCGACACGCCACATCCGGCGCCACCCGACTCAGTCGTGCCGCTGCTGAAGGAACTCCTGGCGCCGCTTGGCAAGTTCGACCGCATTTCGATTGGCTTCCCTGGTGTGGTACGAAACGGGCGCGTGCTCACGGCGCCTAATCTTGGCACCGCCGCCTGGCGTGACTTCCCGCTGGCCGAGACCCTCAGTCGCGAATTTGGTGCGCCGGCGCGGCTTGCCAACGACGCGACGGTGCAGGGACTCGGCGTCATCACTGGCAAAGGCGTGGAGTGCGTCATCACCCTCGGCACCGGCATGGGCTTCGCGCTGTTTGAGGATGGCCGGCCGGCGCCGCATCTGGAGCTGTCCCAGCACCCGGTGCGGGGACGCAAGACTTACGACAGGTACATCGGCAACGCAGCGCTGCAGACAGTCGGCAAGAAGCAGTGGAACCGCCGCCTCCGAAAGGCCCTCGGCTTCATTTCCACGCTGACGAACTGCGACATGCTGTATATCGGCGGTGGCAATTCGCGCCTGGTGGAGGGAGCACTGCCGGAGAATGTGCGGATCGTGTCCAATCAGGCCGGGATCAGCGGCGGGGTCAGATTGTGGGATGCCAAACTGGCCGGGACGTGCACCGGCTAAACCGGTATATCGCCCCGCAGCATGATCCGATAAAGATACCGCACCTGCGTCATGTCGTAATCGCCGTTCGCCTTGTGCAGCAGGCAGCGATTGTCCCACATCACCATATCGCCCTGCCGCCACTGATGACGGTACTCGTATTGTGGCTGCGTCGCGTGTGCGAGCAGTTCGTCCAGCAGTGCCAATGCTTCGCTCTCCGGCATCTCGACGATGCCTTCGATTCGGATCGGATTGATGTAGATCGACTTGCGTCCGCTCTCCGGATGCGTGCGCACCAGCGGATGCACGACCGCATCCGGGACCTTCTGCTTCGCCGCATCGCTCAGTGACATCAGCTTCCGTTCGCTGTGGCGGCTTTGGTACACGTGGATCGCGCGCAAGCCGTCGATCCGCTGCCGCATTGCGGCTGGCAGGCCTTCATACGCGCTATGCATGTTGACGAATTGCGTGTCCCCGCCACGGTCGGGCAGCCGCACAGCATGCAGCACCGTCGCCTTTGGCGGTTCGGCTGCGTTGGAGTGATCAGTGTGATAGCCCTCGCCAGGAATGTAGCGTTTGCCGTTCGGATAGAAGTCCTGGTTCGAGATATAGTGGATCTGCGGACAGTCCGGCAGCGCGAAGCGCGTGTTGTGCTGCGGAAACACCTCGCCGAACAACAGCACCGCGTTCAGCAACTGCTGCGGCGACAGATGCTGATCACGGAACACCAGTACCGAATGATCCACAAACGCCTGGTTCAGCCGTTCGCGCGTGGCCGCATCCACTGGCTGGGTCAGGTCCACGCCACGGACTTCGGCACCGGTATGTGGTGAAAGGGGTGTGATCATCGGCGCAGATTGCGCAGGAAGCCGCGTGCGTGCAACCTGCCCGACACACGGAGGAAGTAGCCATGTCCGAGACCGCCGAGATCACCTTCACCAAGCTCGGTGGGCATATGGCGATCGCGGTCGAGGGAATCGATCTGCATCGGACGCCGGATGAAGAACTGGCGCGGACACTGCGGCAGGCGCTGCTCGACAACCTCGTGCTGTGCATCCGCGGCCAGAGCATCGGCCCCGGTGAGTTCCACGCTGCGATCGCTGCGTTCGGCGAACCCCTGGTGCGCCCGGAGATCCCGCACGTCCCGGGCTATCCAGCCGTGACAACGCTCTCCAGCGATGACAGGGACACCAAGGGAGACGGCAAGCGGCTCGTCGCCGGTGCGCAGTGGCACAGCGACGACACTTTCATGGCAGAGCCGTGCTCGCTGACATGCCTCTACGGCATCGAGGTCCCCGATACGGGTGGTGATACCGAGTTCGCCAACATGTATGCGGCCTATGAGGCATTGCCTCAGGCGGAACAGCGCCGCCTTGCGGAGTTGCGTGTCGTGCACATGATGAAGCCGACAAGCCGCACTGTCGGCCGCACGCGCACCATCTCGCCGGGAATTCTCGCAGCACGGCCGCCAGTGGTCCATCCGCTGGTGCGCACGCATCCTGAAAGCGGTCGCAAGGCGCTCTATATCAGCCGCAATCGCATGGACCGCATCATCGGCATGGATCTGGCCGAGGGACACAAGCTGATCGATGAGCTGGTGGCGCATGCAACGCAGCCGCAGTTCTGTTATCGCCACAAGTGGCGGAAGGGCGACATCGTCATCTGGGATGATCGCTGCACCATGCACAAGGCGAACGGCGACTACCCGGAAGGGGCGCGCCGCTTCATGAATCGAATCATCGTCGCAGGCGATGCGCCGTTCTGATTTCAAGCCAAGGAGGGAGCAATGGCAAAAGGTCCGCAATCCCCGATGGACTTCACCAAGTTCTTCGCCGAGATGAAGCTGCCCGCATTGCCCGACATGGAGACCTTCCTCGCGGCCAGTCGCAAGAATCTCGAGACGCTGTCAGCGGCCAATCGGGTCGCGCTGGAAGGCGCGCAAGCTGTCGCACGGCGGCACATGGAGATCGTGCAGAGCAGTATGACGGAGATGGCCGAGGCGATGAAGGAACTCGCCTCCGCCGATGCACCGCAGGAGAAGGCAGCGAAGCAGGCCGAGCTGCTGAAGCAGGCCTATCAGCACGCTGTGGTGCATATGAAGGAACTCAGCGATCTGATCCAGCAGTCCAACGCGGAAGCACTGGAGCTGATCAACAAGCGCTTCGCCGAGGCGATGGACGAAGTGAAGTCACTCGCCGCCAAGCCGAAGTAATCTTCCAAAAATCAAAGCTGCCAGCTCGCGCCATCGTGTAGATGGCGGCGTCCTTCTTACATGCAAGTTTGGGTTGCTGGCGTCCTGCTCCCGGGAACGCTGGAAGCAGTGCCAGGGCAGCATCGATTTCGATGCAGGCCACGGACGGGTTCGACCAAATCGCCCGCCACCCAGGGAGCAAACGATATGGCAGCAGCAGCGTCAGTCCCGCTGAGCGGACTATCCGAAAAGGAACACAAGGCGCAATTGCGTCGCGCCGTTATTGCCAGCACGGTCGGCACCACGATCGAATGGTACGACTTCCTGCGGTATGGCACGGTCACCGCACTGGTGTTTGGCAAGCTGTTCTTCCCGAGGTCAAATCCCATCGTCGGCGTACTGGAAGCCTTCAGTGTGTTCTTCATCGGCTTTGTTGGCCGGCCCATCGGCGCCTTCATCTTCGGTCACTGGGGGGACCGCATCGGTCGCAAGGCCACGCTCATTGTGACGCTGCTGGTGACCGGCATTGCAACGGTCGCCGTCGGCTGCGTGCCAGGCTACGACAGTATCGGCATCTGGGGCGCAGTCCTGCTCACGGTCATACGCCTGATCCAGGGCATCGGTGTCGGCGGCGAATGGGGCGGCTCAGTGCTGCTGGCCATGGAGTGGGCACACACCGACAAAAACCGCGGCTTCCTGTCCGCATGGCCGCAGTTTGGCGCACCCGCCGGCTTGTTCCTGGCGAACTGTGCCGTGCTGTTCTTCAGTTGGCTGTCCGGCGACCAGTTCCTTGTCTGGGGCTGGCGCATCCCGTTCTTCCTCAGCGCGATCATGGTGGTGGTCGGATTGTGGATCAGGCTCGGCATCATGGAGACGCCGGTATTTCAGAGGATCCTCGATGAGGAACGTATGGAGCGTGTACCGGTCCTCGAGGTGCTGAAGCGGCAGCCCAAGCAGATCGCGCTGACTGCGCTGCTGCGCATGCCGGAACAGGCGCCCGGCTACATCGTCGGCGCATGGATCTTCACCTACGCGACGGGCGTGCTGGGCTACTCGCGCGACTTCGTCCTGTTCGGTGTCATCAGCCAGACGGTGCTTGGGTTCATCTGGGTCGTCTGCGCCGGCTACCTGTCGGACATCGTTGGCCGCAAGAACATGTACATCCTCGGCTGCGTGTTCATGGGCGTGTTCGGCTTCATCTATATCGCCATGCTCAACAGCGGCGTTCCGTGGATCGTCTTTGCTGCGATCGCCGTCTCGCTGCTGCCGGTGATGACGCAGTATGGACCCGAGGCGGCACTCATCGCGGAAAGCTTCACGCCCCGGCTTCGCTACAGCGGCACATCAATCGGCTATCAGCTTGCCTCGGTGATTGCCGGCGGGCCTTCGCCGCTCATCTCCACGTGGCTCTATGCCACCACCGGTTCGGCCTGGCCGATCGCCATCTACATCATGATATGCGCGATCATCGGCATCGTGGCGACATCGCTGCTGACGGACTACACCAACAAGGAGATCTCGGCGGAGTACGAGGCGGTTTGAGAGTTATACCCAATCTTGCTGACCATGACCCATGCGCCGCCTTCATCGTCATGGCCGGCGCAGGCCGGCCACCCACGTCTTGCGTTGCCACAGTCGGCAAAGACGTGGATGGCGGGGCCAAGCCCCGCCATGACGTGAAACAACCGCCATGAGTCATGATCAACGGGGCTTGGTTCACCGCCCCACCGAATGTATCTACACCGGCAGCCTTATCCGGGCGCGCAACCCGCCGAGAGGGCTGTCCTCCAGCACGATTTCGCCGCCATGCGCGCGGACGATGTCGCGGGCTATGGTCAGCCCCAGGCCGGTGCCACCGGCGGCATCGCTCTCGAACGGCCGGAACACGCTTTCGCGCCGTTCGGGCGGAATCCCTGGACCGTCATCGTCCACCGTCACGAACACCATGCGGCCCTGCGTCATCGCCGCCAGCGCCACCCGGTGCGCGTGACGACGCGCATTGTCCACCAAGTTGGTGATGGCGCGACGCACCGCATTGGCTCGCAACGACAGCGTCAGCGCCTCCGGCGCGTCCACCTCGACCGCCGCACCCGATCGTCGCGCGCCGGCCGCAACTTCCTCCAGCACCGCGGATAGATTGACCGGCTCTGCCTGCTCCGTTCCCTCGCCGCGCGCAAAGGCAAGATAGCCGCTGATCATGCGTTCCATCTCTTCGACATCGGCGGTCATCTCCGCGACGTCCTGCCGCGTCTCGTCACGCACCGGCATCATCGCCAGCGCCAGCCGCAACCGCGTCAGCGGCGTACGCAGATCATGCGAGACGCCAGCGAGCATTTCAGTGCGCTGCACCAGGAAACGGCGAACGCGTTCCTGCATCCGATTGAACGCGGTCGCCGCCTGCCGCACCTCCGTCGCGCCTTCCGGCTTAATGGGACCGATGTCCCGCCCCATCCCGAAAGCCTCGGCCGCGGTGGCCAGCCGCCGTATCGCGCGCACCTGATTGCGCATGAACAGCGCGGCGATGCCGAACAGCAGCACCGCCATGCCCACCAGCCACACGACGAAGATGTAGATGGTGGCTGCATAGAGCCGTTTCCGTGGGACGTTCACGTTGAGCACGCCTTCCGGAAGCTGCAGCCGAACCAGCACGAGGCGACTGTCGGATGTCCAGTCGGCGCTGAATGGGGTGCCGATCTTCTCGCGCAGCGCGCTCGCCAAGTCATCGTCCATGGGGCCGAGAATGTTGGTCTGGCGCAGATTGGGCAGCACCGCACCGCGCTCGATGCTGATATCCAGATCGAAGTCCACTGCCGCACGCTGGATAATCCAGGCCCGGTCGGCTTCGTTAGGATAACGGCGAACCAATTCGAGCGTGTAGGAGATTTCGTTCACCACCGCGCTCGACAGCCGCCGCGAGATCACATCGAGATGGCTGCCATAGAAGATCTGCAGCGCAACGGCCTGCAACAGCACAAGCGGCAGCAGGATCATCAGCAGGCTGCGGCCGAGCAGCGATCGCGGCAGTATCTTGCGAATACCGCGATTCAGCATCCGTCCGGGCTGGATGTCAGAACCCAGCATACGCTGCTCTTAAGCCCCCGGCTTCAATATGTAGCCGCGGCCGCGCGCGGTGTGCAGAAAGCGCGGCTCTCGCGGATCAGCTTCGATCTTGCGGCGCAAACGGGTCACCTGCACGTCGATCGCACGTTCGCCGGCTTCGTCCATGCCCAACGTAGCCGCAATGTCCTCGCGCGATAGCACCTCGTTCGGTTTGCGCGCCAGCGCGGTCAGCAGCGCCGCCTCGCCGCCGGTAAGCCGTACGACGCCACCTGGTCCGCTCAGCTCACCGCGTTCCACATCGAAGGTGAGTTGCCCGAGTTGCACCGGGCCGGCCGGCACTTCCGGCGCTGGCGCGGGTGCTCGGCGCAGCAGCGCGCGGATGCGCAGCACAAGTTCACGCGGCTCGAACGGCTTGCCGAGATAGTCATCTGCGCCAGCCTCGAATCCCGCGATGCGGTCCTCCGGCGCGCCGCGCGCGGTGAGCAGCAGCACCGGCACTTCATTGCCCTGCTCGCGCCGGAGCGATTCAGTCAGCGACAGCCCGCTTTCGCCCGGCATCATGACATCGAGCACCATCATGTCCGGATGGATCGCGCGCAGCTTGGCCCGCGCATCATCCGCAGTCTCGGCTGTGGTGACACGGAAGCCCTCGCCTGCGAGATAACGCGAGAGCAGTCCACGCAGCCGGGCGTCGTCATCCACCACCAGAATATGCGGATCCTCGGTCATCAGCGTCCCTTTCCGTGACGCGCGTCAATATAGGCGCGAGCCGCCTCGTCCATGATTGCCCGCATGACGCGGACAAATCCATCTATCGCCGCAGGCCCTGCCTCGCGCCACGCCGGGACAAGGCGCTCCTTCTGTCGCTCGAAGAGACGCCGCTCCAGTGCCGCGCCGGTTGTGGTCAGCGAGAGCAGTCGCTGGCGCCGATCATCGCGGCCGGGCGATTGCGCAACGTAACCCTGCTGCATCAGCGCCCCCAGGACGCGCGCGAGTGACTGCTTGGTGATGCGCAGAATGCCCAGAAGATCGGAGACCGTGATGCCCGGATTGCGACCGATGAAGTGCAGTGCACGATGATGCGCGCGGCCGAGCCCCAACTCATCCAAAGCCACATCGGCGGCGTTGGTGAAGTCGCGGTAGGCGAAGAACAGCAAGTCCTGCGCCATCCGCATCTCTTCGTCGGTGACTGGCGAATCACGGAGGCTGGCCTTCGATTCGGACATAGCAGGCATTCCTGGGACAGATCGAATTTATGTCAGCAATATTGACTCATTCGGCCAAGCATTCTACGATCAACCTGTCTGACGTAATCATATTGTGCAGGAGGCGCTCATGGAGCAGGTTCCTTTCGACGACCGGGACGGCTGGATCTGGTTGGACGGCGCTTTGGTCCCGTGGCGTGATGCCAGGCTGCATGTACTGACGCATGGCCTGCACTATGCCAGTGCCGTGTTCGAAGGCGAACGGGCGTACGCGGGAAACATCTTCCGGCTCCGCGACCATACCGAGCGGCTGATCAACTCGGCGCGCATCCTGGGTTTCGATATTCCCTGGAATGCCGATGAGATCGAAGCCGCGAGCAATCTGGTCCTGGCGGCGAATGGGCTGACCGACGCCTATGTGCGTCCCATCGCCTGGCGCGGCTCGGAAATGCTGGCCGTGGCGGCGCAGCACACGACAATCCACCTGGCGATCGCCGCCTGGCAGTGGCCCAGCTATTTCGGCGACAACAGGATGGCGGGCGTCCGCATGGGCATGGCGGAGTGGCGGCGCCCCTCGCCGCAGACCGCACCGACAGCAGCCAAGGCGACCGGACTCTACATGATCGGCACGCTGTCGAAGCACAAAGCGGAGCAGCAAGGTTATGCCGATGCGCTGATGCTGGACTGGCGTGGCCGCGTCGCCGAGTCCACGGGTGCGAACATCTTCTTTGTCATGGATGGCGAGCTGCATACGCCTGATCCCGACTGCTTCCTGGATGGCATCACCCGGCGCTCGGTGATGAGCCTGGCACGGCGGCAGCAGATCAAGGTGGTGGAGCGGCCGATCGAATTGGCTGAGATCGGCCGCGCGACCGAGGTGTTCCTGGCCGGAACCGCGGCCGAGGTGACGCCGGTGCGTGAGATCGCGGAGCATCGCTACATGCCGGGACGGATCACCGAGACGCTGCTGAAGGGCTATGACGCACTGGTGCGCCAGTCTCCGGCCGAGGTGGCGAAAGTCGTGGTGATGTAGAGCGTATTGCTCCCGTCGTCATGAACCGGCGCTAACTCACCCGGCGCTGCTGGTCCGCCCAGTACGCCTCGCGCAGCGCGCGGCGCAGCACCTTGCCGGTGGCATTCCGAGGCAGCGTCTCCACGAAGTCCACTGACTTCGGCACCTTGAAGCCGCCGATACGCTCGCGCGCCCAGGCGATGATCGACGCTTCGTCACGCGGCGCGTCCGGCCTCAGCACAATGATGGCCTTCACCGCCTCGCCCCAATGTTCATCCGGCACGCCGATGACCGCCACCTCCGACACATGCGGATGTCCGTCGATCGCGTTCTCTACCTCGGCCGGATACACGTTCTCGCCGCCGGACACGATCATGTCCTTCACCCGGTCGTAGATGAACAGATCGCCGTCGGCGTCCATCCAGCCGGCGTCACCCGTGCGGTACCAGCCATCGGCGGTGATTGCCGCCGCCGTTGCGTCCGGCTGCTTCCAGTAGCCGCGCATCACCATCGGCGTGCGCACCGCGATCTCGCCGACTTCCCCCTGCTTCACGTCATTGCCTTCGGCGTCGATCACGCGCAGCTCCACGCCACTGATGGCCTGACCGCAGGACAGCAGCTTGCCCGCCACATGTTTTTCCGGCGGGAGACACGTCACCACGCCACTCGCTTCGGTCATGCCGTAGACCTGGGTGAACGAGCACGGGAAGCGCGCCATCGCGCGTTGCAGCAGCGCCTCGGAAATCGGCGATGCGCCATAAAAAATCTGTTCCAGCGATGAATAATCGGCTTCCGCACACTCCGATGTGCCGAGGATCATGTGGATCACCGTGGGAGTCAGGAACGCATAGGCTACGCGCTGCTCGGCCATCACGCGTGCAAGCTCACCGGGAACAATCTCGCGCAACATGACGGCGCGGGTGCCTTGCAGCACCGAAAGCAGCGCGACCAGTGAGCCGGCGATATGGAATATCGGCAGCGCCAGCAACGACGACTTGCCGGCCTCCCAGCGGGCATAGCTCAGTTGCGTGCCGGCGTAGCATTGGACCACGCAGTTTGTGTGCGTGAGCGGCACGCCTTTCGGCAGGCCGGTCGTACCGGACGTGTAGATCTGGATGATGTCGTCATCCGGATCTTCGTCCAGATGGGGATCGATTGCCGGATAGGCTGCGATCCACTCCTCGAACGCGTGCTCGAACGGAAGCCGCGTCTTCAGCGCCGGACACTCCGGCGCGATTGCCTCGACCAGCTCGCTGTACTCGCGGCCGAACACCAGATGCGTCGCGCCGGAATCGCACAGGATCGCGGCAATTTCAGGCGGAGCGAGTCGCGTGTTCACCGGCACGGCGCAGGCGCGCGCCTTCATCGCGCCGAACCACAACACCGGAAAGGCATCGGTATTCTTGCTGAGCACGGCAATGCGCTCGCCTGGCGAGACGCCCGCGGCAAGCAGCGCCTGTGCGCACTGGCTGGAGCGCGCGTCGAGCGCACCGAAGGTGGTTTCGCGCCCGTCGAACCAGAAGGCCGCCGCATCGGGTCGATCACACGCCTGGGTCCGCACGAAATCGGTGGCCGTCGCGCGCGCGTCCGGTATTGCCATCGTGCCCTCCCGACGGGCCTTGGATGGCCCGTTCGAAAATCACTATGCGCGCACAGGAGACTGCGCGCCAAGCTTGACCCGGCGCGACGCGGCTTGGCACGCATGAAGGATGATCATTTCGGCGGCGGCTTCATTGTGTCGGTTGCTGTTGTGCGGTGCCTTGCTCGCATCGACCGGTGCCGCGGCGCAGACCGCCGGAAACCAGCCTCAGCCGCCCGCCAAACCGAAGCCGGCGCAACAGGCCAAGCCCACTCCCGTGGTGCGTCCGCATGGGACGAAGCAGCCTCCCAAACCTGCGCCGCCACCTGCCGCCCCTGCGGCGCCGCCGGCCGAAGCGCCGGCGCCTCCACCAGCCGAACCACTGAAGCAAACGGAGGCGGAGGCCGCCAAGGGCTCCAATACAGGCCTGCCGCTACCGCGTTTTGCGGCTCTGCGTTCGGATGAAGTGAACCTGCGGGCCGGGCCCGGAACGCGTTACCCGATCGAGTGGGTATACAAGCGTCGCGAACTGCCCGTGGAAATCCTGCGCGAGTTCGAGGTGTGGCGCCTCGTGCAGGACCCCGACGGCGTCAAGGGCTGGGTGCATCAGGCGACGCTGACCGGACGCCGCAGCTTCATCGTGACGGGCGCGGACGCCACGCTGCGGCGCGACGCGCAGGACAATGCAAGCCCCGTCGCGATCCTGAAAGTCGGCGTCACCGGACATATCCGCTCATGCCCCACCGGCTCGGACTGGTGCCAGGTGCAGACCGGCGATTATCGCGGCTGGCTGAAGCGCAGCCAGTTCTGGGGCACGTTGGCCGGGGAGGTGGTGGCGAACTGATCCCGGGCGCGATATGATGCCGGCATGGACAAGGATGTACCGCGGGCCCACCACGACCTGGGGGGCGTCTCAAAGTTTCTGTGCGAGCCGATCGATGTCGAGCCGCATGCGCTCACCGACTTCGACAAGGAGGTCGACGCGCTGCGCGCGGTTCTCGGCCAGAAGCGCGTCATGACAGTGGATGAGCTACGGCGCGGCATAGAGGCGATCCCCGAGGCCGACTACCATCGGCTGAGCTATTACCGCCGCTGGATCCGCTCCATCACCGACAACCTGCTGGTAAAGGGCGTGATCACCGAGGCGGAACTGCGCGACGCACTGGATCGCGTCTAATGGCCGACCTTACCCCTGGAGTGCGCGTGCGGGTGAAGGACGACTGGCCGGAGACGCGCGGCCCGGTGCACATCCGCACACCGCATTATCTGCGCGGCATGCAGGGCACCATCGTCCGCCGACTCGGGGCGTACCCGAACCCCGAGGACCTTGCCTTCGCCCGTCCGGCGGAACGACGCGCGCTGTACCACGTGGCGTTCGCGCAGCCCGCGGTGTGGCAGGAAGGGATGCCAGGGGACGAACTGCTGGTCGAAATTTACGAACATTGGCTGGAATCCGCATGATGGCCGGATTTCAACGTGGCGGGACCAAGTTTCGGCATGACGAAATACAACCGGTATCCGCTGTCACTCGCAAGTATGAGGATCGGGCTTTCGCCCGAGCACAGGCATGAACATTCTCGAGACCGACAGTGAGAAGCTGCTGGCCGCGGTGCGTGACCTGCTCGCGGCGAAGGGCCTGGTGACCAACGCGGAAATTTCCGAGCGCATCGCGATCACCGATGCGGCCAATCCTGGCCAGGGTGCGCGCATGGTGGCAAAGGCGTGGACCGACCCAAAGTATCGAGCGCTGATGCTGGAAGACGGCACCCGGGCCGCGGAGGAACTTGGCATTCCGATGCGCGGCGCACCGCCTCTCGGCGTGCTGGAGAACACCGAAGACCTGCATCACCTCGTAGTCTGCACGCTGTGCAGCTGCTATCCGCGTGCGGTACTCGGCTATCCACCGTTCTGGTTCAAGTCTGCTGCCTATCGTGCACGCGCAGTGCGCGATCCCCGCGGCACGATCGCCGAATGGGGTACGGTGCTGCCTGACAGCGTGAAGATACGCGTCGTGGATTCCACTGCGGACTATCGCTGGATGGTACTGCCGCGACGTCCTGCCGGCACTCAAGGCTGGAGCGAAGATCAGCTCGCCTCGATCGTGCGCGAAGGCGACATGATCGGCGTCACGGTGCCACTCGGCGTATAACGTTCGACAAAATACAGCGGGCGGCGCTTGGTCTCGTTGAACATGCGGCCGAGATATTCGCCCATGATGCCCAGCGTGACGAGTTGCGTGCCACCGAGGAACAGCATGATCGCCATCAGGCTGGGATAGCCAGGAACCGGATTGCCGAACATCATTGTGCGCAGAATAAGCTGTGCGCCGAAGACCACTGCGAAAAGCGCGACAGCAAGGCCGAGATAAGTCGCGAGCTTCAATGGCGCGACGGTGAAGCCGGTGATGCCTTCGATCGCGAGATTCCATAACTTCCAGAACGGCCATTTGCTGCTGCCTGCCGCACGCGGTTCACGGTCATAGGCCACTGACGTGGTGTGGAAGCCAACCCAGGCGAACAGGCCTTTCATGCAGCGATGGTGCTCGCGCATCTGCTGCACCGCATGGACCACGCGCCGGCTCATCAAGCGAAAGTCGCCGACATTCTGGGGCAACGGCACTTCGCCGAGATTCCGCATGATTCGGTAGAATGCGGCCGCGCTGGCCCGTTTCAGCCAGGTATCGCCATTGCGCAGGCGACGATGCGCACAGACCACGTCAAAGCCTGCGCGCCACTCGCAAACCAGACGCGGAATCACCTCCGGCGGGTCTTGCAAATCGGCGTCCATGACAATGACAGCGTCGCCTTGCGCGTGGTCGAGACCAGCGGTGGTCGCGATCTCCTTGCCGAAGTTTCGTGACAGGTTCACGACCGCGATGTGGGCGTCCGCTTGCCGCAGCAGCTCGATGATGTGGAGCGACGCATCCCGGCTGCCGTCGTTGACGTAGATGGCTTCCCATGGCGCTTCGAGTGTCGCCATGACAGCGGCCAGACGCCGATGCATGTCACCGATGACCTCGGCCTCGTTATACATCGGGATGACAACCGAGAAGACCGGCCGGGACGGCGACTGCATGTCCATCGTGCGCAATTCATGCGCCGGTGGCGGTGAAGATTTGGCTAAAAGGCCGCTGGCGGCACCCCCTCCCGAGCCTACACCCGCAAGAACCCCACCAGCCGCTCCGCCTCGGCCACGATCGGATCCGCGATCGCCGCTGCGCGCTCCGCGCCATCCCGCAGTACCGCGTCGACACTCGCCGGATCATCCAACAGCTGGCGCGTCTCGTCCGCGATCGGCCGAAGCTTCTCCACGACCAGTGTCGCAAGCGCATCCTTGAACACGCCAAACCCCTTGCCGCCGTGTTCACGCAGCACAGCCGCATGATCCGTGCCGTCCAGCGCCGCATAGATACCAACGAGATTGCGCGCCTCAGGCCGCTTCTCCAGACCATGAGGCTCCGACGGCAGCGGCTCCGGATCGGTCTTCGCTCGACGTATCTTCTGCGCAATGGCATCCGGATCATCGTTCAAATTGATCCGGCTCTGATCGGACGGCTCAGACTTCGACATCTTCTTGGTGCCGTCGCGCAGGCTCATCACGCGAGGCGCTGGTCCCATGATCAACGATTCGATGCGTGGGAAGAACTCCACACCACAGTCGTGGTTGAATTTCTGCGCGATGTCGTTCGCGAGTTCCAGATGCTGCCGCTGATCCTCGCCCACCGGGACACCAGTTGCGTGATAGGCAAGAATGTCGGCGGCCATCAGGTTCGGATAGACATAGAGGCCGGTGGAGGCGTTCTCCCTGTTCTTACCGGCCTTGTCCTTGAACTGCGTCATTCGATTCAGCCAGCCGATTCGCGCAACGCAGTTGAATATCCAGGCGAGCTGCGCGTGCGCGCGGACGCGCGACTGGTTGAACAGAATGTGCTTCTTTGGATCGATGCCGCAGGCGAGCAGCACTGCGGCCATTTCCCGTGTCTGCTTCTCCAGTTCGCCCGGGCCCGGCCAGTTCTCGGTGATCGCGTGCAGGTCCACGACACAGTAGATGCAATCGTGGGTGTCCTGCAGTGCCACCCAATTGCGAATGGCGCCGAGGTAGTTGCCGAGATGGGCGATGCCGGACGGCTGGATGCCGGAAAAGACGCGCTGCATGGCGCGACTGATCGCTGATCCTGGGCGGGGGTGCAAGGCCGGGTTGAGCCGATCCAGTTTCGCATCGCTTGCCGACCCCTCCCCTGCTACAAAGCCGGCCTGGGAGGGATGATGTCCTCATTCGCCACCCCCGTTCTGGGCGTGAAGCCGCCAGCTACTGTGCCGCAGGACCTCGTCCGGCGGCCGGACAACACGCCGTCCATGAGCAACCAAGCCTTGCTGCGCCGACTTTCAGCGACATCACCGCGCCTTCAGCCGAAACTGGAAATCGGCGCCGCTGATGATCCATTGGAGCGCGAGGCGGACGCGGTAGCGGCCCAGGTCATGGGCATGGCTGATCCGTCGGTCCGTATGACCGCGCCTCTCCAGGTAAGCCGCCAATGCGCCTCCTGCGAGGAAGAGGACAAGACGTTGCGGGCCAAGCCAGCCGCGGCGGCTCCCCTCGCGGGCGTCGCGCCTGCCCAGGTGCATGCGGTGCTGGGACAATCAGGCCGTCCACTCGATGCCGGGACGCGTGCCTTCTTCGAGCCACGCCTGGGAGTCGATCTGAGTGGTGTGCGGGTGCATACCGAGGCGCAGGCTGGGACCGCGGCGCATGCAGTCGGCGCGCGCGCATTTACGGTGGGCGAAAACATCGTGTTCGCACCTGGCCAGTTCGCACCTTCCTCTAGCGCAGGACGCCATCTGCTGGCGCATGAGCTGGCGCATGTCGTGCAACAGCGGGGCGGCGCAGGTGCTCGCAGGGTGCAGCGCGCGCCGCCGTTGCTCAAGCAGCTCACGGTGAACGTCCCAGGGCCGGTCAAGGCGGAGGCGACGACCGCCATCACACCGCACATGCATCTGGGCGTGAAGTTCACTGGACCGTCCGGCGTGGGCTTCAAAGGCGAGGTCATCGGCGGAGCCAATGCTGATGGCGAGATCTTCTTTTCTCAGGTCGTCCGCAACTCGGAACGCCGGTTTCGAATGGCGAAGGATGGCGAGACACAAACGGTCAAGGACGAGTTGGACGGCGGCACGATGTACAAATCGACCGCTCAACCGGTGGCGCCCGGGACGACAATTGTCACCGACACCGATACGCCCGGGCAGAGCGACCAAAGACTCGCCAATCCGAACAATCCCGGGCGTGCCACCATCCGCATTAATGACCAGTTTGAATTGTTTCTGATGTGGCGCCCGAACTCCAGCTCTCCTGTCTCCGACTGGCTCACATATGGATCGGTCAACTGGTCCTGGGATGCCGCGGCGACTGGCCTAACGGCTCAGCCGCCAACCAAGCTTCCCTGGCTCGCACCACGTGAACCATTCAACCCGTGCAAGTCGATTTTCGGGGGCGGCAGTCTGAGCATTGTCAATCGCAAGGCCTCGCCAGCCAGCCATTTGGGGTTGACCGTTCATCAGTCTGGCCGGGTGCCGGTCTCACCGCTTCCGACGAATGTCTTCGCTGACACGGACGCGAAGGATCCGGTCATGGAGAAAGGCTGCCCATGAATGGAACTTTGCCAACGCCTGGTTTCCACCATCTGCACCTGAACTCAGTCGATCCCGGCGCAGCGATCCACTGGTACACGCGGCAGTTCCCGAGCTGCACCAAGGGAGAATGGGCTGGGTACCCGGCCCTGCTGTCGCCGAACAATGTCATGGTGCTTTTCACGAAAGTGGACAAACCGGCGCCGACTGAACCGCAGAGCGCGATCTGGCACTTCGGCTGGCATGTCACTGACCTACGCAAGAGCCTCGCCAGCTATCAGCGGCGCTCAGAGGTAAAGCTGCTGCCGCTCTACACCACCGATGAGGGCGGATCGGTCTTGGTCAGCAGCGACACCTGGCCGAATGTCGGCGGCGTCCTCGGCCTGACCAAGGCACAGATCGCGGAGGCGCGGGCGAAAGGCCTGAAGCCGCCTGGCGGCGGGGGTTTCGCCTACATGGCGGGCCCTGACGATGCGCTGGTGGAATACGCCGGGAATTACCCGGCTGAGCGGTTCAACCACGTGCATCTCTGGCAGGAGGAGCCGCTATGCGCGTTGCTCTGGTACCAGAAACACCTGAACGCCCCGGTTCGCCCAGGTCTTCCGGCGGCTCCGGCCGAAGCTGACTGCAAGGTACCCCGGGGTGTGGACCGCACCTGGCCGGCACTGAACCGGGAAGGGATGTTCCGGACGCCGCGCGCCGGTGTCGAGTTCGGCGACGTCGTGCTGACCTGGTACGCCAACCAGGGCGATACGCCACTGGTCAGCTCGCGTGGCCAGTTGCAGGACCACATCGCCCTCAGCGTGTCCGATCTGGACGCGTGGGTCGCGAAGCTGCGGGCGGAGGGCGTAACGTTCCTCGAGGAGCCATACCGCCTCGCCGAGGCGCGGGCCGTCATGATCGAGGGCCCGAGCCGGGAGGCTTTGGAACTCGTCGAAGTGGGTTGAAACGCAAAGGGCCGGTGCTCGGCCGGCCGGTCTGCTGGTTAGCTGTTTGCGCCGCTGTTTCCGTTGGGCGGGAACAGCCAAGTGCCGCTGTTCGACTGGGCCGCATATGCCGGGACGCCCATCGTATACGGGCCGGTACTGGCGTACGGGGTACTCGGGGCGTACGCCCCCCAGGCAGCGTAAGCCGACGGCGGAGCGAATTGTGGTTGGGCGATCACGCCCGGGATTTCGGTAAACAACGTATTCGGATGGGTCTCCTCACCCTCGCCGGCATAGGCCGCGCCGACACCCAAGGTTGCAGTGACAGCAGCGGCAACGATAACGCTTCTCATGTCCTCTCCTCCTCCGCGGAACCGCGGAGCACTTTCAACGCCGGGGAGATGGAGCGGGCCGCTCGCTCGATAACCTTGCCTTTCGTCATATGGCTTATGCGGGATCTGAGGGAATAAATCTTGATCCAATCCCTTGATCCCGCGCTGATCCACGCCTCGCATGCGGTTAACTTGCCTGGCGCATTGTGCCAAACTACGCGCGAGGGTGGTCGGAGTACCGCCGCACATGAGGGAGTGACGTTCAGTGGCCACACAAAAAGTCCTGATCTTGGGCGCGTCCTACGGGTCGCTGCTGGCGAGCAAGCTGCTGTTCGCCGGCCATCAGGTGACGTTGATCTGTCTCCCGGCCGAGGTAGAGGCGATCAACGCGGACGGTATTCGGGTGCGCATGCCGATCAAGGGCCGTCCAGCGCCGATAGAAATCAATTCGCAAAAGCTGCCGGGCAAGGTGACTGCATCAGGCCCGGCAGGCATCAATCCCTCCGACTACGATCTGGTCGCGTTGGCAATGCAGGAGCCGCAGTATCGCTCCCCCGGCGTGCGTGAGCTGCTGGATGCGGTGGCCAAATCGCGCAAGCCGTGCATGTCGATCATGAACATGCCGCCTCTGCCGTATCTGAAGCGCATTCCCGGTCTGAACACCGACTCGCTGCACCATTGCTTCACCGACGCGAGCGTGTGGGCGAACTTCGATCCCGGCTGCCTGACATTGTGCAGTCCTGATCCGCAGGCCGTCCGCATGCCGGACGACAAGATCAATGTGCTGACGGTGACCTTGCCGACAAACTTCAAGGCAGCGCGCTTTGATTCCGAAGCGTCCACCAACATCATGCGGCAGTTCCAGCGCGAGATCGAGGCGATCCGCTTCGACGCGGGCGATGCGATGATTGATCTGCCGGTAAAGCTGAAGGTGCACGAATCGATCTTTGTACCGCTGGCGAAATGGGCGATGCTGTGCACCGGCAATTATCGCTGCGTGAAGAAGGATGCGGCAGTCACGATCAAGGAGGCGGTACACGCTGACCTGGAAGCGTCACGCCGTATCTACGACTGGGTGCGCGAGCTTTGCATGCTGCTGGGCGCATCGCCTGACGACCTGGTGCCGTTCGAGAAATATGCCGCCGCCGCGAACGGCCTGATCCGGCCTTCGTCCGCCGCGCGTGCATTGTTTGCCGGTGCGCCGAACATCGAGCGTGTCGATCGGCTGGTGCAGAGCATCGCGGCGCAGAAGGGCATGCGGAACGCCACGCTGGATGAGACGGTGGCGCTGGTCGATGCCAGGCTGGAGCTGAACCGCAAGGCGGCGGCCTAAGCGGCGGTTGGGGGTACCGGCGGCGACGTCCCTCCTCGTCATGGCTGGGCTTCGCCAGGCTTCTCCCAGCCATCCACATCTTTGTTTCATGCCCCAAAGGCAGACATGGGTGGCCGGGCCAAGCCCAGCCATGACAATAAATAGGGAAATAGGGGTTTAATTTCGCGGTAGGCCTTCAACGGCATGGGCCTTCGCGTGGACGCGAGCGGGCGATTTGCCAAGAACCTGGCCTTCCTGACCCATGAAGTTCCGGCGGGCGCACGCGCGCGCTCAGCAGCGGCGGCCAAAAGCGGCTCGAAGCCGACGACATCCGCTGGCATGTTCATGTTGCGCTTTGGGCTGCGAGTCAGGCCATCCGCCTTCACGGCGACTTCGTTGATTACGGCTGGGCGGCACACGCCGCGCAGCGTGCCGCGTTCGATGCCGTTGCGGCTGAGCAGGGCGTCACGATCCTCAGCCTGCCGACAAGCCGGGGCGTCATCATTCGCTAGCCTTTTGCCTCCGCGTCCCTATATGAAGTCCAAGGCGCCGGGTGGATCCCTCCCCCGGCGCCTTCGTATGAGGACCTGATGACCGATCCCACTGCCGAGATCGCGCGACGCCGCACCTTCGCGATCATCTCCCACCCCGACGCCGGCAAGACCACGCTGACGGAACACCTGCTGCGCGCCGGTGGCGCCATCCAGCTAGCCGGCAACGTCCGTGCCAAGGGCGAGCGCCGCCGCACCCGATCCGATTGGATGGGCATCGAACGCGAGCGCGGCATTTCGGTGGTCACGTCGGTCATGACCTTCGAGCACGCCGGCTGCGTGTTCAACCTGCTCGACACGCCCGGCCACGAAGATTTCTCCGAGGACACCTACCGCACGCTCACCGCGGTGGACTCCGCGGTCATGGTGATTGACGCGGCCAAGGGCATCGAGGCGCGAACCCGCAAGCTGTTCGAGATCTGCCGCCTGCGCGACATCCCGATCGTTACATTCATCAACAAGATGGATCGCGAGAGCCGCGACCCGATTGAGCTGCTGGACGAGATCGCGTCCACGCTGGCGCTCGAAACTGCACCGGTGACGTGGCCGGTTGGCCGCGCCGCCGATTTCGCCGGCACCTACGATCTGCGCGCACGCCAACTGCGGCTTACCGCTGAGCTGCCGCAGTCGGACCCGCGGCTGGTGGCCTTGGGCGATGAGGTGGACCTGATCCGCGCGGCGCTCCCCGAGTTCGACCGCGATGCGTTCAATGCCGGCCACCTGACGCCGGTGTACTTCGGCAGCGCCATCAAGGGTATCGGTGTGGGCGACCTGCTCGACGGCCTGGCGGAGTATGGTCCGTCGCCGCGCGCGCAGCAGGCCGATGTCAGGACCGTGGAATCATCGGAGCCAGGCCTCACCGCGCTGGTGTTCAAGATCCAGGCAAACATGGATCCGAACCACCGGGACCGCATTGCCTTCGCGCGCGTCTGCTCCGGGCGGCTGGTGCGTGGAATGCGGCTCAAGCAGGTTCGCACCGGGAAGCTCATTCCGCTGCACGCGCCGCAGTTCTTCTTCGCCCGCGAACGCGAGATTGCGGATGAGGCGTTTGCCGGCGACGTTGTCGGCATCCCCAACCACGGCACGCTGCGTATCGGCGACACGCTGACCGATGGCGAGAACATCAACTTCGTCGGAGTACCGTACTTCGCGCCAGAAATTCTACGCCGCGTGCGTCTGGATGATGCGATGAAGGCTAAGAAGCTGCGCCAGGCTCTCGCCGAACTCGCCGAGGAAGGCGTAGTCCAGTTGTTTCGCCCGCACGACGGCGCCGCACCGCTGGTCGGTGTCGTCGGCACCCTGCAGCTTGACGTTCTCGCCGCGAGGCTTGCGTCGGAATACGGCGTCGCCATCGGCTTTGAGTCGAGCCCCTACGCACTGGCGCGGTGGGTCTCTTCCGAGGATCGAAGTGCGCTGCACAAGTTCGTGACGGAGAACCGGAGCGCCATGGCGGACGATGTTGACGGCGACCCCGTCTTCCTCGCCACCTCAGCCTTCATGATGCGCCGTGCCGCGGATCTCGCGCCCGCGCTCCAGTTCCGCGACATCAAGGACGTGCGTGCAGAAAAAGTGGCGGCCTGAACTCCAGGCCGCCACCCTTCATATTCGTCCCATCAACAACAGAATGATAATGATAAGCAGGACCAATCCCAATCCGCCGCTCGGGTAGTAGCCCCACCCGGCGCTGTACGGCCATGTCGGCAGTGCAGCGAGCAGCAGGATGATGAGGACGATGAGAAGCAGTGTTGGCACTGCAGGTCACTCCTTGCCGGCGACCTTATCGCGCGCATCACGCGCTGCGTCCTTCACGCCTCCGACAGCATTCTGCACACGGCCTTCCGCCTTGTCGGCCTTGCCCTCGGCTTCGGTCTTGGCATCGCCTGTGGCCTTGCCCCAAGCTTCCTTGACACTGCCCTTCGCCTGCTTCGCGGCGCCAGCCACCCGATCCTTGTCCATATCAGCCTCCTTTCCGCCTACGGGCGATACGTCGTGTTGCGATCGGCAGACCGTTCAAGCCCATGCCCCGCCGCTTGCAGGTCCTGGCCCGCACCTGCCGTCGTGTAGCAGGCAGTCAACATCGGCGTGACGCTCGCCAGAGCCAGCAATGCAAGCAGAATCGAAAGCTTTCTTTGCATAACGCTTCCTTTCTTTTGTGCGCGTGCTGAAACGGCTGCGATTTGGTTAGGATGCATGCGTAAAGCGTCAATGTTTGGTGACTACGAAAGTCGCTCATCTCGCCTACGCGCTGGCGTCGCCTGGCGTATTTATTGCCGTCCGGAATTTTTCGTTCCTTATGGAAAACCGTTTGCAACAGGCACCATCGCGCACTACGATTTGATCAGGCTTGGATGCTGCGACCAGAACGGGGGAGTGATGGTCGGCTATCGCTGTTACGTGCTCGACGCCGAGGACCATATCATTCAGGCTCATGATCTCGATTGCCAGACCGACGCACAGGCACAAACGGCAGCCGAAGATTACCTCTCGCAGGACCCGTACCACAGCTCGGTCGAGGTTTGGAAAGCGACGCGGCGAATTGCGAAGCTCGACCGAGCCGCTGCCCAGCGTCTTCGCCTCGCACGACGGGTGCCGCGGCACAGTCAGGCACTGGGATCAGCGGCCTGAGGGGATTGTTTACGCCTGCCGTTGACTTGCCGTGCAGGCACCGATACCAAGATCGCAGCGACCAAGAATAGAAACCCTAATAAGCGCTCGTCACAGGGGCTGCGTCAGGGAGGGGTATTGCCACCACTCCTGGAAGTTATCGATCTGCACACCGAGTTCCGCACCGGTGCGGGAATCGTGCGCGCGGTCGACGGCATCAGCTATTCGGTAGAACCAGGTGAAACCGTCGCCATCGTTGGCGAGAGCGGCTCTGGCAAGTCGGTCAGCGCGCTGTCGCTACTGCGCCTGATACCAGACCCGCCCGGACGCATCACACGCGGTGAGATTCGCTTTGCTGGCCGCGATATCATGCAACTCTCGGATGCAGAGATGCGCGGAGTCCGCGGCGGCGAGATCGGCATGGTGTTTCAGGAACCGATGACGTCACTGAACCCGGTCCTCACCATTGGCCGGCAGATCACCGAGACAGTGGAACAGCACCGCGGCATGGATCGCACCGCGGCGCACAAGCGGGCGATCGAACTGCTCGGTCTCGTCGGCATCTCTGATGCGGAGCGCCGGCTCCGACAGTATCCGCATCAGCTCTCAGGCGGCATGCGTCAGCGCATCATGATTGCGATCGCATTGGCATGCGATCCTAAGCTGATCATCGCCGATGAGCCCACAACCGCGCTGGACGTAACCATTCAGGCGCAGATCCTGGAACTGATGAAGGACCTGACGCGGCGGCTGAACGTCGCTTTGATAATTATCACGCATAATTTGGGCGTCGTCGCGCGCTACGCCAACCGCGTGAACGTGATGTATGCCGGGCGCCTGGTCGAAAGCGGGCCGTCCGGCGAGGTCTATCACAACCCACGTCATCCCTACACGATGGCGTTGCTGCGTTCGGTACCGCGCCTCGATCGCCCGCGGCAGGAGCGGCTCGATCCGGTGGAAGGACAGCCCCCCGATCTGACTCGCCTCGATGCCGGCTGTGCGTTCCGTCCGCGCTGCCGCTTCGCAGTGGATGCGTGTTCTGCCGCAAGGCCACCGCTGGAACATGTGGGGACGCCAGGCCACCTCGCCGCATGCTTCCGCAGCCATGAGATCGCACGCGAGACCGGAGAAGCGGCATGAGTGCGGTCGCAAGCGATGCCCGCCCGCTGCTGGAGGTGAAGGGATTGCGCATGCACTTCCCGATCACCGAGGGCATCGTGGCGCGCAGGCTGGTGGGCGAGGTGAAGGCCGTGGATGGCATCGATTTCACCGTTCGCCGCGGTGAGACGCTGGGCCTCGTTGGCGAAAGTGGCTGCGGCAAGACCACCACCGGCCGCTGCATCCTGCGGCTGGAGCGACCGACATCGGGCGAGATCCTCTATGACGGCGTGGACATCGCCAGGATGGAACGCAAGCAGCTGCTGGCACTGCGCCGGCGCATCCAGGTGATCTTCCAGGACCCGTACAGCTCGCTGAACCCGCGCATGAAAGTGGGCGACATCATCGGCGAGCCGATCATGGTGCATGGCATCGAACCGGACGCGACCAACCGCGAGAAGCGCGTGCGCGAACTGTTGTCAGTGTGCGGACTCAATCCACGCTTCGCCGACAGATATCCGCATGAGATGTCGGGTGGACAGCGGCAGCGCGTCGGGATCGCCCGCGCACTCGCGCTGAACCCCGAGTTCATCGTCTGCGACGAGGCGGTCTCGGCGCTTGACGTATCGATCCAGGCGCAGGTGGTGAACCTGCTCGAGGACCTGCGCGAGCAGTTTGGCCTCACCTATCTGTTCATCGCCCACGATCTGTCGGTCGTGCGGCACCTCTGCCAGCGCGTGGCGGTGATGTATCTCGGGCGGATCGTGGAACTGGCGGACAGCGACGAGTTGTTCGGCAATCCGCTGCATCCTTATACGCAGGCACTGCTTGCGGCGGTACCGGTGCCAGATCCGTCGGTGGAGGCACACCGCACGTTCCGGCCTGTGCAGGGCGAGGTGCCCAGCCCGATCAATCCGCCATCAGGCTGCGTCTTTCATCCGCGCTGCCCGATCGCGGTGTCGGAGTGCAAACAGGCGCGGCCCGAACTGAGAGAGGTGCGGCCGGGCCATTTTGTTGCGTGCAGCGAAGTGCGATGATGCCTTCACCGTTACGACGGTGAAGAACACGAAGGGACGAAACGACCAATGCGATCAGCCTTGATAGGGCTTGCCCTGGCCACCGCGCTCGCCGCCCCGGCCGTGGCCGACGACACGCCGAAGCGGGGTGGAACACTCACCTACATGATCCCTGCGGATGCGCCGCCGTCGCTGGATGGCCATCGCGAGACCACCTACGCCACAGTTCATGCGGCAGCGCCGTTCTACAGCGTGCTGATCCGCATCAACCCGATGAACCCGTCATCGCCAGACGACTTCGTGTGCGATCTATGCACCGAGATGCCGAAGCCGACGGATGGCGGCAAGACCTGGGCCTTCAAGATCCGCGACGGAGTGAAGTGGCACGACGGTTCACCGCTCACCGCCGCTGACGTTGCCGCAAGCTGGAAGGAGATCATCCATCCGCGCCCTGGCGTATCCAGCGCGCGAGAGAGCTACTTCGTGATGGTGGACAGCGTTGAGGCTCCCGATCCATCCACCGTGGTGTTCAAGCTGAAATTCGCCACCAGCGCATTCTTGCCGGCACTCGCCGATCCGTTCGCGTGGATCTACAAGAAGGACATTCTGGACAAGGACCCACACTGGTACGAGAAGAACATCATGGGCAGCGGGCCGTTCAAGTTCGTCGAGTATCAGATCGGCCAGTCGATCAAGGGCACGCGCAATCCGGACTACTATCACAAGGGCCTGCCATATCTCGACGGCTTCACCGCCATCTTCGCCGACAAGCAGGCGGTGCGCATCGATGCGATCCGCGCCGACAGGGCGGCGATGGAGTTCCGCGGCCTGCCGCCGTCCGCACGCGATCAGCTGGTGAAGGAACTCGGCAACAAGATCACCGTGCAGACCGGCGACTGGAACTGCGTGAACATGATCACGCCGAACCACAAGCGGAAGCCCTTCGACGATGCCCGCGTTCGCCGCGCCCTGATCCTGGCGATCGACCAGTGGCATGGCGCGGAGGCGCTGTCGAAAATCGCCAACGTGCACACGGTCGGCGGCATCGTCTTCCCTGGCTCGCCGCTCGCCGCGACCAAGGAGGAGTTGCAGAAAATCGTCGGCTACTGGCCGGACATCAACAAGTCACGCGAAGAAGCGAAGCGGCTGCTGAAAGAGGCCGGCGCGGAGAACCTGAGTTTCGAGCTGCTCAACCGCAACGTTGATCAGCCATACAAGTACATCGCGACCTGGGTGATCGACGAGTGGAGCAAGATTGGGGTCAAAGTTACCCAGAAGGTGCTGCCCACCGGCCCGTTCTTCGACGCGCTGCGTAACAACGCGTTCGACGTGACCGTGGACTTCAACTGCCAGGGCTTGGTGAATCCGCTGATGGACGTTGGCAAGTTCCTGCCCCACTCGGTGTACACCGAGAACTACGGGAACTACGAGGACCAGAAGGACATCGATCTGTACCAGGCACTGCTGCACGAGACGGACCCAACGAAGCAGCGATCACTGATGCGCGAATACGAGACCTATGTGCTCGACACCCAGGCGCACATGTACATGATGCCCTGGTGGGAGCGCATCGTGCCGTATCGCTCGTACGTGAAGGGCTGGAAGATCAGTCCGAGCCACTACGTCAATCAGGACCTGTCCACCATCTGGTTGGATGAATAATCATACCCTTGCGCCATGGCCGGCACGAAACTGGCCATAACGCTGTGGCCGGAGGCTGATCATGTACCAGTACATAGCCAAGCGCCTGCTGCTGGTAATACCCACTCTGATCGGCGCCGCCGCGCTCGTGTTCATCATGATGCGCCTGATCCCGGGTGACATCTGCGTAGTCCGGCTCGGCTCCGGCGGCGGCCGCTTCGATCCCAATGCGGTGGCGCTCTGTCACGCGGAAATCGGTCTGGATAAGCCGCTCATTGTCCAGTTCCTCTCCTTCGTCTGGGGCTTCTTCCGCTTCGACTTCGGCATCTCCATGTGGTCGGGCAAACCGGTGTCGCTGGAGATCCTCACACGCCTTCCTATCTCGCTGGAAATCGCGCTGATGGCGACGATCATCGCCATCCTGATCGCGGTACCACTCGGCACCATCTCCGCGCTGAAGCAGAATACCTGGATCGACGTGGTGGTACGTACGCTCGCCATCGGCGGTATCGCCACCCCGTCTTTCTGGCTGGGCATCCTCTCCATCCTTCTGGTGCTCGATGTCACGAGTGCGATCACCGGAACGCCCTGGATGCCGCCGATCGACTATGTGCCGATCTGGCAGGATCCGATCCGCAATCTCTCGATGGCATTCCTGCCTGCCATCACCGTCGGTTATCGCTACGCCGCGGTCAGCATGCGCATGACGCGTTCGGCGATGCTGGAGGTGCTGCGCGAGGATTACATCCGCACGGCGCGCGCCAAAGGGCTGATCGAGAAGCTGGTCATCAACCGTCACGCGCTGAAGAACGCCCTGCTGCCTGTCGTCACGGTCATTGGCATCGAGTTCGCCTTCCTCATCGGCGGCCTTGTCGTCACCGAGCAAGTGTTCAACCTGAACGGCATCGGCCGGCTGTTCGTGCAGGCGGTACAGAACCAGGACTACACGCTGACCCAGGCCCTGGTGATGCTCACCGTCGCTATCTTCGTGCTGACCAATCTCGCCGTTGACCTGATGTATGCGTGGCTCGATCCGCGCATCCGCTTCGCCTGAGGGAGAGACGCCATGTCCACCACAGTGCACGGCCAGACAATTGCCACCGACATCACCGCCGATGAAATTGAGCTGCGCCGTTCCTTCTGGCAGGCCGTTCTGCATTTCTGCCGCCGCGAACCACTCGGCGCGTTCGGTATGCTGATCGTGCTGATCATGGCATTCACCAGTGTCTTCGCCGAACTGTTGGCGCCCTACAGCCCGACGGCAAACGACTTCGCCGCAATGACGGAGTCACCGAGCTGGGCGCATTGGCTGGGTACCGACCAGTTTGGCCGCGACCTGCTGTCGCGCATCATCTTTGGTGCGCGCACCGCTCTCATCGTCGGTCTCAGTTCGGCAATCGTGGGCGGCCTCGCCGGCTTGGTCCTCGGGGTGGCGAGCGCCTATTTCGGTGGTCGGCTCGACCTTATCTTCCAGCGCATCTTCGACATCGTGATGGCATTCCCGCTCATCATCATGGCACTGGCCATGGTGGCGATCTTCGGGACCGGCGTGCACAACGTCATCATCGCGATCACCATCCCGCTGATTCCCCGCTGCGCGCGCGTCGTACGTTCCAGCGCGCTGGCGATTCGCGAGATCCCCTATGTCGATGCCGCGCGCGCCTGCGGCTACAGCCATGCGCGGATTATCCTGCGCCACATGGTGCCCAATGTGATGGCACCGTTCCTGATCATGCTGACGGCGTTCGTCGGTCAGGCCATTCTGGCGGAAGCATCGCTGTCGTATCTGGGCCTTGGCGTGCAGGAACCCACGCCAGCCTGGGGTCTGATGCTGCAAGGTGGCGCCGAGGAATATGCCTCTACCGCGCCGTGGATCGCGATATTCCCCGGGTTGGCCATCGCGCTGACAGTGTTTGGTGTCAGCCTGTTCGGCGACGCGCTGCGTGACGTGCTGGATCCGAAGCTGCGCGAGCGCTGATCAAAGCCGCCCAATCACCTCGACCAGCTCGGCTCTGCGAAACGGCTTTGGCAGGAAGACTGGGTCCTCCGCGCCATGGAACCGGGTAACCTCCTGCGCGAGCGGCAGCAGTTCTTCTCCAAGGCCGGACGTCAGGACGATTTGCGTTGGAATGCCGGTCAGCAAGAACTCGTGCAGCACATCGATGCCGTCCATCTCGGGCATGAACAGGTCGATCATGGCGATATGCGGCTTGAATTCGATGAAGGCATCGAGTGCCTCGGCCGAGTGGTTGCATTGCCGCGTGACGAACCCCAACTGCGTGGCCGTCAAGGAAACGATACTCGTCAAGCGTGCGTCGTCATCCACGACCAGCAGTCGCTTCTCCATCTTCAACTCGCTCCCCGATCGGGCTGCCGCGCAAGATAGCGCGGAGGCCGCTTATCGAAGCCGCATCGACGATACATTGATCTGCATCAATGCACCGCGGTCACGCCTTGCAGGGGAAGCGCTGGCCTAGGAACTGATACAACCCGTCCACAGCCGGCAGCGTCTTGTGCTCCGGCATCGACCGGACCCACGCGACGAACTCGTTCATGGTGGCGGTGCGTGTCGGCGCGGGAGAGGGAAAGCAGAACAGCTTCTGACCTTCGGTTCGACGCAGTTCGGCGGTGATGGCCCCCTGGGCGAACCCGTGACAGAAGTTGATCTTTGCGTCCCCCAGCGGGTCCTTTGGGCTGGCTGCACATAGTTCAGCCAGGTCGCCGGCGGTATGTGCCTGCAGGTTCACGCTCTTCTGCGCCTGCACCGGCAGTGCGAACAGGATGGCGGTGACCGCGGCGATCGGGGCAAAGACCTTCATGCACTCTCTCCTGCGGAAGATGATGTGCCGATTGAACCCGAGCCTGCGCCGGCGCGCCAGCGTTGCCACCCCGAGGCGCGCAGCTCGCAGGCCGGGCAGGATCCGCATCCGTAGCCCCAGCCATGCAAACGCGTCCGGTCGCCCAGGTAGCAGCTATGGGTCTCTGTTCGGATCAGCTCGACCAGGGCGTTGCCGCCGAGTGATGCGGCCAGCTCCCACGTAGCCGCCTTGTCGCGCCACATCAGCGGCGTTTCCAGCACGAAGCGGCGCTGCATGCCCAGGTTGAGGGCGAGCTGCATCGCCTTGATGGTATCGTCGCGGCAGTCCGGGTAGCCGGAGTAATCCGTCTCACACATGCCGCCAATGATGCGCCGCAGGCCCCGGCGGTAGGCCAGCGCGGCAGCACACGTGAAAAAAAGCAGGTTCCGGCCTGGCACGAACGTGTTCGGCAGGCCTTCCGCGGTCATCGTTATGGCCGTCTCGCTGGTCAGGGCAGTCGCGCCGAGGCCAGCCAATGTCGCGGCGAGATCGATTGTGTGATCCGGACCAAGCCGACCTGGCCAAAGAACGGAGATAGCGTCCCGAATTGGCGCGCGGCACTCCAGTTCGACGGCATGGCGCTGGCCATACGCAAAGCCGACGGTCTCCACACGCGGGTAGCGGTCGAGTGCCCAGGCGAGGCAGGTCGTGCTGTCCTGGCCCCCGGAGAACAGGACAAGGGCGTGGTCATCGGTCATTTGCGAGCGAAGCGAAGCAATCCAGTTCCGGTGTGCACTCACGAGCCAGATTGCTTCGTCGCTGCGCTCCTCGCAATGACAGAAGGGGCGTCCTATTCTATTGGCATGGACCTGGATTTCACCGAAGACGAAATCCGCCGCTACTCGCGGCATATTCTGCTGCAGGACGTCGGCGGCGTCGGTCAGGCGAAGCTGAAGGCGGCTCGCGTGCTGGTGGTGGGCGCAGGCGGGCTCGGCTCGCCGCTGCTGCTGTACTTGGCCGCGGCCGGTGTCGGCAGGATCGGGATCGTGGACCACGACCGGCTGGAGCTTTCCAACCTTCAGCGGCAGATCGCCCATACCACCGATCGCATCGGTATGCAGAAGGCAGACTCGGCCGCGATTACCGCAAATGCCATCAATCCCGAAGTGCAAATCGAACCGCACTCGATCCGTCTTGACGCTGACAATGTCGCTGACTTGATCGCGGACTACGACATCGTCTGCGACGGCACCGACAACTTCGCCACCCGCTTCCTGCTGGCCGACGCCTGCGTGCTGGGCCGCCGCACTCTGGTCTCGGCTGCCGTGCTGCGCTTCGAGGGCCAGCTTTCGGTGTTCAAGCCGCATCTGCACGAGGGTGGACCGTGTTATCGGTGCCTTTATCCCGAGGCGCCGCCCGAAGGCGCGGTACCGACATGCAGCGAGGCGGGCGTGCTGGGCGCCGTCACCGGCGTGATGGGCACCTTGCAGGCGACCGAAGTGCTGAAGGAGATTCTGGGCGTCGGCGAGAGCTTGTCTGGCAAGCTGCTGATCTGGGACGCGCTGGCAACCCGTTTCCGCACCGTACGACTACGCGCCGATCCCGATTGTGCGCTGTGCAGCCCGGCGGCCACGATAAAGGACCTGTCGCAACACAGGAACGCGGCAGCGCCGGCCTGTGTCCTCTGAACCACTCGGCATCCTGGTTCTGTCCGGGGCCCACGACCGCGTGCACTACGCCTTTGTTCTGGCATCCGGTGCGGCGGCGCTGGGAAGGGCCGTGATACTGTTCGCCACGAACGGTGGCTGCCGTGCGCTATTGGCTGACTGGTCCAGCCTCATCGATGCAGAACGTGACCAGCGGGTCCGGGCCGCTGGCGTTGCCGGTCTGGAGGAACTGCGGGAGGCGTCGCGAGACATGGGCGTGCGCCTGATTGCTTGTGAGGCAGGTCTGCGCGCGGAAGGTCTCGAACAGACAGGACTGATGCCGGGCGTCGAGGTTGCCGGTGTGGTGACCTTCCTGACAGCGGTCAATCAGGGCCAGATCGTCGCGATCTAAGGCGCAAAGCCTTTTGATGAGGACCCATTGGTCACCGTCAGCGCTAAGGTGCTAGCTCACGATCGCCTTGCCGGCCTTCTCCGCGCGCTCCGCCAGCCTGTCATAATCAGCGGCGATCTTCAGCATGCGGCTGCGTGAGTCTCGGTCGCTCATCTGTTCAGCCAGTAGGCGGGCCTCGCGCGCACGCTCCCGCCAATGCGCTGGATCGAGCTGCAAGACGGGTCGCTCCATATTGGCCCCCGGTCTCCCGGCCACATTGCGGCACAAATGAGGCAGGAAATCCACGCAAATCGTGATGAATGCCAAAATTAATTCAGTCGGTGTATCGACCAGGTTCTCAATCGAAATCCGTCGGCAAGTCCGGCTGGCGCATATGCTCGAACATCCGCCGGAGCTGCGGCAGCAGCACGCGGCCGGTCGACAAGTCGGCGGGCAAATCGTCTTCGGCGAAGAAGCCAACGCCACTCGTCTCCAGGCTATTGGCAGCTCGGCCGCCAGTAATCTCACACAGGAAAAACAGCTTCCACAGGTGGAAGCTGTGGGCAGGCGGGTGTGCATGGCGGGCACGGTCCCACACCGCCGCGAGTTTTTGGACGCGGACCTCGAAGCCGGATTCCTCGCGCACCTCCTTCACCACCGCCTCGGCTGGGCTGGTGTTCACGTCGGCCCAGCCGCCCGGAAGCGTCCAGCGATCGCCGTCTGACGCTTCACGCACCATCAGCAGCCGCCCGTCCCGGAACGCGGCGCCGCGGACGTCGAGTTTCGGCGTCGCGTAACCGCTCTCTGCCCCGAACAGCGTCTCGAAGCGTTGAGCATCCAGCCCGGTATGCTCGGCCATAATTCGCGCGGCGAGCCGGCGGAGTTGCTCGTACCGCTCGCGATCGTAGGGATCCTGGCAGAAGGTCAGGCCGGTCTGCGCCAGCGCCTGTATCTCACGCGCCCAAAACAGCCAAAGCGGTTCCATGGACAGGCTCCGCCCTTTCGTTATCGCTCTGGCGGGGCGGTCGAAAGCCACCATCCCTCGCCCGCAAGCCAGCACGTCTCATCCGGCTCCTCCGGACTACGCCGCAGTGAGCGTATCGGCGGCGCGAATTTTGACTGCCTCAATGCCCGCAGCAATTTCGCTTCCGCCTCCGGCGTTCGACCGCCAACACAGTCAATCATGCCAACGCGGCATACGTGACAAGCAGAATAGCGATTCGGCATCTCTTTCTGCCGCGACACCACTATGAATACGCCGAACCGTTCCTCGGCGGTCAGCGGCACGAGCAGCCGACCATTATTTGGGGACAGGGCGTCTAGCCACGCCGTCGACAAATGCGTCACGCCGGCATTGACAATGATGACATCGGCCGGCCGCTCGGGTCGGAAATCAAAGCCGTTCGCCACGACAACATTCGCCTGGGGCCAGCCACGTGTCAGGTTGGCGCGCGCCTGCTCGGCGAGCAGCGCATCGATCTCCACCGCAGTGACCATCCCTTCAGCGCCAACAATGTCCGACAGGATCGCACTGTAGTAACCGGTACCAATGCCGACGTGCAGCACGTGCTCGCCCTGGGCGATATCTAGCTGGTCATAGAGAAATGCCCATAGGCTCGGCTGGCCGTTGTTGAGCCCGCGCGCCTCATCGATCGCGACCAGCACGTCATGATAGAGGTGCCGTGCATCGGCATCGTCCGTCGTCCAGTACTCACTCAGGCACCAAGGACTCAGCAGCCGCCACGGTCCTGGTCCGGCGAAATGCTCGCGCGGCACGCTTGCGAACGCCTCCACAACACCAGGCGATCGCACCCGCGCCACATGGCGCAATTCCTCGGCGAACCAGCGACGTGCAGCGTCAAGCCCGTTGTTCATGTGACAGCACGTAGAATGCACATTGCTACGGCCAGCGTGTGTCCGTGTTCATCCGTGGTTCGCCTCCGCTTACAATTGCTCCCGCGCCACCCGCGCCACCTGATCCGTCGTAGTGCGCCAGATCCCGGGGTGCCCCAGCACACGCGACAGCGCATCGCGCAGATAGCGGATACGATGCGCCTGCCCCGCAATCCATGGATGCAGCGTGAGGTTGAACGATCCACCGCCTTCATCGTGCAGGAACCCAAATGCATCGGCAATGTTGTCTGCCCATACCTCGGGCGATACGCGGCGCAGCCACATGCATTCCAGGTCATTCCACTCCGGCTGCGCTGGCAATGCCACCAGTCCGCGGCCCAGCAGGAACGGACGATCATCACTTGCCCAATCCGTGGTGTAGGTGAACCCGGCCTCCGCCAGCAGCGCCGGCGTGCGATCCGACTCATTGAAGTCCTGGCCGCACCAGCCGAGGGGCGCCTCGCCGACGGCCGCGCTCACCGCGTCGCGGCTTCCCGCGATAAACGCGCGTTCCTCGGCTTCGCTCATGCGGCTGGTGATGCGCCGCGTCGCATACGTGCCATGCGCCATAAAGCACGAGTTGCGGCGGACCAGTTCGTCGACCAGTTCCGGATACCGCTTCGCCGCCGCCGCGCCTAATGCCACACTCGGCGTCACCTCGAAGCGATCGAGCACGTCCAGCACACGGAATATGCCGACGCGCGCGCCGTATTCGCGCTGGCTCCAGGTTAGCCAATCCGGAAAGAAGTTGCCCAGCGGGGAGACGATGCGCGGATCGTGGTTGGCATCCTTCGGCGGGTTCACCTCCCAGTAGTCCAGCACAAGCGTCACAGCGAACGCGATCCGCGCATCGTTCGGCCAGGTGAAGCGCGGTGCTTCGGTGAGCGTCCGATACGCATGGTGCAGATGGTCCATGCCAGGGCGGCGGACTTCGCCGACTGGCGGCGTGTTGGATGGCTCAGCCATTGGCCGCCTCCCGCGCTGCTAGATGAGATTCGATCAGCGGCAGATGGTGCTTGTTGAACCAGTCGGTGATTTCTCCGGCAGTGGTGAGCCAGACGCCGGGATGCGACAAGATGTATTCCATGGCCGTGCGGAACGCGCGGATCCGGTGCGGCTGGCCCACCCAATAAGGATGCAGCGCGATGCACATGACGCGGCCCTGCTCGGTACCTTCTTCGTACACCGTGTCGAAATAATCGCGGATCTGCCGGGCGAACTCGTCGGCTTCCTGCCCGCGGCGATGCAGGATCACGTCGTTGATGTCCACCGAATACGGCATCGAGATGAGCCTCCCACTCCTCACCTTCAGCGGGAATGGCTGATCGTCGTGGTACAAATCGGCTGTGTAGTCGTAGCCGCACTCGGCTGCGAGGTCGAACGTGTCGAGCGTGTTGGTGATCGCCGGACTGAACCAGCCGCGCAGCCGACGGCCGGTGAGGCGGAGGTGGATGTCCTTGCTCTCCTCCATCGCCGCGCGCTCTTCCTCGTGCGAGAAGTTCCAGTGATAGCGCGTGTTGTAGATGCCGTGCGACATGTATTCCCAGCCACGCGATTCCATGGCGCCGAGGATTTCCGGGAAGTGTTCGAGCACCGCCATGTTGAGGCTGACAGTGCAGCGGATGCCGAGTGCATCGGTGACTTCGAATAGCCGCCAAAGGCCGACGCGATTGCCGTAGTCGCGCTGTGTGTAGCCAAGTATGTCTGGATGTGGCGATCGCGGCCACGGATCGCGCGTGCGGACAAACTTCGGCAGGTACTCATAGTGCTCGATATTCGGCACCACCCAGACCGCCACGCGCGCCCCATTTGGCCAACGCAGCGGCGGGCGATGCAGGATCGGCGAGTAGGGGACGAGATTCGGTTCCATCAGCTTTGCCTCCACCAACCGCAGCGTAGATTTGGCCGCGGACAGGGTCCAGATTGACGTGTGGTATAAGTGGCCCTGACAAGCAAGCAGGAGCCTACGCTATGGATGCCCGGATCGACGAAATCGCTGACGGAATATACCGGTTCTCGACTTATGCGCCGCAGGTGGCACCGCCAGCAGGCCTTACCTACAACGTGTTTGTGGTTCTGGGCGATGAGCCACTGCTGTTCCATACCGGCAAGCGAGGGATGTTCCCCGACATCTCAGCCGCGATTGCGCGCGTGGCGCCGCTGGAAACCCTGCGCTGGGTTGCTTTTGGCCACTACGAGTCCGACGAGTGCGGCGCGATGAACGAGTTCCTGGCGGCGGCGCCGCGGGCTGAGGTCGCGCATGGCAAGACGGCGTGCCAGGTGTCACTCAGCGACATGGCCGATCGAGCGCCGCGTGCGCTCGCCGATGGCGAGCTCATCGAACTCGGCAACGGGAAGCGTGTACGGTATCTCGACACACCGCATGTTCCGCATGGGTGGGAAGCCGGCGTGCTGTACGAGGAGAGTTCCGGCACGCTGCTGTGCGGCGATCTGTTCACGCAGACCGGCAACGCTCCGGCACTGTCCAGTGGTGATATTGTCGGCCCTGCGATTGCGGCGGAGGACCTGTTCCACTTCTCCACCCTGCATCCGAGCACCCCGCGTACGCTGCGCAGGCTGGCCACGCTTGCGCCGCGGATGCTCGCGCTGATGCACGGCCCGGCGTACACCGGCGACGGCGCGACGGCATTGAATGCGCTGGCTGATGATTATGAGCGGCGGATACGGGCGGAGATCGGTCTGTAGCTCAAGTTCCCATAGCCGATATATTGGCTGGCACCGATGCGAGCCCGACGTTCGTACCTCGAACCACCCCGCCGCTCTTAGTAAGGCGATGACCTCGCGTGCCTTCGTGAGATTTAATCAGCCTCGGCGCTGGCGGCAAGCATCATGGTCCTGACGTGCCGAAGCTCT
>CAYRTL010000051.1:0-34537 GCA_964427005.1 uncultured Acetobacteraceae bacterium
GGAATATTTTCCTTGACATAGTCCGCGCAACTATGTTCTTGTTTGCCGCATGTCCGCCGCGGCCACCGCCTCTCCTCCCACCCCAGAGCCAACCCGCTCCGGCCGCCTCCTCAGCCTCGTCCGCAAGCTCATCGAATACGGCAAGGAACTCGCCGCCACGATCCGGCAGCGCGCCGTCACCGATCCCCTCACCGTCAGCGTCTGCTTTGGCACCACCGACGTCGCGCTGATCCTCGCGCGCATCAATCGCGGTCTGCAGCGGGCCAATGAACTCGAAGCGCGCGTGCTCCGAGGCGCCGCCCATCTGGATGCGAAACGGGCGCCCACCAAGACTCGGTCCGCGCCCAAGCTCCAGCCTGCCTCGCCCACCGAAGAAGCCGAACCGGGTGTCGTCAAGCTTCCCACACCGGCATGGATTGCCGCCGAGGTCCGCCGCCGGCCCATCGGCGAGGTCATCGCCGATATCTGCCGCGACCTCGGCATCATGCCCAGCCATCCGCTCTGGCGGGAAGTGCATCTCGCCATCACCATCCACAATGGCAACTACGTCCGCCTGGTGAAGGACATCCTCGATCGGTCATTCCCGCTTGCAGCCGCGCCCGCGTCAGCCGCGGTGCGGGAGCCGACTTTGCGATGCCAGGCACCGTCCTACACCGGTCCGCCTGGCAGAAAGTAAGGTTCCTCACGGAGATCACTGAGCAGGAAAGCCACCGAGGGCCACTGAGAAGGCGAACAAAGCGCTTCGCGCGAAGCGCCTGATATCGGTTCCTCAGTGGCCCTCGGTGGCTTTGATCTCAGTGGCCTCCGTGAGGAACCTTACTTTCCGCAAGGCGAGGTTGAACCCGCGCCGTTAGTCCTCGTAGCCGGGTTCGCGCTTGCCGAGGATCCGCTTCAGCGCGATGCGTTAAGGCTTTGTCATCCTTGCCGCCGACGCTTGCATTGCCCCGAGATTCCGTTATTCCCGCCGCCCAATGGCAAACGCGGGGGAGCTGCGGGTGAGCGCCGAAGGCGGACCTGTGCTGATCGAGATCGACCGGCTGACCAAACGCTTCGGCAGCTTCACGGCGGTGGACGACGTCAGCTTCAACGTGGCGCGCGGCGAAGTGCTCGGGTTCCTGGGACCCAACGGCGCAGGCAAGTCCACCACGATGCGCATGGTGGCCGGCTTCATGATTCCCTCCTCCGGCACCGCTCGCATCTGTGGACACGATGTGCAGACCGATGGCGTGGCGGCGCGGCGAATGCTTGGCTTTCTGCCTGAAGGCGCGCCGACGTACCCTGATATGACAGTCGGCGGATTCCTCACCTTCTGCGCCAAGGTTCGCGGCTTTGCCGGCCGGCAGGTGACGCAGCGGGTCGAGCGTGCCGTGGAACTGACCCGGCTCGGCCACGTGCTGCTGCAGCCTGTGGAGACCCTGTCCAAGGGCTTCAAGCGTCGCGTCGGACTGGCACAGGCGCTGCTGCACGATCCGCCCGTGCTGGTGCTGGACGAACCGACCGACGGACTCGATCCGAACCAGAAGCACGAGGTCCGCGCGTTGATCTCACAAATGGCGCCGCAAAAGGCCATCGTCATTTCCACCCATATCCTCGAGGAGGTGGACGCCGTGTGCTCGCGCGCGATCATCATTGCTGCGGGGCGCGTGGTGGCCGACGAAACGCCGGCGCAACTGCAACTCAAGCATCCATCCGGCAAGCTGGATGACGTGTTCCGGCAGTTGACCACGGAAGTTGCCTGACATGCGGAATGTCTTCATCGTCGCCGGGCGCGAGCTTAGCGGCTACTTCGCCACGCCAGTCGCCTCGGTCTTCATCGTCATCTTTCTCGTCCTGCAAGGCGCGCTGACATTCAATCTTGGCGGGTTCTTCGATCGGGGACAGGCCGATCTCGCGCCGTTCTTCACGTTCATCCCTTGGGTGTTCCTGCTGCTCGTGCCGGCCATCACGATGCGGCTCTGGGCCGAGGAGCGGCGACTGGGGACCATCGAACTGTTGCTGACACTGCCAATCACGCAGGCCCAGGCAGTACTCGGCAAGTTCCTTGCGGCCTGGGCGTTCTGCGCCATTGCATTGCTGCTGACGTTCCCGTTCGTCATCACCGTCAACATCCTGGGGCGGCCGGACAATGGCGTGATTGCCTCAGGCTATGTCGGCGCGCTGCTGGTCGCAGGGGCGTTCCTCGCCGTGGGCTCCGCGCTGTCAGCCCTTACCAAGAACCAGGTCATCGCGTTCGTGCTTGGCGTCGCGGTGTGCTTCGTGTTCGCCGTGGCGTCCTATCCTGTCGTCACGGACTTCCTCTCGCGCAACACACCTGTCCTGGCGGACATCGCCCGCCGGATCGCGGTGATCGATCGCTTCCAGGACTTTACCCGCGGTGTGGTCAGCCTGCGCGACCTGATCTTCTTCGTCACCTTCATTGGGTTCTGGCTGTTCCTCAACACGGTCATCGTCGAACAGCGAAAGGCCGACTGACGTGAAGCTCCGCCGCACCTGGTTCTCGATCATCGGCGTGATCGCGATGGCCGCCATCGTCATCGGCATCAATATGTTCGCCGATGCACGCCTGGCCAACCTGCACGTCGACCTGACACGCAGCCACATCTACACGCTGTCATCTGGCACGAAGCAGATCCTCGCGAACCTGAAAGAGCCGATTACGCTGCGGCTGTTCTATTCGCGGCGCCTCGGCAGTGCCGTTCCGGTCTATGGCACATACGCCGATCATCTCCGCGAGATGTTGGGCGAATACGCCGCAGTATCCAATGGCAAGATCAGACTCGAGTTCTACGATCCTGAGCCGTTCAGCGACACCGAGGACCGTGCGCTGGCTTACGGGCTGCAAGGCGTGCCGCTCGATCAGGGCGGCGTGCAGGTCTATTTCGGCCTTGCCGGCTCCAATCTGGAAGACGATGAACGAACCATCGCGTTCTTCCAGCCGGAACGCGAGCGCTTCCTGGAATACGACCTGACCAAGCTGGTCTATGAGCTGTCCAATCCGAAGCGGCCCGTTGTCGGTGTCATGTCATCGCTGCCGCTCGACGGCGATCCGCGCATGATGATGATGGCGATGCGCGGCCAGGCGGCGGCGGGCGGTCAGCCCTACGCGTCCACCATGCTGCTGCGGCAGACCAATCAGGTGAAGACGGTCCCTACGGACGCCCAGGTCATCGACCCCGATATCCAGGTGCTGTTGGTGGCCGAAGCGCAGAACCTGCCGGATGCCACGCTCTATGCGATCGATCAGTTCGTCATGCGTGGCGGGCGGCTGATGGTGATGGTGGATCCGTGGAGCGAGGCAATGGCCTCCGCCCCCACGCCTAACGGGATGCCACCGACTGATGCCAGCTCCAACCTCAAGAAGCTGTTCGACGCCTGGGGGATCGTGTTCGATCCGACCAAGGTTGTCGGCGATCTCACGGGTGCCTGGCGCGTGCGCGCCAACGCGGACGAACGTGTGCAGGCGGTCAATTACGTCGTCTGGTTCAACATCCGCGACGGCATCAATCACGATGATCCGGCATCAGCCGATTTGCAGCAGGTGACGGTGGCGTCCGCGGGTTCGCTCAGCAAGGCACCCAATGCGTCGGTCGAGTTCACGCCACTGCTGACCAGCAGCGCGCGCTCGGGCGAGGTGCCAGTCGATCAGGTGAAGATGCCGAACCCGACGAAGGTGCTGGCTGACTTCAAGCCGGAAGGTGGGCCGCGCGTGATCGCGGCACGCGTGCGTGGCGTGCTGAAGTCGGCGTTCACCGGCCCGCCGGAATTAGCGAAGGATCAGAAGCGGCCCGAGAACTTTCCCGAGTACAAGGCGCAGACGGACGGTCCGGCGAATCTCGTCGTGGTGGCTGACAGCGACATCCTCGCGGATCGGTTCTGGGTGCGCATCCAGGACTTCTTCGGTCAGCAGACCGCTATGCCGTTCAGCGACAATGGCCCGTTCGTCGCCAATCTGATCGGCACGCTCGCCGGCGGCGATGCCCTTATCGGCCTGCGCTCACGCGGCGACACCAACCACCCGTTCGTGCTGGTCAACCAGATGCAGAGCGAGGCGGAAGCGAAGTTCCGCCAGACCGAGCAGGCGTTGCAGAAGCACCTGGAGGAAACCGAGAAGCAGCTTCGAACACTGCGCCAGGGTTCCAGCGGCGGCGAGCAGAGCACCGCGCAGGCGGTCATCACGCCCGAGCAGCGTGCGGCGATCGATGCGGCCCGCAAGGACATCGTCGATACACGACAGCAGTTGCGCGTCGTGCAGTACAACCTGAACCGCGACATTTCGCGACTGGAGACCGAACTGCGCGTGTTCAATATCGTGCTGGTGCCGGCGTTGCTGGCGATCGCGGCGATCGCGCTTGGTGTTGTCCGCAGCCGCCGACGCGCGAGGGCTCGCGCATGAGAGCGCGCACCGTCATCATCCTTGTCGTGATTGGCATCCTGGCGGTCGCAGGCGGCTGGTATTTCGGCACCGCGCGGCAGCCAAGCGAGCAGCAGGCGTACAATGCCGGCAAGCTGATGTTCCCCGACCTCGCGCCGCGCTTGCAGGATGCGGCTCGCATCGAGATCACCCATGAGGGAAAGACCACTGCGATCGTGAAGCATGGCGACACCTGGGGCCTTGAGGACCGTGGCGGCTACCGGGTGCAGGCAGCGAAGCTGCGCGGCATGCTGACCGCGCTGACCGAACTGCGCCTGGTCGAGCCGCGCACCACCGATCCGGCACAGTTCAATCGGCTTGGCCTGGAAGATCCGAACGGCAAGACTGGCACGTCCAACCTGCTGCGGATACTCGATGCATCGGGCAAGCCCATCGTCGCGGTCATCGTCGGCCATCGGCGCGTGCGCACTCAGGGTAACGTGCCCGAGCAGGTTTATGTCCGCCGCCCCGAGGAGAACCAGACCTGGCTGGCGGAAGGCAGCCTGCAGGCGGATGCCGATGCGCAGCTCTGGCTCGAGCGCGACATCATGAACATCGATCACGCCCGTATCGCGAGCGTGAACGTGAATCATGGCGACGAGGCGCTGGAGTTCGCACGCGAGGGAGAAAAGCTGGCCCTGAAGTCGCCGCAGGACCACCCACCGCTGGACGACTATAAACTGGACGACATCGACCGCGCGCTGGAGTTGCTGACTTTCCAGGACGTGCAGACGGACAAGGAGCCAGTCGGTGACAAGGTTGGCCAGTCGGTGTTCACGACAAGCGACGGACTCGCCATAACGGCGACTGTGTTCAAGGGCGACAAGGACATCTGGGCGCGTTTCGCTGCGGCTGGCAATGACAAGACGAAGGACGAGGCGGACAAGCTGAATGAGCGCATCGCCGGCTGGACGTATCAACTTGGCGCCTGGAAGCAGAAGTCGCTTGTGCCGTCGGTTGACGATTTGAAGGCGCCTCCACCAGAGAAGCCGGCCGCGGAACAGCCCAAACAATGAGCGACCGCGAATATCCCAACCGGCCTATCGTCGGCATCGGGATCGTGGTGATCAAGGACGACAGCGTGCTGCTGGTTCGTCGCGGCAAGCCACCCAATGTCGGGGCATGGACCCTACCCGGCGGCGCTCAGGAGTTGGGCGAAACCACGGAACAGGCCGCGCGGCGGGAGCTGCTCGAGGAAACCGGCCTCGAAGTCGAAACGCTCTACTTTGCCGCGACCGTGGACAATATCCGGCGGGACGAAACGGGCCGCATACGCTTCCACTACACGATCATCGACTTCGCGACGCGATGGGTGGCGGGAGAACCGGTTGCCGCGAGTGACGTGACGGAGGCGGTGTGGGCGCCGCTGAATGCGCTGGATGACTACGATTTGTGGAGTGAAGCGCACCGGGTCATCGCGATAGCAAAGCGGCTGGTCGGGTAACTCTATCTTTCGTTCACTCCGCTTCGATCACGCATAGTTCCGATTGAAACTGCCGCGGCATGGTCACTGTCAGGCCGGACGTCAAACTCTCTGCTGCTGCCTCGCTGACCTCGCGACCGAACCAGCGAACGCGATAGCGCAACCCTTTCGCCAGACCCGGGAGCGGAAACACATGCGATGCCTGCTCGCTCCCAAGCCGGAACGCGAACAGCACGCCGTGCAGACCATCCTTCGTCACGTACCAGACTGCCGCCCATTCGCCACTGCCATCCACCGCCGGCGGGTGTGTGAGCAGATACTGGTCGCCGTGATGAATGATGGCCCGCAGCGTGTCCCGATACAGCGCGATATGCGCTGCGGCGGTTGCAAAATCGGGCTCTGGCCACTGATCCGCCCTGGCGCTGATCCCGAAGCTGCCGAGCATGGCCACCCGAAGACGGAATGGCAGGTCGCCGCGTTCGTCCAGTGAGCCCGCGTCCTCTTCGTCGTATCCCGCAATGCTGCCGGGCGGCCACTCGATCAGCCAGTCGTTGCAAGCCACGGCCGGGTGCGCGAGCTGGCTGCCGAAATGGATCGCCAGCTTGCGCAACGCACCGGGCTGATCGCTGATCCAGTTGAGATGCGCATGCGAGAGAATGGCGGCGTCGAGCCGCCCTCCCCCACTGGCGCACATCTCCAGGATCAGCTCCGGAAACCAGCGGCGGATGGCATCCTGCAACCGGTAAAGTCCGTCGTAGTGCGCCACCAACGGGTCCTGATCTGTGAGCGCCGCCGGTAAGCTCGGCGCCCAACCTCCGGCACCGAGATCAGCATTGAAATCCCACTTCATCCAATCGACGCCCACGCTCGACAGGATACGCGTGATGCGCTCGAAGGCGTGGCGCCGTGCGGCCGGGATGCCGAGGTTCAACACGGCCCGGGCATCATCTGCCGGTGGGCGTCCCTCGATATGATGTAGCCATTCCGGATGCTGGCGACGGAGCGAGGAAAGCGGCCCAATCACCTCCGGCTCAAACCATAAGCCGAAGCGTAAATCCTGATCGCGACATGCCGCGCTGACCTCGCGCAGACCATTGGGAAAGCGCTGCCGGCTGGTGCGCCAATCGCCGGTCCGTGCCTCCCAGCTCTCGGTCGAATCGCCATCGTCGGTGCGGTACCAGCCGGCATCGACAACGAAGACCTCGCAGCCAAGCCGTTTGGCAACCGGCACGAAGGCCAGCATGGCATCGGATGTCGGCTCGCCGAAATACGGATACCAACTATTGAACTGCACCGGAATCGGCCGATCGGGATTGGGCCGGCGTGCGCGCCGCCAGTCATGCAGTGCTCGTGTTGCGGAATTCAGGCCGCCTTCGAAGCGGCCGAACAACACACTGGGTAGCGACAGCGTCCCGCCAGGATCGAGCCGATGGTGGAAGTGCCAGTCGTTGAGTCCGCCGGATATGACGACGCCCGCATTCGTCGGGAGAATGCGCAAGATCCAGTTGCCGGACCAAAAGAGCTGGCAGAGCCATGTCGTTTCGCCGGCCTGCAACGCGACATAGGGCTGAAACGCGAACCCGGTCTTGCCGGTGCGGCTTTCCAGCACGAGGGGAACGCCGCCCAGCCCACGTTGGAGCTGCGTCTCATGCGCCCACTCCCCGGCGAGATAAAGGATCCGATCGGGAGCCTGGTGAGTGCGCAGCCAGAAACTGAGGGTTGCCGTGATGTCGACCGCCGGCCCCACGCCGAGGTGGTGCAGCAGCGTTGTTCGACTGAGCAGGCCGGTAGCGGGATCGATCGTGTGGACGACATCGGCCGCTAGCGGCTGGTCGAGTGCGGTGAGTGAAATCCGCAGCGTGGTTGGGTTGGGCTGGTGGGAGGCTGACACGCGCCAAGCGACAGGCTTGCGGCCAGCGTGCACCAGAGCGGCATCGGCGGGCACATCCGGCCAGCCCTGAGCATCCGGGTACGGTTGGCAGTCGCAGGTTAAGGCCGCGCCCTGCAGCCGGACGACATAACGGTTATCGGGGCCGCCTAACTTCCAGGTCGGCTCGTCCACGGCTTGCGCCCCTGGCGTGAGGAATGCTGCGGTCGTTCCGCCCGCCAGGAAATCCCGTCTTCGCAAGCCTGCCCCTTCCGGAGGGAGGAACCATCAACTCCGACGGTGCGAGCGGCGCGTGGAATTCCGCGTCGAAAGCGACAACGACATCCCGCCGCAAATCAGCCCAAGCGCGGCCGGCACCAGCCATGCCGGGCGCAACATCAGCGGGACCGCCAAATTGTCCCACAGCCACGAATGCAGATGCTTGCCCACAAAGCCGTGCAGGTTATCCATCAGATCGTGGTCGACCATGAACAGAGCCTGGCCGAGTGGCACCTCCGGCGGGCCCAGCATGGCTACAGCTACAGCTCCGACCAGCAAGATGGCGGCCAGGACCGCGAGGACACGTTGCGCAATCACATGAACAGCTTCTCGTTCTTTCGATCCGTATAAAGCGAGGCTACGAACTCACCATACCCGTTGTAAATCTGCGTTGGCACCATTTCGTTGCTGCCCAGCAGCCGCTCGCGCGCCTGGCTCCACCTCGGGTGTGCAACGTCTGGGTTAACGTTTGCCCAGAAGCCGTATTCCGCTGGCTGGATCGCCTGCCAGAAGTTCAACGGCCGCTTTTCAGTGAAGCTGATCTTCACCAGAGACTTCGCGGATTTGAAACCGTATTTCCAGGGCACTGTGAGGCGAATCGGTCCGCCGTTCTGAGCCGCCAGAGGCTTGCCGTAGAGCCCGGTGGAAATGAATGCCAGCTCATTCGCTGCTTCGTCCATCGTGAGCCCCTCGATGTAGGGCCACGGATAGAACGGGGACTGCAAGCCGGGCATAGTGTCTTGCTGCGCCGTCTCGAACACCACGTATTTCGCAGATCCAAGCGGTTCGGCGATGCTCAGGAGTTGGCTGAGCTGGAACCCGGTCCAGGGAACCGTCATTGCCCAGGCCTCAACGCAGCGGTGCCGATAAACCCGTTCCTCGAGTTGTACCTGCTTCAGCAGGTCATCGATTCCGATGACGCGCGGCTGCTTGATCTGGCCCTCAAGGCTGATCGTCCAGGGCCGCTGCTTCAGCGCCTGCGCCGCCTGCCACAAGTTCTTGCTTTCGCTGAATTCGTAGTAGTTGTTGTAGGTGGTCGAATACTTCTCCGGCGTGATCTCCCGACCAGCTACGAACTTGGGATTTCGTGCCGGAGAATCGGCTTGCTGCGCCAGTGCCGGTGCACCCAGCGCAACCAGTCCGGCGCCCGCGAGCGCTGTGCGGCGGCCCAAGACCAAGGCCTCCGGTGTTACCAACCGCTCAGGCAGTTCCCAACCATGGCGCCGCAGGATGTGCATCTCTTCGCTCCCCAGATAAAGCCCGTGTGGGGGTTGCCGGTGACGCCTGTCACCGTGACTTGACCCGCTGCATTGTCCGACGCGGGAGTATGGGGAACATTACACCCCAACCCACGCTCCTGACAGGTGATTTGATGCATCTCGCCCGCTTTCCCCGCGTCCGGCTCTTTCCGACTCCCACTCCCCTCGAACCATTGACCAACCTCAGCCGGCATCTCGGCGGGCCGGACATCTGGATCAAGCGGGACGATTGCACCGTAGTCGCCACCGGCGGCAACAAGGTGCGCAAGCTGGAGTGGCTCGCAGGTGAGGCGCAGGCGCAGGGTGCGACCCATCTGGTGACCCAAGGGGCCGTGCAGTCGAACCACGTGCGCCAGACGGCGGCCGTAGCGAAGCGGTTGGGCATGAAATGCACCGCGCTCCTGGAGCACCGGATCGAAACCAACGACCGCGACTACCTGAACAGCGGCAACGTCCTGTTGGATCGGCTGTTTGATGTGACGATCGAGTATCGGGCCGCCGGGGCGGACATGAACGCAGAGGCCGAGGCAAAGGGCGAGGCACTGCGGGCGGCGGGGGAGAAGGCCTACGTCATTCCTGGCGGCGGCTCCAACCGGGTCGGTGCGCTGGGCTACGTCTCCTGCGCCCAGGAATTGGTGCAGCAGGCCGATGAGATGGGACTGCGAATCGACCGGGTGGTCACCGCTACAGGAAGCGCTGGTACCCAGGCGGGTCTCGTCGTGGGGTTGGAAGGCGTCAACGCCGGGATCCCCGTGCTGGGGATCGGCGTGCGGGCGCCCAAGGATCGGCAGGAGGCAAACGTGCACCGCCTCGCCGAGGCGACCGCAGACTATGTCGGCGTAAGGGGCGGCATCGCCCGGTCTGCCGTCATGGCCAACTGCGACTATGTTGGCCCGGGCTATGGTCAGCCGACCCCCGGGATGACCGAGGCCGTGCTCATGCTTGCTCGGCTCGAAGGTGTCCTGCTTGACCCGGTGTATTCCGGCAAGGCCATGGCCGGGCTGATCGACCTGATCCGCAAGGGAGAATTCCGCAAGGGTGAGACCGTGGTGTTCCTGCACACTGGCGGTGCGGTGGGTCTCTTCGGCTACACCGGGGTGTTCGAACAGGCGATGGCGCATTGAGGGAGAGACCCGATGCTGCGCAGTGAAGAGCGCATTCTGACGACGCATACTGGAAGTCTGCCGCGTCCATCCGCATTGACGTCCCTGTATGTGCGCCGCTCGCGCGGTGAACCGATCGATGCTGCTGAACTCGACCGCACCGGCAAGGCGGCGGTTCGCGAAATCGTAGCCAAGCAGATCGCGGCCGGCGTTGATGTTCCAAACAATGGCGAACAGCAACGCGAGGCATTCTTCCTGTATGTGCGGCATCGCATGAGCGGCTTCGGCGGCGGCTGGACACGCAAGGTGTTCGCCGATGTGACGCACTATCCCGCCTTCATGGCATGGAAGGCGGCGCATGACGCCGTGAACGAGTCGATCAGCAACGTTGGCGGCGTTCCAGAAGCTATCGGCGAGGTGCGCTACCTTGATCGCTCGTTGGTGCAAGCCGAGTGCGCGGACTTTCGCGCCGCGCTCGACGCGGCGCAGGGCCAATTCGCCGAACCGTTCATGACCGCGCCGTCACCGGGCATCATTGCCGCAGCCATGCGCAACGTCTGGTACGATACCGAGGATGCCTATCTTGCCGCGCTGGGGCGGGCTCTGCAGGTGGAATACGAAACCATTGTGTCACACGGGTTCGTGCTGCAGATCGACGCTCCGGATCTCGCGATGGAACGGCATATCTCCTATCAGGACCGACCGTTGGGCGAGTTCGTTGGATTTGTCGAGCGCGTCATCACCACCATCAACGGCGCTCTGTCGAATATCCCACGCGACCGGGTGCGGCTGCACGCGTGCTGGGGCAATTACGAAGGCCCGCACGACTGTGACGTGGCGTTACCGGAAGTCCTGCCGACGATCAGGCAAGCCAAGGTGGGTGGCTTCGTGCTGCCATTCGCCAATCCTCGCCATGCCCACGAACACCGCTGCCTGAAGGACCTGCCGCTCGATGATGACCAGGTCATCGTGGCCGGCGTCATTGATCCATTGACGAACTTCGTCGAGCACCCGGAGGTGGTCGCCGACAGGATCGAGCTGGTGGCGCGCGCAGTGGGCGATCCGCGCCGGGTGCTTGCAGGGACCGATTGCGGCTTCGACACCTCCGCAGGCCGCGGCCGTGTGGCAGACGATGTGGTCTGGGCGAAACTCGCCTCCATGGCTGAAGGCGCGCGCATCGCGACGAAGCGGCTGTTCTGAGTCAGCCGCCTTCGTGCCTCTGTGTCTTTGTGGTGAGAATTCCTGCGCAGCGCGCGAAATCCTCGCCGCGTTCGATGAAGCTGCGATACCGGCCATAACTCGGGGCAGCGGGCGACAACAGAATGATCCCGCCACGCGGCGTCATCTCGCGGGCCCGCCCCACGGCATCCTGCATTGTGTCGGCGGTCTGAGTTTGTGAGCGACCATGCAGCAGTTCGCCGATCCGCCTGCCACTTGCATCCATCAGAACGACCGCAATCTGCAGTTCGGTTTGTAACCGCCTGGCCAACGCACGATAATCGATGCCTCGATCGCGGCCGCCGATGATCACTGTCACCGGACGATCGCGGTACACATCAAGCGCAGCGATGGTAGCCTCAGGCGTGGTCGAGATGCTGTCGTCGACGTAGGTCACGCCATCCAGTTCGCCAATCTCCTGTTGACGATGCGGCAATGGACGGAAAGTCTCGGCCACACGTAGCGCATCGGTCGGCGCTATTCCGAATGACTGCGCCACCGCCAGCGCACTCGCGACGTTGGAGAGGTTGTGAGGGCGTGCGAGATACCGGTTGCGTACCTCCGAGGCCGGCCATGCGCCAGATGTCGCATGCTCCGTTCTGTCCAGATCCAGTACCTTGGAGGCGACCGGCAGCGCCTGCTCGCTGATCAGAGCGCGTCGCGCGTGGCGCAGCAGGTTCAGCTTGTCGCGCTGATATGCGGAGAGACTGCCATGCCAATCGAGATGCTCTTGATAGAGGGAAGTCAGAACGGCGATATCGCAACACCCGGTGAAGTCCGCCGCCTGATAGCTTGAGACCTCGATGACGGCGGCATCGAGCCCCTCGCGCGGCAGCTCTGTCACCGGCACCCCGATGTTCCCTGCTGCCATTGCCTTCAGGCCGTTGCCGTTCAGGATATGCGCAATCAGCGCAGTCGTGGTGCTTTTCCCTTTTGTACCCGTCACGCAAATCGTCCGGTACGTAGGTGCATCGGCGAACCACAGATTAAGCAGAGACGTAAACCTCGTGCCATTGGCCCGTGCCTGCGCCACCAGCGGGTCGTAGAGGCTGATACCTGGCGACTTCACCACTACATCGAAGTCGCCAATTGCCGCGGTGATTGCCTCGCGTCCGCTGATCACCGGCGCGTCCGTGTCAGCGCCGATATCGTCCAGCACGGTGATCAGCAACGATGGATCGCGCTCACGCAGAAAGCTCAGCACCGCACGGCCTTCCCGGGCGAAACCCCAGATCGCAATCCGGAGGCCGCGCAGCTCAGCCACACGCATCGAGCATCGCCAGATAGCGTTCCGGGACCAGATGCGGTCCGTGCAGTGTGAACAGACTGTCGAAGTCGCGTCCACCGACACGTGGCGACAGCTCCCGCACCACGATGCTGTTGCGCCAAGCCGGCATGTTGGCAAGATGCGCCATCACCGCGGCGCTTTCCTCGACCTCGCCCACGCACTCAAAAGGCTTGTGGTGCAGCAGTCCGCAGAGTTCCGCAAATCCGTCAATCTGCGTCGCATCATCCAGCATGTTGCGGCCAAATGTCGCGACGAGCCGTGGACATTCGACGAATGGCGCCAGGGCCAGAAAGACGAAGCGGCATTTCGGACAATCGCAGCACCAATTCGTCCCGCGTCGTTCTACGGACTGGCGGAACGCCGTGTTGCAACTGCGGAACACTGGCAGGTACTCAGGATGAGCAGCGAAACGGCGGGCGATCGCAATCTCCGATAGCGGCCGCAACAACGAGAAGTAGCGTAAACCTTCGACTACGTGCTGCTCCAGCAACTGGCTCAGCGCGCCTTCAAACTCGAATGACTTGCTGTATTGATGGTTCACGTCTTCGATGTTCGGCGCGCTCGCTGAGTGCTCGTTCGACATTGCGACTGTGTCAAACCCACAGATGATCGCGCAGGCCAGCACGATCAGGCTGAGGATGCCGGTGATTGGCACATGCCCGTTGAGTGCACCGCCTTCATTCAACGCGAACAGCCGCGGATCGAGCCCCCGCGTCACATGGATCGCCGGCAGTCCGGACTGCGCGATCGTCGCCTCAATGGGTGCCGCCTTGCCGAGGGAGAACAGAACCAGCGGTTCCCCTGCCCGTTTCAGGCACTCAATCGTGACGATGGAGTCCTTGCCGCCGCCGACTGGGACGCATGTCCGGCGCGGCAGGTCCAACTTCAGTGCGGGCGCTGGATCGATGCAATCGCCGGCAATGGCGAAGCGCGAGGCGAGATCGAGGCCGTTACGCCAGGCAAATTCGCCGAGCCCCTTAACGTAGAAATCGGTGAAGAAGGTGGCAGTGGCCTGGTCCAATGGAAACGCCGCACACCGCAACTGCGGCGGTGCGAACGCCTTGTAGTAGCTGACGCCGCAGGCCAGCAGAAGGAGACGAAACATCCTGTCCAGCGCATCGCGCTCATGAGAAGACGATAAACGACCAGATGGAAAAGCGATCTGTTCCTCGAAGCTCAGTCCGTTATCGAACGAGTAGTGCAGCGAAAGCTTACCGGATGCCGGTTCAAACTGGTAACCCTCGCAAACGAATTCACGCGGCTCCGGCATAGGCCTCCACCACGGCGCGAATCGCACGCAGCTTGGCGTGATGCACGCTCGCCGGAAGACTGTCCACGGTCAGCGTGCGCTGCCGTGTCACACCATCCACCGCGGGCCCTTCATTCACCATCGCTCGCAGGATTGCCTCATCACGCTCCTCGTCCAGACTGGCGATCAATGTGGCGCGCCAATCCTCGCGGAGGACGGCGAGTGCAGCGACCAGAGCATAGGCCCCCCAGTTCGACACACCCGAGACGATCAGATGATCTGCCGGCGTGGCACACGCGATCTTCTCGCCATGCACTACATGTGCACCGATGACCAACGCCGGGATCGAGCCCATGCCAATCTCGTTCCCGCCATCGCCAATCGCGATCCGCACCCATGGCCCCGCAAGAAACAAGTCGTCGAGCGGCGTAGTAAAGGCACTGATGTCCTCACCGCGCATGTTGCGTGGCGCGCCATCCGCGCTGCGACCACAACGCTCTATCGAGAGCGCATGGGTGACGCCGTGTTGCCGCCATCGCGCGACCGTCTCTTCCACGCTCCCGCCGAGAGGCACTACGTCCAGCGGAACGTCGCTTCCGCGCAGCGCCGCCGCACAGGTGGCGCGACACGGTTCGTCGGTAACGAGACGGCAGGGAACACCGGCTCGTGCCAGCGCAATCGCCAGCATGGCGGCACCGACCGGTCCGTCAGTCTCTGCCGCTGGCGGCGTACCGAGCGGAACGTAGAACCCGGTCATAATGCCGAGTGATGGCTGTCGCGTAGCCGCAAACTCAGAGGCTGCACGCCACAAGCCGCCCTTCGCGGAGGCGAACAAGCCATCGATATTGCGGCCGACCTCCTCGTGGATCAGCGACTCGATGCGATCAACCGTCTCGCGAGCGCTCTCAGTCAAAGTGCGGCGAGTTTCGTGTTGCGCAGATCGGTGATCAACATCGACCCCGGAGCATGCGTGATGCAGAACTCCGGCTTCACCGCCGCAATCGCCGCCTGTGGTGTTACGCCACAAGCCCAGAATACCGGCAACTCGTCCGCACCCACCGGAACCGCATCGCCGTAATCCGGCTTGGCGATGTCCTTGATGCCGATCAGCTCGGGCATGCCGAGATGCACCGGCGCGCCATGCACCGAGGGGAAGCGCGAAGTTATCTGCACGGCGCGTATCGCATCCGCCGGCCGCAATGGCCGCATCGAAACGACCAGTGGTCCATGAAACACGCCCGCCGGCACGCACGGGATCGATGTGCGATACATCGGCACGTTGGTGCCGCACGCGATGTGGCGTACCTCGATGCCGTCCTCGATCAGCGCCTCCTCGAAGGAGAACGAACAGCCGATGGCAAAGCTGACCAGGTCGTCGCGCCAGACATGGGTGATGTCAGTCGGCTCCTCGACCAGTTCGCCATGTCGCCAAACGCGATAGCGTGGCAGATCGGTGCGGATGTCGAGATCGCGTCCCAGGGTCGGGAAGCTTGGATCACCTGGTTCGGACACGCCCAGCACCGGGCAAGGCTTCGGGTTGGCCTGGGCAAAACGCAGGAAATCGTTGGCCAGCACCCGCGGCAGGATCACCAGGTTCGCCTGCACATTGCCAGGCGCCAAGCCCGACGTGGGGCCGGTGAAGGCACCAGAGCGGATGCGCAGCCGCTCGGCGCGACCAAGCGCGAATCCCCGTTCCGGCATGGCGTCCATCATCCTCTCCTTCCCAAGATGCGACCCGACATTACCATTCCCATCTCGTGGGCCTGCAACAGCCTCGCAACTGTCTATCGGCAATTCTTAGCCGATGACGCCATGGGCAGCGAACCTGATCGGCCTCGGACTGGGGTTCACCATTGGTGGCGCAACGCTGGCCATCGTTTTCTCGGCCCCCAACGAAGTGGCGAAGCAACCCGTCGTGGCCGCGCCTTCACAAAGCCCGCCTCCTCCGCCCCCACGCCTGGCTGCGAAGCCGCCAGAACTGCCAGTTCTACAGCCGGGTGAACTGCCGCGCGTCCTGCCACCACCTCTGCCGCAACCGCAGCCGGATGCTTTGCCGAATATCATTCGTCCGACCCCACAAGCGTCTCCCGGCCGAGATGCGCACAAGCCTGGCGAGGGAATGACGGGAACCGGGTTCTTTGTGAGCTCGGATGGGAGCCTTCTCACAGCCGCCCACGTCGCATCGGATTGCGCGCAGATCCGCATCGCGTCGAGATGGGTCAAGCCCGCCGCGGCCCAGATGGTCGCCGCCGACCACGGGCATGACATCGCCTTGCTGCGAGCAGCCAGCGTCAAACCGCCCGGCGTCCTTCCTGTCGGCTATCCGGCGGCACCAACTGGGCGGCTGTTCGTTCTTGGTTACCCGGCATCGGGAGGCCCGCTGGTTCCGACCGAAACCTGGGCCGTGCTGACGAACACCCAACTGCAACCCGCACCGGCTGATCTGATCGACCCGCGCCGGGTCATCTGGGCGGAGGCACCAGCCATTGGTCACGGCTTCAGTGGCGGCCCGATGGTCGATCCACGCAACGGCGAAGTCGTCGGCATCGTGCGCGGCATGGTTGACAGCACGCGCCTGCACGCGGTGCGTGCCTCTATCCCGGCCTCCGGCATGGTGACAGGCCCAGGCTCAATCCCGCTGAACGCACTCTTGCAACAGGAGAGCGCCGATGGCGATGCCACCGGCGTGTCCGGCGACGACGCGCTGGACGCGGCGCGCCGAGCCACGGTCCATGTGCTGTGCCGCTACTGAGGTCTGCTAGCTGCCGACTTTCTCGTCGGAGTTGACGCCCAACTGCTTCAGCTTGCGATGCAGTGCACTCCGTTCCATCCCAACGAACTGCGCCGTGCGGCTGATGTTGCCGCCGAACCGGAGCAATTGTGCCTGCAGATACTGGGTCTCGAACAGATCGCGCGCCTCGCGCAACGGCAGGCCCATGATGTCCGCAGTGGGATCGATATTCAGCAGCGCGGGCGCGTTCGCACCGATCTCCGGCGGCAGCATGTCGGCGCGGATCGCATCCGCCGAACTGCCGGGCGCCATGATCAGCAACCAGTCCATCAGGTTGCGCAACTGGCGCACGTTTCCCGGCCAGTCATAGGCCTGCAATGCAGCCAGCGTATCGACCGAAAGCTCGCGCGACTGCATCCCAGCAGTCTCGGCGGATCGTATAATGAAGTGCTGTGCCAGAGCGGGCACATCCTCGCGACGATCCTTCAGCGCCGGCACCTTCAGCGGCACGACCGCGAGCCGGTAGTACAAATCCTCGCGGAAACGCCCTGCCGATATTTCGCTTTGCAGGTCCTTGTTGGTGGTGGACAGCACACGCACGTCCACTTTGACACGCGCCGAACCGCCGAGACGCTCGAAGGTCGAGTCCTGCAAAGCGCGGACGATCTTGCCTTGCGTCTCCAGCGGCATGTCAGAGACTTCGTCGAGCAGCAGCGTGCCGCCATGCGCACGCTCCAGCACACCAGCACGACGCGGTTGCGCGATGGGATCCGGACCAGCCTCCAGTCCGAACAGCTCCTCCTCGAAGCGGCCAGGCGCCAGTGTCGCGCAATTCAGTACGACGAACGGACCGCCCGCACGGCGAGACCGTGCGTGCACCATACGCGCCACCACTTCTTTCCCACTGCCGGCGGGCCCATGGATCAGCACACGGGACCCGGTCGGGGCCACGCGTTCCACCCCGGCGCGCAGACTGCTGATCACTGCGCTATCGCCGGTGAGATTGGTCTCCGGACCCGCGCGCAGTCGCAACTCCGCATTCTCGCGCGCCAATGCTGCTGCCTCAAGCGCGCGACGCACGACCAGCAACAGACGATCGGATTTGAATGGCTTTTCGATGAAATCGTAAGCGCCCTGCTGAATCGCTGCGACCGCCGTTTCGATCGTGCCGTGTCCGGAGATCATCACCACAGGTACCTGGGGCTCCTCACTGCGGAACGCTTCCAACAGCGCCAGTCCATCCAGCCTGGACCCTTGCAGCCACACGTCCAGAATCACCAGTGATGGCCGCCGCACGCGAAATGCGGCAATCGCGGCGTCTGAATCGCCAGCTCCACGTGTTTCGTAGCCCTCGTCGCGCAGGATGCCGTCGATCAGCAGACGGATGTCCGGTTCATCATCAACGATGAGAATGTCAAACGGCATCCGACACCTTTGCAGGCAGAATGAGCGAAGCGACCGCTCCCGGGCCGTCGTGCCTGTCGTCCAATGTCAGTCGTCCTCCGTGGTCTTCCATGATCTTCTTGACAATCGCGAGCCCAAGCCCTGTGCCCTTGGGTTTGTGCGTTACATAAGGTTCGGTCAGCCGTCCACGATCTTGCGGCAGTCCAATGCCATCGTCAGTCACGTTGATGCGAACGTCCTCACCGCAGGCCTGTACTGACAACTCAATGTTTCCCGCTCCCTGCCGCATGGCGATGGCGTCAGCGGCATTCTGCAACAGATTGGTGAGCGCCTGACTCAGCAGGCGTCGGTCGCACGGCGCCATTGGTCCTCGCTCCGGAATGTCGGTACGCCAGGCGATCTGCGGACGCGCCGTCTTCTGCAGGATCAGTGCCTCGCGTGCGATACGCCCGACGTCCTCGAGCTTGATGACCGGCTGTGGCATGCGTGCGAATGCCGAGAACTCATCGACCATCCGGCCAATGTCGCCAACGTGACGAATGATGGTGTCCGCGCACTGGCTGAATGTGTCGGGATCGGATGTGATCTCGCGCGCGAACCTCCGCTTCAAACGCTCAGCGGAGAGCTGAATGGGGGTCAGAGGATTTTTGATTTCGTGGGCAATCCGCCGGGCGACATCGGCCCAGGCGGCCTTGCGCTGCGCCGACTGCAGCTCGGTGATATCGTCGAACGTCACCACAAATCCGTCGGTGCGTCCGCCCGAAAGATCGGCGCCGATGCGCACCAACAGCGTTCGCCGGCGCGTCGGCGGTCCGATTTGAATTTCGGCCGTGCGCGCCCGTTCCGGCGATGCGGCTGCTTCATGCAACAGATCAGCAAACTCCGGCACGACATCGGCCAACTCGCGTCCAATTGCGGAGAGCAGGTCGATGCCAAGCAGGTCATCCGCGGCACGGTTTGGCAGTTCGATCCGGCCAGATGCATCGAGGCCAATCACGCCGGCAGAAACACCGGACAGCACCGTTTCGGTGAAGCGCCGGCGCTCGTCGATCTGACTGTACGCATCCATCAACTCGCCGCGTTGCGCCGCCAACTGTCCGGTCATCCGATTGAATGCGCGAGATAGCCCGGCAAGCTCATCGCCGGTCGGTGCCTCGGCCACGCGAACGGCAAGATCGCCACTGCGCACGCGTTCCGCAGCCAGGATGAGCCGACCGATTGGTCGCGCAATCTGATTGGCGAGCACCAGCCCGATCAACACCGCTGCCAGCAATACCAGCAGCGCCACGATGGCGAATATCCAGGCGAAGGCGATCTGCAACCAGGAGCGGTTCTCATCGAGCCGCTGATATTCTGCGACGGCCTGCTCGGTGCGTGTCATGTGTTCCAGGATCGACGGATCCACCGGCCGGCCGATCATCAGCATCAGCGGTGGAGTGGAATCGAGCCTGACAACTGCCTGCACCCGCGTGCCGTCACCGGCAGCAAGCACCACCACGTCGCCGTTCTGTGCGTGCGTCGTCACGCTGGCGGACGGCAGCTCAACGCCCATACCAGCGAACAAACCAGCCGCGGCAAGCACCTGACGCGTCAGAGGGTCGTAGATCACCGCCTCGGTGAGACCACGCAGCGTCGTCTGAGTACTGAGGACTTCAACGAACACGGAGGGATCTGCCATCAGGAACTGACCCGCGCGCGTCAGGTCGTTCGCCATCTCAAGCGCGACGGCGCGGATATTGTCGCGATGCTCCTCCAGATAGCCTCGCGAGACCTGCAGCGATTCGGTGACCGCCTGGCGCACCGGGTCGTTGAACCAGGCCTGGATGCCGAAGTGGAAGAAGGCCACCGCGAAGCAGGCCACCATGATCGAAGGTGCGACCGCCACGCCGCCGAACAGCAGCACCAGCCGGACATGCAGCCTTGATCCGGCAGATCCGCGACGGCGCTCAACCCATACCCGCGTCAGCCGGCCCGCGAGCACCGCTCCGAGCAGCAGGACGCATGAGAGGTTGGCGAGTACCAGCCCGACACTGAGACCGGACGCCAACCCGAAAGGTGAGCCGCGCGCAAGTATTATGAACGTGGCCAGGCCAACGCCGAACGCCAGCGCTGCCAACACCAGGGTGACCGCCTTGCCCAACAGAATGTTCGCAACGCGGGCAAGCAGCGTACGCGTGCGCGAAATCTCCGCTTCGGGAGAAGCGTCAGGCGGTGGCTCGGGCCTCAGCGACCCGGGTGGCGCTTGCACATTCACATGAGCCCCCGAACGACCGGTATTTCGAGGTCGCGGATCTTCTTGCGCAATGTATTGCGGTTGAGACCAAGCATCGCCGCCGCCTTGATCTGATTGCCCCGGGTCGCCGCCAGGGTGAGTCGGATCAATGGCTTTTCGACCTCGGCAATCACCCGGTCGTAGATGTCCGATGGAGCCATGCCGCCATCATGCGCCGCCAGGAAGTCGCGTATGTGACGCTCGACGGCATTGACCAGCGGCTCCGGCGCGGCACGGGTCGGTGCCTCCGCTGACGCCGGTGCAGGCTCCACCAGTTCCGCCGCGATCTGTTCGGCGCCGATGGTTTCATGCGGGCAGAGCGCCGCGAGCCGGCGCATCAGGTTCTCCAGCTCGCGTACGTTCCCCGGCCAGGTGTAGCGCTTGAGCTGATCGACGGCGCCCTGGTCCAGGCTCTTCGCCGGCAGTCCGTCATCCTGCGCCCGGTCAAGGAAATGGCGGGCAAGCAACGGGATGTCCTCGGCCCTCTCCCGCAAAGGCGGTAGCCGAATCGGCACTACATTGAGCCGGTAGTACAGGTCTTCGCGGAACTGGCCCTGACGAATCGCATTGCGCAGGTCGCGATGTGTAGCCGCGATGATGCGGACGTTCGCCTTGATCGGCTGCCGCCCACCAACCGAGGTGAATTCGCCTTCCTGCAAGACGCGCAGCAGCCGCGTCTGCGCCTCCGGCGGCATGTCGCCAATCTCGTCAAGGAACAGCGTGCCACCATTCGCCTGTTCGAAACGTCCTTGGTTGCGCGCGGTTGCGCCCGTGAAGGCGCCTCGCTCGTGGCCGAACAACTCGCTTTCGATCAGTTCCCGCGGGATCGCCGCCATGTTGATCGCGACGAACGGGCCCGAGCGACGCTTGCCATAATCGTGCAACGCACGTGCGACCAGTTCCTTGCCGGTGCCCGACTCCCCGTTGATCATCACGGTCAGATCGGCGGTGGTCAGCCGAGCGATCGTCCGATAGATCTCCTGCATTGGCGGGCTTCGACCGATCAGCGGCAGGCGCTCATCGGCATCGCGGGGTTCCGACGCACTGACCGCCGGCTCCGACGGCACCGCGAGCGCACGGCCCACGACGGATAGTAACTCCTGCAAATCAAATGGCTTGGGCAGATATTCGAATGCCCCACGTTGCGCGGCCTTCACAGCCGTCATCAACGTGGACTGCGCGCTCATCACCACAACGCGCAGATCGGGACGGAGCTTGCGGATACGCGGAATGAGGTCGAGGCCATTCTCATCCGGCATCACCACATCGGTGATCACAAGGTCGCCCTCGCCTTCCTCGACCCAGCGCCATAGCGTGGCCGCGTTGCCAGTGCTGCGGACCTGATAGCCCGAGCGACCGAGTGCCTGCGTCAATACGGTCCGGATCGACCTGTCGTCATCGGCCACAAGTACGGTTGGTAAGGTCATCGTGCGTCGTTTGCCATCGCGTCAGCTGCCGATATCGGCCTCCTCGTCACTCACCACGGGAAGATGCAGTCGGAACTCGGTGCGGCCAGGCCGGCTATCCACCTCGATCAGGCCGCCATGGTCGCCGACGATCTTCGCCACCAGCGCCAGGCCCAGCCCGCTGCCTGACGATTTCGAGGTCACGAACGGCTCGAACAAATGCGGTCGGATATCGTCAGGAATGCCAGGACCGTTGTCCCGCACCGCTACCAACAGCGGGATGTCGAGCCGTGTCGTAGTACCCGGTACGGCCAAGCGCATTCCATGCTGAAAAGCAGTAATCAGCGTGATTTCGGGGCTGATGTGCCCATCCTCGGTCACCGCTTCGGCGGCGTTCTTGACCAGGTTCAGCAGCACCTGGACGAGCTGGTCGCGGTTGCCGAGAACAGGCGGCAGCGACGGATCATACATCTCGGTAAACCGGACATGCGGCGCGAACCCGGACTGCGCCAGCTTGCGCACGCGTTCCAGCACACGGTGGATGTTCACCGCGGTGCGCGCGATCGGCTTCTCGCTGAAGATTTCCATGCGATCGACCAGCGATCGAATCCGATCGGCCTCATCGCGAATCAGGACTGCCAACTCGCGGTCCTGCGGTTCGACGCTCGTTTCCAGCAACTGAGCTGCCCCGCGTATGCCGGAAAGCGGATTTTTCACCTCGTGCGCCAGAATCGCCGCCATGCCGCTGACGCTGCGGGCTGCCCCTCGGAACGCCAACTGCCGGTCCAGGGCGCGGGCCGCGGATGCGTCCTGCAGCACCAGCAGCACAGCACCGGGTTCCTCGGGCAACGGTGAACCCTGTACAGTTATGCCCTGCTTGTGGAGCCTCGGGCTGTCCACCGAGAAATCGTGATCCGAGACGGTGGCGTCAGTCTTCCGGACCTGATCGACCAGCAGGAACAGAGGGTTGTCCTCCGGAACCAGGTCGCGCAGACGAAGCTGCGCCAGGCCCGCCGCCGAGATCCCAAGGAACTGTTCGGCGGCATGGTTGACGTAGCGGAAGCGGTTCTCCGGATCGAGCAGCACCACCGGCACCGGCAAGGCGCTCATGATGAGTGCCATGTCCGGGGCGCGACGGCGTTCCCGCAAGGCAATAGCGGCCCGTGTGACCGGGTTGATCATGCCGCCTCCGCCAGCACCTCGTCCCGTCCGGGCAAGGCGCGGGTGACGCCCCGCGCGATCAGACGGCCGTAGAACGCGTCGATCAGTCCCAGGACGGAGGCGACATCGGGTATGCGATTCATCGCGGCGCGGAATTCGGCCGAACCCGGGAGACCGCGGGAATACCATGAGACGTGCTTGCGGGCGAGGCGAACCCCGGCGCGCTCGCCGAATTGGTCCAGAATCGAGTGGTAGTGGCCTGTTATGACGTCTTTCTGCTGCCCCAGCGACGGTTCCGGCAGGCGACGGCCTGCGCGGAGGAAGTGCACGACCTGAGCAATGAACCAAGGGCGGCCGTAACAGCCACGCCCGATCATCAGCCCGTCAGCGCCTGACCGCCGAAGCGCCTCCGCTGCATCATCCTCGGTGACGATGTCACCATTCGCGATGACAGGGATATCGACCGCGTCCTTCACCTCGGCGATGAAGTTCCAATCGGCCGAGCCGGTGTAGAACTGCTGGCGTGTCCGCCCATGGACGGTCACCATCCGAATCCCGCAGTCCTGCGCGATCTTGGCCAGCCGCGGCGCATTGAGATTGGCGTGATCCCATCCCATCCGCATCTTGAGCGTCACGGGAACGCTCACGGCCCGAACGGTCGCGTCCAGGATCGCCGCGGCGGCTGCCTCGTCCCGCATCAGCGCGGAACCCGCCTGCTGTCCGAGCGCCACTTTTTTCACCGGACAGCCAAAATTGATATCGATCATGTCGGCGCCACGATCCACGGCGAGTCGGGCCGCCTCCCCCATCGCCGCAGGCTCGCAGCCAGCCAACTGCAACGCGCTGATGCCGCCGCAGCCATCCACCTCTGCCATGGCCAGCGTCTTGCGGTTCTCGCGGATCATCGCCCAGGACGCGATCATCTCCGAGACAACCATCCCCGCGCCAAGCTGCTTGGCGACCCGGCGGAATGGCAGATCCGTGACGCCTGACATCGGGGCCAGAATGACGGGCGTCTCTATACGCACGCCACCGCCGAGGTCGATTGGTGCGAGTTCAAAAGGGGAATCTGTGGTGTCGCTGTGACACTTGCCCATCAATTGGGCAAATTATCAACACGCTCGGCAATGTGCAATGCGAAAGCCACACACGCCGCCATGCCGGTTGACGCTGCCGCTTCCTCCGGCAACCGTGCCGCAATGCGAGTGGCAGCGATCCTGGTGGCAGCGGGTTCCGGAAGCCGATTTGGCTCCGACACGCCGAAGCAGTTCTTGCGCTTGGCCGGCAAGCCGGTGATCCGCCATGCTGCGGAAGCCCTGGCTGCGCATGTCGCGCTGCTGCAACCAGTCGGCGAAGTTGAGCCGATCGAGGAGGCCCTGACAGGGCTGCCACATCTACTGCCCGTTGCGGGCGGCACGACGCGTCAGGAGAGCGTTCTGGCCGGGCTAGAGGCGCTTAGGCCGGCCCCGCCGGACATCGTTCTCGTACATGACGCAGCACGGCCCTTTATCCCGGCCGGCACCATCCCCGCTCTGGTCGAGGCGCTGACACGCGCTGCCGGCGCGATTCCCGCGGTGCCGGTCGCCGATACGCTGAAGCGGGTGGCGGATGGTCGCATCGCGGCCACGGTTCCCCGCGATGGTCTCTATCGCGCCCAGACCCCGCAGGCCTTCCGCTATGCATCGCTGCTCTGCGCCCACCATGCCGAGAGCGCCACGACTGCGACGGACGATGCGGCTCTGCTGGAAGCCGTCGGTCAGCCCGTGGCGATTGTCCCGGGTTCAGAGGACAATATAAAGCTGACCTATCCCGAGGACCTGATCCGGCTGGAACGCGCCATGACCCGCCATCTGAACCCGCGTGTCGGCACCGGTTTCGACGTGCACATCCTGGCGACGGGACGGCGGCTGATGCTCTGCGGCGTCGCTGTGCCGCACGAGATGGGCCTTGCCGGGCATTCAGACGCCGATGTTGGGATACACGCACTGTGCGACGCCATTTATGGAGCGCTGGCGGAGGGCGACATCGGCCGCCACTTCCCGCCATCCGAGGCCGCATGGCGGGACGCCGACAGTGCCCGATTCCTGGCCCATGCCGCGGAACGCATTTCCGCGCGGGGCGGGCTGCTCGCCAATGCCGATGTCACCCTGATCTGCGAGCGCCCGAAGATCGCGCCACACGCGGCGGCCATGGCCGCACGACTGGCAGCGATTCTAGGCGTGGATGCCTCCCGCATCTCCGTCAAAGCGACTACAACCGAGAAACTTGGCTTCACCGGGCGCGGGGAAGGCATCGCCGCGCAGGCTGTCGCCACGGTGCTGCTGCCGGACTGAGGGGTCGTTCCGATGAGATACCTTGCCGTTGTCGCCGTCCTGCTGTTGGCAGCCTGTGCGCAAGGCAGCTCACCGCCGCCTATGCCGGCGCCCATGGCGGAGGCTGTGCCGAAGCCGCCGGTCAGTCCGGTGCCGCTGGTCTGGCAACCTGGCCACTGGGACTGGACAGGCAGCTCCTACGTCTGGGCCCAAGGTCAGTACGTGGACGCACAGGGGCATAATGGAACCTGGATGCCCGGTTATTGGCAGAAGACCAACACCGGCTGGGTCTGGCAGCCGGCACACTGGTTGTAGCGCCGCTCTTGCGGCACCCAAGCTCTGGGTGTTAGTGCCCGCCCGCTAATTCAGGGGCCGTTCGATGTCGTCGACTTTCGAGACCGTGGCGGGAATCATTTCCGAAACATGCGACATTCCGCGTGAGAAGATCACGCCGGACAGCCATGCGATCAACGATCTGGGCATCGACAGCCTGGATTTCCTGGATGTCGCCTTCGCGATCGACAAGGCATTCGGCATCAAGATGCCGCTTGAGCAGTGGACACAGGAAGTGAACGAGGGGAAGGTCTCCACGGACGAGTACTTCGTCCTTGGCAACCTGTGCGCCAATATCGACAAGCTGGTGGCTGCCAAGGCAGCCTGAGCCGGGATGCGGCTTGAATACTTTCAGATGGTGGACCGGATCGTTGCCCTCGATCCGGAGGCGCGGACCATTCGCGCCGCCTGTGTCGTGCCTGAGGCCAGCCCGGTATTCGAAGGCCACTTCCCTGGCCACCCCCTGCTGCCCGGCGTATTGATGATCGAGACGGTGGCGCAGACGGGCGGCTGGCTCGTCCTGGCCGTGCTGCGCTTCCAGCGCATGCCGTTCCTGGCCCAGGTGAAGGAGGCAAAGCTGCGCGCGTTTGTCGTGCCTGGCCAGACACTCGAGACGGAAGCGCGGCTGCTGCATGATGGATCGGGCTACGCCGTGGTGGCGGGCAGCATCAGTTCCGGGGGAAAGAAGGTGGCGGACGCCGAGATCACCTATCGTGTCGTCTCCTTCCCGAATGACACGTTGCGCGCCGAGATGCTGGAGACAGCGCGTCGCGTCGCAGTGCCCGAGGCATTCCTGAATGGCTGATCCACGCGACGCCCTGATCACCGGCATCGGCCTTGTCTCGTGTCTTGGCGAGGGCATCGACGCGCATTGGGCTGCTCTGAACCGCCAAGGTGGCTTCCAACCTGTTGTCGATGCGACGACGTTCGCCCCGTGGCCTGTGCACCCAATGGTGCCGCTGGAGCTGGACAAGCAGATCCCGAAGCGCGGCGACCAACGTCAGATGGAGCCGTGGCAGCGCATCGGCACATATGCCGCGGGACTAGCTTTGGATGCGGCCGGCATCAAAGGCAATGCGGAACTACTGTCGCGCACGGACATGATTGTCGCTGCCGGTGGCGGCGAGCGTGACTATGCGGTGGATGCGGCGATCCTGTCTGCCCTGCCATCGGCGCCGGATCCCGGGACCTATCTGAACGAGCATTTGTTATCCGACCTGCGGCCGACGCTGTTTCTGGCCCAGCTTTCGAACCTGCTGGCAGGCAACATCTCGATCGTGCATGGCGTGGTCGGTTCGTCCCGCACCTTCATGGGCGAGGAGGCCGCCGGCACGGACGCCATCCGCATCGCCTGCGCCCGTATCGCGGCCGGCCAGGGCGATCTGTTCCTGGTTGGCGGTTCCTATAACGCCCAGCGCCCCGACATCGTGCTGCACTATGAAATGGGCCAGGTGCTGTGGAAGAAGGAGTTCGTGGGCGTCTGGTCGAGGCCGGCGCACGGCGGCGGCATGGTGCTGGGTTCTCTCGGTTGCTTCCTCGTGATCGAGAGTCGGGAACACGCCGCGGCGCGCGGTGCCACGGCGCTGGCGCATATTGCCGCCATCCTAACCGACCGCAGCCGGCGGCGTCCTGGCGAGGCCGCCGCCAATGCGGCACGGCAGTTCGAGGCTGTGCGTCATCACCTGGAGCCGCCGCACGCCGCCGTCATCTCAGGTGCTACCGGGATCAAAGCGGCGACGATTGAGGAAGCGGAATTCCTGCGCGGCCTCGGCATGCCGGTGCGAGCGAGCGGCACTGGCTTGGGCCACTCGCTCGAACCATCCTTCCCGGCCAACCTGGCGCTGGCCGCCGCGTCGCTGTCGAGGCGGCGGTTGTTTGAGCCGATGCAAGATGGTGAACAGGCCATGGATGCGGAACTGCGGCAGGTCTTGGTGACCTCCTGGGGCCACTGGCGCGGCGAAGCACTGGCAGTCGTCGAAGCCGCTTAGGAGGCGCTTATGGCAAAGGCGGAACTGGACAGTCGCGGTCGGCCTGTCGTGGTGGTGACGGGAATGGGCGTGCTCACTTCGCTTGGCGCCGGCAAGAATGACAATTGGCGCGAATTGACAGCCGGGCATTCGGGCATCCGCCGGATCAGCCGCTTTCCCATCGGCGGACTCCGTACCAACATCGCAGGGACGATTGATTTCGTGCCGGTCGAGGAGATCTCCGCGCCCGCTGTATCAGAGCGCATCGCCGAACTGACCATTGACGAAGCGATCGGCGAGGCAGGGATTGGCAGGCCTGGCGATTTCCCCGGACCGATGTTCCTGGCTCTGCCACCAGTGGAACTGGAGTGGCCGCAGCGGATCGCGCTCGCCGCCGCTTCGGGTGCGAACGAGACAGTCGGGTATGACGACTTGCTGCGTGCCGCCGCGAGCGGAAAATTCGTCCGCTTCTATGAGCGCTTCCTGTTCGGCTCGGTGGCCGAGAATCTCGCGGTGCGCTTTGGCACCAAGGGATCGCCCGTCGCCACCTCCACTGCCTGCGCGTCCGGAGCGACTGCGATCCAACTCGGCGTGGAGGCAATCCGTCGCGGCGAAGCCGATTCCGCTCTCGTCGTGGGCACCGATGCGTCGGTGAATCCGGAGAGCCTCATCCGGTTCTCACTGCTTTCAGCGCTGTCCACGCGCAACGATCCGCCCGAAGCCGCCGCGCGCCCGTTCAGCAAGGATCGCGACGGATTCGTCATGGCGGAAGGTGCAGGAGCGTTGGTGTTGGAGAGCCTTGCGCATGCAAAGGCTCGTGGAGCGAAAATACTCGGTGTGGTGGAAGGCTGCGGCGAAATGGCCGACGGTTTTCATCGCACGCGTTCCTCGCCTGACGGCAAGCCGATTATCGCCTGCATGCAGAATGCGCTGGACGATGCGGGGCTGGCGCCGGAGGCAATCGGCTACATCAACGCGCACGGCACCGGCACGCCGGAAAACGACAAGATGGAATGGACCGGCGTCTCGGCCGTGTTTGGCGAGCGTGCTTCGTCTATTCCCATTTCGTCAAACAAGTCGATGATTGGACACACGCTGACTGCAGCGGGCGCGGTAGAGGCAATCTTCACTCTGCTTGCCATGCGGCATGGTCGCCTGCCCCCAACCATCAACTACGAGACACCAGATCCCGCATTGCCGGTTGATTGCGTGCCGAACGTCGCGCGCGACGCGCAGGTTTCGCACGCGATTTCCAACTCGTTCGGGTTTGGCGGGCAGAACGTGTGTCTGGTGATGGGCGTGGCATGACTCTCCCAACGTACACCTCGCCCGCGAAGCGGGAGAGGGGGCGACGTGCGGACCCTCTCCCGCGCCGCCTCGCATCGCGACCTCGCCCGCTTCGCGGGCGAGGTGTACTGAAAGCGCTCTAGTGCGGGCGCTGCAGCTTCTGACAGATCGCGAGATTGCGCTCGGGGACCGTCCCGCTCCGCCACAACCGGGCCCCGGCGAAGTGCAGCTTCGCGTGCATTGCATCGGGCTGAACCATATCGATCTGTGGGGCTTTCGCGGCATGGCGTTCGCCAAGCGCCAGTTCCCGCTCAGCGTCGGTGCCGAAGCCTCGTGCGAGGTGGTGGCTGTGGGTGAAGGTGTAAGCACGCTTGGTCCCGGCGATCGCGTGGTGCCGTACGCCGCGCTGGTCTGCGGCACCTGTCGCCCGTGCAGACGCGGCCGTGAGAACCTGTGCGAGAACGTCGCCGGCGTGCGGGGCTTTCACGTCGATGGCTTTGCCCAGGAGTTGACCAACCATCCCGCACGCCTGACAGCAAAGATCCCCGACAGCGTTGATATGCGCGATGCCGCTTGTGTTGCCGTCGCCTACGCAACAGTCGAGCATATGCTGTTCGATAATGCACAGCTTGAACCAGGTGAATGGATCCTGGTGCACGCAGGCGGTTCAGGGATCGGCAGCATAGCCATCCGCGTGGCGAAGGCCCTCGGCTGCACCGTCATCACCACCGTTGGCAGCGAAGACAAGGCGCAAAAGGCCCGTGCCCTCGGGGCGGACCACGTGATCAATTACCGCGAGGATCGATTTGAAGGTGTGGTACGCAAACTCACCGGGCGAAAGGGCGTCGATGTCGTATTCGAGCATGTCGGCGCCGACACGTGGAATGGCTCTCTGCTGTCATTGAAGCGGGGCGGACGCCTCGTCACATGCGGCGCGACGTCCGGCCCTACCGGCAGCATCAATCTGATGCAGCTTTTCCAGCAGCAGTATCGCATCACCGGTTCATTTGGATCGCCATTGAGTGCTTTGGAACGTGCCCTGCACCGCATTGCCTCTGGCGTGCGGCCGGTGATCGACACGGTTTATCCGCTGCATGACTTCCGGACCGGTCTGACTCGCCTGGAAAGCCGCGACGTGTTCGGCAAGATTCTCGTTGAGCTGTAGATACTGAGCCAGCGTGTTTCGTCATCTTCCCATTTATGCCGACAGGCTGCTCGGCCGGTTGGTGAAACATCTGCTGGCGACGCTGCGTCGCGCCGATCCTGATCGTGCCTCAGACATGTGTGGGGCAGCCGCTCGCCGCATTGGTCCGTTGCTTCCCGCACATCGCATCGGCCGTGCCAATCTTCGAGCCGCGTTTCCCGACAAGGACATACAATGGATCGAAGCGACGTTGCGGGGCGCCTGGGAAAACCTTGGTCGCGTTGCTGGTGAGTACGTGCATCTGGGACGGCTGTGGGACTACGACGTCGAGCATCCGAACGCCGGCCGCATCATCACCGATGACGCGCAGCTCTTCGTTGATCTGCAGAATGATGACAAACCGGCGCTGTGCTTTGCGGCACATCTTGGCAACTGGGAACTGCCCGCCGTGATGGCTGCCACACATGGATTGCCATCCGCCGTGCTCTACCGCATGCCGAACAACAAGGCGATCGCCAAGGAGATCGCGCGCATTCGCGAACCGCTGATGGGGCATCTGATCCGCAGCCGCGCGCAGGCGCCGCTGGAGATGGCCGCCGCGCTCGAACGCGGCGAGCATCTGGGCATGCTGGTGGATCAGCACTTTTCGCGCGGCGTCGATGTGACTTTCTTCGGCCGGCGCTGCAAGGCCAATCCCTCAATTGCGCGCCTCGCACGACAATTCGATTGCCCAGTGGTGGGTGTGCGTGTCATCCGCCTGCCCGATCGCCGTTTTCGCATCGCGGCGGAGGGACCTTTCGAACTTCCACGCGACGCCAGCGGCAGCGTTGACGTGGCGAAAACCACACAACTCATCAACTCGGTCGTTGAACGCTGGATCCGGGAGAACCCCGACCAGTGGCTCTGGTTCCATCGCCGCTGGCGCTGATCCGGCTCACTGATTTGTCATTTGCCGGGTAGCGCTGCGCCACAATTGCGACCCGTCGCATGCCTAACCAATTCCCCGACGCCAAAACGTGGGAAGGAGAATACGCCATGCGTTCTCTCGCACTGTCATTCACTGTACTGGCGGGCCTGATTGGCACGCCCGTCCTTGCCCAGACGTCAGTTCCTGTTGGACCGGCAGGCGTGCCGCCTGGCGCCAACCCTGAAACAGGCGCACGTCCCGGCAACGTCATCGGCACAGGTATGTCCATGCCGATGAGCTCGCATGCGAGCAACATCGATCAGAACGATACGCGCTCCACGATCGCGCCAAACCTGCCGACGCCCGCGATCGGACCGGATGCCAGCCCCAGCGACTATCTGCGTGCCGCACAGAACGCACTGCAGTCGGGCCGTACCGGCGAGGCCCAGCAGGCACTCGAAATGGCACAGACGCGTCTGCTCGATCGGTCGGTGCCGATGATGCAGACCTCCAATCCGAGCGATAACCCCGCAGTGACGCAGATCTCGCAGGCGCTGAAGGCGCTGGCTGCGCACGACCGCGCGCAGACGATGCAGTTGATCCAGTCGGCAATACCCGCTGCGACGGCGATGGCGCGATAACGACCGGAAGGATTTCGCACGGAACCCTGCGGTTCCGTGTGAATCTTCGCTGCTTGCCGATGCCGCTCCAACCGTCCAGAGTGACTGCAACGCCATTGCTCTGACGGAGTATTTGTGGCTGGGGACGAAGAGGACTTTACCGAGCGGACCATAAGTTTCCGCGCTTCAACTACGCCACGCTCACTGATCGAGGCGCCGGCGCATCTGTTGCTGGTCCACATGGACAGTGCACCGCCGCGCCACGTTCCACTACATGTCCTGCCCGTTACCGTCGGCCGCAACGCACCTTGCGAACTCATTCTGGAAGGCGGGACAGTATCGCGCCGGCATTGCCGGCTGGAACGACACAACGAAAAAATCATCCTCACGGATCTTGGTTCGACCAACGGTACATTGGTGAACGGGCAAGCAGTAAGCGCGCCAATTGCACTCGAGGATGGAGCACGTATCACCATCGGCGCGCACACGCTCAGCTATCACCGGCGGAGTCAGCAGGAACTGGCGGCATGGGAAGCGCTGGATCGCGAGCTTGCTGAAGCAAGCAATTATATCCTGTCTGTTCTCCCATCGCCCATCACCAGCGGTCCGGTGCTTGCGGAATGGTTCCATCAACCATCCGCCCGGCTAGGTGGCGATGCGTTCGGCTATCAGATGCTCGGTTCCCGCCACTTTGCTGCGTACATGATCGATGTCGCAGGCCAGGGCGCGGGAGCTGCATTGTTTGCCGTCACAGTGGCCAACGCGCTGAGGCAACGCATGCTTCCCGACGTGGATTTCCATGAACCAGCCGCGGTCATTCGTGGATTGAACCGCGCCTTCCCAATGGAGCGGCACAACAACCTGTTCTTCACGATGTGGTATGGCGTTTATGACATGGCCGAGCGAGTGGTGACTTTCGCCACTGCCGGACATCATCCGGCCTTTCTCCAACAGCCGGGTATGTCTCAACCAATGCCACTCGGCACGCGAAACCCATCGATTGGCATCGCGGCGGATGGCGAGGTGGCGTCTGCGCGCGCGACGATCCTGCCGGGAAGCTGGCTGTTCCTGTTCAGCGACGGCGTATTCGAAATCACCGACCGCGAAGGACGCGAATGGGATCTGTCGCAGGTCCTCTCACTGCTGCCGATGATGGCAGGTCCTGGCGGCCCGCGTCGCCTATATGACACAGTGCGAGCGGCAGCGCGGCCGGGTCCTTTGGAGGATGACTTCTCCGCGCTGGCGATCTGTTTCGTTTGAAGGGCACCATCATGGCCGATCTGCCGATACGACTGACCTGTGCCGACTATGCTCGCGTGATGCCGCTGGCCGTGGGTCAGGTGAAGCCGGAAGGCATCGAGCTCACCATGGTGCTGGGCCGCGAAGGTTCTTGGCCGACGCGGGCCGAGATGCTCCGACGTGCGGCGAGTGATCCCACCGTGCATGGCGGCGAGTCATCGATGGCGGGGCATCTGCGTAGGATTGAAAAGGGTGATCGCAGCCTGGTGGCGTTACCTGTGTTTCCGCTGCGCAACTTCACCGGGCGCGACATCTATGTCCGCAAGGATGGGCCGGTGAAGACGGCGGATGATCTGCGCGGCAAGCGCGTTGGCATGTACGACTGGGTGGCGAGCGGTTCGATCTGGTATCGCCACTTCCTGCGCTTCATTGGTGTCCCACCCGAGGAGTTGCAATGGTGCATTGGTGCGGTGGATGAGGGAACGATCACCAGTCACGCCTATACGCTGCCCGATGGCGTGCGCGCCGCGCCGGAAGGACGGGCGCTCTCGGAGATGCTGATCGCGGGAGAGTTGGATGCGATCTACAGTCCGCCTCGCCCGCGGCGCTATCACCCGGTCGATGGGCCGATCATTCGACTGTTTGCCGACATTCGGGCGATCGAGCGCGACTACTTCCGCGCCACACGGACCTATCCACCGCAACATCTCATCGTCTTGCGCCGGGAGGTATGGCAGCAGAACAAATGGATTGCGCGTTCATTGACCGACGCCTTCACCCGGTGCACGGAGATGTTCGGCAAAGCGCAACGGTCGTTCCCCTATGCATCGCCATGGCTGGATGCCGAGTTGGAGGAGACCGAGGCCTTGATGGGCCCCGATTTCCACGGCGAAGGTTTCGAGCGCAACCGTGCAACCATCGAGGTCTTCGCGGAGCAGGCGCAGCGCGCCGGCATCGTTGGCCGGCGGATCACCTCCGAAGAGTATTTCGCGGAGTTTCTCGAATCCTGATCCTGGCTTCATGCCGCGAACCGGCAGCAAAATCGTGCTACAAGCTTGACTTCGGCGCCTCCAGGCGTATCTCTGGGGCATCGGCCTCGCGTTGCGAGTGCCTTCGGCAACTTTCTCAACCCGGCCCGCGGCAGACTCGCGCGGGCAAGACGTGTTTCTGCAACGGAACGCGCACACCAACGGCCAACCGGGAAACCCGGTCCCTCCGTAACGGAAAACAACCAGCACATGGCTCTATCTGCCACCGTAGCACGCACCCCCGCACCTGCCCCGATGCAGGACCATTTCAAGGGCGAAGACTTCGCCTCCCTCCTCGATGAAACTCTCGGCCAGGACACTGGTTTTGACGGCTCCGTCGTCACCGGTCGCGTCCTGCGCCTCACCGACGAATTCGCGATTGTCGATGTCGGTCTGAAATCCGAAGGCCGCGTCGCGCTGAAGGAGTTTGGCCCTCCCGGCACCAAGCCCGACGTGAAGCCGGGCGATGTCATCGAGCTCTATGTCGAGCGTTATGAAGACAAGGATGGGGCCATCATCCTGTCGCGCGAGAAGGCGCGCCGCGAGGAGGCCTGGACCAATCTCGAAAAGGCCTTCGAGACCCAGCAGCGGGTCAATGGCACGATCTACGGCCGTGTGAAGGGCGGCTT
>CAYRTL010000052.1:0-33506 GCA_964427005.1 uncultured Acetobacteraceae bacterium
CGCCATTGGCATTCGTGGTGTAGGTCGAATGCCTGCTGTCGAGCGTGACGGTGGTGGTCGTGGCGGCCATATCTGTCCCCCAAAATTAGACGCCTATGAGGCGCCCCTCGCCTCATGGGCCGTTCCTTCGCATTCGTTATGACGAAACAATGCGAAATATCTACTTTTTGCAACCTTCCAGAATGTCACCGGAAAATGCAATGATTAACCGAAAAGGGGCGATCACGGCCGCTTTGGCTCGGATTGGCGATGGAGAAGCGGCATTGGAAGCCGTTCCGGTAGGTCGAAGAGCGCTTTTCTCTTCCACCAAAACGTGTGGGGCTGGGTTGTCGTGGTCGCTGCACACGTGAGGTCCTCTATTTGACCCACGCGTAACTCTGCGGTTGATCCGACCCGGCGAGCCATCTTCGAGCGGCTGTGCCGCGAAGGGGAGCAGACCGTCGGGGCGCTGACGGCTCGGGCCACGGTCTCGCAACTGCCCGTCTCAAGCATCTTGCGTCCTGAAGAAGGCCGGGCTGGTGTTCGGCCGTCACCAGGATCGCCAGACGCATTACAGCGCGCAGCTCAGCGCCTTGGCTCCGCTGATCGACTGGACAAGTCGAATGACCGAGTTCTGGCAGAGCCGGTTCGATGACCTCGAAGACCTGCTGAAGAGGATGGACCAATGAACGATAGATCAACCGAAACGCGTTCCGTCGTTGTCAAACGGGAGATGCCTTTTCCGCCGGAAAAGATCGGCGGCGCTGTCACTTGGACTCTCACTCCTACCAGCACCGGGACCCACTTCCGCATGGAGCAGTCTGGCTTCCGGCCGGATCAGCAGCAGGCGTCCCAGGGTGCCAAGCACGGGTGGCAGAAGTTCTTCGCGAATCTGGAGCAGGTCTTGGCGCGGACTGGCTGAGAGGGAAGACCCATCATGAACAAGAGCGAGTCTCAGATGGAAAGATCGGCATCTCAGATGATAGACGAGAGGATCAAGGAGCTGGGCGACTGGCGGGGCAAGATGCTCTCCCGGCTCCGCGCATTGATCAGGCAAGCCGACCCCGAGGTGGTAGAGGAGTGGAAGTGGCGAGGGGTTCCGGTGTGGTCCCACCACGGCTTGATCTGCACCGGTGAGACCTACAAGAACGTCGTGAAGATGACCTTCGCGAAGGGGGCCGCACTTGACGACCCTGCACGCCTCTTCAACTCCAGCCTCGATGGCAACACGAGGCGCGCCATCGATTTCCACGAGGGCGACAAGATCGACGAGGAGGCATTGAAGGCTCTTGTTCGCGCGGCCGTGATGCTGAACGCGTCACGCAGCCACGGCTGATCGAGTCCCACCACAACAACTGATACCAAGCCCCGTTGATCATGACTGATGGCGGCTGTTTCACGTCATGGCGGGGCTTGGTCCCGTCATGACGATGAAGGCGGCGCATGGGTCATACTGAGGCGCGTCATGGCTTAGGCATCGGGCGCCCTACGGTATTGCGCCAAGATAGAGGGGAAGCCAGCGCAGGCCGTGATGGTCCTGGACCAGCAGCACGACGTGACGGCGCTGCGCCGCCCGTACTTCGTTGAGCCTTGCCAGCACATCTGCCGTGGTCGCCACCGATGTCTGCTGCACGCGCAAAATCACGTCGCCCGAATCAAGCCCGATTTCATCGGCGGCACTACTCGGCACCACGCCAGTGATCACGACACCCGTCTGCGAGGCTGCCAGCTTGTACTTCATTCGCAATTCGTCGCTGATCTCTGCGGTTTGCAAACCAAGGTCCGGCCGATCGACGTGGACCCCGCGATCCGGCTTCGCGACAGGATCCTCGGCAGGTGGCCGCTCGCCGATCCATTCACCAACAGTCGCAGCAACCGTCCGCTCCTTGTGATCGCGCCAGAAAACCAAAGGACCGCTCTCTCCGATCGCTGCGTTCGCTATAGTGCGAGCGAGCGCCCGAGCATCCTTCGTGACATGATTGCCGAATTTCACGATTACATCGCCGACCTGTAGTCCCGCATGGGCGGCCGCCCCATCAGGTTCAACCTCGACCACGATCGCGCCATACGGGAGAGGCAAGCCAAACCCGTCAGCGATATTCGGCGTGACGTCCTGCGCGCGCACGCCAAGCCATCCAAGTCGAAGATGCCCCTTCTGGCGCAACTGATCGGCCGCCGCCCGCGCGTCATTTGCGGGAATGGCGAAGCCAATGCCAATCGAGCCGCTCTGCGCGAACGGCGTATAGATCGCCGTGTTCACTCCAATCACCTCGCCGCGCGTGTCGACCAGCGGCCCTCCAGAGTTGCCATGATTGATCGCCGCATCAGTCTGGATGTAATCGTCGAATGGCGTATCCAGCGTGTCGCGGTTCTTGGCACTCACGATTCCGGCGCTGACGGATTCACCAATGCCCAGCGGATTGCCGATTGCCATCACCTGATCGCCGACACGAACCTTGTCGCTGTCGCCCCAAGTCACCGTGGGTAGCGGGTTTGGCGGGCTCACTTCGAGCAAGGCAAGGTCGATCGAGCGGCCGAAGCCCCGAACCTTCGCCGGCAGTGAGGTGCCATCTGACATCGTCACCGTGACATCGAACGCCCCTTCGATCACGTGCCGGTTCGTCACGATGAGTCCCGTCGGGTCCATGACAAATCCAGAACCAAAAGCCTCGATCCGTCGCGGCTCACCAGCTCCGGCGTCGGCAGCCGTGGCAGTGGATAATTTATGCGTGGAGATATTCACCACCGTCGGCAGCAGTCTTGCGATCCGATGAGTACGGCTGAACGGCACCACATCCCGTAGCGTCTGCGGGGTTCTTTGTGCGGGCAGCAGCGCCAAGACGGACACGGTGATGACAATGGCCGCAGAAAGCAAGGCGCCGACACGCGGAAAGCGCATAGCCGTGTTCCTTTGCAGTCCAGCAAGTGCGAGCCGTGTTCGGCACCTGAACTGTCGGGCTATAGTGACGGAACACCTATCAAATGCAATGACCGCGCCACGAGTGCCGCAGCGGATACCGGGGGAAAGATGATCAACTGGCTGACCCAGTGGGTGGCAAACCACTACGATCCGGCCATTCTATCCTGGCGCGCAGTGCCCGGTTATCTCGGTGCCGCACTCATCGTGGCCTCGTTCCTTGTCCGCACCATGATCCCGCTACGGGCGCTGAGTGCCGGCAGCAATGTTTGCATAATCGCCTATGCCTATCTCTCCACGGAGTACCCGGCGCTTGTTTTGAATGCCGCACTGTTGCCGCTGAACATTCTGCGTATGGTGCAAATGATCAAACTGGTGCGCCGTGTGCGCAGCGCCGCGCACGGTCACAGGAGAATGGACTGGCTCAAACCCTACATGAGTCGTCGCCATTGCAGTCGCGGCCAGGTAGTATTTCGTAAGGGCGATGTCGCGGATACCATGTTCTACATCGTGTCCGGGAAATTCCTCATTCCTGAGTTGGGCATATATGGACAGCCAGGAGAGTTCGTGGGCGAACTTGGCCTGTTGGCGCCCGATGGTCTTCGCACGCAGTCGTTCGAGTGCGTCGCCAAAGGCGATCTGCTGGCCATTCACTACGACCAAGTGCATGAGATGTTCTTCCAGAACCCGGATTTCGGGTTCTATTTTCTGCAGCTTGCGTCAGCGCGCCTGTTCGACCAGGTCAAAAGACTGGAGAAGGATTTGGAGAAGCATCCGAGCGCTCCGAATGGATAGCAGCGTGGTCCTATAGGACATCAAGCCTGATGGTGCTGCCGCGCCGCGAAGTTCTGCCGGGCCTTGTTGGGATCGTCGTGCTCGCGCTGCTGCTGGCCGGCTGGGTTGCTTCGCCCAATGCGGTGCGGGGCACGTTGCGTGAGCGTGCACTTGACCGGATTTTGCCACTGCTCCCTCGGCACGCTGCCGCGGGACCAGGTGTGGCGATCGTGGACATAGACCGCGCGGCACTCGTGCGATTTGGTGCATGGCCATGGCCGCGGAAGCACTTGGCGGAGTTGGTGGCGGCCGTCGCAGAGGCCCATCCGGCGGCGATTGCCCTGGACATCCTGGTGGCTGGAACCGACCGGTTCTCGGCCGAAGGTGATGCCGCGCTGGCTCAGGCGCTATCCGGGGCACCTACCGTGCTTGGCTACGTGCTGGAGACCGAGAGGGCAGGTGAGGATCTCCCCATCACGCCCATTCTCACAAGCTCATCGGTAGAGCTTTCCGGCATGTGGCAGGCCCGCGGAGCAATCGGTCCGCTTCGATCCTTGGGGCAGGTTGCGCAAGGTTTCGGCGCCCTGGTCCTCGCAGCCGATGCTGACGGACTGATCCGCCGCGTGCCGCTGCTGGTCGCAGCTGGGAACGTGGTGCGGCCCGGCCTCGCAGTCGAGACCGTACGTCTGGTTCAGCGCGCGAGCGCGCTGATCATCCGCCCAGATGGCACTCTGCAGATCGGCACGTGGTTGGTTCCGCTCGGTCGCGACGCCGCGCTGCGTCTGGCGGACCGACCAACCGCGCCGATCATAGCGAGCGGAACCGTGCTGGATGATTCCGCTGCACGCGCTGCCCTTGTTGGCCGGATCGTGCTGATTGGCAGCAGTGCGCCCGAAGTGGGCGGACTGCGCGCCACGCCAGCGTCCCCCACTACGCCATCCGTGCAGATCCAGGCTGCGGCAATCGAGACCATCCTGAGTGGCGAGATCCCGGTTCGGCCGATCTGGGCGGATCTGGGCGAGCCAGTGGCGGCCGTAGTGCTCGGTTTGCTGTGCCTCGCCTTCGCAACATGGTTGCGCCCTGTTGTCTCCGTGGCTCTGGCAGTGCTTGCGTGCCTGGTCTGTGCGGGGGCGGCGGTGGCTGCCGTGCCGGCCGCTTCCTTGTTGCTGGACCCCATTGGCCCGCCGATGATCGCCGGTGCCAGCTTTGCCACGGCTCTCGTGGCGCGTTTCATTCGGGATGAGTGGCGCGCGCGCCTGCTGCGCCTCAGGTTTGAGCAGCATCTGTCACCCGACGTCGTGCGTCGGATCGCCGCTGATCCCGCAGCGCTGCGCCTGCGCGGCGAGATGCGCGAGATCACTGCGCTGTTCACCGACATCGAGGGCTTCACCAGCATGACAGAGCGCGCCGAACCCACCGAACTGATCGCGTTGCTGGACGCATATTTCGATGTAGCCACGCGCATCATCACCGATCATGGCGGTATGATCGACAAGATTGTCGGTGATGCGATTGTTGCGATCTATAACGCGCCCTTGGACTTGCCGAACCATCCGCAACGCGCGGTGGCCAGCGCACTCGCGTTGGTGGACGCAACGGAAAGCATCCGTCGCTCTCCACTCGGCCAGCGACTGCAACTCGGCCGCACGCGTATCGGCATCGACACGGGACCTGCCATCGTGGGCGACGTCGGCGGAAGTCGGAAACTTGACTATACGGCGCACGGCAATGCGATCAATGCGGCCGCGCGGTTGGAGGCTGCGAATAAGGAGCTTGGGTCCACCATCTGCATAGGACCAGGAGCCGCTGCATCGCTAGATCCCAACACAATCCGTCTTATCGGCATGTTGACGTTACGCGGTCAAAGCTCGGAGGTTTGTGTCTATACGCCTGTATCGCTTGATAAAGCTAACTGACTGAGGCCATCGCGGCAGCGATCCGTGCCGCGCCCCATGCGTGCGGCGTAGTTGGCTCCGCACCTGGGCGCGCGATGTCCGTGCCAAGCCCGCTTGTCACGGTCACAGCGGTGCTGACGCCTACCACCGTCACCACACCGTCCTCCACAAACACGCCGAACACGCCATTGCTCGGACCAGCGAAGAAGCGGGTGCCGCGTACCGCCATCAACCCAAATGGTGAGCGCACTGCGACGTCACCTGGGCCGCGCTTGTCGTCGTGGTCATACAGCATTGCCCCGCGGTCGAGTACCAGCACACCTCCGGCGTTCATCAGGAACCGGTCGATCACCAGCCGCGCTTCCGCTCCAAGCTTCACCACGGTTGCAGTCCCCAGGTGCATGGCGAGTGCCGACTGCACGCCAGTTGCCACAGCGTCGCCGACGAACACCGCTGTGGAGGCCGCGAGTTGGCGGCGTTCTGCGCCCGTCATCGCGTAGCACTCACCGCGCGATGTCTCGACTTCTCCTGCCGGTTCAGCCGCGCGGGCAACCAAGGCTGATAGGCTGCCGGCTAATCCGGTCAATACTGTGCGTCGCTCCATTGTTCGCTCCTGGGCAGTTCAAGGCGGCGAACAATACCAGGGCGTGAGGAGGTCCTGTTGACTGACCAGCCTTTCCCGCAATCACATTCCATGGCCAAGGGAGGAAACCGTGAAACGCCGAACTTTTCTGCAGGCCTCGGCCGCCGCCGCGCTGCCGACGTCCTTCGCCATCGCCCAGCCTGCGAACGCCCGCACGCTGCGCTTCGTGCCGCAGGCCAACCTGACGCTGCTCGATCCCATCGTCACGACGGCGCAGCCGTCGGTGAACCACGGCTGGGCGGTCTATGATCTGCTGTTCGGTATCGACGGCAAATTCCAGACGAAGCCGCAGATGGCCGAGGGCTATACGCTGTCCGAGGATGGACGGACATACATCATCAAGTTGCGCGACGGGCTGAAGTTCCACAACGGCGAACCTGTGCGCGCGCAAGACTGCGCGCCCTCGCTGAAGCGCTGGGCCGCGCGCGAGACCATTGGCCAGACAGTCTGGCAATACGTCGATGAATGCGTGGCACAGGACGACAAGACGCTGCGCATCACGTTGAAGCGGCCCATCGGCATCTTCATCGATGCGATCGCGCGTGGTGGTGCATCGGTCGCTTTCATCATGCCGGAGCACATCGCCAAGACCGATCCCTTCAAGTCGATCACTGAGACGATTGGCTCAGGGCCCTACAAGTTCCTGCCTGCCGAGTTCGTGCCCGGTGCTCACGTCGCATACGAACGCTTCAAGGATTATGTGCCGCGCCAGGAACCGGCGGATTGGATGATCGGCGGCAAGGTCGCGCATTTCGATCGCATCGAATGGCGCGTCATTCCGGACTCAGCGACCGCCGCGGCCGCATTGCAAGCGGGCGAGGTGGACTGGTACGAACAGGTGCAGCCGGACCTCGTGCCATTGCTGCGGCGCAATCCGGATATTCGCATCGGCTCGCATAATCCGACCGGCTACAACGGCGTGCTGCGCTTCAATCACCTGCATCCGCCGTTCAACAACGTGCTGGTGCGGCGCGCTGTGATCATGGGCGTGAACCAGGCCGACTACATGGCTGCGGTCACGGGCAGCGATCCGACCGCGTATGCCACGTGCAAATCGATGTTCCCATGCGGCAGCCGCTACGATCAGCCAGTTGGCGCGGAAGCGATGCAGGGCGACATCGACAAGGCGCGTGCGATGCTGAAGGCATCCGGCTATGCCGGCGAGAAGGCGGTGCTGCTCAATCCCACTGACCTCACCACGGTCGGTCCGCTGGGTGACGTCACGCACGACCTGCTGGTGAAGATCGGCATGAACGTGGAGATGGTGGCGACCGACTGGGGCACCGTCGTGCAGCGCCGTGTATCGCGTGAGCCGGTGGAGAAAGGCGGCTGGTCAATCCTCCACACCTGGGCGCCATCCACGATCCGCTTCACGCCAGTGGAGCACAGCCAGATTCGCGGCCTCGGACCGACCGCGTGGTTCGGCTGGTACAAGGATGATGAGATGGAGGTGCTGACGCGGCGTTTCGTGGAAGCGGCGACCCCAGAAGAACGCGATGCGACAGTGCTGGAGATCCACAAGCGCGCGTTCGAGATGGTGCCGTGCATTCCCCTCGGCACGTTCCAGATTCGCACGGCCTATCGCAGCAATCTGACAGGTGTGATCGAAGCGACGGGGCCGTATTTCTGGAACGTGCGAAGGGTCTGATACCAAGGCTCACTGACTGTGACCCATGCACGTCGTCATGGCCGGGCTTGTCCGGGCTCGTCCCGGCGATCAGTGGTGGCACAGTGCCGCGACGGATGGCCGGCACGGTGGCCGGCCATGACGGATGGGGTATGAGACAGCCCTACCGAGCCTTTGCTATGACGTCAGGCTGGCAGGACCAACTGGTTGTTGTTCAGCAGGCCTGCCAGCCCGCCGGCATCGTAGTTGGTCAGCGTGATGTTCGCAGTGCCGCCGCTACCGGCGACAGAGATCAGCGTATCGACGCCGCCCGGACCGAATTGTGCATCGGCCTGCTCGGTGACCGTGACGATGCCTGCAAGGCCATCAACGGTCGGAGTGAGGCTCAGGCCCGCGAGAAGCGACTGCAGGTCGAGCTGGTCCGTCGCATTGAAGTTGGCGATGTTCACCATTCCGCCCTGCGCATTCATCGCGAAGGTGTCGCTGCCTGTTCCTGCCGTAATGCTATCGGTGCCGGAGCCGTCGAACACCGCGTTGTTCGAGCCGCTGAGGAACAGCAGGTTATTGCCGTTGCCAAGGAAGACCGCGTTGAAGCCGGCATTCGTTCCATCGAGCAGGAAGATGGAGTCGTTCCCGGCGCCGTCCTGGATGAAGTTGTGTCCGCCGTGGGCGATGATGGTGTTGTCGCCGTCTCCCGCCGTCACGAAGGACGAGTCGCCGGTATAGATCAGGCTGCCGCCGCCGTTGCCACATTCGCCCTCATGCCCGTCATCTCCAGAGCCACAACCATTGGCTTCATGCCCATCGCGGCCAGACCCGTCACCCTCATGGTCGGAGCTTCCGTACGACTTCCCGCTGTGCTGGTCATCGTCGGATTCTCTGTGTGTGCCGCCGGAGCATCCGCCATCGTCACGGCCATCATCATCGCTTGAATCGTCGCCGCAGCCGCCACCGGCGACAGCTGGCGTATTGCCGATGCTGATGAAGTTATGGGAACCGCCTGCAATGATGGTCTGGAGGCCATTGCCTGTTGTAACAGAATTATAATCGCCTGACGCGACCACCATGCTTTGCCCGTTACCCAGCGTGATCGTCGCATTGCCACCAGTCGTGATGGAGTTGACCTGGTTACCCGCGGCAGTCGCACTGATGGTTGCGTATGTGCCGGTCGCGGTCACCGTGTTATTGCTGCCGCCGAGAAAGATCGACGCGAAATCGCCGTTGGCGGTGACGGTGCTCGTACCTGCTCCGGTGAAGACCGTGGCATAGCTGCCGATGCTGATGGTGTTGACGTCGTTAATGCCGTTCGCGGTGCCGACCTGGACCTGGTTGAACTGCCCGAGCGCACTCACCCAGTCGTGGCCATCGCCGAGCGCAATGATGTTGAAATCACCGCCCGCGAGGACGCTGACATTCCCGTCGCCAGCGGTGATGGTGGCCTCGCCACCGGTGCTGATGATCGTGCTCACTCCGGACGAGCCAGGCGTGTTGCCGATGGTGATGACGTCGCCGGTGCCGTGCGCCACCACATACTGCCGGCCGTCGCCGAGGGTGATGACCGCGTTGTTGCCGTTATCGGTGACCCGGAAGTTGCCGTTGCCTCCGGTGATGGTCACGTTATCGGCGTTGGTGGAATAGCTCTTGTGCTTGCTGTCCAGCGTGACGGTGGTTCCTGACATCCTGTCCTCCAAGCAGCCGGTCGCGCGCGCGGAACTGACCGTGCGCAGGGTTCCGGCCGGCGTTATTGAGGAAGGTCAAATGCCGGATGTCTGCTTTCCGTTATGTTACAAGGATGCACCGGAGCTGATGTCGTTATGTGGCCCGGGGAAAATTAAACGTGAAAAACCTGTGAACTCGTTCATACCAGGACCGCGTCCTTATGGCTGATACGCGCGCCCCCGCACCGGCGATTCCGTCGATGTGGGTGAACCAGAGGAGTGCGTATCATGTATCCGTTTGGACCCGATCCCGGGTGGTATGAGAAGTACTGGCTCAGCGATCAGCCGACCTACCGGCGCAAGCCGTATGTCGGCAGCCTGGGGCGGTATGTCGTTGTCGTGGTGCTGCTTGTCGGCGGTGGCGTCGCACTGAGCCACTTCCACGCCCACCATGACGTGAGCGGCTATCAGGACTGGGAGCAGGAATGAGCCCGGCGCCCGACAGCGGACGAGCGGGCCAGCGCGGTGTGCCGCTGAGGCCTCCCGCGCTGGTTCTGCTCGGTCTCCGCTCTTGTCAGCTCTTTTGCATCTCCGGGGGATAGATGTCGGCCAACGGCATCGGCGTCACGCCACCGGAACAGGACAGCGAAGCCGCCGTTACTGTCAGGCGGAAGTGAAGCTGGCCGAGGATGACGCCCGGTACGTCTTTGGCGTGGACAAAGTAGTGAACAGGCTCACGGTCCGGACCTGAGCCGCCAGTAATTCGGGAGCAAGACAATGCGGCTGATCCATGAAGTGATCGAGGATTTACAAACGTTGCCCGATGAGGCCGTTACGCCCATGGGCGCTGCTCTTGAGGAATTGCTTGGCGGTGAACGAGGCTCGCTGCCCGAGTTGGCGGAGCGGTTCAACGAAGCCGGGCTCTCGCACATCATGCAATCGTGGATTGGCAACGGGCCGAACCAGCCGATAAGCACGCGGGACCTGCGCCGGGTGCTTGGCGAAGAACGCGTGGAGGATCTCGCCACGCTTGCTGGCATGATTTCGGGCGATTTTCTGGTTCATCTCGCGCGGCTGCTGCCCGCTGCCGTGCATCGCATGACGCCGGAAGGCGAGTTATAGAGCCGCGGCCCCGATTCTCCCCGAACTCATATGGCGCTAGCTTGGCACCATGCGTGCCGGAGGGAGGCGCTTGTGTCGTGCACATGAATGGATAGCGGAGTGCTGGGCCTGCTCGGCACGCGGCGTTTCTGGCCCCTTTGCGTCACTCAGGCCTGCACTGCTCTCAATGACAATCTGGTGCGCAATGCGCTGGTGGTATTAGCGCTGTTTCGCGCGGGGTCCGCCGGGCCGGTGCTGGTCGCGCTCGCGGCCGGGTTGTTCATTTTCCCCTACATGCTGCTTTCGGCCAGCGCCGGGCAGCTCGCCGATTGTCATGACAAGGCACGGCTGATCCGCCTCCTGAAGCTGGTGGAGCTTGTGCTGATGAGCGTGGCGGGGCTGGGATTTCTGCTGGACAGCCTGCCAATCCTGCTGATCGTTCTCGTCGCCCTCGGCGTGCAGGCAAGTCTGTTCGGTCCGTTGAAATACGGCATTCTGCCCGATCATCTGCAGCCGCAAGAGCTGCTTGCCGGCAACGGCCTCATCGAGGCGACCACGTTCATCGCCATCCTGGTGGGCACCATCGCGGGCGGCTGGCTCGTGACGCTGCCCTATGGAGCCACGGCAATCTCGTCGACCGGCCTTGCAGTTGCGGCCATCGGCATCCTGTCCGCACTGCGCATCCCGCCCGCGCCGCCGCGTGCGGCAGGCATCGCAGTGGACTGGCATGTGATGCGCGCCACGTTCAGTTTGGTGCGTCAGGCACGTAGCGAGAGTGGGATCTGGCAGCCGATACTCGGCATTAGCTGGTTCTGGACGCTCGGTGCCACGCTGGTCGCCGAGTTTCCTGTCGTCGCCAAGGTCACACTTGGCGCGACCGGTGAAGTCGTCACTCTGTTCCTGACCCTGTTCACGTTCGGTGTCGGCACTGGATCACTGCTCTGCGCGCGCATCCTTCATGGTGACGTGTCCGGACGGCATGTGCCCTGGGCGTTGGCTGGCATTTCGCTGTTCACCTGGGACTTTGCCAGCGGTTGTGCCGGCGCGGAGGGGCTGACGTCGGTCCCAGCCATTATCAGCTCCGTGCAAGGCTGGCGGCTGTTACTGGATCTCGCGCTGCTGGCGGCGTGCGGCGGTTTCTACTCGGTGCCGTTCTACACGATGATTCAGCAGCGGTCCGAGCAGGACTGGCGCGCGCGCATGGTCGCCGCGAACAACGTGGTCAACGCGGCATTCATGGTCATCGGCGCGGTCATTGCGGCCGCGCTGGCGGCGTTGGGGACCTCGGCAACCCGCATCCTTTCGCTCATGGCTCTGGCCAATGTAGTCGCTGTGATCTGGAGCGCGCGATTCCTGCCCACCTCGTTCCTGCTTGGGCTGCTGCGACGCTATGCGCGGTTGTTCCATCGGGTGACCGTGACCGGGATGGAGCATTATCCGCCGCCTGGCGAGAACGCCGTGGTTGTGCCGAATCATCTCAGCTATGCGGATGGCCCGCTGCTTGCTGCGTTCCTGCCAGGCTCACCGGTATTCGTAGTCGATAAACTGGTCGCGACGCGATGGTGGGCCAAGCCGTTCCTGTCGTGTGCGGCGACGATTTCCGTCGATCCAGTGAGTCCGTTTGCCGTGCGCTCGATGATCCAGGCGGCGCGGCAAGGGCTGCGCCTGGTGCTGTTCCCGGAAGGCCGCATCAGCACGACAGGTGGGCTGATGAAGGTGTACGACGGCGCCGGCATGATCGCGGACAAGGCAGCCGCGAAACTGGTGCCCGTACGCATCGAGGGCTCGCAGTTCAGTCATTTGTCGCATCTTGCCGGCAAACTGAGGCGGCGATGGTTCCCACGGGTCAGCATCACCATTTTCCCGGCGCTGACGCTCACTCTGGATCCGGCTCTGCTGGGCCGGCAGCGGCGGCAGGCAGCCGCGCGGATGCTGCATGACGTGATGGTCGAATCGGCATTCGCCGCAAAACGCCTCGATACCTCGCTGTTTGCGTCGTTGCTTGACGCTGGCCAATGCCACGGGTGGCGCAGCCGCGTGCTGATGGATGCCGATCGCACACCGATCAGCTACCGACGCGTTCTACTTGGAGCCTGCCTGATTGGCCGTGCGCTGGAGCGAAGCACTGAGGTCGGCGACCATATCGGCGTGCTGCTGCCGAACGCCAACGGGGCGGTGGTCGCCTTCATGGCGTTGCAGGCCTTCGGCCGTATTCCGGCAATGCTGAACATCACGGCCGGCGGGGATGGCATGCTGATCGCATGCCGCACCGCTGGAGTGCGGCTTGTCATTTCGTCGCGCCGGTTCGCCGAGACAGGGCGCGTCGCCAAGGAAATCGAGCGGCTGTCGGCGCATGTCAGTTTCGTGTGGCTTGAGGATATCCGTTCCTCTCTTGATTGGCGCTCATGGCTGCAGGGCTGGCGTGACGTTATTCGCGCGCGTTATCTGCCAGGCGCCACCGTGCGCGCCGAGCAAGCCGCGGTCGTTCTGTTTACCAGCGGCACGGAAGGCACGCCGAAGGGAGTCGTGCTCAGCCATGCCAACATCCTGGCAAATTGCGCACAGGCCGCCGCGGTGATCGACTTCACCTCTGTCGATGTCGTGTTCAACGCCATGCCGATGTTCCACGCGTTTGGACTGACGGTCGGAACTCTAATGCCGCTGCTGCTTGGCGTGCCGACATTCCTCTATCCGACACCGTTGCATTACCGGCTGGTGCCGGAGCTGATCTACGGCTATGACGCGACGATTGTGTTCAGCACGGACACATTCCTCGCCGGCTGGGCTCGCTACGCCAACCCGTATGATTTTCGCTCGGTGCGCTACATGTTTGCCGGCGCAGAGCGCCTCAAAGAGGCGACACGGCGGCTGTACGCTGACAGGTTCGGCGTCCGCATCCTCCAAGGCTATGGCGCGACCGAGACGGCACCGGTGTTGTCGATCAATACGCCGATGCGGAATGCGCCTGGCAGTGTTGGCCGGTTCATGCCTGGGATCGCGTGGCGAATCGAGGGGGTCGAAGGCTTGGATACGGGGGGCCGGCTCTGGGTCAAAGGTCCCAATGTGATGCTTGGTTATATGCGCGCATCAGCGCCCGGTGTCCTGGAGCCTCCGGCGGATGGTTGGTACGACACGGGTGACATCGTCGATCTCGATCCGGTGGGTTTTGTCTGGATCAAGGATCGCGCGAAGCGCTTCGCCAAGATCGGCGGCGAAATGGTGCCGATGACGACGGGCGAGACGCTTGCCGATCGGCTCTGGCCTGGCGAAACGCACGCTGTCGTTGCGCTTCCGGACGCTGGTAAGGGCGAGCGCCTCGTGCTTGTCACCACGTCCGATATGGCTACCGTCGATGCCTTGCGTCGTGCGGCGAGAGAGCAGGACATTCCCGAGATCATGCTGCCCCGCTCCGTCATCCACGTGGAACAGCTTCCCCGACTTGGCAGCGGCAAGGTGAACTACCCGGCGCTGCAACGGATGATGGAGGCTGAGCCGGTCGCGTCGTAAGCGGTCCGATTGATCTGGATCAAGGCCGGCCCTGACTGGCTTGCATACTGTGGCATCAGTCGCGGGAGAGTTGCCATGCAGCAAATCTACCACGTGAGCTTTTTCAAGAGACTCATAGACAGCACTGGCCATCCGGTCCATGCATGGCAAGGTGCGGTGGATGTTCGCGCGACCGACGAGGAGTGTGCGATCGAACTGGGGCGACAACGATTCGCTCAAATCAAGAATGTAGCAGCGTGGTCGCTCCGCGCTGATTACGAGACGGTAGAACCCCTTGCTGCCGCGCCTTGCAGCCGATTAGGCAAGAGACACTGCTGATACTGCCGCTTGCTAGTCTGCCGGATTTAAACCCATTGTGAGAACCGGTGTTTTTCAACGTGATGGCGGCGCTTCGCAGCCATGACGATGAGAATGTTGACCGGGAGAGCTGGAAAATTACCAAGGCATTCTACAGACTCCGTGGAAAGGCGATGCTGCTGGCCTGCGTGGTCAGACACGCGATGCGCGGCCGATGCATCTACACGCTCGACGAGCGTCTGGCGATGTTCCCGCGCAAAGGCCTGCCGATCGAAAAGCCGGTGGCGGTTAGCTGGAATCGTCATCACGTTCCGTTCATTGAAGCCGAGACGGACGATGACGCCGCGGTGGCATTGGGCATCGTGCATGCGCACCTGCGTCTGGGCCAGCTCGAGTTGATGCGGCGCATCGCGCAGGGGCGCGTCTCCGAGCTGATTGGTTCGTCGGGCATCCAGATCGACCAGTTGCTGCGCACGCTCGACTTCGGTCGTGCTGTTCCAGGAATATTGGCCCAGATGCCTCCCGCAACGCGCCAGTGGCTCGATGCATTTGTGCGCGGCTTGAATCATCATCTCGCCAAGGTGCAGCCATTGCCGCCCGAGTTCGATCTGTTCGGCATGCAGCCCGAAGCCTGGAGTACCGCCGATATCCTCACGCTGGGCCGGCTTGTCAGCGCGGATGTCAACTGGATTGTGTGGTTCCAGCTCCTCAGGTTTCGGGCAGATGATGATTGGCCGCGGCTCTGGCGAAACATTCTGTCGGTGGACAGCCGCTCCTGCTGGACAAATGAAGATGAATCCTCATTGGCGCATCTTGCTGCCGCAGGGCTTCGCTGCGGCAGCAACTCGTTTGTTGTAGCACCTGACCGCAGCGCAACTGGCGGTGCGCTGATCGGGAGCGATCCGCATCTCTCGATCATCCTGCCGAACACGTGGCTGGTAGCTGCATTCAAGTCGCCTTCGTATCACGCGGCAGGACTGATGATCCCCGGCCTGCCGTTCGTCGCACTCGGCCGTAATCCATGGATTGCCTGGGGTGGCACCAGTCTGCACGCGGCCAGCAGCGATCTTGTTGCGGTACCGCCGGAGCACGTCTCGGGGCTGGCGGGGCGCAAAGTGGAAATCCCTGTGCGATGGGAACAACCCCATAAGTTTTACGTGCGCGACAGCGAATGGGGACCCGTGATCACCGACGTACCAATGCTGGCGGCCGGCACCGAGCCCCTGGCACTGCGCTGGATGGGCCATCGCCCAAGCGACGAAACCACTGCGATGCTGGCGGTGAACCGAGCGCGGAACTGGACGGAATTCCGCGCTGCACTCGATGGCTTCGCGGTTCCCGGACAGAACATGACCTATGCCGATGCAGCCGGTCATATCGGACGAGGCATGGCGGTGCACCTGCCACGACGTTCCGAGATTGATCCGTCCGACATGGTTGTGCGGCCAGGACCCGATGACGAGTGGAACGCGCCGATGACCGGGTCCGATTTGCCGTGCACTGCTGATCCCGCGGAGCATTTCCTTGCATCGGCCAACGAGAGACCTCCGCCTGGCAGCCCGTTCATCGGCCGCCACTTTTCGCGCCCCGACCGGAAACAGCGCCTCGATCATCTTCTCAGAACAGGCGATCGAATAGCGCGTGAAACGGCGGGGAAAATCCAGCGCGACGTGTATTCGGCAGCAGCACTGACCCAGTGCCGCCAGATTCTTGCGTGGTTTCGACCTGCTCTGGCGCGTCGCAACCCTCGCGCGCGTCGCATCCTCGACGACATGATCGCGTGGGATGGTCGCTATGACGCGACCTCGCGCGGCGCCCTCGCCTTCGAAGTCGTGTGCCACCACTTGATCCGCATCCTGGTGCCCGGCCGGCATCGGGCGGCGTATAGCGCCGCTTGGGGAACACACCGGCTGCTCTGGAATGATGTGCTTTGCACTGACCTGCGGCAGAGGCAGCGCGCTTTGCACCGCGGGCTGCTCAAGGCCGCACGCAGCATCGGCTCCCGCGACACCTGGGGAACGCGTCACCGCCTGCGCCTGGCGCATCCGTTGGGCCTTCTGCCGATTGCCGGCCGACCATGGCGCTTCATGGACCTGCCGGTTGGCGGGAGCAACGACACATTGATGAAGACAGCCCATCCTCTCACCGACAAGCGGCACGGCACGCGCTACGGGTCGGTCGCGCGCCATATCTCCGACCTGTCCGATCTCGATCAAAATTACTTCGTGCTACTCGGCGGACAGGATGGCTTTCTCGGCAGCACCACATGCCTCGACCAGGTGTCTCTCTGGCAAGAAGGCAAGTACATCGCGGTGCCGCTGCGACCAGCGACGGCACGCGCCACATTCAAGCATCATACGGATCTCGAGCCGTGACTCGTGGCGTGCCGTTCGACGCGACCGGTCTGCTGCGTCTTTATGCGCGACAGCGTCTGGCCAAGCTGTCACGCCAGGATGCTGTCGCTGAACAGGAACGCCAACTGTTACGGCTGGTAAGCCGCGCAAGCAGCACACAGTTCGGTCGCGATCATGCCTTCAGCGATGTACGATCGGTGGGCGACTTTCAGTCACGCGTGAGACTGCGCCGTTATGAGGATGTGTGGGATGAGTACTGGCAACCGAGGTTCCCACATCTCACCGACTGCACCTGGCCAGGGACCATTCCGCGCTTCGCGCTCTCTTCCGGCACAAGCAGCGGAACGACGAAATACATCCCCTGCTCGTCTGATATGATTCGTGCCAATGCCCGGGCGGCGATCGACGTTCTTGTCCACCATGTCGCAAACCGCCCCGCCAGCCGCGTGCTGGGCGGCAAGAGCTTCATGCTCGGAGGCAGCACGGATCTGGTGGAACTGGCGCCCGGGATCCGCGCCGGCGATCTCAGCGGCATCGCTACCGCCGAAGTTCCGTGGTGGGCACAGCGCTATTCGTTTCCGCCGCGCGATCTCGCGCTGATCTCCGACTGGGAAGAAAAGGTCGAGAAGCTGGCGCATGCATGCCGCAAGGAGGACATTCGCGCGATCAGTGGCACCCCAAGCTGGCTGCTCATCTTCTTTGAATGGCTGTTCGCATTGCAGCGAGGTGGATCACACCGGCTGGCTGCTGTGTTCCCCAATCTGGAACTGCTGGTGCATGGCGGCGTCAACTTCGCGCCGTACCAGCACCAGTTTCAGGAGCTGCTGCAAGGCAGTCATGCCGAATTGCGCGAAGTTTATCCCGCGAGCGAAGGGTTCTTCGCGATTGCTGACAGGGGCCCGGGCGAAGGCATGCGCCTGATCGTGGGCAACGGGCTGTTCTACGAATTTGTGCCGGTGGAAGAGCTTTCCGCCCGCGCGCCTAGCCGTCACTGGCTCGCCGATGTCAAGACGGGCGAGGAATACGCGTTGGTGGTCAGCAGTAACGCCGGGCTGTGGTCCTACATCGTCGGAGACACGGTCAGGTTCGTCGATCTGCATCCGCCGCGCCTGCTGGTCAGCGGCAGGCTTTCGTATTTTCTCTCCGCGTTCGGCGAACATCTCACCGGAGAGGAGATCGAAGCGGCGGTAAGTGAGGCAGCGAGCGCCATTGGTGCCTCGATCGCAGACTTCGCGGTGGGCGCCGTCTTCCCCGATGCAGCGGATTCACGTGGCGGGCACAGCTACATCGTGGAATTCAGCGGCACCGCATTGGACCCGTCCAGGATGGCGTCGTTCGTGCAGACGCTGGACGACGTGCTTTGCCGAAGCAACGACGACTACCGCGCGCATCGCTCTGGCGGCTTCGGCCTCAGGCCACCCGAGGTGATACCGGTCCAGCACGGCACCTTCGCGACCTGGATGAAGCAACGTGGCAAACTGGGCGGCCAGCACAAGGTCCCCCGCCTTATCACGAATCAGGCCTTATTCGAGTCGCTGCGCCGCTTTGCAAGCACGACCGTTTGATCGAGGTCAATGCGTCGGCAGGGTGGGTGCCTCAGTCTCCGGCATCGAGGAGATGCCGCGGATGGACCAGGCGATCACCAGGACCGCTCCGCTTGCAGGGCCGCAGGATAGGGCGATCCGCTCGCGCCGCACCAGGCTTTGGCGGGTTGGAGTGGCGGCCATACTGCTGCTCGCGGCAGGTGGCGGCGCATGGTGGGCATCCACCCGCCAGGCTACAGTTCACTACACCACTGCGCCGGTCACGCGCGGTGCGGTGACCCGCGCAGTCAGTGCCACCGGAACCGTTAACCCTGTGCTGACCATCATTGTCGGCTCGTACGTATCTGGCGTCATTCAGCAGCTCTTCTGCGACTACAACACCGAGGTGAAAGTCGGCCAGATCTGCGCCAAGATCGATCCTCGCACCTATCAGGCAGTGGTCGATCAGGACAAGGCGAACCTCGAAGTTGCCAAGGCGCAGCTTGAGAAGGACAAGGCCCACCTTGTCTATGCCGAGTTGAACTACCAGCGGAATGCCAAGCTGGCGGAACACCAGTACACGTCGCAGGACATCGCCGATAACGCGAAGAATGTATACGAGCAGGCCAAGGGGCAGGTGGCACTGGACGAGGCCACAATCCAGCAACGGGCGGCGGAGTTGGCCGCGGCGCAGGTCAACCTTGGCTACACGGATATCGTGTCACCGGTGAAAGGCACCGTTGTGTCGCGCAATGTCACCATGGGGCAGACCGTCGCTGCAACGTTTCAGACACCAACGCTTTTCCTGATCGCAACCGACCTTACCAAGATGCAGGTCGATACGAATGTCAGCGAGAGCGACATCGGTAGCATCAAGGAAGGCGATAGCGCGCAATTCACAGTGGATACATTCCCCAACCGCGTATTCCACGGAACGGTGGTCCAGGTGCGACAGTCACCGCAGACAGTGCAGAATGTGGTGACCTACGACGTGGTTGTCAGTGCCGACAACACCGATCTGGCTCTGAAGCCAGGAATGACAGCTTCGACCCAGCTTATCACCGATCAGCGCACCGACGTTCTGCGCGTTCCCGACCAGGCGCTTCGTTACAGGCCGGCTGGAGCCACACCGTCGCCTACGGAAGGACGCGTGTGGCTACTTCGGAACGGCAAACCAGTGGCCGTATCTGTGACCCGGGGCCTGGAGGATGACACCAATACCGAAATCGTCGCTGGTGACGTGAAGCCTGGTGATTACGTGATCGTGGGTGAACAGCATAGCTCCGGGACGCGCTCCGCCCTGCCGGTACCTCGGATGTAGGCGATGGCGGAGCCTGTCATCAGACTTCACAACGTGTCGCGGACGTATCACGCGGGTGACATGGACGTTCGCGCGCTGAACGGCGTCAGCCTGACGGTCGAGCGCAGCGAATTTCTCGCCATCATGGGTTCATCCGGCTCGGGCAAGTCCACTTTGATGGCGATACTCGGCTGTCTCGATCGCCCGAGCAGCGGCACATATTTTTTCGAAGGCATTGAGGTTGGGCGACTGGCCGAACCGGATCTCGCTCGCATCCGCAGCGAGCGCCTTGGCTTCGTGTTTCAGAGCTTCAATCTGCTGGCACGAACCAGCGCGATCGAAAACGTTGCGCTGCCGCTGTTCTATGCGGCCGAAGGTCCAGTCCGGCCTGCGCCGCGGCTGGAACGCGCACGACGTGCGCTCGCGCTACTCGGCCTGGAGGAACGGGAACGCAACACGCCGGGGCAGCTTTCCGGTGGACAACAACAGCGTGTTGCCATCGCACGGGCTCTGATCAACGCGCCAAGCCTGCTGCTGGCAGATGAACCGACTGGCAATCTCGATTCACGCACCTCGCACGAGATCATGGAGACGCTTGTTTCGCTGAATCGCGAGCAGGGCGTCACCATCATCGTTGTCACGCATGAGGCGGATATTGCCGCATTTGCCGATCGGGTCATCACTATGCGCGATGGGCAGATCATCTCCGATCAGCGCGTGCAGAAGCAGCCAATTGCCGAGTTGGCGCGAAAAGCCCCGATCACTGGGCGGGAGCCGCGCGGCCACCGGGCAGGCGCGGCATGGGCGTTTGGCGTGATGATCGTGGCGGCGGCGATCCAGGCGTTAAGACGCAACCGAATGCGGTCAGCGCTGACGATGCTCGGCGTCTTCATTGGCGTTGCCGCGTTGATCGCGATGGTGGCGGTGGGCCAGGGGGCAAACCTGGCGGTACGCAAGCAGATCGATAGCCTTGGTACAAATCTGCTCGTGGTATTGCCAGGCGCGACAACAACGGGTGGTGTACGTGCCGGTTTCGGGAGCGCCTCCACCATAACCGTGGCCGATGCTCAGGCCATCCGCCGCGACGATCCTGCAGTCGGACAGGTAAGCTTCCTGAGCCGTGGTCTCGGGCAGATACAGTACGGCAATCAGAACTGGACCACGAGCGTGCAAGGCGTGAGTGCTGATTATCCGCCAATGACCAACTGGCAGGCACAGGTCGGCCGGCTGATCACGCACGAGGATGAGGCGAGTGCAGGCCTCGTCGCGCTGATAGGCCAGACCGTCTATTCGCAACTATTCCCTCAAAGTGAGAACCCGGTCGGCGCGATCATCCTGGTCAAAAGCACGCCAATGCGAGTGATAGGCCTGCTGGTGGGCAAGGGGCAGACCCCGTTCGGCCAGGACCAGGATGACGTCGTCATGGTTCCCTTCTCGACAGCCGAACGGCGTGTGCTTGGTGTTGCAGCGCCGACGCAAGCGCAGGTTCCGCTGAACTGGGTGTACCCTCCCTGGCCCAATCCATACGGCCTGCAGCTGCGGCTAACCGGCTACGTCAACCAGCTCTATGTGCAGGCAGTCAGTCCGGGCGCGGTTGATGAGGCCTCCCGCCAGGTGACGCAGACACTGTCCACGCGTCACCGCATCAAGTCTGGCGCCATCCAGGATTTCTCAGTGCACAATCTGAGTCAGATTGCCGCCGCCGCCGAGAGCAGCAGCCGTATCATGGCTCTCCTGCTTGCAGCAGTGGCGTCGATCTCGCTGCTGGTTGGCGGCATCGGCATCATGAACATTCTGCTTGTCTCAGTCACCGAGCGGACACGCGAAATCGGCTTGCGCATGGCTATCGGCGCCCGTCGCCTGCATGTGCTGCTGCAATTCCTTGCCGAGGCAGTATTTCTCAGCATCACCGGCGGCATTGCCGGCATCGTCCTGGGCGTCGCGTTCTCGTGGGGCGTCACGATAGCAGCGGGATGGCAGGCGCCGGTCTCACCCATCGCCATTATCGGCGGGTTTCTGTTTTCCGCCGCAGTGGGCATCTTTTTTGGCTACTATCCGGCGCGCAAGGCAGCCCGGCTCGATCCGATCGAAGCCCTGCGTTACGAGTGACGCTGCAGAAACGCGTCAACGAGCGTTGACAGCGGCTCCGCCGGATCCTCCTCAAATTCATAGCGCGCGCGCACGATCGGTTTGCTGATCGGCATCATCTCCGCGAGATCAATCGGTGTCGCCGATACCACCAGATCGGCGTCAGAAGACTCGATCGTCTCCACCATCGCCCGCACTTGCGCATCGCTGTAGCCAACGGCCGGCAGGACCTTGCCTATGTGTGGATTTGCGGCAAACACAGCGAGGATTTCTCGCGGAGCAGAGTTGCGTGGATCGACAAACTCGACCGCGCCCGCGATCAGTGCGGCGGCGGTTCCAGCCCCGGTGGCCATGCCGCCGTGTGTCAGAGTCGGTCCATCCTCGATCACCAGCACGCGTCGTCCGTGCACCGCGGCATGATCATCCAGCCGCACAAGCAGGTTCCCGCTGATGATCGATGCACGTGGATTGACTTCGTGCAGACGCGCCTTGAGCGACGCGACGTCAATCGCCAGCGCCGCGTTGGCCTTGTTCACCACCAGCACATCGGCCATTCGTGCGATGGTCTCGCCTGGGTGGTGTGTTGTGACCTGGTTCGGACGCAGTGCATCAGCCACACCGATGTGCAGGTCCGGACGAATGAACGGAAAGTCGTTGTTGCCGCCATCCCATATCAGGAGGTCTGCTTCAGCTTCGGCCGCCTGAAGCACCGCGGCATAATCAACCCCGGCGAACACCACGTTGCCTGACGCGACATGCGGTTCGTATTCCTCGCGCTCTTCGATCGAGCAATGGGCGGGACCAAAATCGACCTTCGACGCAAATCTTTGCACACGCTGCATCGCCAGATTGCCGTATGGCATGGGATGCCGGATTACCGCGACGCGCCGGCCTTGATGACGCAGATACTGCCCGAGCCAGCGCGAGATTGGCGACTTCCCACAGCCTGTACGCAAGCCGCTCACTGCTATTGTCGGCCGCGACGGCGTCAGCATTGTGCGCAGCGGTCCGAGGAGCAGGAAGTCGGCTCCCGCTGCCAAGGCTCGGGATGCGAGATGCATGACATGCTCGTGCGGCACGTCGCTGTAGGCGAAAACCACCTCATCCACAGCTTCGCTGCGGCACAGTTCCTCGAGGCGTTCCTCCGGCAGAATCGCTATTCCCGTCGGGTAACGCGGACCTGCCAACGACGCTGGGTAGCTGCGGTCGGCGATACCAGGAATCTGCGTCGCGGTAAAAGCGACCACAGTGCTGTTCGGATCATCGCGATACACCACGTTGAAGTTGTGGAAATCGCGGCCCGCCGCGCCAAGTATCACCACTCGCATGGCGATCAAAGCCTAGCGGCGATCAGTGCGCCATCAGCACCGGAATGTCGGCGTCCGTCAGGATGCGACGTGTGAAGCCGCCAAAAATCACCTCACGAACGCGGCTGTGGCCATAGCCGCCCATCACCAGCATCTCGGCCTTCATCGCCTTCGCCGTAGCCAGCAATATCTCAACCGGCGGACGATCGTCCTGCTTCACGCAGCGCACACTGACGCGCGGATTTTGCCAGGACAGCGCATGGCGGAGCCGTTCGCACGACTCCTCGTCGGTGTGCACATCTTCGGTGACGGAGATGATGATCACCTGGTCGGCGAGGCGGAGGAACGGCTGGGCTGCCCCTACTGCCCGGGCTGCCTCCGGCCGGTCCTTCCATGCAATGGCAATTGTGCTGGACAGGCTGCCCGGCGGCGTTGCTGACGCCACCAGAACCGGGCGCCCCGTCTCCATCAGTGCCGCCTCGAGCACGTCCATCGCAACGGCTTCCCCGTTGCGTGGGCGCCCGACGACCAGCAAATCGGCCGCTCGTCCATGCGCTGCCAGCCATCTTGGTTCGTCCCCAGTCTCCTGGCGCCATTCAGCAGACGGCAGAGCCGTGGAGATGTCCGCGGAAACCGGGATCTGTTCCCGCTCGCAGAAATCCCGGAATGCCGTTTCAGCGTTCTTCTTCCGGGTTGCGACCTCTTCCTCCAGCGAGGCCAGAATGTCGCCGTAGCCAATGCCGGCGCCCACATCGGCGGATGCCATCGCCGTGAGCGTCTCCTGCACGTCGATGCTCACGTGCAGGAACTCCAGGTGGGCAGACAACAGCCGAGCGGCCGTGAGGGCGGTGGCGAAAACGGATTGGTCAGTATCGGCGCCAGTGGCGGGGGTCAGGATGTATCCGGGCATGGCTTGCTCCTCGGGGCACACTCAGATGCCACAAGGAGCCGCCGCCCTCGTTGACCTGGATCAAGAAGCCAGCCGTCTAACCCCGCTGGATCAGCTCGATCGAGACATTTTGTGGCGCAGTCAGAAAGGCGATCCGCACGCCGGGTCGTATCGTTTTGGGCTCCATTGTGAAGGTCACGCCCTTGCCCTTCAACTCGGCCACCGCGGCGTCGATGTTCTCCACGGTCAGCCCGAAGTGATCCAGCCCCATGTATGGCGTCTGTGGCGACGGGGCGGTCGACCCCGGATCCGCCTTGGCGATGAAGATCTTCTGTCCTGTCAGCTCCAGATCGATCCGGGTCGAGCCGTCCGGCTGCGGCGTCCGGATCACCTCGGCGCCCAGCTTGTCCTCGTACCACTGGGCGGTCGTGGCCGGATCGGGCGAGCGAAGATGAATATGTTCCCACGTGAACCTGGTCATGACGTTTTCTCCCGACTGAATGATCCGCCCCATTAGCACGGCGCCCGCTGCCATTGAACGGTCCGCCATCCGCCCCTATCCTCCGCACAATACTGAGGAGTAGCCCGTGAGCGTTCCCGCGCCCGGCGCGATCGACTGTGACATCCATCCGGCCCTGCCGAGTATGCAGGCGCTGGTGCCGTATCTGGATGAGTATTGGCGCTCGCATATCCTGATGCGCGGGCTGGAGCGCGATAATTACACCGCGTCCGCCTTCCCGCCGAACGCGCCGATCAACTGCCGTCCCGACTGGAAACCGCCGAAAGGCAGCGGCGGGACCGACCTGGACCTGCTGCGTTCACAGGCGCTCGATGCGTTCGGCACCCGTTACGCGATCTGCAATGTGCTGCACGGCGCGCCCGCGGTGTTCAGCGAGGACCTCTCCGCGGCGATGTGCCGCGCGATCAATGACTGGCTCGCCGCCGAATGGCTGTCGAAAGACGACAGGCTACGGGCGTCCATCGTAGTGCCGATGCACAGCCCCGAATTGGCGGCGAAAGAGATCGAGCGCATGGCCGCCGATACGCGGTTCGTGCAGGTGCTGGTGTGGGAGATGGGCGAGCTGCCTCTCGGGCGCCGCATCCATTGGCCGATCTATCGCGCCGCCGACCGTTTCGATCTGCCGATCGGCATCCACGCGGGCAGCAGCTACCGCCATGCACCGACCAATCTTGGCTGGCCGTCGTACTACCTGGAGGACTACGTTTCGTGGTCAACAGGATTTGCCGGCGTGCTGAACAGCCTGATCACCGAGGGCGTGTTCGTCGAATTCCCCCGCCTGAAAGTCGTGTTGATGGAGTCCGGGGTGACTTGGCTGCCCGGCTGGATGTGGCGCGCCGACAAGACCTGGCGCGGCGTGCGAGCCGAAGTACCGTGGCTGGAGAAATCGCCCGCCGCCTATGCGCGCGAGCATGTGCGGCTGACCGTCCAGCCATTCGACGCGCCGCCTCGTGCTGATCAACTGCAGCGCATCATCGAGGAGATCGGCTCCGATGAGATGCTGCTGTTCTCCACCGACTATCCGCACTGGCATTTCGACGACAAGGATGCGCTGCCGGACGGCTTGCCGGAACACCTGGTGCGCAAGATTCTCGTCGACAATGCGCTGAAGACTTTCCCCCGTTTGTCCCCGTGAACATGGAGAGCATCCGATGAACGTCACGGTCATGGATCGCCAACCCGACACTTCGTCGCAGACCAAACTCGGCATCGTCGATTGTGACGTGCATCCCTACACGAAATCGCCAGCTGATCTGGACCAGTTCCTGCCGGAGCGCTGGCGGAAGCTGCGCCAGTCGATCGGCGGGCGTTCGCGGTCGCCATTCTCAAATGCGCCGAACTATCCGCGGATGTCGCCGTTCACCGGCATGCGGATGGACTCCTATCCGAAGGACGGCACGCATCCTGGCTCTGACCTGGAGATGATGCAGGAGCAGTTGCTCGATCTGTTCAACGTCTCCTACGGCCTGATGATGCCGCTGCTCGGCCGTGGCTCCGACGAACGCAACGTCGAGTTCGGCGCGGCGATGGCGACCGCGGCGAACGAATGGGAAGCGCAGGTCTGGTGTGATCGCGAGCCGCGCCTGAAGGCCGGCGTGCAGATCCCGCTGGAATACACCGAGGCGGCGATCAAGGAGATCGAGAAGCGTGCGGGCGATCGCCGCTTCACGCATGTGATGATCCCGCCGCGCGGCCTGGAGCCGCTGGGTCGCCGCCGCTACTGGCCGATCCTGGAAGCGTGCGCCGCGAACGGCTTCTCCATCGCGCTGCATCTTGGCGGCACGAGCGGGCATCCATCGACCGGCGGCGGCTGGCCTTCGTTCTATCACGAGGAACATCCGTCCTATCCGCAGAGCAAGGAAGCTCTCGTCACATCGCTGGTGGTCGAAGGCGTGTTCGAGCATATCCCGAACCTGCGCGTCGCGCTGGTGGAGGGTGGCTTCGCCTGGCTGCCGTCGCTGACCTGGCGGCTGGACAAGCACTACAAGCGCCTGCGCGAGGAGGTGCCGCACCTGAAGCGCCTGCCGTCCGAGTATATCCGCTCCAACATCTGGGTGACGACGCAGCCGATCGAGGAGCCGGAGCGGCCGGAAGACCTGCTGGCAACGTGCGAGTGGATTGGCTGGGACCGCATCATGTTCTCGACCGACTACCCGCATTGGGATCAGGATGATCCGCGCTATGCCTTCAAGGCGCCGCTGACGGAGCAGCAGAAGCGGATGGTGTTCCGCGAGAACGCGCTGTCGTTCTACGGCCTGGAGTAAAGGATGGCCCGGCACGTCGTCGCACCCGTCAGCGATATCGCGCCGGGCACCTGCAAAATCGTCACCGTCGCCGGACGGAGCATCGGCGTCTTCAATGTGAAGAACGAGTTCTTCGCGCTGATCAACCGCTGCCCGCATGAAGGCGCACCGCTGTGCATCGGGCCGATCCTGGGGCGGTTCACCGCGGACCGGCCGGGTGAGTACCGGCTGGAGCGGCATGGCGAAATGCTGCGTTGCCCGTGGCATGGCTGGGAATTCGATATCAAGACCGGCCAGTCCTGGTGCCATCCGGAGAGCGTGAAGGCGCGGACTTATCAGGTTGAGGTCGTGCCGGGCGAGGCGCTGGCCAAAGGTCCGTTTGTGGCCGAGACGGTGCCCGTGTCGGTGGAACAGAACTACGTGGTGGTGGAACTTTAAACTGTCATTGTGAGGAGCGAAGCGACGAAGCAATCCCCTGCACGAGGAGATTGCTTCGTCGCTTCGCTCCTCGCAATGACAATGGGAAGGAGGACCGGATGGCCGAAAGTGAACTTCGCATCAAAGGCCGCGAGATGCGGCGCAAGCTGCTTGGGGACGCCGCGGTCGAGCGCATCGACAAGACAGTCTACAACGACCCGATCATGGCGAAGTTCGCCGAAGTCACCCAGGAAACCATCTTCGGTGCGCTGTGGACGCGCCCCGGTCTCGATCTGAAAACGCGCGCGCTGATCTGCGTGATCTCCGACGCGGCGACCGGGCGCGACCCGGAACTGAAGCTGCACCTGCGGATGGCGCGCAACCAGGGCTGGACCGAGGACGAACTCGTCGAAGCGCTGTTGCATCTCGGTGGCTATGTCGGCGTGCCGCTGATCCGCGAATCGCTGCTGGTTGCGAAGGAAACCTTCGCGGAGATGCGCGCCGAAAAATGACCGAGGCCTGGCGCCAGGAGATTGCCAGGGCAGAGATCCTGCTGTCCGAGGGGGAAGCGTCGGAGGACATCTCCGGCATTGCCGATGCGGTGTCCGCGTTCAATCGCGCGCTCAGGATGGTGTCGCGTGCCGACTCGCCGCTCGACTGGGCGAAGACGCAAAGCCGCCTGTCTGCCGCGTTGCGTGCGTTGGGTGCCCGCATCGACGATCCGGTGATGCTGCATTCGGCGATGACGGCGTGTGACCACGCGCTGGAGGTGTATCGGCTCGATAGCACGCCGGAAGACTGGGCGCGTACGGTGGCTCTGCTTGGCGCGGCACAGGTCGTATTGGGCGAGCGCGACAGCGATCCGGCCTGGCTGAACGCCGCGCTCAACAGCTATCGGTTGGCGATGAACGTCTACACCAGCGACGCTGCGCCGTCCGACTGGGCGCGGATGCAACGCAACTGCGGCGCCGTGCTGTCGCTGCAAGGTGAACGCACCGGCGACCCCGCGTCGTTGCGTGAAGCGGTGGATCACTATCGCGCCGCACTGGAAGAGTACACGCGGCAGGAGTCGCCGATCGACGTCGCCATCACGCAGAGCAATCTCGGCCAGGCGCTGCGAGTCCTGGGCGAGCGCGACAAGGATCGCGAGCTGCTGCTGGAAAGCGTGGCGGCATGCCGCGCCGCCCTGGCTGTCTATACGCGAGAGGCGACGCCGCTGGAGTGGGCGATGGCCAGCACCAACCTGGCCAATGCGCTTACCGCACTGGATGATGCCGCCGCCATCGAGGAGGCGATCGGCATCTATCGCGATGCCATCGCGGCGCTCGAAGGGCCGGCGCGGCTGCAGCAGCGTGCTATTGCACGCTACAACCTCAAGCGGGCCGAGGGACGGCTGGCTGAGCTCCGCCAGTCCCCGCGCGACCGCCATCAATAAGAATGTGCGTGCCGGTGATGTCGCTGGAGAAGTCCGAGCAGAGGTACATCACCACGTTCGCCACTTCCTCCGGCAGCACGTAGCGTCCCGTCGGCGTGGCAGCCGCGTTCATGTCGTGGATCTTCTGCGGATCATTCGGATCCCGCTGCGCCTCCAGCGAACGCATCATGCGCGTCTCGACGGGACCGGGACAGACGGCATTCACTCGCACGCCGGAACGAGCGACTTCCGCTGACGCCACCTTGGTCAATCCAAGAACGGCGTGCTTCGACGCGACGTAGGGCGCCATGCCCGGTCCACCGAACAGTGCCGCAGTGGAGGCGGTGTTGACGATCGCGCCATGGCCTTGCTTCAGCATCACCGGGATCACGTGGCGCATGCCGAGAAACACGCCCTTCAGATTGACCGCGATCACCTGGTCGAACATCGCCTCGTCGTAATCCTGCATCGGTGCAAGGCGGCCTTCGATGCCGGCGTTGTTGAAGAAGCAGTCGATCGAGCCGAAGGCATCGAGCGTAGCCTTCACATAGGCCTGCACGTCGCCGGACTTGGTGACATCGGCGCGGACGAAGCGTGCGTCGCCGCCGCGCTGGCGCACCAGTTCGGCGCTCGCCTCGCCTGATGTTGCGTCGGAATCGACCACCACGACCTTGGAGCCTCGGCCTGCGAAGCCGAGAGCTGTCGCGCGCCCGATGCCGCCACCGCCACCGGTGATCAGTGCCACCTTGCCTGCGAATTCCATCTGCGTTTCCTCCTAATCGACCCGGAACACAGCCTTGCCGGCAACACGGCGGTCACGCAACTGCTCGGCCAGTTCCGCGAAGTCGCGCCAGCTTCGTTCCGCGCCGATTTGCGGTTTCAGCGAGCGATCCGCGATCAGCGAAACCAACAGCGCGAGGTCTGGTGCAAAGCGGTCTTCGGATTCCGAATAGAAATAGCTGAAGCTCTGCACGCGCGAATTCGGCGCTGGCCGGAAGTCAGCGAACGAAATCGTGGTGGGCTCACCTGATGAGTTGCCATAGACCACGACCGTGCCTTTCGGCTCGATAAGCTTGATCGCTTGAGCGAGCGATGCACCGCCCGCGGACTCAACGATGAGGCCGAAGCGGCCTTGCGCCTTGTCGATGCCTTCGATGACCTCGAGCGCTCCGAGTTCCTTCAGTCCCGCAGCGCGTTCCACTCGTCCGACCACTGCCGTCACACGCGCACCCGACCGTGCTGCGAGCTGAATCGCTATGGTGCCAACACCGCCGGCCGCGCCGGTGATCAGCACGCGTTTGCCAAGCAACGGTGCGCCGTGACGCAAGGTGCGCAATGCGGTCAGGCCGGCGACCGGCAGCGTCGCCGCCTGTGCGAAGCTGACATTGTCGGGCAGCACTGCCATCCGGTGTGCCGGCACCGCGACGCGCTGCGCCCAGCCGAGTTCGTCCGTCAGCGCAACGACGCGGGAGCCGCTGGGTGGACCGCTGCCGTCCTCGGCCTGTTTCAGCACGACACCGGCGATGTCCTGCCCGGGGATCCAGCCGTCCCCATTGTTGCGGATGGAGCGCAACTCGCCGCGGTTCAGCGAGAACGCATGGACTGCGACCAGGGCCTCGTTGCGCTGCAACTGTGGCTCGGCAACTTCGCGAAGTTCCATCGGTGCGGCGCCTTCGGGCGTGGTGACGAGTCCCAGCATCAGTTTGCCCTCCCCTGCATTTCCGCGCGATGATACCGGCGAGTATCGGATCGGGACGGAGCGTCGCGAATGCGCCAAATGGTCATGGTCGGTTTCCTGCAGGCGCAGAACTGCACGAATCTTGTGAGTTCGTGGCGTCATCCGGAATCACGCGATGACTCCATGTCCGCCGACTACTACCGCACCATCGGCCGCGTGCTGGAGGAAGGCAAGTTCCACCTGGGCTTCTTCGATGATCGGCTGGCGATGCCTGACCGCTACGGCAACGACCATCGTCATACGGTCGAGCACGGCATTCGTTGCGTGAAGATGGATCCGATCACTGTGCTGACGGTGATGGGCATGGCGACGGAACGTCTTGGCCTAGGTGCCACATGCTCAACAACGTATTTCGAGCCGTTCCATGTCGCGCGTGTGTTTGCGACGCTGGACCTGATGACGAATGGCCGCGCGGCGTGGAATGTCGTCACGTCGATGAATGACGGCGAAGCGCTGAACATGGGGTACGACGAACACCTGGAGCACGATACGCGCTACGATCGCGCCGACGAATTCATGCAAGTGGTACTCGGCCATTGGAATTCGTGGGATGACGACGCCATCGTCATCGACAAGAAATCGGGACTGTTCGCGCATCCGGACAAGGTGCGGCGGCTGGATCACCAGGGGAAGTGGTTCCGCTCGCGCGGGCCGTTCACCGTGCCACGTTCGCCGCAGGGACATCCGGTGGTGATCCAGGCGGGACAGAGCGGTCGCGGCAAGAGTTTTTCCGCTCGCTGGGGCGAGGTGGTGTTCGTCTCCACACACACCAGCCTGGAACATGGTAGACAGCTCTATCGCGAGATGAAGGATGATGTGGCGAGGCAGGGCCGCGATCCGGACAAGTTCTTCATCACGCCTTCGGCTTACGTTGTCTGCGCCGAAACCAAGGCGGAAGCCGAGGACAAGATGGCGCTGATCGAAACGCTGGCGACGGACGAGGATGCGCTGTCCCTGCTGTCGGAGGCGATGAACTTCGACTTCGCCTCGAAGGCGCTCGATGAGCCATTCACCGACGAAGAACTGGAGAATATCTCGGGCACGCAATCGATGCGTGATCGCGTGCTGCGTGCGAGCGGCATCCGCAATCCAACGCCGCGCGACTTCGTCAAGTTCAGCCACCGTGCGCGGCCGAACAAGCCATTCGTGGGCGGACCGAAGGAAGTGGCGGATGGGCTGGAGCAGTGGTTCACCGAGCCGGTCGCCGATGGCTTCGTGCTGGCCGCGACGCATGTGCCGGGTACGTATATGGATTTCGTGAAGTACGTCGTGCCCGAGTTGCAGCGTCGCGGACTGTATCACAAGGACTACGCCGGCGCGACGCTGCGCGAGAATCTCGGCCTGCCAACGCCGAGCGCCACGTGGAGGAACACCCGATGAAGCTCGGCCTTTCCATCGGCTATTCGCGCGCGCATCTCGAGATCCCAGTGAAGCTGGTGCAGCGCGCCGAGGAGCTTGGCTATGACAGCGTATGGACGGCAGAGGCCTATGGCACCGATGCCGTGACGCCGCTTGCCTACCTGGCCGCGCTGACGAAGCGCATCAAACTCGGCACCGGCATCATGCAGCTTGCGGCACGCACGCCGGCCAATGCCGCCATGTGTGCCGCAACCGTCGATGCCATGGCGGGTGGCGGGCGCTTCATCGCGGGTCTCGGCGTCTCGGGTCCGCAGATCGTGGAGGGATGGTACGGCCAACCCTGGGGACGGCCGTATTATCGCTACAAGGACTACGTCGCGATCATGCGCAAGATCTTCCGCCGCGAGGCGCCGGTCACGCATGACGGGCACGAAATCTCGCTGCCCTTCACCGGTGAAGGAGCGCTCGGTGTCGGCAAACCGCTGAAGTCCATCCTGCACATGAATCCGGACATTCCGATCTATCTGGGCACCGGCAATGAATCGACGGTGAAGCTGACGGCGGAGATAGCCGATGGCTGGCTGCCCCTCGGCTTCGTTCCGGGCTCGCTGCCCGAATATCTGCCCTGGCTGGAAGAAGGCTTCCGCCGCGCCGGCAATGGCAAGAGCCTGCGCGACTTCGCCATCCAGGCCTCGGTGCACGTCGAAATCGAAAATGACGTGAAGGCCGCACTGGCAAAGCTGAAACCGGAAGTTGCACTGTATGTCGGCGGCATGGGCCATCGCGACAAGAACTTCCACAAGGACATGATGATCCGCCGCGGCTTCAAGGAAGCTGCCGAACGCATCCAGGAGCTGTATCTCGCGCATCGCAAGGAAGAAGCGATCGCAGCGGTGCCGGACGAATGGGTGGACATGAAATCACTCGTCGGCCCGCCGGAGCGGATCAAACAGCGGTTCCGTGCATGGGAGGATTCCGGCGCGACCAGCCTCACCGTCCGTTCGCGTCAGCCGGAGGCGATCGAGGTGATGGCGCAGGCCGCGCGCCTGAACTGAGGGAGGACAGACATGCGCTTCAAGGACAAGGTCGCGCTGATCACCGCTGTCGGCAGCGGCATCGGCCGTGCCACCGCCGATATCATGGTAAAGGAAGGCGCGGTGATCATCGGCGTCGATAACGACGAACGCCGTCTCGCGATGGCGGTGGAAGCGATGAACATGTCCGGCGGCCGCGCCATTGGGCGTTCGGCCAACGCACTGGACGAAGCCGAGGTGAATGAAGTCGTTGCGTGGGCGGCGAAGCAGTACGGCAACATCGACATCCTGGTGAATGCCGTCGGCGGCAGCACGATCATCGAGAAGCCGAACGCCACGGTGGATGAGCTGACATTCGACGATTGGCAGAAGCTGATTCAGTTCAACCTGAACGGCACGTTCCTGTTCTGCCATGCGGTCACGCCGGTGATGAAGCGGCGCAAGCATGGCAAGATCGTCAATCTTGCCTCGATTGCCGGCCGCGGCCTCAGCGCGTCGAGCAGCAGCGCCTACTGCGCTGCGAAGGGCGGCATCATCGCATTCACCCGCAAGCTGGCGTTCGAACTCGGTCCGTTCGGGATCAACGTCAACGCGATTGCGCCGAGTTTGACATTGACCGAACGCATCCGCCCGCGCTGGAACCAGCGCTCACCGGAGGATCAGGCGGCAGAGATCGACCGCACGCCACTGCGCCGCGTCGCCGAAGCAGCGGACCAGGCGAAGGTGATCTGCTTCCTCGCCTCGTCCGATGCTGATTTCGTCACCGGTTTGACGATCGACGTGACCGGCGGCCTCTAACGCAGCAACAGACGTTCGTGTCGAAGCCGCAGATCTGCAAGATCCGCCTTGCACGCGGCGTGCTGCATGGTGCCGGCGGCAAACTGGAATTTTTCGCAGAGCGCGCTGTCTTCCCGGTCGATCT